>JAZLCN010000022.1:0-88866 GCA_045614255.1 Prevotella sp.
ATGGCAGACGGACCCACTCAGACCATTGGCGACCCAAGCAAGAACTATCGCCCAGCTGAAGGCAGCGGACAGTGGTTTGTGCATGATGGTGCCGAGTTCCTGCTCTACATGAACGGAGAGACAGGTAAGCCATACGTTGTGATGGACTATCCGCTGGTGCGCCTTGAGCAGGGTGAGGGCAATCAGGAGTCACAGTGGGGCGACGGCTATGGCCACCGCTCATCAAAATATTTCTTCGGTGCTCCTTATCTTGATGGCCGCAAGCCAAGCATCTTCCTTGCGCGCGGTATCTACACACGCCACAAGATGATAGCATACGATGTTGACCCTGCTACACATAAGTTGACCGAGCGCTGGCGCTGGAACTGTAACACCGGCGGTCCTTGGTTTGGTCAGGGCTATCACAACTACTGCATCGGTGACGTTGACTGGGATGGACGCGACGAGATTGTGTTTGGTGCTATGACCATCGATGACAATGGCAGGGGACTGGCAACAACAGGTCTTGGCCATGGCGACGCCATGCACCTCAACGACTTCGACCCATATCGTCATGGTCAGGAGTTCTTTGGCTGTAATGAGAGTGCACCAGCAAACAACTTTTGCGATGCTACAACAAGAAAAATACTCTATCGCTATGCTGGCGGCACCGACGACGGACGAAGCATGATGGGTAACTTCACCGACCTCTATCCTGGTGCTCAAGGCTCAACAGCGCGCGATGGCAACCTGATAAGCTCTGTTACACATAGCGGCATACCAGGCGGAAGCAAGAATAATATTTCTCAGAACATGCGTATCTATTGGGATGGCGACCTCTGCGAGGAGACCTTCAATTATATTGATGGCAAGAACACAGCTGGCGCTATCATTAAGTATGGCTCAGGTGTTATCGCTACACTCCAAGGCTCAATGACCAACAACGATACCAAGGGTACACCATGCTTGCAGGCCGATATCTTTGGCGACTGGCGCGAAGAGGTGGTGATGCGTACTGCCGACAATAAGGTGCGCATATACACAACTAACTACCCAACAGAGTGGCGCAACTACACACTTTGGCACGACCATCAGTATCGCAATGCCGTGGTATGGCAGATGAACGGATATAACCAGCCACCACACACAAGTTACTTCCTCGGCAAGCTTGAGGGCATTACAATGGCTCCTCCTGCAACAATCATGACAGGACGTACAGAGGTGAAGAATCAAGGCACTATTGGCGCTGACGCCAACGACAAACAGATAATCACCTGCGAGACCAACGATATGACCGTGGCTGTTGCCGATGGCGCTTCACCTTATATTTATTTTGATAATACTCCATCATGGGTTCAGGGTACAGATATAAACGGAACAAGCGGCAAGAACCCAACGATAAACTATGCTTACTATGTGCACACTCTTACTGGCGGCGGCTTTGCTGGCGGCATGCGTCTTGTAAAGCAGGGCGACGGTACGCTGATATTGCCAAACACAGTACAGAAGTACACTGGCAACACCGATGTATGGGCAGGTACACTGCAGTTTGACGGCACAATGGAAGGCAGCCGCGTATGGCTGAACCGCCACACCACACTTATCTCTAACGGCGGTGTGTTTAAGAAGGCTATTCAGGCCGACTACAACGCAACAATTATTCCTGGCGGCGAGGGATATAAAGGCACAATAGCAGCCGACTCACTGATACTGAACTTCGGTTCGCAGTTGCGCATCGACCTCTTTGGCGCAGACGGCACAGCCGACGTTGTCAAGGCAAATGTGCTTGTTATTGAGAAGAAAAACTGGGAGAACGGTCCAGAGTTCTCTACACCTGTGCTTACATTTGTTGCCAATACCAATGATGCTACCGGCAAGGTGGCAGACGGCAAGTATCTCATTGGTGAGATTGGCACTATCGTGGGCAACTTGGATAATCTTTTGGTTAAGGGACTCACCGGTCAGAAGGGAACCCTTATTCATGAAGATGGCAAACTCTATGTTGAGATAATCAACTATAAGGGTGGCAACATGACATGGACTGGCTCTGTTGATGGTGTATGGGATATTGATAAAACACAGAACTTCGTAAACAATGGCACTGCCGATGGCACTGCGTTTATCCCAGGCTCAGAGGTTACATTTGATGATAACGCGCAGCAGACAACTGTGAAGGTTGTGGGCAATGTGGCTCCTGCTTCTATCATCTTCAAGAATGAGAAGAAGTCATTCACCATCACTGGCGACAGCATCGTAGGTGGCGCTGACATCGAGAAGAGCGGCGCTGGTGTTGTTTCTATAAGCAATGATAACAGAGTGGGCAACACATATATCAATGGCGGACGAATAACAGTAACTAATTTTGCTAATGATATCGGTCAGGAGTATGGCGGTCTCGGTTCTGTTAAGAGCGCTATCTATCTTGACAATGGCGGAAGCTTGGCAAACACCAAGACAGCTACATCAGCTCAGCCTGTATATGTGGGACGCAATGGCGGTACCCTGCAGATTGCAGCAGGCTCTACTCTGACATTGAGCACAGGCGTAAGAGCTTCGGCATCTGGCGCACAGCTTACAAAGACTGGTACAGGAACACTCGCCCTTGGCGCAAACAACACTGTTGGCAAACTGATTATCGCCGGCGGTACTGTGAATGCCTCAGAGTCGGGTGGTGTAACACAGTTGCCAACAACTGTTGAATTCCAGAATGGTACGCTTAACGACCCTAACGGTGAAGGCTCTTATACTACCAACCGTGCAAACTTCTACGTGCCAGAAGGCAAGACAGGTACATTCTATGCAGATCCACGATGCAACTATACAGGTACACTGGCCGGTGCCGGTACATTCAAGGTGCATGCAGCTGGTGTTCGTAACTATTTCCAGGGTAACTGGAGTGAGTTTGAGGGAACACTTGAGGTGGGTATGACTAAGCGCGGTCAGTATGACCCATGGTTTGCATGGGACAACACTTACGGATTGCCTAAGGCAACTTTGAACGTGCCAGCAAATAATACTTTTGATAACAACGGAAAGAATGTTGAGATTGGTACTGTGATGGGCTCAGGAACCCTTGCAGGTAGCGGAACCTATATCTTAGGTACTAATGATGCTGATTTTACTCTCGGCATCAACTCTACAGCAAAGATTCAGAAGCGTGGTGAGGGAATTATGCGCCTTATGACTCTTGGCAAGGTTCAGAATACTATTACCGTAAGCGCAGGTACGCTGATGTTCAACGAGGCTGCCCTCTCAACACTCGTGCATGGCGCATTCGCAACAACACTGAATGGCACAGGACAGATAATCGGTCAGGGTCTGCTCAACTCATTGGTGATGTCTGGTGAGTCAATGCTTACTCCTCGCAGCATGTACAGCGAGAGCACACCGGGCGTGATTAAGACTAAGGCTCTGCTCAACGTGAATGGCGGAACAACAGTAAACTTCCTCGTTGGCAGCGGCAAGAACTCACAGCTCCAGCCACAGATGTTTACGATGAATGGTACTGTTAAGGTGACACTGCTCGACGGTTATACACCACAGGCAGGCGACAGCTTCACACTATGGCAGGTGGTTGGCACATTCAAGGGCACACCATCATTCGATTTGCCTGAGCTTCCTGCTGGTTTGGTTTGGGACACAACAGAATTGCTCCAGAAGACTGGTGTGCTGAAGATTGTTGTTGACACAAGCATAGATGGCATCACATTGTCAGAACCTGTAACCGCAGATGTCTATACTCTCAGCGGACAGAAGGTGGGCAGCGTGACCACAACAAAGGCAACCATGCAGCGCGATGTTAAGGCTCTCGGCACAGGCAAGGGTACATATATAATAAATGTACGCGCGAGTGGCAAGGGTGGCACTATGAAGATGGTGGTGGAGTAAGGGAATAGAAAGCCCTAACAGGATATTTTAAAACCACGAATTAAACTAATTAAGCGAATTATTTCCTCGATAGGGAATTTGCTTAGTTGGTTTAATTCGTGGTTTTTTTGGGGAAGCCGAGTGAACGGGAGAGGCGGAACCTCTCCCTACGGGAAAGATGGAAAAACATATATCAATCTTCCTGAACACCTAAGTTGGATTAAGTAGAGGGATTGCATGTCAAGCATACGTCTGAACTCCTGAACTTCTAAGTTGGATTAAAGATTAGGGATTAAAGATTAAGGATTGCATGTCAAGCATACGTCTACACTCCTAAGCGAAGCGGCACTCCTACACTCCTAAGTAAGTTGGATTAAGGATGAGAGATGAGGGATGAGAGATGAGAGATTGCTTGCCAAGCTCCCTCTCCAAGGAGAGGGCGGGGGGAGAGGCCGCCTTTAACCCCTAACTCCTAACCCCTAACTCCTAACTTTTCAACGATTTCTTAATAAAAGTTAACAAACCACGTTATTCTTCATTCTTCATTCTTCATTCTTCATTTTAATAACTATCTTTGTAGCCAAGACTAATCAAATTCAAACAAATATTTATTTTTTCTAACAATTAAAAACAACGTAATCATGAAGAAACTACTACTTTCAGTACTTGCTGTATTAGGTGTAGCTAGCGTTAACGCTTATGAGGTTAACGACTTTCTCTATACCCCATCAGCTAAGTTTAAGGTAATCGGTGAGAACCTCGTTACCAATGGTAATTTCAGTGACGCAACTGCCGGTTGGACAAACCAGGAAGGAACAGAGGTAAGTGCGTTGTCATGGCAGTATGTACCAGCTGCAGGTCCTAACGGTGAGAATGCTCTTATGAGCCTTAGCGCTGAAGACGGAAATGTGCTTGCACGCGTATTTGAGCTGAATGCAGGTACTTATTCTATCAGCTATTGGATTAAGGGTGAAGTGAGCGGTACAACAGCTAACACTTCTGCCGATCCTAACTATGCTGCATTCTATGTTAACACAGATGCTTCTATCGCAACAAACACTCGTCAGGTAAACGACATTGAGTCTTTCAATACAGAGTGGAAGCAGTTTGTTGACACTGTAACAATTTCAGCGGGTGAGTATCTTGTAGCGTATTTCAACAAGATTGCTGCCAATACAATGGTAACAAACTTTGAGATTCATGAGATTGCTCAGGTTTATGACACACGTATTATTGAGCGCGAACTTGCTTATGTTAAGGAGCTCATGGCTATGACAGAGCTCTTCCCAGAGCAGGCTGAGTTGCCAGACGTAGTGGGCGCAATTGAAGCAGCTCTTGCTGGTGATACAAGCTTCGGTATTGATTTCAGCGACCCAGGCAGCATTGCTGGTATTGAGGATTTCTTGGTTCAGAACTACTATCCTAACAGAGAATTGTTCTTCTCTAACAACTCTGCAAACATGTTGAGCTTCATTACTAACGGTGATATCTCAGGATGGCCAAAGTTCAACAATGGTGATGGCAAGACATCTCAGGGTGACTGGAAGTTTAGCGGTACAACAATGCGTTGGGGTCATGCTGCTGATGCAGCTTCTGCTAACAACGCATATCCAGGCAGCTACGATTTGCTGGACGGTACTTGTATGATTGAAAAGGCTGGTTTGAAGCCAGGTAAGTACCTCTTCTCACTTGAGGTAATGGCAGAGAAGTATCTTAAGACTAAGGTTAACGGTGGTTACTATCACCCAGACTATAATACATTCGGTGTAAACGGTAAGATTTTCATCGGTGCAGATTCTGTACTTGTAGATACACTTCCAAACCGCTACTATGCTCGTCATTATGTTATTGCCGACGTAACTGATACACTTCGCGCAGGTTTCTATTTCCCTGGCTACGAAGTAGGTGCCGGTGGTGGTACTTTCCGCTTCCAGAATGCAGAACTTTATTTGATTGGTTATTCTGACGCACAGATAGCTCTTGAGCAGCTTGTTAAGAATATAGCAACTCAGCAGAATGCTCTTAAGGTGATGATTGACTCAGCTAAGACTGTTTCTGCAAAGACTGCTGAATACCCATGGGGTATGGATGCTCTCTTGGCAGTAATACCAACATTCGAGGATTATCTCAACTCTACGTATGCAATTGTTGATGCTGAAGGCAATAACGTGAGCCTTACAACAGAACTGACAGACGAGCAGAATGCTCTGCCATCAGAAATCAGCAGCCAAATGTCTGCAATGCGCACTGCAATTCAGAACCTCTATGCTCTGAATAAGCCTATTACTGACATTGCTGAGGCAATCGCATACCATAGAGGTGAAATCGTAAATGAACTTTATGCAGCAGCTGCAGCTACTGCAAGAGCAAACTATGAGGCTTCTATTGCAGCTGCTGAAGCTTTAAAAGCATCAGTGTCTCAGCTTGATTCAATCCCAGCAGCAGAAGAGAAGATTAAATTCGAGAATGCTATAGCAGACATGACTGCTAAGGAGGTTCTGTTCAAGAAGACTTGTGCTTCTTATGCAGCTCCGGCTCCTGAGACAATAGCTGCTCCTGACTTCACAGGCCAGACAAACAAGGCTCTGCCAAAGAACGGTTGGACCGGTGTAAATGGTGGTGACATGCGTAATCAGGACTGGAAGTATCAGACATGGAATGTTGAAGGTCGTGAAGAATTTGGTCGTGGCTATACAAGCGGATGGCGTGGTAATACTGTATGTCCTCGTGCAAAGGTTAGTCAGGTTGTAACTCTTGAAACTGAGGGTGTATATGAAATGAGTGCATTTGCTTATGGTGCAAATGAGAATACTAAGTATTGGGGCTACTTCACAATCATCGCTGATGAAGAGACTGGTACTTCTATTGACACAACATTTGATAACTCTAAGCATAGAATCTTCTTAGGTCCTAATGGTATTCCTGACTCTACATTGGTACACAGCCAGTATCTAACAGACTTGTATCGTCCAAGCAAGTTCTCTGTTTACTATGTTAAGGAAGGTGAAGGACCGGTAGAGGTTGAACTTGGTTTCGAGTCTCGTGCTGAGTGGGTAAACAAGAATGGTGCTAATATTTGGGGCTTCGGTGGTGTTGACCTCAAGTATGCTGGTGCAACAGCAAAGTATGAAACAGACCTCTCTGCTGATTTGGCTAAATATGTAGCTGAAGCTAATGCTCTTATCGCAACAGAGGCAGCACAAGCTGAGGTAAACAAGTGGATGACTATTAAGCTTCAGCGTTATGTAAATGACGCAGCAGCAGCTACAACTCTTGCACAGAAGATGAACACAATCCACCGCTTGAAGGAGACAATGGAGCGTCTGAATGTTCTTGTAACAGGTATCGAGGGCGTTGAGGCTGAGACTGTTGTTGATGCAGATGCTAAGGGTGTTTACTCTATCACAGGTGTTAAGCTTGGCAACGAGCTGAAGGGCTTGCAGAAGGGTCTTTACATTATCAATGGTAAGAAGTACATCGTTAAGTAATTAACATTAACTTCAAGATAATTGGGGCTGGCGGTAACGTCAGCCCTTTTTGTTTCATATCACAGAAATATATTAAAGGGATAGGGCTAACTTCGGAGTCTTAGAGGAACTTGTTGCATTTTTTTTCATAGTAGTTTGGACTCTTTTGACTAACATTTAATTTAATGGCGTTTATAAGTAAAGAATTAATAAATGTTAAATTAATGCAATATTCTTTATTCTTCATTTCCCAACATTCAATTTAATAATTACCTTTGTAGCCTAGACTAATCAGATTCAAACAAATATTTATTTTTTCTAACAATTAAAAACAACGTAATCATGAAGAAACTACTACTTTCAGTACTTGCTGTATTAGGTGTAGCTAGCGTTAACGCTTACGAGGTTAACGACTTTCTCTATACCCCATCAGCTAAGTTTAAGGTAATCGGTGAGAACCTCGTTACCAATGGTAATTTCAGTGACGCAACTGCTGGTTGGACAAACCAGGAAGGAACAGAAGTAAGTGCACTGTCATGGCAGTACACACCGGGTGCAGGTCCTAACGGAGAGAATGCTCTTATGAGCCTTGCGGCTGACGAGGGTAACGTGCTTGCACGTGTATTTGAGCTTAACCCAGGTAACTACGCTATCAGCTACTGGATTAAGGGTGAGGCAAAGACTTTGATTGACAATGTTCCTGCAAATACTAACTACGCAGGTATCTTTGTTAATAACGACGGTAGCTTGACAACAAACTTGCGTCAGGTTAACGACCAGGCAGCTGCGCTTACAGAGTGGACGCAGATTAATGACACTGTATCAATTAATGCTGGTGAGTATCTTGCGCTTTATTTTGACAAGATGGCAATAGGCACAATGGTTACAAATTTTGAAATCCATGAGATTGCTACTGTTTATGACACCAGAATTATAGAAAGAGAATTGGCATTTGTTAAGGCTCTTATGGCAATGCCTGAGGAGTTCCCAAAACTTGGCGAATTGCCAGATGTAGTTGGTGCTATTGAGGCTGCTCTCGAAGGTGATACAAGCTTCGGTCTTGATTTCAGCGATCCAGCAGGTATTGCAGGTATTGAGGATTTCATGAATCAGAACTATTATCCAAACAAGGAGGCATTCTTCAGTCTTAACTCAGCAAATATGTATGCAAACTTAGGTCTGAAAGTATGGAGCACCCTTAGCAAGACTCAAAAAGCAAATGGCATTGGTGGATGGTCTGGTACAGGTGGCAGATGGTTCCATGGTGATGGTGGTGTTGCAAATGAAGAAAATGCCATTGTTAACTATATCCAGGGATCATATGACTTGCCAAATGCTACACAGTACATTGAAAAAGAAGGAATGGAACCAGGTAAGTATATGCTTGCTTTCGACATAAAGGGTTATAATTTCGCTGGTTCAGGTAGTGCTGTTCGCTATACACCTGATTATGCTTCAGACTTGTGTGGTACTGTTATTTATATCAATGGTGATACAGTTAAGTGTGAACCACTTGATGAGGTACATTACAATACCTATTTTGTTATTGGTGAGGTAAAAGAAGACGGCAAGCTTAATATGGGTATGAACTTCACTATTGCTGAAGAGCTTGTTGGTAAGAAGGTTGGTGGACGTTTGTTCTTGGCAAATCCATTGATTCTTATGTTAGGTACAAATCAGGCTGAGCAAGACCTTGCTGTTTTGGTTAAGAATATCGCAGCACAGCAGGATGGCCTTAAGGTGATGATTGACTCGGCTAAGACTGTAACAGCTAAGACCGCAGAATATCCATGGGGTATGGATGCTCTTATCGCTGCTATCCCTGCTTTTGAGGATTATCTGAACTCTACTTATGCTATTGTTGACGCTGAGGGTAAGAATGTATCACTCGTAGCTGGTGAGGTTACAGATGAGCAGAATGCTTTGCCAACAGATATCGAAAATCAGATGAAGGCTATGCGTACAGCTATTCAGAACCTCTATGCTCTGAACCAGCCAATTACAGATATTGCAGATGCTATTACATACCACAGAACTGTTATCGTTGATCCATTGTTCGCTAATGCAACAGCTAGCTCAAGAAGCGCATACGAGACTTCAATTGCTACTGCAGAGGGACTTAAGGCTTCTGTTGTTCAGATGGATTCTATTCCAGCAGCAGAGGAGAAGGTTAAGTTCGTAGCTGCAATTGCTGATATGACAGAAAAGGAATTGGCATTCAAGGAGTCTTGTGCTTCTTATGCTGCTCCAGCTCCAAAGGCTGTTAAGAATGCTAACATGAGAAATGGTGGTACAGGCAAGCCAAGCAAGAACTCTGTTCTTAATGACTGGGATTGTATATTCGATACAGCAAACGGATGGAAGAGCGGTGAGCGTTGGAACTATGTTGACCTGAGCAAATACGGTATTACTGAAGGTTGCGCTGTTCAGTACTGGAGAGGTGAGTCAGCTCATGCAAGAGGAAAGACATCACAGAATATTACTCTTACAGATGCTGGTGTTTATGAGTTTGAGTCTTACACATATGGTAACAATGAAAGCAGCAAGTATCGCGATTATTACACAATGGTTGCTGATGAAGAGACAGGTACAACTATCGATACATTGTTTGACAAGTCTGGATTGAAGCTCTTCTTCGGTCTCACAGGTGTTGAGGATTCTATCCGTATCCACAGCCAGTATAGCGAGGATGGTTACAAGCCAAGCATCAAGACTATTACTTATGTTAAGGAATATGATGGTGAAGAGCAATTCACAATAGGTTTCCATGCTACAGATGAGCAAGGTGTAACAAGTAAGTGTAACTACTTTGGTTGGGGTCCTGTAAGACTGCTTTATGGTGGTGCAACAGCTGCTTATGTTGCTGACCTAGACGCTGATCTAGCAACTGTTACAACTCAGGCACAGGAAATGGTTAACGCATGTAAGGATAATGAGGCTTATCAGTGGCTGACAACAAAGCTTGCTCGCTACATCAAGGATGGTCAGGATTTGAGACTCCCATGGATGACAGAGTCTGTTGATGCTGCAAATACAGCACGCGTTATCACAGCTAAGCGTAATGCAATCCATAACATGAAGCTTACTATGGATCGTCTGAGCACTGTTGTTTCTGGTATCGAGGATGTTGAGGCTGAAACTGTTCTTGATGCAAACGCTAAGGGTGTTTACTCTATCACTGGTGTTAAGCTTGGCAACGAGCTGAAGGGCTTGCAGAAGGGTCTTTACATCATCAATGGTAAGAAGTACATTGTTAAGTAATTAACATTAACTACACAATAATTAGGGCTGGCGCTTGCGTCAGCCCTTTTTTGTTTGCCACACATTAATTGATTGTTTGACAGAAATTTTTGTTTGACAGAAATTAATATAATTATAATAATTTTTGTCTTATAATACTGTAAAGAAAATAAACCAACTTGTTGCCAATATTTTTATTACGACAACGAATTAAACGAATTATTTACATGCCTTTCAAATTCGTTTAATTAGTTTAATTCGTTGTTTTTAAAGCAAAACTACAAAAATTATAATAATTTCTGTCCGTCATAAAATTAATATCAAACCCGAATTATTTATATGTTTTTCAAATTCGTTTAATTATTTGTGTTGTTCATTAACCCGTCGCGGTTGGAATTAATTTTTGTCTTTATGCCAAATAATCAAAGCCGGTTTTGGGTCATTCCAATTTAATATTGTATATTTGCAAAACAATAAGCATCAGTATTAAAATATGAATCATTCAGGCTTGATGTCCGATAATGGATATAATTACCCTACAGAAGAACAGTTACGCAATATTTTTGCATGTTCATGTGTTGAGTCGGTGGCTCGTCGCTTAGGTGTTTCGCCTACAGAAATGTATTCGAGAATGAAACGTGCGAATTTGTTTAACGAACTAATTTATCCTTGTTATGACACACTGCATACACAAAGCAGAGAAGTGATAACAGAGGATATTATAGAGGCTTTGAACATAAGAGAAAAGGAACTATAATATATTGAAAGGATGGTAGTTTATCATGGTAGTACAATAGTAGTTGACAAACCAATTGCAGCTGCTGGTAGAGAAAGGCTTGATTTCGGTAAAGGTTTTTACATAACAGACATAAAAGAACAGGCAGAAGCTTGGGCAAAACGCATGCAGCGGATTAGGCAAAAACCTGGTATTGTTAATGTATATGAATTAGATATTGATATAGTCAGAAGCAATTTCCGTTATTTGCGTTTCGATAATTATGACAATGAATGGTTGCAATTCATAATATCCAATAGAACAGGTGTATGCGCTGAAAGTTTTGATGTTATTGAAGGCGGTGTGGCCAACGATAGAGTAGTTGACACAATAGAAGCTTATATGGCTAATTTGATGCCTTTGGATTTGGCATTGAGAGAACTGGCTAAGCACAAACCCAATAATCAAATTTGCATTTTGTCCCAAAAGGCAATAGACTCTTGTTTACGTTTTGTAAAACATTATAATATATAATTATGATAAGTGATTTATTAATGTGGAATAAAATAGGGCGCATTGTAACAATTTTGTCAGAGCGTCTTGGTATATCTTCTGAACATGCACTGGATTTGTTCTATACATCGCGGGTATGTGAACTTTTGCATGACCCTGAATCACTTCTTTATACATTCAGTGATTATTATATTGCTGACGATGTTTTAAGGGAATTACATTCTGCTTAGGAACTGTCTGTCATAAAATAAATATCAAACCACGAATTATTTATATCTCTTTCAAATTCGTTTAATTAGTTTAATTCGTTGTTTTTAAAGCAAAACTACAAAAATTATAATAATTTCTGTCCGTCATAATGTAAATGTCAAACCACGAATTACGCTAATTAAACTAATTATTTATATGTCTTTCAAATTCGTTTAATTGGTTTAATTCGTTGTTGTTAAAGCAAAATTACAAAAATCATAATAATTTCTGTCCGTCATAAAATTAATGTCAAACCACGAATTATTTATATGCCTTCAAATTCGTTTAATTCGTTTAATTCGTTGTTGTTAAAGCAAAATTACAAAAATTATAATAATTTCTGTCCGTCATAAAATTAATATCAAACTACGAATTACGCCACGTGTTGATAAGATATGTTCCATTAACTCCTCACTCCTAATTTTAAACTCCTTTTGAAGATATTAGTAGTTTTTTTTGTCTATTTCGTTTTTTTTTATTTATTTTGCAATTTAAACTGCGAAGACTATAATGACGAAATTAAAACAAATAATTAGCTAATAACAATTTATGAAAAAATCAATCTTCGTTCTATCCCTGTTATTAACGGGATTGGTGACTTCTTGCGTAGAGAAATACGAAGAAGTACCAGCTGACGAAAAGCCATCATGGCTTGGAGGAAGCATCTATCAGGAATTGAAGAATCCAAACCCAGAAGCGTTGACGGGAACGTTCAACACTTACCTGCGATTGGTAGATGACCTCGACTATGCCGAGATTCTCGACCGTACAGGTAGTAAGACTGTTTTCCCAGCCAATGATGAGGCGTTTGCGAGATTCTTTAGTAACAACAAGTGGGGCGTAAGTTCTTACGAGCAGCTTACTGAGGCTCAGAAGAAACTGTTGCTTTACTCTTCAATGCTCGACAATGCACTGCTTGTGAGCATGTTGCCAAACGTGAGCAATGGAGCTACGGACGTGATGCGAGGTATGGCCATCAAGCATCAGACTGCCGTTAACACCATTGACACAATCCAGTTTATCCCTAACACAGCAGGTATGCCGGCGTATAACAAGCACTGGGATAAGTACCGCGAGAATGGTATTCATGTGGTTAGCGACAATACTCGTCCGATGATGGTGCACCTCACCCGCGAGTATATGATTAACAACAATATTACTACAAAGGGTCCTGAGAGCGACTTTGCCGTTATCACAGGTACAGAGTATACCGATGGTATGGCGTATATCTTTGATAATAAGATTATCACAAAATATCCTGACGGCCTTACCTGTCAGAACGGTTATGTTCATCAGCTTGAGAACGTGCTCGTTCCTCCAGGCAATATGCCACAGATGCTGAAGGGTGATGCAGAGACAAGTCTGTTCAGCCGCGTGCTTGACTATTTCAATGCACCATTCTTTGACAAGACAACAACAGATAACTATAACAGCTGGGCGCTGCAGAACAACAAGCCTACAATAGACTCAATCTATCAGGTGCGTTACTTCAGCGGTTACTCACAGGGTGAGGCTCAGTTGGCAAAGACACCAGACGGTGTGCCAGAGGTTAACGTGCTTAACTTTGACCTTGGTTGGAACGGATATTATCCAAAGGTGTCAAACAATGTTAGCTACGACGTTTCTATCGTAGACATGGCTACATTGTTCGCTCCAGACAATAAGGCTTTCGAGGACTACTTCCTTCCAGGTGGTCACGGTGAGTACCTTATTAATATATATGGTGCAACAGGCAAACCAAATACTGCCGCTAACCTTGGCGAGAATTTGGACTCTTTGCACAAGAAGGCTCCACACGTGCTCACATCATTCATTAAGAACTTCCAGAAGGCATCTTTTGCCAAGAACGTGCCAAGCAAGTTCCCTACAGTTCCTAATGACGCAAGTGAGAACATGGGCTTGAAGCTTGAGCTTCTTAAGAAGAAGGCAGACGGCAAGTATGACATTAAGATTGCAAACAACGGTGTGGTTTACGTGCTCAACCAGATGATTGCTCCAGACGAGTATCAGTCTGTAATGGCTCCTGTTGCCACATATCCAGACATGAGCGTTATGCGCTGGGCTGTTAAGGACCGTGAGCTGCTGCTCGTAGACTTCCAGTACTACCTGCTTGCTATGAGTGCCAACTATGCGTTCTTCATCCCAGAAGACTCAGCGTTCGCTTCTAAGTATTATGTAGACCCAGGTATGCTCCCACGCTATCCAAGTCTTTCAGCTACAGGCAAGGGTAGTGTAGCTCAGGGCTCAACACATGTGGCACAGGTTATTAAGTTTACATATGATGGCAAGAACCTGCGCTATGACCGCTACAAGTACGACCCAGAGACAAAAGAGGTGGGCGAGTTTGTAAATGGTGCAGTAGTTACAGCTTCTAATGTATCCGATGTTAAGTCTGTGCTTATTGACATCCTTAACTATCACACTGTGATTCTTGGTACAGGCGAGACACTTGGCGCAAACAAGTTCTATAAGACCAAGCATGGCGGTGAGATTTGCATCGACGGTGCTCAGGTGGGCAACAAGGTTATGACAGGTCTCAACGTTGATAATGGTTATGAGGCTCCAGTAATCAAGGAGGTTTATCAGGAGAAGAACGGTGTGGCTTATCGTCTCGACCGTGTTATTGAGGCTCCACAGAACAGTGTTTACAAGACATTGGTTGACAACTACGACCGCTTCTCTGAGTTCCTTGAGCTTACCAGCGGTTTTGGTGAAGGTAACTCTGACCTGCTCGAGTGGGCTGGCATCACAAGTGCGGCAGAGACAGGCAAGGAGTCACCACAGCAGCGCTATCGTATCTTCGACAGCAGCAAGTCTACTTACGCATGTCTCGACCAGAACGTAAGATTCTTCAATACATATAACTATACTCTCTATGCGCCAAACAATGCAGCTATGGACAAGGCTTATGCTAATGGCCTGCCACGCTGGACAGACCTTCGCGCAGTATTCGAGAAGTATATTGACCAGGATGATGAGTCTGAAGAGATTAGTCCAGAGGAAGCTGCAGACAAGGAGAAGGTGCTCGCACAGATTATGACAATCCGCGACTTTATCCGCTATCACTTCCAGACTGTATCTCTCTATGCTGACAACAAGCTTGAGGGTATTGGCAGCGGTGAGACTATCAAGTTCCAGACAATGTCTTCTGATGAGCTTGGTGTTGCGCTTGAGACATCTATCAGCGGAGGCAACGGACAGATTATCGTTACCGACGGCAGCGGCAAGCAGCATGTTATCGACGCCAACGACCAGACTAAGGTGGTTAACAAGATGACCCGTGACTATTGGTTCGATGGTAAGTCTATCAACACATCTTCATTCTGTGTCGTTCACGAGGTTTCTGAACCATTCAGCCACAGCGAGTCTGGCAACTATGCTAAGAGCTGGGCAACAAAGGCTGCACAGAAAAAGGCTGCAAAGAAATTCCAGAACGAAATAAATCTTTAAAGGCGAAATACTATGACAATGAAAAAGATTCTGTTTACAGCTCTGCTGTGTGTCATAAGCCTTACGGCAATGGCTCAGGGCAAGCGTATATCAGGTACGGTTTCCGATAATATGGGACCCGTAATGATGGCAAACGTCGTGGAGCGTGACGCTAACAACCGTATCGTCTCTGCTACACAGACAGACTTCAACGGAAACTTCGCCCTGCAGGTGAAGAACCCGAAGAATAAATTGGTTGTTACATACGTTGGTAGCAAGACATACGCTGTGACAATTGGCGAGAAGAGCGTTTTCAATATCACTCTTCAGTCTGAGCAGACACAGCTCAAGGAGGTAACTGTTACATCAAGACGCCAGAGTGCTGGTGGTTTGATGATTCCAAAGAAAGAGCTTTCAGGTGCGTCACAGACCTTCAACATGGAGGCTGTGGAAGGTCTTGCCTTCACATCTGCCGATGAGGCTCTGCAGGGTGAGATTGCCGGTCTTGACATCGTTGCCAACTCAGGTAACCTTGGTGCTGGTACTCAGATGCGTCTGCGTGGTGTTACCACCATCAATGGCGACGCTAACCCGCTGATTGTTGTTGATGATATTATCTTCGACAATCCTAATGCCGACTTCGACTTTGCTAACGCTAACGAGGAAGACTATGCTGCGCTGTTGTCAGTTAACGTTGACGATATCGCAAACATCGAGGTGCGCAAAGACGCTGCCTTGGTGGTTGAGTATGGTTCAAGAGCATCTAATGGTGTTATCCTTATCACAAAGAAGCGTGGTGTTAGAGGTAAGGCACGCGTAGGTTTCTCTTACAAGCTTAGCGGAACATGGCAGCCAGAGGGTTACAACCTGCTCGATGGTGACGGCTACACAATGCTCATGAAGGAGGCTTTCTATAATCCTTCTCAGGCAGCCAACGCTACAACAAACATCAACGAGCTTAACTATAACAAGTCATGGGCTGAGTATGAGAACTGGAACAACAATACCGACTGGGTGAAGGAGGTTACAAAGTTCGGTCCTCAGCACGAGTTCAACTTCAATATCTCTGGTGGTGGTGAGAAAGCACAGTTCCGTATGTCTGCAGGTTACAAGAATCAGGAAGGTTCTGTGATACAGCAGAAGTTCGAACAGTTCACTACCAACCTCTCTCTTGACTATAACGTTAGTGACCGTATCCGTTTCTCTGCAAGCTTCCCGCTTACATATAACAACAACCTGAAGAACTATAGCGGATTGTTGGGTATAGCACAGAAACTGGCTCCTAACATGGCTATCTACCGTCAGAATGCTGACGGCTCAGATACTGATGAGTTTTATCTGATGAACCCAAGCGGTGACCCTAACCTTGGCAACTACTCTTCTGATGAACTGAAGAAGATCAGAGACCTCGGCAACCCTATCGCTATTGCCAACCTGGCATGGGGCAAGGACCAGAACTATCGTATCACACCAAACTTCTTGGTTAAGTATGAGCTTCTTGGCGTAGAGACAGGCAAGCATCGTCTTACTTTCAACGGACGTGTTGACTTTGACATCTTTGCTCAGAGCAAGCCAACATACGCTGCTGCCGGCTTGACTACACTTAGCGATTACAACAGTTCTCGTACATCATCTGACAACGAGGAGTTTAACCGCTTCAAGATTGGTGCGCGTGCAGAACTTGTGTTCAATCCTCATTTCAACAACGAGGACATAAACATGGGTATGCTGGTGCGCTATGATATGGGTACACAGAAGACAAACAGCCAGAAGATAGGTCTTAGCAACCTTCCAGGCAATATCACATCGCCTACAATCGACGCTCTGCTCAGCAGCATGAGCAGCAGCAACGGACGCTCTGCATGGCAGTCGGCTTATACCACTGTTCACTTTGGTTACAAGGAGCGCTATGTTGTTGACTTCCGTCTCAGTCTTAATGGCGACTCTAAGTTCGGACCAAAGAACAAGTGGGCTTACTTCCCAGGTGTTTCTGTACGTTACAACGTGAGCGATGAACCATTCATGAAGTGGACAAAGAGCTTCGTGTCAGTGCTCGGTCTTAAGGCCAGTTACGGTATCACTGGTAATGCTCCAAGTCAGGACTATCTGTTCTACAATACTTATAACACCTCTGCTGGTAACTATGGTTTCCAGGGCCAGACCACTCCAGTGGCTAAACTCGACGGTCTGAAGCTTGATGACCTGCGCTGGGAGAAGACAAGTGAGTTGAACTTAGGTTTTGAGCTGAATCTTTTTGACGACAAGGTTAACATCGACTTCAACTACTACGACAAGAACACTAAGGATATGTTGATGTCTAATATCAGAATCCCTTCAATGACAGGTTATACAACATTGTCTAATGCCAACGTTGGTGAGATGTCTAACAGAGGTTGGGAGTTGTATGTAAACGCAAACAATATCATTAAGGCTGGCAAGTTCTCTTTCAGCGCTGGTTTTAACATCGCACAGAACGAGAACCTTATCGATGCAATGGATGAGACAGTGCTTGAGTCGCTCAACACCGACTGGGCAGCTGCAACACGCGGCGGCAACTCATACCTCAACCGTATTCAGGTGGGCAATGCCCTTGGTTCAATGTACGGATTCCGCTATAAGGGCGTTTATCAGTACACATACGACTATCTGCAGAACTACCAGAAGGAAAACAACCTTACTCCAGAGCAGTATGAGAACTGGATTAACGACGAGTTCCTTGCAAGCGGCAAGACAGCTCCAATCGTAATCGGTTCTAACGGAAAGGTGCAGATGACAAGTAAGGGCGAGCCAATGCACATGGTTTACAACTACAGCGACGGTTCTTCTACATATACATTCCAGGGTGGTGACGCAATGTATGAGGATATCAACCACGACGGACAGATTAATGCCCTCGACGTTGTTTACCTCGGCAACTCTCTGCCAAAGGTGAATGGTGGTTTTAACTTCACATTCAGATATGGCAACTTCACATTGAAACCACGTTTCATGTACCGTTTCGGTAATAAGGTTGTCAATGAAGCACGCATGGAGCTTGAGAAGATGTTCGATACATACAACCAGAGCTCAACTGTTAACTACCGTTGGCGCAAGGATGGTGACGTGACTCCAATGCCACGCGCTATGTATAACTCAGGTTACAACTTCCAGGGTTCAGACCGTTATGTTGAGGATGGATCATTTGTTCGTCTGCAGAACATTCAGGTATCTTACAACTTCCCTAACAAGAGCATTAAGAAGCTTGGCCTGACTCGTCTGCAGCTTTACTTCTCTATGAACAACCTCTATTGCTGGACAAAGTATAGCGGTGTTGACCCAGAGGTTTCTGCTAAGGGCTTCGGACTTGCAAGGGACGGTTCACAGACACCACGTTCTAAGTCGTTTACAGCAAGTATCAATGTTGGATTCTAATATAAATGTATAAGACAATGAAAAAATATATTTCAATAATATTGGGCGGTCTGATGATGGCATCGTGCGTTGACACAGTGCTCTTACCAGACGATAAGACCGTTGACGAGGACTTCTGGCAGTCAAAGGCAGATGTATCTATGATGGTCAATGGCGCTTATTCAAAGATGGCTGCCGCTGATGTTGTTTCAAAACTCATTGTGTGGGGTGGATTCCGTTCTGATGAGCTGGTGCTTGTTAATTCAATTAACGACGGAACACGCAACTCACTGCTTGAGATTGAGGAGGTAAACATCGAGACAACCAATGCTTTTGCAGAATGGGCTCCTATCTACTCAGTAATCAACAACTGTAATATCGTGCTCGAAAAATCAGAGAAGGTTATGTCTATCGACCCTAACTATACATCAGGTGACTATGAGACAGACCGCTCTCAGATGCTCGCTCTGCGCGCATTGTGCTATTTCTATCTCGTTCGCACATTCCGTGATGTTCCTTATACATCATCGGCATATATGAACAGCAGCCAGGATATGACAATCAGACAGATTGCTCCAGACTCACTGCTTATGAAGTGTATTGCCGACCTTGAGGAGGCTGAGAAGAACGCACTCTCTGCTGCAGCAAGCGGATGGCAGCGCGTGGGATGGATTAACAAAGAGGGTATCCACTCACTCCTGGCAGACATCTATTTGTGGCGTGCTTCTGTAAAGCACAGTGCTGAGGACTATCAGAAGTGTATCGCTTATTGCGACATGGTGATTGAGTCAAAGAAGGCAAATCACGTGCAGGGACCTATGGAGATGACTCCAAAAGAGTATCCGCTGGAAGATGGCAATATGGCATATCAATCAATTTTCGGTAATCAGAACGCTGAGGAAAGTATCTTTGAACTACAGAATGCTACAGGTGCTATTAATACATATTATTATAAGTATAAGGACAATAACTCAACTTATGGTTATCTGAGAGCATCTTCTATCTTCGGTTCTTATGCTGCTTCATCATTAGGAACATCTCCTAATACATACCTCAGCATGTATGACTACCGTTATTGGCAGAATACTTATGACGTAGGTTCTGGCGCAAGCGCATTTGATGTGCGTAAGATGACAGAAGCTAATGGTACAACCTCTTTGCCTACTGCTGGTATCAAGCGCAGCAACTCTAATCTCGCTAATCAGAACTTTATCATCTACCGTCTTTCAGACGTGATGCTGATGAAGGCTGAGGCAATGGTGGCTAATGAAATGCTCTTTGATAAGGTTTATCGTCAGACTGTTCAGCAGATTAAAGAAACTTATATGGCTGAAGGTCTGAGCGAAGCTACTGCTGAGAACAAGGCTAAGAAAGATGCTATCTACGAGCTTTTTGCAGACGACCTGCAGCGCATCAAGGCAGAGTATATAGCTCAGGGTCTGTCAGAGGCTGCTGCTGAGACAAAGGCTAAGACTGATGTTGAGGCTAAGAAGGATGTTAAGTTGCGCAACGCTTTCAACATCGTTCAGTATGTTAACAAGCGCTCAATGGATAATGCAGGCATCTCTGACTCACTGAAGTGGAATACATACGCTGACGTGCAGCGCATGGAAGAGCTTATTCTTGCAGAGCGTCTTCGTGAACTTTGCTTCGAGGGTAAGCGCTGGTTCGACCTCTTGCGTTTCAACTATCGTCACGTAGAGGGAATTGACTATTCAACAATTCTTGCAGAGCAGGGCACAGAGGCTTCTACATTTGTTAAGAACCATGGTGCAATGCTTGATATCATGGCTCGAAAGTATACTGAAGGCGCTGATGCCCGCAAGGCAAAGATGCGCACAGAGCCATATCTGTATATGCCAATACCACGTTCTGATACAGAAATCTGTGATTGGCTGGTGCAGAATCCTGCTTACAGTGACAATGACTCATATACAAAGAATGACTAAACATTAGGAGAATCAGACGATGAAAAATAATATATTAAAGAAGTTTACAGGATTGATGGCTGCCGGCGTGTTCGGTGTGGCAATCTTCGGACTTGTTGCCTGCAATCCTGAGCCAGATGAGTCGAACCGTTACACAGCAACAAATGAGACTATCGGTTCGTTCATAAAGAAAGACAGCATGCTTACTTCTTTCGACTATATCCTTACCCGTGTTGGTCTCGACCGCATGATGATGTCTTACGGACAATACACATGCTATGCACCTAACAATGACGGTGTCCAGGAGTATATCGACAGTCTTTACCGTGACCCAGAGTCTGTAGAGGCTGGTAACCCACACAACGGTATGGAAGACCATGGCGACTTGGGCGTAGGTCAGCATGCACAGCTTGAGTGGCTGTCAGACAGTTTGTGTAATGACATCGCACGCTACCACCTCGCAAACGAGCTTTACAGCATCGTAGAGATGGGAGGTTCTGGTGTTACTATATCAACAATGCTTGGCAGACCTTTGTCTTCAAAGGTTGACTCACTGGGTTATACTGTGCTCAATGATGTGGCACGCGTGCTTAGTGAGGATAATCTCGTGGAGAATGGTATCGTTCATATCATGGATAAGGTGGCTCCACGTTCAACACGTCTGCTTGCAGATGAGCTTGAGCGCCAGGAAGAGTTTAAGCTTTTCAGCTGGGCACTTGAGGTAACTGGTATGTGCGACTCTATCACAAAGAGCACAAAGGGTATTAAATATACTATTCAGGACCTTAACGGTGACAACCGTGATACTGGTGGTGAGAGCTTGTATTGGCCAGAGGAGTGTAAGGTGGCTTACACAATCTTTGCTGAGACCGACGCTGTGCTCGCTTCAAAGGGCATCACCACAGAAGAACAGCTCGTGGAGTATGCAAACAGAATATACGGCGGTGCTGCAGGATGGTATGACAACCTTATTGAGAAGGGACTCTGGAACTCAGACCAGCAGCAGTATGTTAAGTCTGTAAGTACTGGCAGCGACTATCACAACCGTAACAATGCCCTCAACATGTTCGTGTCTTACCACATCCTTTATGCTGGTATGGCAAAAGACCAGTTGCTGTTTGAGAACAAGACTGGTGTGAGCGTAGCTACAAGCTGCTGGAACTATGCTAACAATGCAGACCAGTATGACTACTATGAGACAATGCTTCCACAGACAATCCTTAAGATTTGGAAACCTTACGGACAGAAGTATCTCTATATCAACAGATATCAGACTTTCAATACTCTGACCGACTCACTTGCTACAATGGGTATCAACAACCACACACTGATTTATCCAGGTGCGAGAATTGAGCGCGATAATGTGAAGGATATCATCGCTTATAACGGATATGTTCACAGAATCAACGATATCCTTGTTTACGATGAGCAGGTGCCTAATGGTGTTCTTAATGAGCGTATGCGCTTCGAGTCAACAACAATGTTGCCAGAGTTCATCAACAACGGTTTCCGTTATATGTTGAGCAGTGAGGTTTCAGCACTGAATGCCGGTGGTAGTGGTGCTCGTGTTGCTTTCCCAATGCAATTCTTCGATGGTGTTAAGTGCTATAGCGAAAGTTCGCTCTTGCGTTATAACATCAAGGGATATTACAATGCTTATCAGGCTGACTGCTTCCAGGGATGGGGTAAGTACGACTTGGCTGTAAGACTACATCCAGTGCCATCAGGACTCTATGAGTTGCGTATGGCATACTCACCAATGGGACACGGTGGATTCATGCAGTTCTAT
This sequence comes from Prevotella sp., assembly GCA_045614255.1. GTDB lineage: Bacteria > Bacteroidota > Bacteroidia > Bacteroidales > Bacteroidaceae > Prevotella. The sequence goes on from JAZLCN010000022.1 coordinate 22,567, forward strand.
ATCGGTACATCAAGCAACATGCAGGACATGCAGGCTATGAGCATTCCTCTTGACGTTACTATCGATGAGCTTGACCCACGTATCGGATGGACATCATGGTATGAGGAGGCCGACCTCGGTGTTGCTACCGATGAGGCTATGCGCAACCGTGGTTACATGCGTGGTCCTATGAGCTACACTAGTCACCCAGAGCGTGGTTGGGACAATCAGGATGCTAACCAGCGTGGTTCTTCTTACGGTAACGTAATCTTGCGCCGTATTCTTGACACTCGCAACTTCAAGCAGAGCGAGGATTATTGGCTGCGCATCAAGAACGTGCTTCCTGATGGTGACACAAATAAGAAATGGCAGTTTGACTATGTTGAGCTTGTTCCAATGAGTGTTATCAACAATGAAATGTATTCAGAAGACTGGTATTAAAAAAGACTTAACGATTTGAATATGAAACGATTTAAATATATTGGAATAATGATGATGGCAGCCGGAATGCTGACTGCCACATCTTGCTCCGACTTTGATGATTACAACGAGGTTCAGGTAAACCCTGAAGCCGCTGCTAATCTTTCATTGTGGGAGAACATCGAACAGAATCCACAGCTCAGCGACTTTGAGGAACTGATTAAGAAAGCCGGATTTGACGATGAACTGCAAGGCTCACATTATTATACTGTGTGGGCGCCGCTGAACGGTACATTTGACAAGAGCATCTATGCAGACATGGATCAGGCAGCTCTGCTTAAGAATTTTGTTTACAACCATGTGGCTGACTATAATCATCCAATATCTGGTGATATCAACAACAAGGTGTTTACACTGAACAGAAAGACATATAACTTTACTGGCGTGTCAGGAACATTCACATTTGCGGGCATCACTCTTGCACAGGCAAATATTCCAAGCACCAATGGTTTGATGCATACTCTTGATGGAGCAGCAATGTACTATGACAATATCTACGATTATATTCTTGGTCTTGGTGAAGGATATGAGTCTATCAATGCTTACTTCAAGAGATATGAGACAAGTGTGCTTGACGAGGCAAACAGTGTGAAGGGTCCTATGGTTAATGGTCTTCAGACATACGTAGACTCTGTGATGATTGTTGACAATAGTCTTGTTCGCAGACTTGGTGCTCAGTTGCAGAATGAGGACAGCTCTTATACTGTGCTGCTGCCAACTGACAAGGCTTGGGAGAACAAATACAACGCAATCAAGCCATACTATAACTTCATTACTAATACAGTAGGTCAGGACCTACGTGGAACAAGCAGTAGCTCAAGTATCAAGCAGATAAATACTGGTGATATTGACAACGCTTACTTCCAGGATTCAATCATTAAGCGCTTTATTACAAATACTATAGTGTATAGTAATAACGATACTTATAACTCATTCTTTGTAGATGGCAGAGAAATCACTCCTACCGACTCAGTGAGATTGCCTAATGGCCGTAAGTACTCTAACCCTGCTGATCTGCTTGCATATCAGGTAGGCGAGCCTGTTAAGATGAGTAACGGATGGATTAGAAACGTAGACAGCATCGCTTTCTACTCATGGGAGACATACGCTCCTGAGATAAACATCAATCCACAGAGCCAAGCTGGTCTTGTTACAGCGGCAGCTGCATCATCTGGTGGCGTGAGTGTATACTTTGGTGATCTTGTAAATAAGTGGGGTGATTTCACTGAGACAGATGGACGGTTCCGTTTCTACAATATCGAACCTTCTGGTGACCGTACAAAGCCTGAACTTCATACTTTCCTGCCAAATGTGCTTTCAACAAAGTATAAGTTCTATGTGGTATTTGTTCCAGGTGCAATAATTGGTGAGGACAACCGTCCAAATCAGGTTAACTTCACATTGAACTATTGCGATGCCAATGGTAAGCTGCAGAAGTATAACTTCAGCTCTGACCTGAAGAACGACAACCCAAAGACACAGAAACCATTCGTTAATGATACATCTAAGGTTGACACCATGTATATCGGTGAGTTCACATTCCCAGTGTCATACTATGGCTTGCCAGAAAACGGTGGAAAGGCAATCATGCCTGACTTGAAGATTTCGTCTCCGATGAGTGTGTTCAATGCAACATTGCTGAAGACATATACACGAGCATTGCGTATAGCAGCAATTATTATGAAACCAGTAGAACTCGTAGAGTTTGAAGAAAATCAGAAGTAATTATGAAGAGCACTATATTAAATAGAATACAGTTGCCGAATCTCAGATTCGCAATCTGTGCCCTTGCACTGGGTCTCTGCGCTGCACCTGTACTTGCACAGGATGCCGATGAAAGTGAGGCTAAGGCTAAGATAACTAAGCGTGCCGGCAACAAAGCTCCTGAATATCCAATGATGACTGTTAAGGGTATTGTATTGGATCAGGCTTCAAAGGCACCTCTTGCAGGTATCCAGTTGCAGGCTTTAGGTCATAACCGCTATACCGCAATGACCAATGAGAAGGGTGAGTTTACTATTAAACTGCCAACATTCATCACATCATTGTATGTTTTTGCTCCAGAGTTCCTGTCACAGCAGGTGGCAATCAACACTGACGACAATGAACAGTTTGTTACAGTGAAGATGCTCAGTGATAAGTTCGAGGAGATGTACGGAACAGGTACAACCATCACTGCTGAGAACAGCTTCGATGTGTCACAGACAGCTTCTACTATCGATGGTGAGATTGGAAATAAGCTTGGCGGTGATATCCGCAGCATCATGCGCTCTGGCGTAGCTGATGGCGGTGCTTCTATGTTTATCCGTGGTCTTAACTCAATAACATCAAACGCTCAGCCGCTGATTGTTGTTGACGGTATTGAAATGGATATGCAGCGTAACCGCAGCTCACTGCATCATGGACAGTTTACAAATATCCTGGCAAATATCTCTCCAGACGATATCGCCTCTGTAAAGGTTCTTAAGAATGCTACAGCTCTTTATGGTGCTCGTGGTGCCAACGGTGTTATCCTTATTGATACAAAGCGCGGCCACAGCATGGCTACACGTATCGATGCCAACATCTCAGCAGGTGTGAGCCTCATACCACAGTTGCCAACAATGATGGACGCAACACAGTATCGCACATACGCTACAGAGATTCTTGGTACAATCGAGGATATCCAGAAGCGCGACATTCAGTTCCGTTTCCTGAACGACGACCCTAACTATTATTATTATAATGTATATCATAATAATACAGACTGGGCAGACCATGTTTACAAAGAGGGACTGACACAGAACTACAGCATCAACGTGCAGGGTGGTGACGATGTTGGTATGTACAACCTCGCAGTTGGTTACATGGACTCTCAGGGTACTGTTGAGGAGACCAACTTTAACCGCATGAACATGCGCTTCAACACCGACATCACAATCACAGAAAAACTGTCAACACGTTTCGACGTGTCTATCTCAAGAACTAATGCTCAGGTGTTTGACGATGGTTTCTACTCAGACCTCAATTCAGGCGCCATCACATCACCAACAGCGCTTGCTCTTATCAAGGCTCCAATTGTAAGCCCATACCAGTATAACAAGATGGTGGGTGGCTTTACAAACCTGTTGAGCAACTATGATGATATCTTCTATCAGATTCATAACGACGACAGATATGCTCTTGCCAACCCAGTGGCAATCATCAAGAATGCTAATGGTGACAACAAGAACAAGGCAGAAAACACATTGCTCAATGTGTTGCTCGCTCCAAAGTATGAGTTCAGCAAGAATCTCTCTCTTAGCGGATTGATTAGCTATACTCTTAACCGTAATGCGCAGCGCTACTATCGTCCTTACAATGGCGTGCCTCCATTTGAGATTGCTGACTTGGGTACTGTTACAAGTAAGACCATGTCTATGTTTGCCAAGGAAAACAATATCGTGGCAAGCGCACAGTTAGACTGGAACCGTCAGTTTGGCAAGCACTCATTGGCTGCTTTCGCTGGTTTCCGTTACAACTATTTCTCTTATGACAACAGCGACTTGTCAACAGAGTATAATGGTGTAACCAATGACAAGAACCCAGCATTGTCAAAGGATGCTGGTTATCAGGATATCGATGGTGTGAATGACGTTTGGAAGACCATTCAGTGGTATGGCAACGTTGATTACAACTACATGAACCGCTATTTCGCTACTATATCATTGCTCGGCGAGGGTAACAGCCGCTTTGGTATGAATGCCGACGGTCTGGATATGTTTGGTGTTAAGTGGGCTATCTTCCCAAGCTTGCAGCTCGGTTGGGTGATGAGCAATGAGAAGTGGTTCCCAAAGAACATCGGTGTAAACTATCTGCGTCTTAACGCTGGTATCGATATCAGCGGTAACGACGACATCAGCAACTATGCCGCACGCACAAGCTATTCAGCTGTTAGATATAACGGCAACCTCATTGGTGCTCAGCTTACAAACATTGGTAACGACATGATTAAGTGGGAGACAACCAATAAGATGAACTTCGGTCTTCAGGCTTACTTCCTTGACAACCGTCTTGGCATTAACTTCGACTACTTCATCCACAACACTAAGGACCTGCTCACACTGAAGGCATTCTCTAATCCTATCGGTGGTATCAACAACTACTGGACAAACGGCGGTGAGCTGAAGAACACTGGTTTTGAGTTTGGATTCACAGCAAAACCTGTTGTTGCTAAGGACTGGCGCGTAGAGGTTGGAGCAACCGTTGGTCACTATAAGAATGAGGTGACAAAGTTGCCTGATGGTGATTTCATCACAACTGTTTATGGTGCTGATATGATTACTTCTGTAGGTAATCCAGTAGGATTGTTCTACGGTTACAAGACTGATGGCGTGTTCTCAACAGATGCTGAGGCTAAGGCCGCTGGCAATGGCGACTATCTCTACATGGAGGACGCAGCAGGTAACAAGCAGAACTTTGTGGCTGGTGATGTACACTTTGTTGACATGACAGGTGAGGGCAGAATTGACGAGAACGACCGCGTGGTTATCGGCGATCCTAACCCAGACATCTACGGAAATATCTTCGCTAAGGTTAACTGGAAAGACCTCACACTGAGCCTTGGCTTCAACTATAGCCTTGGCAACGATGTGTTCAACTACCAGCGCTCTATCCTCAACTCAGGAAGCACATTCTACAACCAGCAGGTGGCATCAACCAACCACTGGCGTTATGAGGGTCAGCAGGCTGAACTGCCACGCGCTATATTCGGTGACCCAATGGGCAACAACCGTTTCAGCGATCGCTGGATAGAGGATGGCAGCTATCTGCGTCTGAAGACTGTAAACCTCTCTTATCGTGTGCCTGTTCCTGGTACATGGACATGGCTTCAGGGCTTGACAATTTGGGCAGAGGCACAGAACCTTGTAACTCTTACCAAGTATTTGGGCAGCGACCCAGAGTTTAGCATTGGCAATGGTGTTTACTATCAGGGTATTGACTGTGGCAACCTTGCTCAGGGACGCTCAATCTCATTAGGTGTTAAGATTAATTTATAAGCAGAAGTATGAAAAAGATTATAATTGCAATAGCAGCGGTACTGGGCTTAGGCTCAGTAACCAGCTGTTCAGACATGCTTGAGACAGAAAGCTCTCGTCAGATGTTTGAGCCTCAGATCGACGCAAAGGCCGACTCTATGTTCTATGCTTTCGGTATAGCACAGGCTTTGCAGCAGCTTGCTGACCAGTATGTGTTCCAGGGTGAGATGCGTGGCGACTTGGTGGCTACTACATATTATACCGACAAGAACCTCAGAGAACTTGCTAACTTCTCTGCGACAACAGCAAACAAGTACGACAGTGCATACGTTTATTACCGTGTGATTAACAACTGTAACTACTATATTGCTCATCGTGACACAACATTGCTTACAGGTTCTGAGCAAGTGGTTATGAAGGAGTATGCAGCTGTTAAGGCTATCCGTGCATGGGCTTATCTCCAGTTGGCTAAGAATTATGGCAAGGTGCCATTCTTCACAGAGCCTCTAACAAAGATAAGTCAGATTGATGGCGGTAATTTCCCTGAGTATGGAATCAACGAGATAGTAGCTAATCTGGCTCCAGATTTGGCACAGTATTCAACATTGCAGGTGCCAGGTACAGGTGGTACCATTGATGTTGGTTCAACAAACTGGGGAGAGGCAAAGAAAATAAACTATCAGAATATTTTTGCGCCTGTTGACGTTGTTCTTGGCGACCTCTATCTTGAGACTGGCGACTATAGTAATGCTGCACATTATTACACTGTTTATCTGACAGGTAATGGCAGACAAGGTGGTGATATTTATTCGAATTATTTGTCTTCAATGGGAATCAATAGATTTGAAATGCCATCTGATTATGGAGGTACTGCGGGCCGCAGCGGTTTAAGCTGGCAGGCAATTTTCAATACTCCTAATGGCAATGGTGATCTTATCACTTACATCCCAATGGCAGTCAACCGTCTTGAAGGTGCAACTACCAACGTGCCTATGGCATTTGGTTATGACTATTATTCTACAGACAACGCAAGACAGTGTCCAAAAGTAGAGTATGTTCAACTTCAGCCATCTGAGACTTATGTATCATTGTCAGACTCTACAGATTTCTATTATCTTGTAGATACTGACGTTGACAACAGAACCACCAACTCTTTCAAGTTGGGTGATAGTCGTCTTTCTAATATCGCAGAGAAAGGTGAGGGAGAAGACTCACTCATGATGTGGATGAATAAGTATAATAATGGTAATATTTTCCTTTATCGTAAGACCACTGTTTGGTTGCGCCTTGCAGAGGCTTTCAACCGCATGGGATATTACGATGCTGCCTTTGCTATCCTAAAGGACGGTATGAGCAAGAATACACTTGATTTTGCCACATACCTCAAAGATGAGACAAAGACACTTCTCACAACCACTTATCCACTGCTTAGCGAGGCCAACCTTGAGTTCTATGAACTGCTGACAACAGGTATTCATGCTAGAGGTGCCGGAATGGTTAGCGACCAGAACGGAATAGGTTATTTCCCTGGAATGTCAAAGTACCAGCTCGATACTATCGTAGGCATGAAGATGAAGCAGATTGCTACTCAGTATCAGGTGGCTGTAGGCACAACAAAGGAAGATACCATCAATGCTATGGAAGACCTTATCTGCGACGAGTGCGCACTTGATATGGCATTTGAGGGCAACCGCTTTGGTGACCTTACCCGTATGGCACGTTCTAAGAACCGCGCAGGTCTCTATGGTGCTAACTATGGTAACCAGTGGTTTGCTAAGAAACTCGAGAAGAACAATCCTGTTAAGGACCTCTTAGACGAGAAGAACTGGTACTTGCCTTTTAAATAAACGGTCCGCTTCTAATCCTTCCCTTGTGAGGGAACGATAAACCACGAATTACACGAATTTCACGAATTAAATTAGGTCTGGCCTATATCAAAAATAATTCGCGAAATTCGTGTTATTCGTGGTTTATTCTTATATTTGCAAAATGAAACTTAAAACTGGAATAATATGAAGAAATTATTATCTATAGTAGCTCTAGCGGCCGTTGCTTTTGTCTGTCAGGCTCAGACAGCAAGAAAGCTAACAGTAAACATCACTCCCGACGGAGAATCTAACGTGCAAGTGTTTCTGCCACAGAATCCCAATGGCAAGACCGTAGTGGGATGCCCTGGCGGAGGCTATTCACATCTGTCAATGCAGAATGAGGGTACAGACTGGGCTGACTTCTTCAATAGTCAGGGAATAACATACTGTGTATTGAAATACCGTATGCCTAAAGGCGATCGTACTGTACCAATGAGTGATGCTCAGAATGCCATTCGTATGGTGCGCGATAGTGCTCAGGCATGGAATGTCAGTCCTTATGCTGTGGGTATCATGGGTTTCTCAGCAGGCGGTCATCTGGCATCAACCACAGCCAATCATTCACCGATTGAGGCTCGCCCGGATTTTCAGATACTTTTCTATCCAGTTATATCAATGGATGAGAAGATGACACACAAAGGCTCATGTGTAAACTTCCTTGGCGACGGCAGAAAGGATGAGAAACTGGTTAAGCAGTTCTCAAACATGAACGCAGTGCGCCGTCATCAGACACCGCCAGCTATTATCTTCACTGCTGGCGATGACCGCGCAGTACCACCGGCAACTAACTGTATTCCTTATTTTATGGCTTTGCGTAAGGCAGGTGTGCCAGCAGCTATGCACATCTATCCAGCAGGCGGTCATGGATTTGGTTTCCGCAGCACATTTGCTAACCATAAGCAGATGACAGCCGAGTTGAGCAACTGGCTGCAGACTCTAAGTTTGCCAACCAAGGATGCTGTGCGCGTGGCATGCGTGGGCAACAGTATTACCGATGGCCATGGCATCGATATGGTTGATGTGAACAGTTATCCTGCACAGATGCAGAAGATTCTTGGCAATGACTATTGCGTAAAGAACTTCGGTGTGAGCGGTCGCACAATGCTTAACAAAGGCAACCGTCCGTATATGAAAGAGAAGGCTTGGGCAGAGGCAAAGGCATTCAATCCCAATATCGTTGTGATAAAGCTTGGCACAAACGACAGCAAACCAATAAACTGGGACAAGCATAGCAAGGAATATACAAAGGACATGCAGCAGATGATAGACGAACTTAGCTCACTTCCTGCCAAACCAGTGATATATCTGTGCAATCCGCTTAAGGCAAATCATCAGACTAATGACAAGCAAGGACAGATACGTGATTCTGTAATCACTGCCGATGTTATCCCAATGATAAAGAAGGTGGCAAAGAAAAACAAGATCGAGATAATCGACCTCAATCCGCTTATTGATCCGAATGGTGAGGAAATGCTTTCTGATGGTATCCACCCCAATGCTAAAGGCGCAAAGAAAATGGCGCAGGTGATAGCAAAAGCAATTAAAAAATAATCATTGTGTACAAAAACACTGAATTATGGACAATAATCATGGTTCAGTGTTTTTTTTATTTTATAATTTTGCGTATGATAGGGGGGGAGTGGATAGGAAGGCCTAGAACCTCTAGAATCCCTAGAACCTCTAGAACCTCTAGGCCCTTTAGAAATCCCCCAAAAACGCCCATTCTAAAAGCAATAACTAAAAACAAAAAATATGAAGAAAACAGCTATTTTTTTACTGATGATGGCATTATTGCCATCATGTCTTATGGCACAGCGAATACAGCAGAAACTCGAGCGTTCGGTCGTGGCTACTAGTCGCGATGGTAAGGTGCTGGTGACATGGCGTAAACTGGCACAGGAGCCGGAAAATTGCACCTACAACCTTTACAAGCGTACGAAAGGAGCCACAGAGTACACCAAGGTGAACTCTGCGCCAATAACTAAGACAAATTACAGTGCAAGCATAGTCAATAATACAGAACTTGCTGTAACTGTGGTTGCTAATGGTGTGGAAGGTGAGAAGAGTGCGCCATTTCTCTATAAGACGCAGGCATATAACAATGTCTATTTCGACTTCAATTTCGAAAAAACAGTCTTGAATCCCAACGCTTATAAGTGTAAGTATGTATGGCCGATGGATTTGGATGGCAATGGTGAATTTGATGCTATGCTCGTTGACCGTATATCAGACGATTTCGCTAACACATCACATAAACTTCAGGCATATACTCTTGACGGAACATGCCTTTGGACTATCGATGCAGGACCTAATGTTGATATCTGTGCAGGTCAGAACGATGCGGTTTTAGCATACGACATCAATTGTGATGGCAAGTGTGAAGTGATATTGAAAACATCTGACGGCAGCCGTTTTTGGGATAAGGCAAACAACACTTGGGGAAAATATGCTAATGGAAGCAGCAATGCCGATACAGATGGCGATGGTATTGTTGACTATCGCCCGTCAAGCAAGAATCCTCCGTTCTATATTTCCGTAATAGATGGTAAGACAGGTGAGGAGATTGACTGCAACGAACTTAAATATAATGAGATAAGAGACCGTACGGATCAGTATAGCCGTAATAACCGTGGTGACTATTTCAATGATAACAACGGTACAGAGTATGCTTTCCTCGGTGCTAAGTTTGCTATCTGCTATTTCGATGGTGTTCACCCTTCTTTGGCAGTAGAGTGCTACAACCGCAGAAACAGCGATGGTCATCATTATTACATGCTGTCATGGACTTACGACTGGACAAGTGGCAAGGCTGCCAACTGGCATCACGACAAGACATGGGCGAGAAGTTATGGAACACCTCATTGTGCTGAGTTCCATCAGGTGCGTGTTGCCGATACCGACGGCGACGGCATTGACGAAATTCTTGAAGGTGGATTTGGCTGGAATCCAGTAAAAGGATTGGTATATTCGGCTGGTATTGGTCATGGCGACCGTTTCGATGTTACCGACATAGACCCAGAGCGTCCTGGTATGGAGGTTTTTGCCATTCAGCAGTCGGCATTGATGGGCCAGGTGCTCTATGATGCTCGTACAGGTGAGCATATCAAGGAGTGGTATTTGCCAAATGTCGTAGACGTTGGTCGTGGCCGTTGTATGGATGTTGATGCCAGTCGAAAGGGATGGGAAATGTTCTCGTTGCTTGGTGGATTGTATGACTGTAAGGGCGAGATAATAAAGGAAGGTGAAACGGCATATCCTCATGAGTCATCATGGTGGGATGGCGACTTGCAGCGCGAGCTGATTGGTTCACCAGGCGGTAACGGATATGGCAGCAATGCAATGATTGTAAAATACAACGGCTCACGTTTGTGCGAATTTTCAAAAGAAAGTAATTGGGCAACACACACAGGTTGGGCAAACCGCCCAGCATTTATGGGTGATATCACCGGTGACTGGCGCGAAGAGGTTATTATAGCAAAGCAAACAGAAACAACAAGTACTGGTCTTGTTGGCTATACCACCAATATAGCTACAGATTATAGTTTCTATACTCTTCAGGAAGACCCTCATTATCGTCTTGACTGTACAGGCCGCGGATATTATCAGTCACCATGTCCAAGTTTCTATCTTGGTGGCGACATGCCTTATCCTCCACTGCCTCCTACAATGATGACAGATTACCGTTGGAAGAGTGGTGCAGCATGGAGCGCAAATGGTAGCGGTTTTACATCTTATGACATGACTGTAGCACAGAACTATGTTGACGGAAAGTCATTAATATTTGATGTTAGTGGTGACAACAGTCAGGCAATAGCAATCAACGGTACATTGAAACCAAAGACAGTCTATCTGATGACACCTCGTGGTCATGACTATACCTTTAGCGGTACAGGAACATTGGCCGGTGATATGGAACTGTGGAAGTCTATGCTTGGTACTGTGACATTCAACAACAATCTTGAATATACAGGCCAGACCATAATAAGCGAGGGCATGTTGTGTGTTAATGGAGCAATAGCAGGTCCTGTGTCGCTCAGAGCAAAGGGAACATTGTCTGGTAATGTTACAGTAAAGGGCAATGTCGACTTTGAAGGTGCTCTCAACTATGAGGGTTGCCGACTGATGCCAGTGGGAACAGATGGCGTAATGACATTTGCTAAGGATCTTGTAGTAACAGGCGATGTGTATCTGGAGATTTCTGCTGCTGATGGCAAGTGCGGTAAGTTGGTTGTAGATGGCAACCTTACCTTGGAGAATACAAACTATCTGGCTGTTAATCACACAGATTTGGCAGAAGGCGACTATGTTATTGCCGAGTGTACAGGAAAACTGACAGCCGATGTGACAAAGATTATAACCAAGGGACTTACTGGTGTTAACTACAAACTGGTGAACGACGGCAAGAAACTTGTGCTCTCTGTAAGTAAGTCACGCGCTCCAATGACAGGTGTTATGTGGACTGGCAATGAAACAAATGCTTGGGACTACAAGGCACTGAACTTTGAATATGATGGTGCTCCAACCAACTTTGTTGTTGACGATGCCGTTGTGTTTAATGACAAGTCGGGCAACCGCAATATAACCATCAATGATATGGTTGTAACCAAGGGTGTTACTTTCGATTTCAACACTGGCACATATAATCTTAGTGGCAATGGCGGTATCAGCGGTAGCGGTGATGTTGTTAAGAATGGCAAGGGTGAGGTAGTGGTTGATTTGAAGAACAGCGACTATACCGGCAAGACGATTATCAACGAAGGTACGCTTACCATTACAAATATCGACAATAGCGGTCGTCCGTCGGCCTTAGGCGCATCTAAAGATGCCGATGGCATACAGTTGGCTGGCGGAACATTGAAGATAAACGCAACCAATATGTCGACCGACCGCGTGATAAACCTTGTTAGCGACACTTCGACAATCAACGTCTTCAAACAAGGCGGTTCACTGTCACTGAAGTCTATCACCAAGGGTAATGGCTATCTTGTAAAAGATGGTATGGGACAGCTCAACTTCACTTATGGAGGAGCCAACACATTCCCTGGTATTATAGTAAAGAAGGGAGTAGTTGCTCAAGGCGCATGGAATGCTACATTCTGTAAGACTGGCGGCAACATGACCTTGGCTGGCGGTGAGGTTCATCTGATAAACATGAACAACTCAAGTACACGTCCTATATTCAATTATGTGACAGAAGTGCAGGAAGGCACAAAGAGCTTGGTAAAGGGAACAACACGCGGTGCTATCAACGGTTCTTTCAAGGGTAAGGGTGAACTGACCATTATCTCTGACGGTGTTCGCAATGATATCGGCGCTAACTTCTCTGCCTTCGAGGGAACGCTCAATGTTCAGGGCGCCAACTTCCGTTTGCAGAGCAATGTTACAGATATGTCTAAGACAAATGTCGTGATGACAGCAGGCAGCTTTATCGGTCACTATTCATCAAATGGTTCTAGCCAACAGGCTGTAACAACATCATTCGGTTCACTTTCGTCTGCAGCAGGTGCTAACGATTGTACACTCGGCCATAGCCAGGATAGTTATACTATCGGACATAACGGCATGAGCACTTCATTCTCTGGCTTGTTTAAGGCTAAGTCAATCCAGAAGGTTGGTGCCGGTGTCTTGACCCTCAAGACCAGTGGCAGTACTTCGCCAATATATGTAAACGGCGGAACATTGCAACTCTACAATGAACCATTTATTTCAGCTCCAGGTGCAGTGACAAGCGGTTCTATAACCGTTAACAGCGGTGCAGAACTTACTGGTATCGGTTGTGCTTACTCTATTGTTGTTAACAAGGGCGGATTGTTGTCAGCCGGTTACAACGGAAATGTTGGAACTCTTAAGGCTAATGGCAATGTGATACTTAATGCCGGCGGAACAATTCAGGTCAAGATAGGTGCATCATCAAACGATAAGTTCAAGATAAAAGGCTCTATCAAGCATAACGGCGACACCCTGCTTATTGTAGTAGATGCAGCACGCACTCTAAAGGCTGGCGATAAGATAACAATATTCGATGGCGCAGGTACACAGAGCGGCACATACGTGCTGAAGACCATTTCGTTAGCACAAGACATTACTTGGGATGACTCAGAACTCCTGACAACAGGTGTGCTTAAGGTGGCAAGCGCAGAGACCTCAGGCATAAGTGGAGTTATCACTGATGATACCGAAGTAAGCGTTTATACAGCCGATGGCATGCTTATACGTGGCAAGGTTAAGTATGGTGAGGCGCTTGAAGGTTTGCAGCGCGGTGTTTATCTGATAAATGGCAGAAAGGTTGTTAAGTAAAAACTTAAAGGTCTTTAAGGTCCTGTTGGACTTTAAGGACCTTTATTGATATGAAATTATGAAGAAAAAGATTTTTGCTTTAACGGCAATGCTTCTTTCAATAGGCGGAATTTATGCCCAGCCGGCAAGCGTGTTCCTGACAGCAGGACAGTCGAATGCAGACGGGCGTGTGTATAACAGTCAGCTTCCAGAATACCTGAAGGATGGCTACGAGTATTTGCATTATAAAAAAGTAACATCGTCAAGTGATGGCATGTTTGAGAAACGTAACTTCGATAATATGAAAGAGCGATGGGCCTTTTGCGATGTTACAAACTATCTTATTGAAAAGTCTTTACAGACAGACTTCTATTCAATAAAATGCACTGAGGGAGGAACGTCTATAGATACTGCAGCCACGTCTCCAGTGAAACCTGTATGGTGTGCTGATGCAGAGTGGCTGGCAGTGAATAAAGCCTATCGTGGGGATATTAACAAGGGCAAGTCTCTTACCAAATCGCTTATCGAAGGATTTTATGATTGTGTTGATGTAACATTGAGCAAACTTCAGCACGGTTATGATGTGAAAGCCATCATGTGGCATCAAGGTGAGAGCGACCGCAAGAGGGCTGACAATTATTACCAGAATTTCAAGGATATGATTTGCTATATGCGCAATGCCATATATGAGAAGACATGCGATGAGAAAGACAAAACACTGCCGTTTATCTTTGGAACTGTGTCGCGCAAAAGCAGACAGTATAGCAGCAGGGTAGAGGAGGCGCAGCGAAAAGTGGCAAGCGAGTTGGATCATGTTTATCTCATAGACCTCGGTGATGCCCCTTTAGGCAAGGATGTTTTGCATTTCGATTCTGCAGGAACGGAATCGCTTGGCAAAAAGATGTTTGAGAAGCTTGAAGAATTAAACCTTATAAAATAAGTGTTGGCTCTAGGAAATTCTAGGAGACTCTAGGAAATTCTAGGGGTTCTAGGAAATCATAGGGGGCTAGGAAATCCTAGGTTATTATTTAGGCTTTTATTTTGCCGTATTTGCTTGGCACAACTCCATATTTCGCCTTGAAACACTTATTGAAGTAAGATGCATCCTGAATGCCAACCTTGTAGCTAACCTCAGAAACAGTGAACTCACCATTCTTTAGCAGGTCTGCAGCCACCCTCATGCGCTCGTTCTGCAGGTATTTGTTAGGCGACATGCCTGTCAGCTCTTTTGTTTTGTTGAAGAATTTTGTGCGTCCCATGCCCATCTTCTCTGCCATCATGTCCACATTTAGCTCGCTGTCACCTAAATGCTGCGAGATGATGATGTTTAGCCTGTCAAAGAAATGCTTGTCGGCAGCAGATATTATGATGGATGGATGTTGAGGCGAAGTGGTGGCAGCAACAACGGTTTCATTGTTGACAGGTTTTGCGTTTTGCTTCTTGCTGTTCTTCTGGATAAGCTGTACTGCTCTTCCTATGAGAAGTCTGAAATTGCATGGTTTCACCATATAGTCGTCGCCGCCCGCCTCATAACATCTCAGCTGGTGTCGCTCGTCGTTAAGTGCGGTGAGCATGATAATAGGGATGTGGGCAGTGTCTGCGTCAGACTTCAATTGCTTTACTATGTCGAATCCCTCCATGTCGGGCAGCATGGCATCACAAATTATCAGAGCCGGTTGTTTGGCATTGTCAGCGGTGATGCTCTCTAAGGCACTCTGTCCGTTGAGGTATCTGTTGACGTGGAAATATTTTGCCACTTCACTGCTTATCTGTTCCATCATGTCATAATCGTCCTCAATGATGGCAATGGTGATATCGTTGAAAGAATCAGGCAGCGGCTCGCGCAATATCTGCTCGTCGTTATATTCTTGCTTCTGGTATGTCGTGTCAAGTGCCAGACTCCTTTTGTGCTCATTCTCAGAGTATTCGTTTTCAGTGTCCGGCACTCTGATAGTGAACAAAGAAGCACCGCCAACCCTCTTGTATTCAAGCGAACCATGATGCAATGATGCCATGCGATGTGAGGTATATAGTCCGATGCCCATGCCACCAGTAGACACGTTTCCGTGCATAAACGGCTGAAACAGACTCGCCTGTTGCTCCTTGCTTATGCCAGGACCGTCGTCTACTACTGTTATGGCAATGAAGTCTTTGCCGTCTTGCGACTCTCTTTTTATCTTAACAGCGATGCAACCTTTCTCTGGAGTATATTTAATGGCATTGCTCAGCAGATTGTATGTCATTGTCTCCATCATCTGCTTGTCGAACAACATTATATGATGCTTGGCAAAAGGCATGAACGTCATATTTAATCCTTTCTGCTCAGCTATGCTCCAGAAGTCATGATACACATCGCGCACAAAGGTTATGATGTCATCCTGCTCCACGCTCAGCAGCATATTTCCCGTGTTTACTTTCCTGAACTCCATTAGCTGGTTCACCATTTTCAGCAATCGCTTTGTTCCT
The DNA here is from genome assembly GCA_045614255.1 of Prevotella sp. Classification (GTDB taxonomy): domain Bacteria; phylum Bacteroidota; class Bacteroidia; order Bacteroidales; family Bacteroidaceae; genus Prevotella. The sequence goes on from JAZLCN010000022.1 coordinate 38,633, forward strand.
CTTTGTGCTGTTTGCATGGCGGCCTTTGATGTGCTGTCTATCTGAAGTTTGTTGACGGCTCCCTGTATTATGGCAAGTGGCGTGCGGAGTTCGTGTGTAATGTTTGTATAGAAGTTCATTCTGAACTCCGTCACCTGTTTCTCCACCTTCATCTGCTCGTGCAATCTAAGTCGTTCACGGGCATTGTTGTACATATAGAGTCCAAGTACTATTATCAGTAAAATATATATGAGCCATGCCCACCATGAGTTGTACCATGGCTGGCTGATTGTTATTGTGAGTGTATGAGTGTCTCCCCACTTGTCGTGGCTCAGTGCTCTTAGGTGGAACACATATTCGCCTGGTGATAAGTTGTTGTAGTCGGCATAGTTGATGCTTGTCATCGGTCGCCAGTCTTCATCCACACCCTCCATGTAATATTGGTAAAGGGCAGACTGAAGGCCCGAGAACTCAAGAGTAGAGAAATATAAGGAAATGGAATTGTCCTTATAGTCGAGTGTTATCTCCTTGCAGTAGTTAGGTGCCTTTATGAATATGCAACTGTCACTTGCTGATTGTCCGTTTACCATGATATCAGTGATAGTTGCTGTTGGCTGCGGCATGATATCCCCATGCCCGTTTACAAGCTCAGGTGTTATGATGTTCATGCCGTAGCGCGTGCCAAAGAGAAGTCTGCCATCGTTGAGCCTTAGCGCACATTCGTCTGAATATATGTTACGCTCAATATTGCCTCCAAAGCGGAATGTGCGTATCTTTAGGTCCTTATCGTAAATCATAGACAAACCATTTTCAGTAGCCGCCCAGATGTTGCCGTTGTTGTCTTCAGTTATTGATGATATGGTGTTGCCAGCGAGACCCTCTTTGGTCGTGATACGTGTGAGAGTGATGAGCTGCCCCTGTTCGTCGTATTTGCATCTTACCACGCCACTGCCTTTTCCTCCTATCCACAGATAACCGTCAGAAGAGCATGTTACGCATTTTACCTCATTGAACGACAGAGTGTTGTTGTCTTTGTTGAAGCACTTGAAACCGTTGTCATTAACATCGTCTATATTGGTGTCAAGCATATAAAGACCGTTATATGATGATATCCACAGTCTTCCTTTGTTGTCTAAAGCTATTTGGCGCACTCGCATCTCGTTGTAGTTGCGTGCCAAAAACTGTTGGAAACCTATGCTGCCGTCTTCGGCATATTCTGCCATAATTAATCCCTCTTCATTTGTTGACAGCCAAATCCTGCCTTTGCCATCCTCAGCAATGTCTTGAAAATTGTCGCTAAGCAGATAGTCTTTCCCTGTGCCGCCTCTTCGGTAATGTCTGTCACCAACATACAGGCCATCGCCCCTTGTTGCCATCCAGATGTTTCCGCGTTTGTCTTTATGATAGGCGTAAACGCAGGCATTCTGCTCGCCTGTCATCTCTGTCTTGGCTGTGTTGATGTCATACTTATACATCTTGTTGTCTGATGTAGATAGTATGATATTGCCATCGCTGTCGGCTGTTGTCATCCTGATAAAGTTTGATAAGTCGCCTCTGCGCTCTGGTTGAGGCAGAACAAATGTGGCAACGGGATGTTCAGATACTGATATGCACGAAACGCCAGATGACTCTTGCGACACCCAAATGCATCCGCTACGGTCTACAAGCAGGTTTATGAGATAGTTGGTGGATATTGCTGGCTGTTCGTCATTAGCAGACAAGTGTCTCATACGGTTGTTCTTGTGGTCGTATATAAAAAGACCATTACCGTATGTGGCTATGTAGAATAAGCCATTTTTGTCTCTCTTAATGTTGTAACGGCGATTGCGCTCAGCTGTATATTTCAAGTCGGGAATAAGTTCCAGTTCCTTAACCTCGCCCTCTGGGGTGAACATCCATAGTTTTCCACTTCTGTTTGACTCGAAAAAATATCCGTCAATGGCGTCCAGCAGCCATCCGTTAGGCACTTGCCATTGTGGATTGCTGGTCACTTCAAATGTGTTGAGGTCGATGGCAATTGTCTTATATCCAAAAAGCATCCATTTGCCCTGCCATATAAAGTGGCTGCGCAGAGATTTAATATTGCCGTGATGTGCAGGAATAACCTTGCTGCCTACCTCATCGCCATCAGACGAGTATATCTTTATTGTATTGCCTTCTTCAAGGCACACCACTTTGTTATTGTGACTGATACCGTCAATCTGCCGTTTTCCTTGTGATAATATCTTTATGTCTCCTTCTTTGTCTATCCTTATCAGACCGCCGGTGGCCATGGCCCAAACATTTCCAGCATCATCTTCAACCATTCTTGCGATGTGGTTTGTCGGCAATGTCTTGTTTTCGGTATTATAGTCATTGCAGGCAAACTCTCCGTTTTCATAGGATATGCGCCTTATGCCGTTGCGGGTGTCATACATCCAAAGAGTGTCTCCCTGTCTGATAAAACGCCTGAATGAACGTTGCTCGTCTCCTTTGCCGGTATAGTCAATAAAACGCCCTTTCTCAATGTCGTAGCACGCAAATGTGAATGTGGATGTGTGAATCCATATAAGGTTGTTCTCATCGTCTTTGTAAAGATTACCTATAGTGGCATCACTTCTTTTAGTCCTGTCGCTGCTCAGCGAGAGGTAATTGTTGAACGAATATCCATCGTATCTGCACAGACCGTAATCGGCTCCAAACCAGATGAACCCGTTTTTGTCTTGCTGGATGTCGTAAACAGTATTGCTCGACAGACCATTTGCTGTAGTTATGCGTCTGCCAGAAAATGAAAGGTTGTCTATGTCAGCTGCCTTGGCAAAGACAGCAAACATAAATATATAAGTAAACAGAAGTTTTATTTTTGTCATTAAATAGATTTGTTTTCGGCAAAGATAATAAAAAATTAAGAAAATAAGCGATAGTTATAACCAATCTCTTATTTTTTATTTTGTATTCTAATATTTTTCTATTTATTTTGCATGGAGTAAATATTTATGTTATGAGAAAACTGCTTTTAATATTAAACTGCTTTATGCCGCTTTGCCTTCTTGCAGCGGCAGATTATAACGTGAAGGATTTTGGCGCTAAAGGCGATGGTATCACGCTCGACCACACAGCCATTAATGCAACCATAGAGAAGTGTGTCGCAGATGGCGGTGGCAGGGTTGTTCTGCCAACGGGCAAATATCTGTGTGGAAGCATCCGCATGAAGAGTAATGTGGAACTGCATATTACTCCAGGTGCAACAATCATTGCTGCCCCAGCCTCAATGAAGGCGTATGACCCATCAGAGGTTTTTGGTGGACCGGAATACCAAGATGGTGGACACACTTATTTCCATAACAGTTTGATTTATGCTGTTGGTCAGGAGAATGTGTCAATAACAGGACGTGGACGAATAGATGGTCAAGGACTGACCAAACGCGATACGGAGAAAGGAGGCAGAGTGCAGGGCGGAAGCATTGGAACGGGCGACAAGGCCATTGCGCTGAAACTCTGTCGTAATGTGCTGATACGTGATGTAACCATTTTCCGAGGCGGTCATTTCGCAATCATAGTGTCTGGGTGTGAGCTCGGTACAATAGATAATGTAACCATCGACACCAATCGTGATGGTATAGACATTGACTGTTGCAAGTATATGACTGTTACCAACTGCAAGGTAAACACTCCCAACGATGATGCTATAGTATTAAAAAGCTCATATACACTAAAGAAACCTGTGGCATGTGAGCATATAGCAATTAATAATTGTATTATCACAGGTTATAAGCTTGGAACATTGCTTGACGGAACGTATGTTCCGGAAAAAGTTAACTGGGTTTGCGGACGATTCAAACTTGGCACTGAGTCAAACGGAGGCTACAAGAACATTGCTGTGAGCAATTGCGCTTTTATGTATAGCAGCGGATTGGCTTTCGAGGAAGTGGACCAAGGCAGGATGGAGAATATTGTGGTAAGCAATATAACCATGAACCATGTTCATCACTATCCGATATATATCACCACCGGTTGTCGCAACCGTGGACCGAAGGAGCGCACCGATGTCTCGTATGGAGGCGATATTACAATAAGCAATGTTATTATGCATGATGTTGACTCGCTTGCGGGAATCATTGTCACAGGAATGCCTGATTATCCTTTGCGCAATATATCATTGAACAACATCCGAATATATTATCGTGGCGGTGGTAAGGCTGAGTTGGCAAAGCGTCAGTATCGAGAGCAGGGAACAAATTATCCAGAGCCTAAGTTTGCCAAGGAAACACCTGCTTACGGACTTTTTGCCCGCCATGTCGATGGACTTGATGTCAATCATGTTACTTTCCATACAATGAAGACTGACTACCGTCCAGCGGTAGTGCTTGACGATGTTAAGAATGCCTCAATCATTGACTTGAAAGCACCGGATGTTAAGGGAGTGAAGAAGATAGTGGGGTATTGAGTCGTGGTGAAATACTTTTTTGTCTATCGGGCAGATACGCTGATCTGCCCCTACAGTAGGCAATCCCTAATCTCTTTTTAAAGGAGTGTAGGAGTGTAGGAGTGACGCTTCGCTTAGGAGTGCAGACGTATGCTTGTCAAGCAAATGTCCTTTATCTCCCTCTTCATTCCTCCCCCTAAGGGGGAGGTCAGGAGGGGGCATCCCTTTTGAAATTTTTTGACATTTTATTTCCAAAAATCCCCAATTAACGCCCTCAAAACTCGAGAATTCTGAACAAAAAAATATTTTGTCCGAAAAAACGCCAAAAAATGCATGATATTATAAGATGTTGAGGCTCAAGGTTTTAAGGTCGTAAGCGCGCAAATATGCAAAAAAAATCGCTCTTTTGTTTTTCAAAACCTATCGTTTTGCAGACCAAAACCATAGGTTTTGCTTTCCAAGATGATAGGTTTTGCAACGCAAAACCATAGAAAACGGAGCTCAAAACCTATGTTTTTGAAAAATAAACTCGTGATTTTTGCTTTTTAAGACCAATTTTCTTGCTTTCAAACCCCGATTTTTCTCTAGAATGAAAAATAAAAATGTCAAAAATTTTCGGAATTTTTACTACGAAAATTTTTGACATTTTTATTCTTTTAAACAGCCCTTTCAAGGGCGAAAATTATCGTTGTTTTCTTACCTTTCTTGTTCTTAGTTTTGCACTAATCTTACTTCAGGTAGTCAACGGCCGATTTATCAGGACCGATATAGAAACCAGTATGTGGCGGTTGGTTGTAACCCACATTTTCTGTTGCAACGCTCAGACGATAAGGGATGTCCTCCATCAGACAGTTGATGCGGTGCTCAGTAGGGAATGGAGTAACATATAGGCGAAGCTCATTGCTGTCGGTGGTGCGTGTCAGCACTTCCTCACGCCAGTCGCCAAGAATATCTGCGCTGACACATGGGTTTGACTTTGTGCCGTTGTTCCACTGGCAACCTTCAAAGCGAGTTACTATATCAGATTGTCCTGTGTTCCAGTTGTATTTAGACACGCGCGCTGCGTCGAGCAATTCGCGCAACAGGTCGCCGTCCCACCAGATAGCGAAGTTTGTAGAAACTCTCACGCCCCTGATGTATAGTGCGGTATTATCATTGCCAGTGTCCTCGTTTCCGCTCAGCTGGTTCTTTGGAGTCACCACCTCGCCCTTTATGTTGCGTATGCCGCGGCTGTCGCTGCTCCACATCTCCAGTCCTGGGTTTGTTGGGTCGATATCTGCAGCCATGCAACGGCCCACATCATCCTTGCTCTTTATCTGGAAGATAACCTTTCCTGTGGCAGCGTCTCTCAGACTGCTTCCGTCGCGTCTGTTCTCATGACATGCCCATACCTGAAGTTTGTCTGACGATGGGTCAAACACTGTTAGGTGCATGGCGTCACCATGTCCCATGCGTGTGTTGTAAAGTCCAGTTCCGTCGTTGTCGACAGTCATTGAACCATATACAATCTCGTCGCAGCCATCACCGTCAACATCGGCAACACGCAGGTTGTGATTACCTTGTCCTGCATAACGGCGCCATTTGTCCTCATTGCTGTCAAATGTCCATTTGTTTGTCAGGTTCTTGCCATCCCAATCCCATGCTGCCAGCACTGTTCGTGTATAATATCCACGGCAGAACACTGCGCTTGCTTTATTGCCGTCGAAGTATCCAACAGCTGCAAGATAGCGCTCAGAGCGGTTGCCGCGGGTATCGCCCCATGCAGCCAAGTCGCCACGCTCAGGGATATAGTTGGCTGTGGCCATAGCCTCGCCTGTGAGTCCGTTGAACACGGTCATATACTCTGGGCCACTAAGTATGCGTCCCGCATTTGCTGGTCCGCGACTGCGTCCGCCAAAACGACGGCGTAATCTCTCCATCTGACTTCTGTCTGGTTGCTTGCCCTGCTTGCGCAATTCCTCCATCTCCTTGCGCATCTTTGCCCATTCCTCGCGCATCTTCTCGCGCTCAGCCTCTTCCTTCTTTATGTTTTCACGGTTTTTCTCAAAGTTGGCCATTGCCTCAGCATAACCCTCCTGCCATATCTTTGTTTTGTCGCCAATAACCTTGCCTTTGCCGTCGATGGTGCCATCGGCAGTCTTTACCATCAGCTCTGCGCAGCCGTCGCCATCGAGGTCGTAAACGATATATGGCACATAGTGGGCACCGCTTCTGATGTTTGGACCAAGGTTTATGCGCCACAGGTGCTCGCCAGTGATGCGATAGCAGTCGAAGAGGGTAGGACCAGTGAAACCGTCATGAGCATTGTCGTGTGCGTTTGATGGGTCCCACTTAACAAATATCTCATATTGTCCGTCGCCATCTACATCACCCACACTACAGTCGTTGGCAGAGTATGTGTACTTGCGGCCATCCGGAGTTGTTCCGTCTGCAGGTTTGTTGGTCTTGATTGGTATGTATCCAATAGCAGCATCGGCCTTCAGTGTGTATTTCCCGTCTTTGTTGCCTCCCTTTACTTCATAGGTAACATCGCCCTGTGCTGGATTTTCGTCTATAAAGTAGGCACCGCCTTTTGTCAATGGCGTTGTGTTTAGTTTCTGACCATTGCGATAGATGTCGAAAGCCTCGCCTTTCTTGTCGCTTCTTAGTATTCGCCAACTAATAGCCACCTTGCCGTCAGCCTGTTTAATAGCTACAACGCCTCTGTTAAGGTTTTCCTTTTTGATGGTCTCCATAGCGTAACGTGGTTGCGCTGATATTGAGCCGCATATTACCAGGGCAAATAATGATGCAATAAACTTTTTCATTTGTTTTAATATTAAATTAGGTAGTGTAAGTTTGGATTCTCATTGCAAAAATAATAAAATATTTTAAATGTATGACGTTTTTGCAAAAATAAAGTTTAAATTGCGATTTATGCTTTATCAGGAATCACATTCATTTTCTGTTTTTACTGCCTTTATTGTTCTTCTGCTCTTTGTGTAATCGCTAAAATGTTTTGCGAAAATAAATGATTTGTTTGTTTTAAAATGTCAAAAAAATTCGTATTGTGATAGTCGTGTTTTTATCTGGAATAATTCTTTCTTTTTTATATTGTGCTTGCTCTTATTGTAGGTTCTTGTATTTGTGTATGTTATTGTGTTATAGTAGTTTGTGTATTGTATGATGCATTAAACCGCTTCTGAAACTTTATCCGTTTTGTGGTGCGCGCTTTTATGTTTTAAGATTTTGAATTGTCAAAATTTTTACAAGTATATTTCTTGCTGTTTTTTAAGCCGTAGTGCAAAAGTATCAAAGTGTTCTTAGCTGTTTGTGGATAAAGTAGTAACTTTGCGGTCCTTTTAAAAATGCTAGTTGGTGTTAAGGAAAACAGGTGGAATTTATTCAAAATGCCGATAAATAAAGGGTTTTAACACTGTTAATTAATGTGAACATATTCATCCAAAACGGCAAAAAACTTGGGAGTCTAATATATTTTAAATATATTTGCATACTAAATTATTCGCAAAATCAGAAAATTAACGAAAAAACAAATAAAAATTATGGAAAAAACAATTAAGTCATTTATCGTGTTTTTATTGTGCCTGCTGCCCTCTTTTGCTTCTGCGCAGACAGACTCAATTGAAACAGAAGTTGTTTATGACCGTGGTTGGTATGTAGGAGCGCAGGGCGGTCTGTCGTTTGGCGTTAATACCTTCTCGTCATTCGCGAATGACAAAACCCGCTACGGATGGAACGGCGGAATTTTTGTTGGTTATATGTTTAACGACATATTGTCGCTAGAAGCATCTGCAGGCTTGGGCAAGTTCACACTTGCTGAGCGTGACTGCTGTAATGAGCGTGGCTATTTCCTCGGTTCTGACTGGAATCGCTACAAGTACGTGCCTGCTGGTATGGCTGGTCATTATTACAAAGACTTGGCGAGCGAGGTGTTTACACAGCGTTATGGTTTGAAACTCAACCTCAATGTGCTTGGTCTTTTCAATCGCACAAAGGATAGCCGTTGGCGCATTAATCTTTCTCCAGCAGTATATGCTGTAGGAACAAGCGCAGACATTAAGACGCTTGCCGATGATGAGGTGGTTCTCGAGGATATCGACAACTGGCATCTTGGTGTAGGTGGTAGCGCAGAGGTTTCTTATGCAATTACAAAGCACCTGAACCTGGGTATTTATGGTGGTGTGACATTCCTCACTGGTCCTAAGGTTATGGATGGAATGCCAGAGTTGCACCATGACAATCATATTATCGATGGCGGTCTGCGTCTTGCATGGAATTTCGGAGCAAGTCGTCCTGTTAAGAAGGTTGAGCCATCTGTGGTTTTCCAGACTGTTGTTGATACAGTTTATATCCCACAGCCAGTTGTACAGCCAGTTGTAGAGCAAGAAAAAGTTGTTGAGGTTGCCGTAAAGGAAGAGGATGACACTGATCATACAGCGCTCGACGACCGTTTCCCAATTGTTTATTTCTCATTCAACAGTGTTTGGATTGAGCCAAAGGAAAAGTCAAAGGTTAGAGAGATTGCAGCATTCTTGAAGGCTAACCCAGATATGCGCGTTAGAATCTCTGGTTATGGTTGCAAGATTGGTGGCGAGGAAGTGAACAAGCGTGTGTCTCTGATGCGTGCTAAGGCCGTGAAGACAATGCTTGTGAGTCTGCTCGTGCCTGCTTCACGAATTGAGGTAGAAGGCTTGGGTATTAAGCATGATGTTCAGAAGAACACAGATGCCCGCATTGTCACAACAAGAGAAATCGTGAAATAATTATTCTGAAATAAATAAAATAAAAATATATGATTATGAAAAAAATGACCAAGAAAACAATTGACGTCTTGTTTGGCACAATGAGAAACTGTACACTTGTTGTTGCTGCGGTGTTTGCTATGGTTTTTGCGTCGTGCCATGATTACGACCATGAAATAGCAGATCTTGAAGATCGTCTTGAGATGATTGAGAGTATAACAATCCCTGATATCAATCAGCAGATAACAAACATAAACAATTCTATTACAGAGTTGCAGAATGTTGATGTTCAGTTGAACAACTACATTCAGAAGGTTGAGGCTACTGCAGCTGACCTCCAGCAGCAGCTTAATGCTACAAACGAGGCTTTGCGTCAGACAAATGCCGACCTTGCAGCTGCAAAGGCAGAACTGAACGGCAAGATTGATGATACTGCTAATAAGCTGAGAGATGAACTCGCTTCAACAAAGGCTGACATCGAGGCAAAACTTGCTGTTGTTAACGCTGAGCTCGCTTCACTTAAGGCTAAAGATACAGAGCTTGATGGCAAAATCGCAGCTTTGCAGGCATACGTTGATAATGACCTGAAGAAATATATCGACGATGCAGATGCTTCTAACAAGGCTTGGGCTACTGCAACATTCTCAACACTTGAGCAGTATGAGGCTACTCAGAAGGCAATATCAGAGATTAACGCTCTTATCCAGAAGGTTAACAATGATATGGCTGCTCTCGAGACACGCGTAAACACAAAGATTGATACAGACGTAAACAATGCTCTTGCTACACTCAGAGCAGAGATTGCAGCTTTGAAGACTGAGCTTCAGGGTGATTATGCTGCAAAGCTGGATGTTCTGGATAAGAAACTTACTCAGTCTGTTGCTGATGTAACAACTGGTTATACTACAGCTGTTGCTACTGCAAAATCAGAGATTACAAATGCTTACACAGCAGCAATTGCTTCTGCTATCACAACAAGTGAGACTGGCATGAAGACATGGGTTGACTCAACTCTCGCTGACGGTTATTATAAGAAGGCAGAGGTTGAGGCTCAGTTGGCTGTTCTCGATTCTCTTGTTAATACAAAGAACGATACTCTTCAGAATGCATTGACCACTACTAAGGCTGAGCTCCAGAGCCAGCTTGATGAGCAGAAGGCTGCTCTCGAGAAGGCACAGGCTGACCTGACAGAGGCATACAAGCAGGCTATCACTGCTGCTATTGAAACTAACAATGGTATTATTGAAGGTAAGATTGCAGATGCTGCAAATGCTGTAAGAACAGAGGTTAACACTAAGCTTACTGTTGTAGACGGTAAGATTGCAGATATCAATGCTGAGATTCAGAAACTTTGGAACGAAATCAGCAATATCAAGGATAAGATTGCTACAATCGAGGAGCAGATAGAGAATATCAAGACTTCTATCAAGGGACTCGAGGATATGGATAAGCAGCTCGATTCATATATCAAGAGTCTTCAGACAACAGCTGCTGACCTCCAGAATCAGCTCGACGCTACAAACACAAAGATTGATCAGGTTAAGCAGCAGCTTGGCGATGAGATTGATGCTCTGGAGCAGAACCTGCTCACACAGCTTGAGGCAACAAAGCAGGCTATCGAAGCTGAGATTGCTACTATCAACGGCACAATCACAACCCTGAAGAACAAGGATACTGAACTCGAGGGTAAGATTAACGACCTTAAGTCTTATGTTGAGAATGAGCTGAAGGATTATATCGATTCTGCTGACGAGGCTAATAAGGCTTGGGCAAATGCTACATTCGCTACATTGGCACAGTATGATGCAATGCAGACAGAGATTTCAACTATCAAATCTGACATTATTAATATAAATAATAGCATCGCTGCTCTCAAGTCAGAACTTGAAACTAAGATTGCTACAGACATACAGGCTGCTATTGATGCTCTTCGCACAGAACTCAACGCAGACTATGTGGCTAAGATTCAGGCAGCAGTTAACGATGTTACTGCAGCTTACACATCTGCCATCGCCACAGCTAAGACTGACATTGAGGCTGCTTACACTGCAGCGATTGCTTCTGCTATCTCAACAAGCGAGGCAAGCATGAAACTCTGGGTTAACGAGCAACTTGCAAATGGTTATTATACAGCTGCTGAGGTTGATGCTCTTCTTGCTCAGATGAAGACAGAGATATCTGGCGACCTTAGCGATGTTGAGGCTGACCTCAATGCTAAGATAACTGCACAGCAGAATGCACTTGCAGCTGCTAAGACAGAACTTACAAATGCTTATACACAGGCTATCACCGATGCTATCAACGCAAACAATGGTGTTGTAGACCAGAAGATTGAGGATGCTGTTGACGCAGCTAAGGCTGAACTGCAGACTAAGATTGACGCAATCAATACAGCCCTCGACGCTTTGAAGGCACAGTTGGATGAGTTGCAGAAGAACTTCCTCAACCGTATCCAGAGCGTTTCATTCGTACCAGAGTACAGCGACGGAAAGGTTAAGATGGATTACACAACAAGAAAGTCTTCACTCGACTTCCTTATCTCACCTGCTAACCTCGCCGCTACTCTCAAGTCTGCCTGGGATGCTGACAACAACGTTATCACTGCATACGTTCGTTACACTTCAGACCCAACAACACGCGCTGCTGGCGACATTGTTGAACTCAATGTTACTGCTGTTTCAGCTGATGCAACAGGTATGCTTACAGTAAGTGTGGCTGAAAACACCGCTAATCCACTCTCTGCAGATTTCTGGAAGGGTAGTGTAGAGGCTGTTGTTTACATCCAGATTTCTGATGGCAATAACAATATTGTATCTAACATGATTCCTATGATTGCTCATGGTTATGTGTCTTCATCAAAGTCTATCAATGGCTTTGAGGAGGGTCAGAGTGATTCAGGTCTTGTAACAGAATAAAACTAAATCATTGGTTCTATGAAATATAGAAATAAAATAATGCCGGCTATTCTGGCTCTGATGGCAGTGGTTTCTTCCTGTACCAAGGAAGAACTGCCATCGGCAGCACAGGATAATACCGACATTGACATAACAGCTCAGGTCGGTAAGACGGTCACACGCGTTCAGCAGACATCTGACAATGTATATGTTTTCGAAAAAAACGATACATTAGCAGTTGTTGGCTGGTATGGCGCTGACTGGAACACTTATCCGACTCCATGGAGCGATGCCAATGCAAAATGGTGGATAAACTCACTCTGCGTGAACAATGGAGCAAAGTGGGTGTCTACACCACAGATGCGCTGGCAGAATGTGCCAGACCCACATCATTTCCTCGCATGGTGGCCACGCACCTTTACTAATGCTGGCGACAACCTCAGTGATGTGAAGGTTGATATGAATAAACTCAAAGAAAAGGATGTGCTTGTGGCAAGACTGTCAACAGTGCCTACTCCTGGTACTCCTATAAATCTGCAGTTTGAGCATATCATGGCAAGATTTGATGTTAATCTTACCTTTGCAGAACAATATGATATATATAATAATGTAAAGGTATCACTCGATTTGCAAACAAATGCAACTGTAGACTTGGTTGCTGCAACAAATCCTGTAATTGTGGCTGGCGGTGCAAAGACAACAGAAACAATGCCTGCCATTGCAACAAAGACTGGATTTGACTATAGCTGCAGCTCAATCGTTGTGCCACAGTCACTGACAGATCCTGTTGTGACCATTAAATTCCAAAACGGAACAGCAAAGACATTGACTTACACACATCCTGCCTTCTTGTTTGAGAGTGGTAAACGCACTACACTTAACCTCACTGTAGGTCGCGACTATGTGAATGTTGTTGATGTTACTGTTACCCCATGGGTAGATGGAGGCAATATTGGCAATGATGAAAACATGGCTGAATAATTAAATTTGTAACTTATAAAAGCAAAATAAATATGATTAAGAAATATTTCGCAATGGCAACAGCCCTTCTCGCAATGGTTGGATGCAGCAACGACGATATATTGGTTGAGCAGTCGGCAGGTGATTTCGTTTCAATCTCATCTGTAAATGTTGATGGTCAAACACGCGCAGTGGCTGCCGACGGCAAATTGGTAGAAACAAACTTGTACTTGTTTGTTGATAATGCCGATTCAAGGTTTGCCGCTAATGGTGAAGTATGGACACATACTACAGCTAATGGCTGGCAGTACAATCCATCGCCTATACATGTGTTTGATAACACTCGCTCATACTGGAATGGCTCTACCTTTACATGGCGTGCTGCTGCTTTTGATAATATTGTATACAACGTACATCCTGACATGAATCCGGTTTGCCATATATTTGGTACTAATACCCCAGATTATGATAAAAACGATTTGCTGTGGGGTATGGGTACATCAAATGGTAAAGACTTGAATATAACACTGAGCCATGCATTATCACGCTTGAAGGTTAATATAACCTATGGTACAGTAGCTGGTTCTGCAACCGTTGATTATATCCAGATTAATGATTTATATGTATTTTATAATAATGGCATCAAGATTGCCAACTCATTGTCTGAGGTAGCAGTGCCAACAGGAACCAAGATGGGACAAATCATGCATTTGGAATCTGTTGCTGAAGACGGATATGATATGTCTGCAATGGCTTATGTTATACCACAGACTATCAGTAATTTTGTAATGTCATTTGAATTGTCAAATGGTAAAACTCTGAATTATACAGCTCCATCAAGTGTTACATTTGAGGCTGGTAAGTCTTACATACTGAACGTACAGGTGGGACAGGACCTCGTAGTGGCAGGTGCAATAACAGCATCTCCATGGGAGTCTGTTGATGCTGGTATGTTAGAAACTGAGTAAATTTGTGCCAACAATTATAAATACGAAGAAGATATGCGTACATATAAATATATAGCACTGGCGGCAATGGGACTTCTGTTCGCTGCTTGCGAGAAGGACGACATTACTCCTTCGGCACAGAATGATACTGATGCGGTGCGTATCAATGCTACAATAGGCAGCATGATGACACGTACTGTAACTGATGGAGAGAATGTTTCTTTTGTTGATGGCGATAAGATTTTAGTAAAGAATCTGAGCCGTACTGTCGACAATCAGACTGTTTATACAAAGAATGCTACAGGATGGGAGGCTGAGTCTACGCTCTTGTGGACAAATGGTTCTAACTCTTTCAAGGCTGTTTATCCTGCCAATGCTGATTTTGATTTCTTTAATATTCCAGCAGAACAAACCGATTTGTCATCAGCTGATTGGATGATAGCAACTGCAACAGCAACCAAACCTGCCAATCATGTGCTTGACCTTACATTCCAGCACCAGTTGGCTTTGGTTACAGTAGAAATAGCACAGGTTGGAACAGAGTATAGCAGTGCCAATTACACATTGAAACCAGCTTATTTCTATCCAAACGAAATGACTGCAGAAAACAGTCATGTGGGATTTATATCTGGTCATGTGGTTTCTTCTATGACATATCCCAACTCTCCTGTTGCCGATAAAAAGTCTGTATGGAGAGCTGTAATGCGTCCAGGAAAGTATCTTGCCGACAGCAAGTTTATGCAGATAAATATTGCTCATGAAACATCTCCAGGTGTCTATTCTTACCCTACTCTTGACGTAAAGTCCAATAGCCTTCTTGTAAATGAAGGTCTGAAACCTGGTTACGACTATAAGTTCAAGGTTAATATAGGCAAGGACTATGTCGAGGTGCTTGATGTTGTTGTTACCCCATGGGTAGAAGTGCCAGCCACAGAGGGCATAGCAATAGGTGACGTAGCTGCAGACAACGCTCATGCTGTTGGTTTTGAAGACGGACAGATAATGACTGTAGCGGCTGTTGTTGGTGGCACAAATACTTCTGTGCAGTATGCCTATAATGCTGCTGCAGAGGAGTGGCAGACCACAGCGCCATTGATGGTTAACGATCTTACTGAAATCACATCGATTAATGCATGGGTTGGATATCCAAGCGTATCATCGTCTGCTTGCGCCACAGCTATTAGCAGTAATGATTTCCTTACAGATGTAGCCAATAAGGTGTGTGACCAAAGCACTGGTCTGCAGCCTTTCGACTGGATGGTAGCTAAGGATGCTATAGCACTCCCTACAAAGAGTAACTCAAAGTTTGATGCTGAGTTTATCCATGCCATGTCAAAGGTAACTATTACTACTATATACTATACCTCAGACTTCGAATCAATGCCGACATTTGGGGATTTGGCTTTTATTTCACGTCCATGTCTTTCTTACGATAATGCTACAGGAAAGTTTACAACAGGTAGCCAGAATGGCATCGACTATGTAAAGGTTATTCCTTATGCTAATGGCGTGGATTCTTATTCTGCTCTTCTTGTGCCAAACAGCAGTGAAGGTGTTACAGAAACAACCCTCCTGACTCTTAAGGTCAATGGCGTTGAGCAGAAGGTGATGTTGAATAGTGCACTCGAACCAGGCAAGCACTATACTTTCCAACTGGTACTTATGCCTAAATCGGCTGAACTTGTTCCAGTAGAGGTTAATCTGGGATGGAACGACGAGGTAGAACTATAACTATAGGAGATTTTGATATGACTAAGTTATATAAATATGTAATTTTGGCTTTGGCGGTATTCGCCATTACATCCTGCAGTCAGGATGAGACCTATAGCCTTGAGCAGGATGGCTCTTTGAAGACAGCCAAGTTTGATATCGGTGCTTTTCCTGGCTTTGCCGATGTAACTCGTGCTATTGGTGTTGCTGATGCTGGTAAGACAGCATGGGCTGCTGGCGACGAGATATTCGTGAAGGTTACTGGAGGACAGGTTGATAACAACCAGAATATCACTCTTGTTTTTGATGGTACAGACTGGATTGCATCAGATGAAGTATATTATATTACTACTTCTGGACTTACCATCAAGGCAATCTGGGCTCCAGGTCATCAGATGGCTGCCGATGGAACAATTAGTCTGAAGACTGATGTGGTGTCAGGTACAACAGAGTATCTTGAGACATCATGCTCTTTGAATACCACAACCCAGACTGTCGATGTAAAGTTTGATACAGCCAACGACCGTAAGTACAGTCGTCTGCGCATTGTTCCAAGAGATGCAGCATCAACTGTAACAGTTGTAACTACAGGCTTTACTCCAGCCGATGGCGGCGTGGCGCCAGCAAGCTACACTCTTACAACCGATGCTAAGGGCAATGCTTATCTCTATGGCACATGGGCTGTCTCAGGTACTGTGGCAGTGTCATATACTATTAGCGGTAAGGGGTATAGCAAGAACCACACCTTTACAAGCGCTACAGTAGGCAATCGCAGTTATGCTCTCAGCGCACGTCCATTGGGCGAGATTGTCGACCCAGCTCTCACTTCTTTGGGTGATTTCGCTATGATAGACGGTTCGTTTGTGTCAAAAGACAATGCGGCAACTATGACTCCTGACCAGCTTGCAGGTTGTGTGGGAATAGTATTCTGGACAGAGAATGAGGCAGGTACAGCCACTTTGGCTACCGACCCACTGCTTGCTATTGATTTCCCTGATTATAATCATGGACTTATCATGGCGCTTGATAACCTTATTGAGGATGATGTATGGCAGAAACCAAATGAGTCGGTATATAGCTCATTCCAGATTACAGACAAATTTACAGACCCGAATAAAGCGCTTTATCCAGCTATCTTGTCTGGTGTTGACCCAACAGAACCTATTCACAAGATAATGGGATATAGTAATACCAAACTGCTCAAGCAGTATAACGCTTATTGCGTTGCAAACAGCAGAAGTGAGTATTGCGTTAAGCCAGTAGTTGCTCTTGAGGCATATACAAAGAGCGCTCCTGATAATAGCACTGGATGGTATCTTCCATCTATCAAGGAACTGACTCTGCTTTTCGGAGCCGATGTTAGCGACGTGTTGCTTGATGAACCAGGTGTTGCCGATCGTGAGGTGCTTGAGCAACTTATGCAGACTGCAGGCATTGGTGCTCCTTTGTATTCAGAACTTGACAACTATTGGTCAACTGTTGAAGAGAAAGTGGGTTACGCATGGTTCGTAAACGCTGGTGACGGATTTGTTTACGATGCGCCAAAAATCAGAAAGTATAATGCGTTGCCTATATGTGCATATTAATGATTATTTAAATATTCATAATATTAGGTTTTGTTTAAAAGGCTGGACAGTGAAGTCCAGCCTTTTTGATTTAGGCTTACGGGATTTTTTTGAATAGCCTAGGGTAATATAGGAGGACCTAGGATTGCCTAAGAGGATCTAGGATAATATAGGATGGCCTAGGATAATCTAGGACAATCTAGGATTTCCTAGAATTTCCTAGAACATCCTATTGCTTCCTAACCCTTCCCGCGAATCCTAAGATAACCTTCTCGGCTGTTATCGTGATTTTTTGTAAGTAGTTATATACCAAACAGTTTTTTTTTATTACCTTTGCAGTATAAATATTTATTTTTACTATTATGGAATTTGGTCAATCAGTAAAGACGTGTTTTTCTAAATACGCAACATTCTCAGGCCGTGCCTCACGCTCAGAGTTTTGGTGGTTTTATCTTTTCTGCACTTTAGTGTCTTATGCATTAGTAATGGTTTTTTATATCATTATGTTTGCATCGATGTTATCGGGAGGAATATCAGGCAGCATGTCTGAAGAAGAAGCCATGGAGATGACCTTTACGATGCTTGGTTATCTTGGCATTGTAATGTTGCTGTATATCCCTTTGCTTTTACCTTATGTAGCTGTAGCAGCCCGCCGCCTTCATGACACAGGCCGTAGCGGATGGCATCAAATAGGA
The DNA here is from genome assembly GCA_045614255.1 of Prevotella sp. Taxonomy (GTDB): domain Bacteria; phylum Bacteroidota; class Bacteroidia; order Bacteroidales; family Bacteroidaceae; genus Prevotella. The sequence continues at coordinate 56,530 of JAZLCN010000022.1, forward strand.
CCAATGTGTTTGCTTATAGCAGGCGTTTTAGGTTTCTTGGTGTCATCAGGAGTAGGCGCAGTTACACTCGTTTTAGGTTACATAGGTGCTTTTGCTTACAATATTGTTCTTTTGGTGTGGTTTATAAAGAAAAGCAGTCCAGAGGCAAACGAGTATGGCGAGGTGCCTGAAGGCGTTTATCATGATATGCCAATAAGGCAAGAAACAAATAATCAGTAAACAATAGATGGGCAGGACAGGCAGTTCTGTCCATTCTTATTTTGCAACCCTTCATAAACCTTATGGCGTGTTCTAAAAATCAATTCTTCATAATTATTAAAACGCACCTAAAAACGATGCATAATTTTGCGTATCTCACGCCGATTTGTTAACTTTGCAGAGTATTATATAATCACTGATGAAAGAATTTGTAATATCAGAAGCAAAGACCGAGACCGCCGTGCTTGTGGGTCTTATCACTAAGGACCAGAGTGAGGCAAAGACAAAGGAATATCTCGATGAACTGGAGTTTCTCGCCGATACGGCAGGAGCTGTGGTTGTGAAGCGTTTTACACAGAAAATGGCAGGTCCGAGCAGCGTGACATACGTTGGCTCAGGAAAGCTTGAAGAGATAAGGGAGTATATCAAACTGCGTGAGGAAATGGCCGATGCCGATGAGGAATTGCCAGAGGAGGAACGTAGCGGCATACAACCTGTTGGTATGGTTATCTTCGATGATGAGCTAAGTGCTAAGCAGTTGAGAAATATAGAAAAGGAACTGCAAGTGAAGATTCTCGACCGTACCAGTCTTATCCTCGATATCTTTGCCATGCGAGCACAGACAGCCGAGGCAAAGACACAGGTGGAACTGGCTCAGCATCGTTATATGCTGCCACGATTGCAGCGACTATGGACACACCTTGAGCGTCAGGGTGGTGGCTCTGGTAGCGGTGGTGGTATGGGAAGCGTGGGACTTCGCGGACCAGGTGAGACCCAGCTGGAGCTCGACCGTCGTATCATCCTTCAGCGCATCACACTGCTGAAGCAGCGCCTTGAGGAAATTGACCGTCAGAAAACTACACAGCGCAAGAACCGCGGCCGACTTATTCGTGTGGCATTGGTGGGATATACCAATGTGGGCAAGTCCACAACTATGAACCTTCTTGCCAAGAGTGAGGTGTTTGCAGAGAATAAACTCTTTGCTACGCTTGATACCACCGTGCGCAAGATGACCATAGACAATCTGCCGTTCCTGCTGGCTGATACAGTAGGATTTATTCGCAAATTGCCAACAGACCTTGTTGACTCGTTTAAGTCAACACTTGATGAGGTGCGCGAGGCAGACCTTTTGCTTCATGTGGTAGACATATCACATCCTGATTTTGAAGACCAGATAAAGGTTGTGGAGAAGACATTGGCAGAACTGGGATGTGCAGACAAACCATCAATGATTGTGTTCAATAAGATTGACGCATACACATGGGTGGAGAAAGAGGAAGACGACCTTACTCCAGCAACTAAGGAGAATATCACTCTCGAAGAACTGAAGCGCACATGGATGGCAAAGCTCTCGGATAATTGTCTGTTTATCTCTGCACGCGAGAAGCAGAATATCGATGAAATGCGCGAGGTGCTCTACCAGAAAGTGCGCGAGTTGCATGTGCAGAAATATCCGTATAACGATTTCTTATATCAAAATTATGAATGATTATCGTTCATTGGCGCTTAGCGAGATAGAGACGCTGGAGCGCAACGGCTGTTATGCCGATGACTGGGGAAATGTAAATGTGGCAGAAGATTTTATTCCAGACCACATCAGAAACGTCGCTTTTTATGGTGAAGTTAACCTCGGCGTTTTCGATGAGATGATAGAGGTGGAGGAAGGTTTTCGCCGTCACTCAGGCATAAGAAACGCCACCCTCTGCGATGTTACCATCGGTGATAATTGCCTGATAGAGAATATAGGCAATCATATCTGCCGCTACACTATTGGCGAACGCTGTTATATCTCTAATGTAGGAGTTATTGCATCCTCATCAGCTGCGGAGTATGGCGAGGGCACATGCCTGTCGGTGCTTAATGAGGCAGGTGATGGTAATGTAGTGATATATCGAGGACTCACAAGTCAGATGGCTTCGCTTATGGTTGGATCTGAATCAAATCCTGCGGTATGGCATCAGTTAGAACAATTTATATTGGATGAGGTGGAAGCAACACGGCCAAAGCAAGCTACGATAGGCTATGGTGTGAAGATTGTTAACACCCGCGAGATATTGAATGTTATCATTGGTGACGACTGTGAGATAAATGGTGCCTCTAAACTTGTTGACTGCACATTCGTTGGCAATGCCGACGCAGGTGTGTATATAGGTAACGATGTGTATTGCGAGAATGTAGTGGCAGTGGCAGGCGCATCAATTGTTAATGGCGCCAAACTCGACAAGTGCTTTGTAGGCGAGGCTTGCCATGTGGGCAAGGGCTTCTCGGCAGAAAACTGCTTGTTCTTTGCAAACTCTTATATGGACAATGGTGAGGCATGTGCTGCTTTCTGCGGACCTTTTACTGTTAGTCATCATAAGTCAACACTGCTTATCGGCGGACAGTACTCGTTCTATAATGCAGGCTCAGGCACCAACTATAGTAACCATGCCTATAAGTTAGGTCCTATACATTATGGAACTTTGGAGCGAGGCAGTAAGACTGCCAGCAGCGCCCACATACTGATGCCCGCCAATATAGGTTCTTTCTCAATGTGCATGGGAAAGATACAAAACCATCCCGACACACAAGATTTGCCGTTCTCATATCTCATTGCCTCTGGCGATACCACCTATGTAGTGCCAGGACGCAATATAGCTACGGTGGGAACATATCGCGACATCAACAAATGGCCTAAGCGCGATAAGCGTACTGCATCCAGCAAGAAAAGCATCGTTAACTTCGACTGGCTCAGTCCATATACCGTGTCTGAGGTTGTAAGAGGAAAGCAAACCCTTGAGGCACTGCGCAAAGATCAGGGCGAGGGCGTGGCAGCATACAACTATAACGGATGTCTTATAAAAAACAAGTCACTGCTTAAAGGCATAAAATATTACGACATGGCAATCCGTATGTATATGGGCGAGGTTGTGGCTCGTCATGGAGGCGGACTCCCAGACAGCAGTGTCGGTTCGGGCGATTGGTGCGACTTGAGCGGATTGCTGGCGCCAGTAGAGGTGATAAGTGAATTATGCGATAACATCGCCGATGATGTTTACAAGTCAATCGAAGAGGTAGAGAATGAACTCTATTCTGTAAATGAGAAATATAGTGATTACCGATGGAGCTGGACTTATAGGCTTATCCTCGATTACTTTGGCTTAGATATACTTGAAGAGACTGATATCAACCGCATAATGGCCGAGGCAGACGCTGCGCGCAACGAATGGCTCAATGCCATACGCTATGATGCTGAGCGAGAGTTTGCTTTGGGTGATGTGTCTGAAGATGAAATAAGTAATTTCTTAAATAATTTAGAATAATAATGAAAAAGGGTATTAGATTTTTTCTTGCCGCAGCAGCAATGTCTGTGACGTCGGCATTTATGGTGTCTTGCCAAGGAAACAAGGACTATGAGACCGTTGAGGGCGACCTTATGGAGACCCGTATCTACACTCTCGACAATGGTTTGAAGGTGTATCTCTCGGTGAATGAAGAAACACCACGTATACAGACATACATAGCAGTGCGCACAGGAAGCCGCAACGACCCAGCAGAGACAACAGGTCTGGCACACTACCTGGAGCATATCATGTTCAAAGGCTCAAAGCATTTCGGCACATGCGACTATGAAAAGGAAAAGCCTTTGCTCGATGATATTGAGCGCCGCTTTGAGGAGTATCGTGTTACTACAGACCCAGAGCTGCGCAAGCAGATGTATCATGGCATCGACAGCGTATCGCAGCTTGCTGCCCAGTATTTCATACCTAATGAGTATGACAAGCTGATGGCTGCCATCGGAGCACAGGGAACCAATGCCTATACCAGCAACGATGTGACATGCTATGTAGAGGATATACCTTCAAATGAGATTGAGAACTGGCTGAAGATTGAGGCCGACCGTTTCAAGAACATGGTTATCCGTGGTTTCCATACAGAGCTCGAGGCTGTGTATGAAGAGAAGAACATGTCGCTGACACAAGACAACCGCAAGGCCATTGAGGCATTGCTGGCTCAGCTCTTCCCAACACATCCATACGGAACACAGACAACACTTGGAACACAGGAGCATCTTAAGAATCCTTCTATCACAAACATCAAGAATTATTTCAACCGCTATTACGTGCCAAACAATGTGGCTATCTGTATGGCAGGTGATTTCAATCCTGAGGAGGTGATTGAGCTTATAAAGAAATACTTCGGCGATTGGCAGCCAAACAAAGAACTGTCTCGTCCAGAGTTTGAGCCACAGCCAGAGTTAACCGCTATTAAGGATACATCTGTTGTTGGTCTTGAGGCAGAGTGCATGCTTATGGGATGGCGTTTCAATGGTGCTAATGATCCTCAGGTTGACACACTCGATGTTCTTACAGAGGTGTTGGCAAACGGCAAGGCCGGATTGTTTGACATTAATCTGGAGCAGCAGATGAAAGCCCGTTCTGTATCTGCGTTCACATATTCATTTACAGACTATACCGCACTGATATTCTACGCATTCCCTAAGAATAATCAGACTCTGGAGGAACTGCGTGCGCTCATCATCGAAGAGTTGGCCAAACTCAAGAACGGTGAGTTCAGTGATGAACTGGTGCAGTCTGTCATCAACAACAAGAAGCGTGCATATTACGAGTCACTTATTACCAACAAGAGTCGTGCCGACATGTTTGTTGATGCATTCATCAATGGACTGGAATGGAAAGATGTGGTTGGCAAGATTGGCAGAATGGAGAAGATAACCAAGCAGCAGCTTGTTGACTTCGCTAATAAGCATCTTAATGACAACTTTGTTTGCGTGTACAAGCGTCAGGGCGAGGACACAAGTATTAAGAAAGTGGAGAAACCTGCCATCACACCAATACCAAGTAACCGCGACAACGCAAGTGATTTCCTCAAAGAGATACAGGCATCAAAGACAGAACCTATAAAGCCACGCTTCGTTGACTTCGAGAAGGATATGACAAAGGCTGAGATGCCAAATGGTCTGCCAGTGCTCTATAAGAAGAATACTACCGACGGACTGTTTAACCTTTCATTTGTCTATGACTATGGCACAGAGAATGTAAGAGGACTTGACCTTGTTTCCGACTATCTTAATTATATCGGTACCGATAAGAGAACATCGGCAGAGATTAAGCAGGAGTTTTATAAGTTGGCTTGCAACTATAACATAAGCATTGGCGACAACCGCACAACCATATCATTGAGCGGATTGCAGGAAAATATGGAGCAGGCACTGGCTCTGCTTGAGGATATCATAGGAAATGCAAAGGGCGACAAGGAGTCATACGACAAACTCGTAGGTATGCTCATTAAAGCCCGTGAAGATGCAAAGTCAAGTCAGCGCAGCAGTTTCAATGCTCTGCGACAGTATGCTATCTATGGTCCATACAACAGTCAGCGCAATACATTAAGCGAGAAGGAACTGCGTGCAGGTACTCCTGATATGCTTACAGATATGCTTAAGCCATTCGGCGAGTTGAAGCATACAATCATGTATTTCGGTCCTATGGATGTAGAGCCATTCAAGGAACTCATTGCTAAGGAGCACAAGATGGCTGACGAGCCTAAAGAGGCTGTGGCTGAGAAGAAATACACTAAGCTGGAGACACCAGAGAATGAGATTGTTATTGCTCCATACGATGCCAAGAACATTTATCTGATGCAGTTGCACAATGAGAACAAGCAATGGACACCAGAGTCTGAGCCAGTGGTTACTCTTTTCAATGAGTATTTCGGTGGCGGCATGAACACCATCGTGTTCCAGGAGCTGCGCGAGGCACGCGGACTGGCTTACAGTGCTTCTTCTTACTACAATACTCCATCAAAGAAGGATGATCCAGAGTGGTATTACACAATGATTATCTCTCAGAACGACAAGATGATGGACTGCATCAGCGTGTTCAATGAGATTCTTGATGAGATGCCACAGTCAGAAAATGCCTTTAATGTGGCTAAGCAGTCGTTGACTAAGTCTTTGGAGAGCCGTCGCACCACACGCTTCGCAGTGCTTACAAAGTATTTGAGCAATCAGTATCTTGGCATTGACTACGATATCAATGAGAAGATTTACAATGCTCTGCCATCACTCACACTACAGTCTATCGTTGACTTTGAGAAGCAGAACATGTCAAAGAAACCTTATCGCTATATTATTCTCGGCAATGAGAAAGAGCTCGACATCAAGGCTCTTGAGAAGATTGGCAAGATAAAGAGACTTTCAACAGAAGAGATTTTTGGATATTAATAATAAATTATAATTATGAATTTTGAATTATTAATTATGAAGCATTTGCTTGTGAGATATATCTTTAAAAGCACCGCTTGATAGTCATAATTCAAAATTCATAATTCAAAATTAGCGTCGCTAACGCTCATCAGTTTCGCAGTCAAAATTCATAATTTATAATTCAAAATTAAATAATATATTACTATGGCAACAACACCAGAATTCAAGTACGCCCCAATGTTCCAGTTGGGCAAAGATGACACAGAATACTATCTCTTGAGCAAAGAGGGTGTGTCTGTAAGTGAGTTTGAGGGACACCCAATCCTGAAGGTAACACCTGAGGCTCTTACTACAATGGCAAACGCTGCTTTCCGTGATGTGTCGTTCCTGCTTCGCCGTTCACACAATGAGCAGGTGGCAAAGATTCTCCACGACCCAAAGGCAAGCGACAACGACAAGTATGTGGCTTTGACATTCCTCCGCAATGCCGAGGTGGCAGCAAAGGGAAAGCTTCCACTTTGTCAGGATACAGGTACAGCTATTATCCACGGTGAGAAGGGTCAGCAGGTGTGGACAGGTTTCTGCGATGAGGAGGCTCTCTCTCTCGGTGTTTACAAGACATACACAGAAGAGAACCTGCGTTATTCACAGAATGCTCCGCTCGATATGTACAACGAGGTGAATACCAAGTGTAATTTGCCTGCACAGATTGACATCGAGGCAACTGAGGGCATGGAATATCATTTCCTTTGCGTAACCAAGGGTGGTGGCTCTGCTAATAAGACATATCTGTATCAGGAGACAAAGGCACGCATCCAGAACCCAGGCACTCTCATCCCATTCCTCGTAGAGAAAATGAAGAGTCTTGGCACTGCCGCTTGTCCTCCTTATCATATCGCAATAGTTATTGGTGGCACATCAGCAGAAAGGAACCTGCTTACAGTTAAGCTCGCTTCTACTCACTATTACGACAACCTGCCAACAACAGGCGACGAGACAGGACGCGCTTTCCGCGACGTGGAACTGGAGCAGCAGTTGCTCGAAGAGGCTCACAAGATTGGTCTTGGTGCTCAGTTCGGCGGTAAGTACATGGCTCACGATGTGCGTGTGGTTCGTCTGCCACGCCACGGTGCTTCTTGCCCAATCGGTCTTGGTGTTTCTTGCTCTGCCGACCGCAATATCAAGTGTAAGATTAATAAGGATGGTATCTGGATTGAGAAGATGGACGACAAACCATACGAGCTCATCCCAGAGGAACTGCGCAATGCAGGTGAGGGCGAGGTTGTACGTGTAGACCTCAACCGCCCTATGGACGAGGTTTGCGAGCAGTTGTCACAGTATCCTGTAAGCACCCGTCTGTCGCTCAACGGAACAATCATCGTTGGCCGCGACATCGCTCACGCAAAGATTAAGGCACGTCTTGATGCAGGTGAGGGTATGCCAGAGTATCTGAAGAATCATCCTATCTATTATGCTGGACCAGCCAAGACTCCTGCTGGCATGGCTTGCGGTTCTATGGGACCAACCACAGCAGGACGTATGGACCCATACGTTTATGAGTTCCAAGACCATGGTGGCAGCCGCATCATGCTTGCTAAGGGCAACCGTTCAGAGGATGTTACCCGTGCATGCAAGGACCACAAGGGCTTCTATCTCGGTTCTATCGGTGGCCCAGCCGCTATCCTTGCTCAGAACAATATCAAGAGCATCGAGTGTGTTGAGTATCCAGAACTTGGCATGGAGGCTATTTGGAAGATTGAGGTTGAAGACTTCCCAGCGTTCATCCTTGTTGATGACAAGGGCAACGACTTCTTCAAGCAGTTGAAGCCTTGGGAGTAAATTGTAAATTAAATTAGAAATCTTCAAACAACGAATTAAGCGAATTAAACGAATTAATATTCACAAAGATAATAAATTCGTATAATTAGTTTAATTCGTTGTTTTAAATAAATAATAGCATGTCAAGCGAATTAATCTTCTCAAAGATAAATAATTCGTGGTCCCTTTTAATATAACATGTTGAGATATATTTTTTTGTTGTTTGCAACCTGTGCTCTGCATGTGTTTGCAGTTCCAGTAAAACCAGAGTGGCACAGCCACAAGCAACCAGATGGCACCCTGCTGCAAGTGATGTTGTGCGGTGATGAGCATCTGCATTATTATAAAACTATCGACAATGTGCCGCTGGTGCGCGACAGCATCGGCAATTTCTATTATGCCCAAGCGTTAGGTTTTGGGATAACCTCAACAGGAGTGCTTGCACATAATCCCGAGCAGCGCTCAGAGTCGGAGATGGTTGTAATCTCCCAGGAAGATGATGTGCGCCAGTTGCGCAGATACTCTCCAAGAAAGTCCATGCCGCAGCAGACAAGAATGCAGCGCATGACAAAGACACGCGCCATATCAGACGGCAAGGAGAAGCGTGGCCTTGTTGTCATGGTGTCGTTTACCGATAGAACATTCTCTTCCGACACCGCCGCAGTGGTGTGGAACAATATATTAAACGCCGAAAACTTCAAAGGCTATGGCGCCTATGGAAGCGTTCACGACTATTTCCTTGATCAGAGCTATGGTCGGTTTAATCTTAAGTTCGACCTAGCCGGTCCTGTGCAGTTGCCTAAGTCATGTTACTACTATGGAAAGAACAATCCAATAAACAATGACGATATCGACATACACATGGATGAGCTTATTGTTACAGCATGCAAGGAGATAGATAAAGATATTAACTTTAAGGATTACGACTGGGATGGTGATGGTTATGTAGACCAGATATTCTTTCTCTATGCTGGATGGGGCGAGGCTGTTTATGGTGCCGACTCAAGACTGATATGGCCTCATGAGTATTGGCTTCATGGCTATAAGGATTATCCCTTTGGACTTACTCTCGACGGAGTGATTGTCAGTCATTATGCCTGTGGCAGCGAGATGAGCGGCAGAGAGTTGGTGAGCAAGTCGCTAAGCGGCATCGGCACATTCTGCCACGAGTTCTCACATTGCTTAGGTCTGCCTGATTTTTACACATATACAGGTATTGACATTATGGGTGAGTGGGATATCATGTCGGGCGGCAACTACAACGGAGATGGATGGTGCCCGCCAAACTATCTGTCTTATGAGCGTGAGTTGTGCGGTTGGATTACCCCAATGGTGCTCGACAAACCTGCATCCATCGTCGATATGAAACCATTGAGCGATTTCGGTCAGGCATATAAGATTGTTAACGATGCTCTGGATAAGAGCAAGGACGAGTATTATTTGCTTGAGAACCGTCAGAAGACAGGATGGGATAAGTTTGTGCCGGGTCATGGAATGGTGGTGCTTCATGTCGACTACGATGAGGAGGCTTGGTTTTATAATACAGTTAACGATGTCTATTCTCATCCTCGCATGACCATTATTCCAGCCAACAACAGCTATCTTTCAGCAAAAGCAAGTGGCTTTGCTTACCCATATCATGCCAACGACTCACTGACAGACCGCTCTTATCCCGTGGCAAAGGTGTTTAATGCCAACGCTAAAGGAAAGTATATGGGCAAGCCGATAACAAAGATACGTGAATATGATGGATTGATAGCTTTTGACTTCATGGGCGGAGGCGTTGACTCTGGCATCGAAGATGTGCCTGCAGATATCAGTGTCTGGGAGGGAAAAGCAGTGGAGGTGTATGACATGACAGGCAGAAAACTTTATGAACTGTCGTCATTCTCAGATGACTGTCTGTCCAAAGGCAATACATATATCTTGCGAGATAAGAAAGGAAAAACAATTAAAATTAATAAATAGTATGAAAGAGGAATTTATCGAACTGCTCCGTTCCACCAACCGCGAGGGAATGGATAAGGTGATAGCCAAGCTGGAGAAGATGGGATTCTTTACTGCTCCAGCATCGTCTAAGAATCATCTGTGCCGTGAGGGTGGCCTTGTGGAGCACTCTCTTAACGTGTATAAGATGGCGAAGATGATTCACGGTCAGCTGCAGCTCTCTAATCCCGAGATAAAGATTAAGGAAGAGAGCGTTATCATTGCTTCGCTGCTGCATGATGTGTGCAAGGCAGATATATATAAGATAGGTGTAAAATGGCGCAAGGACGACCAAGGCCGTTGGGAGCAGTATGAGGCATACGAGATTGACTATACCAACTTCCCAATGGGACATGGTGAGAAGTCGGTTATGATGCTCTTGATGTGCGGTCTGCGCATGGAACAAGATGAGCTTCTTGCCATCCGCTGGCACATGGGTGCGTGGAACCTTGCATTCCAGAATTTCGAGGACAAAAGCTGTATCTCTGCGGCTGCCGACAAGTGTCCTCTGTTAACGCTCATACAGGCTGCCGATAATCTGGCGGCTCATGTTTTGGAAGTGGAGTAGGGGGAAGGAGTTCTTAATTAGGAGTTAGGAGTTAGGAATTAGGAATTAGGAGTTTGGAGTTTGGAGTTAAAGGCCATTGCCTTGACAAGCAATCCCTCATCCCTCATCTCTCATCCAATCTCTCATCCCTCATCTCTCATCCCTCATCCATTTTACTGTTATTTACTAAAAAAATCTCAATGGCGTTTTGCTATTGAGATTTTTTAGTTTTTGCTTTAAGGTATATTATACCAATTGGTATTGCCACCAACAATCTTTGCCATACATTTGCCACCAACTTGTCAACTGAATTGAGTAGTCAGGAGTTATCTTTAAGGAGTTTAGGAGTGAAGGAGAGTAGGAGTGTAGACGATACCTCAAGACCTCAAAACCTGATTCTAGCAACTCGTCAACTTGTCAACTCGTTTACTTGTCAACTAAATAGAAAACATTATGAAAAAGATTCTAATCACAGTGGCTGCCACGTGCAGCGTTTTTCCAGCAGTAGGCTGTACAGGCATATCGCTCACAGCCAAGGACGGCAGTTATGTTCAGGCGCGAACCATCGAAGGCTCGCAGATGGACCTGCCCGGTCAGTATGTAATCATCCCTCGCGGTCAGCTGTTGCAGTCGTTTACGCCTGTTGATGCTGGCGGCATGAAGTTCAAGGCTAAGTACGGAGTGGTTGGCCTTGCCGTTGTCCGCCAGGAGTTCATTGCCGAGGGCATCAATGAGAAAGGTCTATCCACAGGTCTCTTCTTCTTCCCTCACTACGGTAGCTATCAGAAGTTTGATGAGGCTCAGCGCGAAAAGACCATCGGCGACCTGCAGCTCAATCAGTGGATGCTCAGCCAGTTTGCCACGGTCGACGAAGTGATGAAAGCCATCCAGTCTGGCCAAGTGCGCATAGTAGGCCTCGACAAGATTTCCGTTGTCCATTGGCGCATAGGCGATGCCAGCGGTCGTCAGGTAGTGCTCGAGATTGTAGACGGCGTGCCCCATTTCTATGAAAACAAGGTTGGCGTGATAACCAACGCTCCTGGCTTCCAGTGGCATCTCACCAATCTCAACAACTATGTCAACCTCTTCCCAGGCGATGCTGCCCATCAGATGCTGGGTGAGCAAGAACTCTTCCCTATGGGAGGCAACAGCGGCTTCCTTGGTTTGCCTGGCGATGCCACCCCGCCGTCGCGCTTCGTGCGTGCCGCCTTCTATCGTGCTACGGCTCCTCAGCGTGACAATGCCTTCGAAACCGTGAAGCAATGCTTCCACATACTCAATAATTTCGACATCCCGATAGGCACCGAACATCCTTTGGGCAAGTCTCCCGACATACCGAGCGTTACGCACTGGACATCAGCCATCGACCTTACCCACCGCAAGGTCTATTTCAAAACGGCTTATAACAACACCATCCGGTGCATCGAACTTGACCACATCGACTTCCAGAAAGTCAAGTATCAAGCCCATCCGTTCGATAAAGTCAAGGAGCAGCCCGTAGAAAAGGTTGTCATTAGATAGTCTGCATCGGCAGACAACACCCAGTGGGGAGTTCTCATATTGTTGAGGCTCCCCTTTTTTGCAATTCTATTTTTGATTTTATCGACCTTGCAGGCGGGTTGCGTATTAACTAAATCTTAACCGCATTAACAAACCGATGGTACGATGCAGAGATACCAATGTAATCTCATTGAGATTCCAATGGAATTTCAATGACGTTCCATCGGAATCTCTATAAAATACTTTCTTGATGATAGTGAGGGCATTCCGTGGTTTGACTATGCCTGATTTTGCTTCACACTGAATTTGCTTTTTACTAAAATGCTTTACGCAGAATAAAAGTTCTTACTAAAATGCTTTACAGAATGTTAATCATATTTCTAACTAACGAATCTGCACACCTCTGAACACAATCTGCACATCGGCAGATGCGCTGTTTCTCAATAAGTTACAACTCTCGTGCAGATGTGCAGATTTTTTCACGAAAAAGAAAGTGTGTGTGGTGAGACCTGTTAAGCAAACAAATCCTCTAAAGTAACTTCACTTTGTATAATTCCTGAATGAGAGTTCTGACGAACCCCATACGTTGTTATCATAGTAAGATGAACAGCCTTGCGTGTATTCGTTGAGTCTATGAAAGCAGATTTCTTGTAGCGCAGATTACGTTCATATTCCGCATCAATGGAAAAATCAGACAAAGAGTATTTCATTTCGCAGATATTTACCACTTGGTCATTGCGATCTATCAATAAATCAATTTGAGCTCCTTCACTATATTCATCCGTCGCTTTTCGCCATGAGTAGATGTTGCTCAATACACCTGAAATACCCAATCCTGCCTTGATTTGCTGTGTATGGGCCATACACAGGCGCTCAAATGCCAAACCGCTCCATGCCCGATGCGTTGCAGAATCTATAGACACCGACCAGAAATGCTCGTCATTGTTTTTGTTTTGCTGGATAAACTTGAAATAAAAGAGCGTATAGTTATCGACTAATTGATAGATAGCCTGTTTCGTCTTCTTGCCATAGCTACTATATTCCCGTATAAATCCGCAGTGCTCCAGCTCATCAAGTACTTTGCTCAATGCACCATTGCTTGGTTTGTCAATTGCAGCCATAATTTCCTCACGAGTCATACCCGCCTTTTTACGGCCAAGCGCAGTTACGACATCTATATATTGTTCTGGTGACTTAAACAACGATGCATAAAGTTGATTGAACTCATTGGACAGCTTGCCATTCTTGGCAAAGAATATCTTATCTATGTTTTGGGCAAGGCTGAGCCCCTTTTCAAGCATGCTCCAATAGAAAGGTATGCCTCCCAACACCATATAACATTCGGCAATTTGATACCGGCTCATTTCTATACCTCGGTTTTGAACGAACATTTCACACTCACGCAAAGTAAATGGCTGAAGTGCTATGCGTTGTGTAACACGGTTATGAAGTCCGCCATGATCGTTAATCACTTTGTTGATAATCCATGATGTAGCAGAACCGCAGATAATCAGAACGATATCCTTTCTAGCCGAAGCCCATCCGTTCCAGAAATGCTCAAAAGCCGAAATGAAATTTGAGCGAGGTGTATCCATCCATGGAAGCTCGTCAAGGAAGATTATCTTTTTCTCATCTGTCGAATTCTTCAAGAAATGAGACAACAGACTGAATGCCTCCAACCACGACTGTGGTATTGGGCAATCGTCGTATCCGGCATCACGAAGTGAAATGGCAAAACTGAATAACTGGTCTTTTGTCTTGCCTTTTGCCAAACCTGTATGTTGAAATGTGAACTTATAACCAAAAGTCTCTCGTATGAGATAGGTTTTACCAATACGTCTACGGCCATAGACTGCTATCAACTCTGAATACTCAGACTGTGCTGCCGAAAGCAATATTTTCTGCTCTTCATTTCTTCCGATTATCATAACAATAGAATTTTGTCTCCACAAATATAATACAAAAAACTAATATAATTAGCCAAATCGCATATAATTTTGAAGATTTGGCTAATTATAAGTGTTTTTTTGAACCTAAAATTACACATTTATTGAATTTCCAACGATAATTTTTGCGTAATAGCCTTTGCCACAGCCCATGCCATGGTCCGATGTTACAGTAACTAAAAACTACTTTGGCATCCACGTCAAGCACCTCGCCGGCGAAATAGAGTTCTGAATGATTGCGACACTCTTAGAATAAAGGCAAAAAAAATCCAATAAACCTGTAAGATTTTTGTATTTTTGCGTCTAATAAGCAGAAACGAATAAAAATAGTAATAACAATTTAAAACTTATTGATTATGGATTTTTTGGTTATTCCTTTAAACATGCTGATTGTCTTCGGTACAATCTACAAACTGTTTGAACTCTTCGTGCGCAAGGAGGAGCGTCTTTTGGTGATAAACAAGATTACGGAGATATCCAAGGTTGACCTGCGCAACATCGACATTCGCATGGGCAGCATGTCCAACTGGGCTATTCGCATTGGTGCCTTGATGATTGGTGTTGGCTTAGGTCTGTTTATTGGCTTCTTCCTTAATGGAATGTTCACCAATGGCGATTATTGGAGTGGCGATGTATCTCGTGGATATTGGGATCTCGCCGAACTTGTTTACGGTTCATGTGTCTGCTTCTTTGGCGGTATTGGTCTTCTCATAGCTTACGCCGTGGAGCGCAGCAATCAGAAAAAGGACAAAGAAGAGGATAAAGAATAAGTATTTGTTTTAGTAAGTTGGTCTGATAGTCGAAATGCAAGTTGATGAAAACATGCTGATTGCCAGAATCCTTGACGGGCGCGTCAGGGATTATGGCTATTTCCTTGAACGCTATGGCGATGAGGTGCTTGCCCTTGTGTCACGCATTGTGCCTCGCCAGGCAGATGCCGAGGATATAGTGCAGGATGTTTTTGTTAAAGCATACGATAAGCTGGCGACATTCAATCGTCAGGCGGGTTTCTCCACATGGCTTTTCCGCATAGCATACAATGCTGCTATCAGTTGGACACGCAAACAGAAACTTAGTTATGTGGCTATAGATGAGCGCGTGGTTGTTGACGATGCGGTTGTTGATGATGCTCTCTCTGCCGATACGGAAGAGCGTATTGAGCGGTTGGAGGCAGCCATAGAGAAGCTTAAACCAGAGGAGAAGATGCTTATCACGCTGTTTTATTTTGACGACAAGCGACAGAGCGAGATAGCATATATCATGGGAATTGATGAGGGCAACGTGTCTATTAAGTTGCACAGGATAAGAAAGAAATTATATTTATTGATGGAGGGCAGAATTAATGAAAGAAGATAAAGGTTTGCGCATGGCTTTAAGCCGTCGTCAGGAAAAACAGCAGATGAGATTGCCAAACAATTTTGCTCATCAGACGGTGCAGAGGATAGTAAGAGAAGAACAGGAACGCTCTCGCCGCAACCATATCCTGATGATTGTCTCGCTGGCGGCGGTAACAGTCTTTGGTATTGCCACAATGATTTATTTCTGTGGCGCTACTATCGTTGAGTCTTTCAAAACAATAAAGACGCCGCAGGGCGACGTCTCTACCATTATCACTATTTCTATATGTCTGCTATTCTTCTGCTCACTTAATCTCTGGCTGAAGAGAATATTCAAATAGCCTTTGCCACAACCCATGCCATGGTCCATGCCGCCTGCAGGTTGAAGCCACCGGTGATGGCATCTACGTCGAGCACCTCGCCGGCGAAATAGAGTCCGGGATGATTGCGGCACTCCATTGTCTTGGGGTTGATATTGCTCAGCGCCACGCCGCCACACGTTACAAACTCCTCTTTGAAGCGGTTTTTGCCGTCCATATCGTACTGGTCGTTGATGAGCGTGTTCACCAGTTTGTTGAAACTCTTCTTTGCCAGTTCGCCCCAGCGCTGCGATGGGTTCAGACTGCTTTGCTTGATGAGGTAGGTCCAAAGGCGGCTGTTGAACTGCTGCGGATATACCGACGACAGTTGTTTGGCAGGATTCTTTATCGCCAGTTCCATAATCGTCTCCATAGCGTCATTCTCGTTGGCGTCGCCCAGCCAGTTTATAGATATGCGTGCCTTGTAGTCGGAGTCGTGCAGTTGGCGTGCGGCATACGATGACATCTTTAGTATTGCAGGTCCGCTCATCCCCCAGTGAGTAATCAGCAGTGCGCCGGTAGCCTTTAGCTTTGTGCCAACGAGCGTAGCAGTAGCTGGTTCAACCACTGTCCCCATCAGTTCTGTAATGGGGTGGTGGGGCAGGCAGATGCTGAACAACGATGGCACAGGCGGGATGATGTCGAGGTTGAGCGGCGCAAGCATGTCAAGGCCGCTTAGTTTTGGACTTCCGCCTGTGGTTACGACAATTTTGTCGAAATGAACCATACTCAATCCCCCGAGGGGGAAATAGTTTTGTGAGGTATCGTCTGAACTCCTGACGTGTTGTTGAGCGGAGGCGAAAAACTTCTGAACTCCTGCACTCCCTGAATCAGACATCGTAGCGACCTCATAACCTCCTGAATCCCTCGCCTCAATCTTCACCACCCTGCAACTGGTTTTTATCTCTATGCCCAGTCGGCGCATGAGTGATGTGAGAGTGCCTACAATCTCCATTGCATCCTGCGACTTTGGAAATACGCACTCGTCATCCTGTGTTACAAGTTTTACCCCCTCGCCCTCAAACCATGCCATGGTGTCCTCATGACTAAACTCATGGAGCAGTCGCTTCATGAGTTTCTCGCCACGCGGATAAGCCTCTGCCGTGCTGCGTATGCCACGGAATGAGTTGGTAAGGTTACATCGTCCGCCACCCGTGATGGCCACTTTAGCCAGCAGCTTCTTGCCACTTTCAAAAACAGTTACCTTGGCGTCGGGTCTGTTTCTTTTAATGTTAATAGCGGCGAAGCATCCCGCTGCTCCGCCGCCGATTATTGCTATCTGCATTGTGTGTTATACTCTTTTACCGTACTGCTCGTCAAGGTTGAAGATTGCTGTTGCGCCCATCTTCTTGATGCGGTCAACGATGCCAGAAGCTGTTGCCTCCTCTTCTACTTGCTCGCGGATGAATGTCCAGAGGAAATCCTGAGTAGCCTTGTCGTGCTCTTCGATAGCCATGTCGTGCAACTCGTCGATGCACTTAGAGACGTAGCACTCATGCTCGTAAACATGCTCGAATACCTCAAGTGGTGAGTCCCATGTGCCAGGAACGGCGTCGATTTGGCGAACTTCAGCAGTGCCGCCGCGTCTGATTATATAGTCTGCCATTGTATAGGCATGCTCCATCTCTTCTTGCGATTGTTTTTTCATCCAGTTGGCGAAACCTTGGAAACCTTCTTTGTCGAAATAGAAAGCCATAGACAAGTAAAGATTAGCCGACCAAATCTCCTTTGCTATCTGTCCATTGATTGCGTCTTGTAATTTCTGTGTAATCATAATCGTAAGTTTTTATTTGTTAGTATTCTTTCTTGTTTTCTTTGATGCAAATATAAATGAAAAAAATCAATACTCAAAACATTCAAAAGCCCTTATAACATACTTTAACTACTGAATTGTAATAATTACAAAAATTAAAAGAATACACGGTGGTTTTTTAATTATGAATTAAGAATTATGAATTATGAATTACAAATCCCCACTGGTTTTTGCTTAGAATAACCTGTGGGGATTTTGATGGACAATTATCCGTGATAAATAAACAATCCTGTTTGCTCCAGTCTTCCTCTTTATGGAGGAGCGGGGCTTAAACCAGATGAGCAATCAAACTCTCGCGGTCGCCAGCCAGCATGTCTATAACAGGAATCTCAATCATGGTGTAGCATCCAGGCTGCTGGCGCATGGTGGCGCGGGCAACGTTTACTAATACCTGAGCGGTGAGCGCAGGATTGTTGATGCTCATGTTGAATTCGAAGCGCTGGTTTTGAGTTTCTCCGCTAACGCCTTTGCGAACAAGGTTTACGCCATGGCCCATGTCGCGAACAGCATCTACCGACTCAACGGCAAACACATGAGTCTCGTCGTGAGAGAAGTATGGGTCGGCCTTTATCGCTTTTGTTACCTCATCGAGCTTTGCGCCATCCTCAAGTTCAACATAAACCATGCGGCGGTGGATGCCCTCGCCCAAAGGAATAGTCATAGACAAGGCATTCTTAACTCCCTCCTTTGAACGCACGCAAACGCTGTGGCCCATAGACATGCCCGGTCCGAAGTTGGTATAGGTAAGTCCCTTTGGCGCAAGACTCTGCATGAGTGAGCGTACGATAGAGTCGCTTCCCGGATCCCATCCTGCTGCGATGATTGCGCAAGTGTTGGTCTCACGGCAAACCTTGTCAAGGCTTGCGCGGTATTTTACGATGTCTGTGTGGATGTCGAAACTGTCAACGGTGTTGATGCCAAGCGGAAGTATCTTCTTGGCAAACTCCTCACAGCTGCGAGTAGGGGTGGCGAGGATAGCCACGTCTACATTTTTCAGTTCTGTAATATCCTTAACCACCTCGTAGTTGGCCAGCTCAGCAGGTTTGTTATCTGCTCCGTTTCTGCGCACTACGCCTGCTATCTCAAAGTCGTCGGCTGCTTCAAGTGCCTGAATGGCATATTTGCCAATGTTGCCGTAACCCACTACGGCTGCTCTGATTTTCTTCATGTTGTATATTTGATGTTGGTTTTTATCTTGTGCAAAATTACATTTTTTAGACGAAAAATATAAACTGATGGACTAAAAAATCGCTTTATCGTGGCATTTTGTAATATATGACATTCTTTTTTTGTGCTGATACAATAAAAAGCGAGTGACCATCGTTATAAGAAATGTATATATACAAACAGTAAAACTAATATGATAGAATATATTAAGGGTGAGCTGACCGAGCTTACTCCTGCCTTTGCCACTGTTGAGGCAGCAGGCGTAGGTTATGGTCTGAATATCTCGCTAAGCACTTATAGTGCCATACAGGGAAAGAAAGAGGTGAAGCTCTATGTGTATGAGGCGATACGTGAGGATGCTTACATGCTTTATGGATTTGTGAGCAAGAAGGAGCGCGAGATGTTCCAACTGCTCATCACCGTGTCGGGTGTTGGCACTAACACAGCGCGAATGATGCTCTCGTCGATGAGTCCAGCAGAGCTTTGCAACTGCATCTCAACCAATAATGAACGTATGATTAAGAGCGTGAAGGGTATTGGACTGAAAACAGCCCAGCGCATTATTGTTGACTTGCGCGATAAGATTGTGGCTCTGGGTATTGCCGAAGAGATACCTGCTGGCGGAGCTATGCAGGCACCTGTTAACAATGCCGTTAAGGATGAGGCAGTAAGTGCTCTTACTATGCTTGGTTTTGCTCCTGCACCATCACAGAAGGTTGTTGTTCAGATATTGCAAGAACAGCCCGATGCACCTGTTGAGGTTGTGGTGAAACTGGCGTTGAAACAGATAAAGTAGGGATGAGGTTATGAGGTAATGAGAAGAACGGTATTATACATATTGCTGATGCTGATAAGTGTTGTGGCCATTGCTGCAATGCAGAGTCCGCCCGTGTCTGCTCCCAACAAAGCAAATGGAGAGAAGGCGCAAGCGGTTAAGCCGCAGCCAAAGTCGCAACCCAAGTTGTCGGTTGCTGACGAGACCATACCCGATTCTCTTCTCAATCCGCGCTGGAAAGTAAAAAAAACAGCCCCGCTTTTAATTAACGACCTCGATTCGTTTGCCTTAGACCTGAAAATGCCTGACAATATAAAGCAGCAGGCTGTATATAACGACTCGCTCAACCTTTATTTCGTTGGCTCAAAGATAGGCGACTCCTATCTTAATGCCCCATTGCTGATGACCCCAGAGGAGTATGGCAAATGGAGTGAGCGCCGCTCTATGAGACAGTTCTTCCGCAAAAAAGATGCTGAGAATGTGGCAAGTCAGGGAAAGGATAAGTTCTCGTTCAGTGATATGCACTTCGACCTTGGACCAGCAGAGAAAATATTCGGACCTGGAGGAGTGCGCATAAAGACACAAGGTACGGCAGAGCTGAAGGTGGGCATGACGATGAAGGATATTGACAACCCTTCATTGCCAATAAGAAACAGAAAGACTAAGGCTTTTGACTTTGACGAGAAAATAAATCTGAATGTCAATGGTAAGGTTGGAGATAAGGTGAACATGAACCTTAACTACAATACCGACGCTACCTTTGACTGGGATGCCAAAAACATAAAACTGCGTTATGAGGGCAAGGAAGACGAGATTATAAAACTTGTTGAGGCAGGAAATGTTACCTTCCCATCTAATTCATCGCTCATAAAAGGAGCATCGTCGCTCTTCGGTGTGCGTACAGATATGCAGTTTGGTAAACTGAAACTGCAGACAGTGGTTTCGCAGAAAAACTCCACTACTAAGAGTGTGTCATCACGCGGAGGCACGCAGATGACGCCGTTTGAGATAAACGCCGCTGATTACGAGGAAAACCGACACTTCTTCCTTAGTCATTACTTCCGCGAGCGCTACGACCGATGGATGACGTCGCTGCCTAATATGACAACGGGCATCAGGATTACGCGTGTTGAGGTGTGGGTGACAAACAAAAGCGGAACAACAAGCAACTCGCGCAATCTCGTGGCTTTTACAGACCTTGGTGAAGGAAGGTATCTTACTAACAATATGTGGGGCGGCGCAGGCGATATATCTCCAAGAAATGCCGCAAACACTCTCTACTCATCAATGGTGGGCGAGTATGCCGCAGCCCGCGATATAGACCAGACAAATACCGTGCTCGATGCTATCAG
Organism: Prevotella sp.; assembly: GCA_045614255.1. Lineage (GTDB taxonomy): Bacteria > Bacteroidota > Bacteroidia > Bacteroidales > Bacteroidaceae > Prevotella. Next base: position 77,533 of record JAZLCN010000022.1, read on the forward strand.
CGGTTTTACTGGTGGTGTAGACTATGAAAAGGTGCAGAGCGCACGACTGCTTACCTCGTCTGAGTACTCAGTGAACACAGCAATGGGTTATATCTCGCTGAAGACAGGTTTGCAGACCGACCAGATTCTGGCCGTGGCTTATGAATATACGCTCAACGGACAAACTTATCAGGTGGGTGAGTTTGCCTCAGACAATACAAATGTTAACCAGGCTATATTCGTTAAGTCGCTGAAAAATACTAACAACAGTCCGCAGATGGGCAACTGGCGACTGATGATGAAAAACGTTTATTACCTGGCATCATCAGTAGAGAAGACAAAATTCCGTCTTGACGTTAAGTTCCAAAGCGACACATCTGGTGTTTACCTCACTTATCTGCCAGAGCCACAGGTTAAGGACCGCACGCTTATAAAGGTGCTCGGCGCCGACCGACTTGACAATAATAATAAGGTAAACCCTAACGGATACTTTGACTTTGTTGAGGGATACACCATAAGCAACGGACGTGTGTTCTTCCCCGCAGCCGAACCATTCGGCTCGTATCTGCAGCGCTATCTTGTAAATGCTGGCGTATCGGCAGATAAGGCTGCCACATATGCATTCACAGAACTTTATGATACTACCAAGACAGCAGCCAAGCAGATAGCCGAGAAAGATAAGTTTGTGCTGATGGGACAGTTTAAGGGTACGGCGGCAAATGTTATTTCGCTTGGTGCATATAACGTGCCTCAAGGCTCTGTGGTGGTAACAGCTGGTGGAGTGGTGCTTACAGAAGGCTCTGATTACAGTGTGGACTATTCCGCTGGTGAGGTAACCATTCTTAACCAAAGCATTATTGATGCAGGAACATCTGTTAATGTTAGTCTGGAAAGTAATACCGACTATGGTATGTTGCGCAAGACAATGCTCGGACTCAACTGGGAATACGATTTTACAAAGGATTTCCAATTGGGCGGTACATTCCAGTATCTTAGTGAGCAGGCACAGACCACCAAGGTGGCAATGGGCTCGGAGCCACTGAAGAACTTGCTGTGGGGACTGAACCTTAACTGGAAGAAAGAGAGTCAGTGGCTTACTAACATGCTCGACGCTTTGCCATTCCTCCACTGCACACAACCGTCGCAGATCTCGTTTACAGGAGAATTTGCCCATCTCGTGGCAGGACAAGCTGGCGGCATTCAGGATAATGCCTCATATATTGACGATTTTGAGAATACAAAGAGCGGCACTGACATCTCTGATGCAAAGTCGTGGGTGTTGTCGAGTGTGCCGTCAATGTTCCCAGAACATGCTGATAAGGCAGGACTATCGAGCGGATTCAATCGCTCACTGCTGTCATGGTATACTGTAGACCCTATTTTCACATACCGTAGCAGTTCGCTCACTCCATCGCACATCAAGAGCGATTTGGAGCAGTTGTCAAACCACTATGTGCGTGAGGTGTATGTTAGTGAGCTGTATCCTAACCGAGACCAAAGCACATATAATGGAGCAACATCTACGCTGTCGATACTTAACCTGGCATATTACCCAACAGAGCGCGGTCCATATAATTTCTCAACCGCTATCAATCCAGACGGCTCGATGCCAAGTCCTGCTAATAAATGGGGCGGTATGATGCGCAAGCTCGACATCAATGATTTCGAGGCGGCAAATATAGAATATGTGGAGTTCTGGCTCCTTGACCCATTTATATACAGTCGCCAGCAAGGTGATGCCTCGTCATACGGTGGTGACCTTTATATTAACCTTGGCGAGGTGAGCGAGGATGTGTTGCGTGACGGCAAGAAATTCTATGAGAGTGGTATGCCTGTCGACGGAACAAGCAACTTTACTAACACACAATGGGGAAAGATTCCTGTGCAGGCAACACAGACCTATGCCTTTGCCACAACCTCAGGCTCGAGATTGAAACAGGATGTTGGTCTTAACGGACTTACTGACGAGGAGGAGAAGGCATTCCCAGAATATGCGGCATTCAATAATTTTGTAAGCACCATAACCAACGACAGCATACGCGCAGCTTGGCAGAACGACCCAGCAAATGACGACTACCGTTATTATCGTGGCTCAGAGCTTGATGAGCGCAAGGCGTCAATCCTTGAGCGATACAAGAGGATAAACAATCCGCAGGGCAACTCGCCTGATATGGACAATAATAACGAGAGTTTCGACACCTCGTATAAGACATATCCAGACGTGGAGGATATAAACCAGGATTATACGCTGAATGAGTATGAGCGTTACTATCAGTATAGGATAAGCATACGCCCAGAAGATTTGTCTGAGCATAATATAGGCAACAACTATCTCACGGATATCCGTGAGTCGAGTGTGCGCCTGCGCAATGGAAAGACTGAGGTGGTAAAATGGTACAAGTTCCGTGTGCCTGTTAACGCAAGGGAAAAGGAACGCATTGGCTCAATCAACGATTTCAGTTCAATACGTTTTATGCGTATGTTCCTAACTGAGTTCAAGAAACCTATTGTTCTGCGCTTTGGAAGCCTTGACCTTGTTCGCGGCGAGTGGCGCATGTATGAGCAGAACCTTAGCAGTACGGCTGCAAGTAACAGCGGAACTCTTGAGGTGAGCGCCGTGAATATAGAGGAATATAACGACAAGCAGCCAGTAAACTATGTGCTGCCTCCTGGCATCACCCGTGTTACAGACCCACAGCAGCCACAATTGGTTGAGGAGAACGAGCAGGCAATGAACCTTACGGTTAAGAACCTGTCGCGCAATGAGGCAAAGGCAGTGTACAAGAACCATAATCTCGATTTGCGACTTTATAAGCGCATTCAGATGTTTGTTCATGCCAATGCTTTTAAGCAGAATACCACCAATCTGCAAAACGACCAGCTGGCACTGTTTGTACGCCTTGGCAGTGACTATAAGAGCAACTACTACGAATACGAGATTCCGCTGAAGCTTACTCCAGAGGGGCAATACGACAAGTATTCGGCAATAGACTGCGAGGCGGTGTGGCCAGAAGAGAATATGCTCGACATAGACCTGTCGGTGTTTACGGAAATTAAAAAGGCTCGCAATAAGTCAAAGGCGTTGGGCAGTGCATCATACAACAGGGAGTTTACCGATTACGACCCAAGCAAACCAAATAATAAGGTTACGGTGATGGGTAATCCGTCGCTGGGTGAGATAAAGACCATGATTATTGGTGTGCGCAACATCTCGGCTAATCCAAAATCGGGTGAGGTATGGGTGAACGAGATGCGCCTGCTTGAGACAAACAATAAGGGTGGCTGGGCAGCCTCGGGAGCACTTAACATGCAGTTGTCTGATTTTGGTACGGTTAATCTTACTGGAAAGATGATAACCGAAGGATTTGGCGGACTTGAAGAGGGAATACTGCAACGTACTAATGATGACTTTAAGACATATAGTCTGACTACTAGTCTTGAGTTGGGCAAGTTCTTCCCAGACAAGGCAAAGGTGTCTGCTCCTCTGTATTATTCTATAACACAGGAAGAGACTCGTCCGAAATATAATCCGCTTGACAGCGATATGCTTCTTGACGATGCTCTGGAAACAGCTGCAAACGACCATGAGCGCGACTCGATAGAATCGCTTGCGGTTACTAAGACAAAGAATACCAACTTCTCTTTGTCAAATGTGCGTGTGGGTATAAAGACTAAGCGTCATCCTATGCCATACGACCCAGCCAATTTCTCATTCAGTTACAGTCACTCACACAGGGAGACATCGGGAGAGACTACTGTATATGAGAACGAAGACCAGTGGCGCGGCTCACTGAACTATAGTTATACGCCAGTGTATAAGACATGGGAACCGTTTAAGAAACTTAAGGGAAAGAGCAAATGGCTTAATTTCCCAAAGGCATTGGGATTTAACTATCTTCCACAGAATATTACTTTCAATACAGAGATACTGCGCAACTACTATGAACTGCAGGAAAGGGATATGGAGAGTATGGAAAACTCTAACCTTCCGCTGACATTCAGTGAGCAGTTCTTATGGAACCGTGACTTCTCACTGCGATGGGACCTCACAAAGAATCTGAGAATGAATTTCCAATCGGCCACTCATGCGGAGATTCAGGAACCATACGTGCCAGTGAACAAAGACCTTTATCCAGACCAGTATCATGCTTGGAAAGACTCTGTATGGCACAGCATAAAGAATTTGGGAACACCGCTTGACTATCAGCAGACGTTTACAGCTTCATATCAGTTGCCGCTGAACAAACTGCCTATATTCGACTGGCTTAATGCTGATGCAAGTTATACGGCGAATTATTCATGGATGCGCGGAACGGAACTTGAGGATGGCACATCGCTTGGCAATACCATTACCAATAACCGTAATCTCAACATCAACTCCAATTGGAATCTGGAGACCCTTTATAATCATATTCCTTTCCTGAAGAAAGCCAATGAGCGTTTCAAGAAGAGTCAGAACACTCAAAAGATAAACAAGCGACCAACGCAGATACGAAACAATAAAAATAGCAAGGATGCTAAGGACGCCAAGGAGGACGGAAAAGAGAAAAAGGCTTTGCCGCTAAACAAGAACACATACCAGCGTGAGCTGACATTGAAACCGGACACTACATCTACAATTACTCATGGTAAGAAGAGTAAGCGCATTATAGTAACTGCCAAGACTGCAGACGGCAAACCGTATGATGTAAAATATAAGGTGATAGATGAGAACAAGATTCTGATAAAAAATCTTGACACAATAAAGATAAAGCTCAGTGTGGTGCCAAAGGAACCATTGGACAAGCAGTGGTGGTATAGTCCGGCACAGCATGCTGCACGTTTCCTGATGATGGTGCGCAGCGTGGGTATCTCATATCGTAATCAATACTCAATGACATTGCCTGGTTTCATGCCAAATATCGGTGATGCTTTTGGTCAGCAGACAGGTAATGTGATGGCGCCAGGATTAGACTTCGCCTTCGGACTTACTGGAGATAGCTATTTGCAGAAGGCTTATGAAAACAACTGGCTGCTGAATAACGACAGTGTGGCTACACCTGCTACAACAAACGCCAGCGAGGACCTGCAAATAAGGATGACGCTTGAGCCGCTGCGCGACCTGAAGATAGACCTGAATGCCAGTCGCACTGTAACCAAGGCGCGCAGCATACAATATATGTATTCTGGCATGCCAACAACTCAGAGTGGTACATTCACTATGACAACTATAAGTCTGAAGAGCGCGCTTGAGGGAATGGGTGATGCCAACAACGGATACAAGTCTAAGTCGTTTGAGACATTCTGCAATTCTATAGACGGGTTCCGTGACAGGGTGCAGGCACAATATGCTAATGCAAGATATCCTAACGGCATGCGCGATGCTAATGGCATAGACCTTAGCGGCTGCGAGTATAATCCACAGTTGGGACAGGTAAACAAGTACAGTGCTGATGTGCTTATTCCTGCTTTCCTTTCAGCATATACCTCAGGAGCAGGCTCGTCACTTGACATATTCCCAACGCTGAAGCGCTTGTTGCCTAACTGGACTATTAAATACAGCGGACTGGGTAAACTGCCATGGCTGCGCGACCATTTCAAGAGCGTGAACTTGAACCATAGTTACAAGAGCGTATATGCAGTGGGCAGCTATGCAAGTTACAGTACATATCAGGAATACATGAATGGACTTGGTTTTATTACCGATGCCACCACAAGCAATCCTGTGCCTAATAGTATGTATAATGTAAGTACGGTGAGCATCAACGAGGCTTTCTCACCACTGCTGGGACTGGATTTCACATTGCAGAATAATCTTACTTGCAAGGTGGAGTACCGCACTACGCGTGTGTTGAACCTAAGTATGACCAGTGTGCAGATAAACGAGGCCTTGAGCAAAGACTGGGTGATAGGTCTGGGATATAAGATTAGCGATTTCAAACTATTTGGCAGCAAGTCTTCACGCAAGATTAAGGGTGCTCAGAGTGGTAAAAACAATAAAAACAACCAGCAGCAGACTACACAGACACGCGGTCGTGGCGGTGTGAATCATGACCTGAACCTGCGCCTTGATATCTCTTATCGCAAGCAGGCTGCCATCACACGAGATATTGCCTCTATGACAAGTGCTGCAAGCAGCGGAAACTCAGCGTTTAAAATGTCGTTTATGGCTGATTATACATTGTCTAGACTCCTCACGCTTAGTGCTTATTATGACCGTCAGACCAACACTCCGCTTTTGTCAAGCAGCAGTTATCCAACAACAACTCAGGATTTCGGAGTGAGCTTGAAGTTCTCGCTTACGAGGTAGAGTTTTAGGTGATGAGGTCGCTGCGCTTTTAGATTGTTAGGTTTTGATGTTTTAAGGGCGCTATGCTTTTAGGTTTTTAGGTTTGGAACTTTCTTTAAGTCCTAATAATTCCCAACCTTCAGCTTAAAAACTAAGTTTTAAAGAATGGTGTATTATACAAAAAGATTATGAGGTTGTGGGGACCACAACCTCATAACTTCACAACCTCATAACCTCACTACCACTCAATATAGAACTGGCAGCCATTTTTGTATTCTTTGTTAAGGTTGATAGTGCAACCGATAAGCGATGCAATTTTTCTGCAGATAGGTAATCCTAATCCTATGCCAGGATATGGGCATTCAGAACGGTAGAAGCGCTGGAATACCTTTTCTTGTTCATTCTCTGCTATGCCACTGCCTGTGTCTGAGAAGATTATTCTCGTTTTATTGTCTACTTTCTTACACTCCACCGTTATTGTGCCCTTCAAAGTAAACTTGTCGGCATTGTCAAGCGTATATCTAAGCAACTTGTATAGAGCATTATAGTTGGTGTTAACGCAGAAGTTATCAGCTAAGTCAGACTGGAATAATATCTCTACATCCTCTTTCCTTCTTTGGATGAAATCGGCAATCATGGTTTGGCACATCTCGTTAACGCTTACATGGTCGTTGGTTGGCAGCTTGTCGTAACTGTCGAAGTACGCCATGTCGAGCAGAGTGTCAAACATAATGGCAATGTTTTTCATGTCTATATGCATTTGCATGGTCACCTCTGCCATCTGTGGCTCTGTGATATTATAGCCACTTGTCTCCATGATGTTGATAAATCCAGACAGACTGTTGATGGTGTTAATCAGCTCGTTGTTACTGTTTGCGATGTGTGTCTGGCCGTTTGGGGCAATCTCTTGTGCCAACTCATCATTTCTATACATCTGTACGACAGAGCTTGTAAGAGATGTTAGAATATCAATAGCCTTGCGTATATTGGGGAACACCTCCTGCTTACTTTTCTCTGTAAGTTTGAAATCGGGTGTTATTATAATCTTAGAGTATGTTCTTAGAATATTTTGAGGGCGGTTAGACTTGTCCTTGATGTCCTCAATCATTGCTCTTCTGATACGCGAAGATTTTTCAGCGTCATCAAGAGCCTTTTGAATAATCTCGTTTTGGTGCTTTAGCTTTTTTGTGTACTTATATCTTATAACATTAATTACAATAGAACCGATAACAAGAAGAATTGCAACTATGATGATAAGTGTTAGCATGACTTGTCTTTGACCTGCTAACTTTTTATTGGCTTCGGCTATCTCCGTACTGTGATTTAATGCCAAAAGGTCTTCATGGATAATTGTCTCGTTGATTGAGTCTTTAAGGCGTATATACTCACTTTGGGTATCGAAGGCCATCTCTAAGTTGCCGTCTTTCAGGTATGCCTTCAACTTAGATATTGTTCTCTCGTCTTTTTGTTTTATGCTGTCAGCACATAGAACGGCATTTTTGTAGTCCTCGTCCATATAACTGCGTAAGAATGGCAGGTATTGGAGTTTGTCGGGTGAGATGTTCTCTGGTGCATAGGCTATATATTTCTGATAATATACATCAAAACTGTCTTTCTTCTCCATAATGCAGTAGGCTTGCATCTTACGGAACACACTATTGCTTCTAAGCACTTCAGATGTTCCTTTCTTCTCGGCAATGTCTGCCCATTTAATGGCTTCTTCTGGATTGCCTTTTTTAATATGCAACTCTGCTATTCTGAGGTATATGTTGCAGTCGGCGCCTCGGCTCAGTTCTTCTGCCTTCATCAAGTACTCAAGGCTAAGTTTGAGATCGCCACGGGCAGAGTGGATTGTGCTCATGCTCTTGTAATACTCTGGCATGTAGTCGAATGCCTTGCGCTGCTCTATATCAGCGAGCAGGTCTTGTGATATATGTATGGCATGGTGAAACTTGCCATTCATACATTCCATTATCACCAAGTTGTTAAAGCAATAATAGTAACTTTTTAATCTATTATTATCAAGTGCAAAGTTCTTTATAGAGTCTGCCATACGGTATGCGCCGTCAGAGTCGCTGTCTTGGGCATACTTGATAAACTCCATCTGCATTTTTAATATCTGCTCGTCAGTATTTTTGGCGGTAGAAAATGAAAACTGGCCTAAAGCTAAGGTCAGAAGAAAAATTAACCTTATAATTTTCATGTCTAAGAAAAATAAAATAGTATGCAAAGGTAATAAAAATCTTATTATGGTTATAGGGAAAACGTAATTTTTTATAAAAGACACAGGTGCATGTGCAAAATTTTGCACAAGCACCTGTGTCTTGACTAACATTTCTATTGACTTGCGTTAAAAAGTGCAGGGTAGGGTAAGCAACTGATACATCAGTGTGCGTGCCATGCGCTGATGACCGGCATCGTTAGGATGCAGGCGGTCGTTGTCTTTGTTTTTGAAATACTGTGCATGGCTGTCGCTCATAGGGTATAGGCCAGAAAGAGCGTTGAGGTCTATCACTGGCACTGCCCAGATGTTGCCCGCTTCTTTTACTGATTCCACGTATGCTTCAAGATACTCTCCGCAGCGGTTTTTGTAATCTTCAGTGCACTGCCAGTTCTTCTCGTTAGCATAGAAACCGCCTCTGTGTATAGGTGTGAGCAGCACAATCTGCTTTGTTGGAAACATTTTCTTGAGAGTGTCAAGTGCAATGTTTATTCTCCCGCGATAGGTTGAGTTGTCCATCACGGGTATACGTTGCATCCTGTCCTCCATGCGTTTCGCATACTGGTGACCGTATTCCACGCGTCCCATTTTCTCTTCAAACCACTTGCCTATAGGAATGGCATTGTTGTAATCGTTTGTGCCAATGAATATCATGATGGCATCAAAATCGTCTCCATGCTCTTCCTTCAGTTTGTTTGCCTGGCGTGGAATGTCGTTCCATTGTCTGCCGCTCACGCCATATACAAATGGGGTGATATCAAGCCATTCATTTAGGAAACCCCAGTATTTTTTATTTGATGCTTTATTGCGTGGGTCAGTGATGGAATCACCAAAATATGCAACCTTCTTGCCTTGCCATGGGTGTGCCACAAGGGCTTGTGCCATAGCTGGCATTGTCATTAATACACAAAGCGAGATGCTTATCAATATACGTTTCATGTCGGTAGTTGTTTTAATTCATTGGGGGTTGTCCCGTGTTTAATATTAAAAAAAGTTTCAGTTGCGAAGGTACGATAATTTTTTTAATCACATAGTTTTGTAACCTTATTTTCTTTTGTGATATGTCATATTTATTGTTTTGATGTGGACAACTGAAGGTGTTTCATCTCATGACCTCCCCATAAATTATCGTCCACATAGTGAAAACCAACGGATGTGTATAGGTGTTCGGCCTTTGGGTTGCCTTTGTCAACAAGCAGTCCAACTGGTCCTACGCCCATCTCATCTGCTCTTTTGGCTGTGGCTTTCAATAATGCTGTGGCTATGCCACGTCCGCGATAGTGGGGCAGTACGGCAAGTGAGTCAAGGTATAGCTCGCCAGTCTGCGTCTCGTCGGGCATGCCGCTAAAGTCACGTCCAAACCGTTTTAGCACCTCTTTAACGAAATGACTGCGCAGTTCGTGCAGTCTCCCGCCGTCATAACTCACGCTGATGCCTGCAATCTTACTATCAACTATGGCGCAAATGGTATTGGCGTAACTGTATTGCGTGTCGGTCCTTTCGCAAAGACTGGTAATCAGTGCGTGAAAATCGTCAGCGGTATGATTCTCGCCGTAAAAGTGGCGGCAACATTCTTCAGACATTGCCATCATTATCAATCGTGCTATTTCAGGAGCGTTTTCTGGTTGTCCTTTTTGTAGTGTAAACTTATTATCCATCATAATGCAAAGTTACATCTTATTTGTCAATGTAAGGTTGTTTTATTATTTTTTATGAATGAAATATTTATCTATTAGGATTATAATTAGTAAATTTGCAAAGAAAATTTTAAATATAAATATCTTATGAATTACAACGATTACGAAATTAAAGATTTTAAGCAAGAGCGCGCGCTTAGCTTCGGTGAGGCATCGGCTCTTCTCATGCGTAAGGTTTATCTTTGGATGACATTGGCGTTGATTATTACCGGAATCACAGCCTATGGTATTGCTACAAGTCCAGGACTTATTTATGCCATCCTGTCTAATCAAGCTCTTTTCTGGGGACTTATCATTGCTGAATTTGTGCTTGTGTTTGCTATTTCTGGTGCTATTAATAAAATGTCTATAACAGTGGCAACATTGCTCTTTGTACTCTATTCTGTTATTAATGGAGCAACCTTGTCTGTTATTTTCATTGCTTATACGGCAGAGTCAATTACTAATGTGTTCTTTATCACAGCCGCAACATTCGGTGCTATGTCGCTAATAGGCTACACCACAAAGACGGATTTATCAAGCATGGGCAAGTATCTCATGATGGCGCTCATCGGACTCATCATTGCTACTGTCGTCAATCTGTTTATGGGTAGTTCTATGCTACACATGATAATAAGCTATGTAGGTGTGCTTGTCTTTGTGGGACTTACGGCCTATGACACACAGAAAATCAAGAATCTGCTTATGGAAGCGCCAGATGCGGGTGAGCATATGCATAAAATAGCATTGCTTGGCTCGTTGACTCTTTATCTTGATTTTATTAATCTGTTTATTTATCTGCTCAGAATTTTGGGAGACAGAAAATAATATGATTTAATTGAGTTTTTAAGCTCCATGATTCCTAATGATTATTAAAAGGGAATCATGGAGCTTATATTATATAATAATGTGTAATTGCTTCCGTAAACCTGCGGAAGTAATTTTTTTTTATTATTTTTGAAAATTTTTTCTCAAAACTCTTGCGTGTTTGAAAAAATGTGTTTACCTTTGCATCCGCTTTCGCACTAAAAGTTGCGTCAGCGCATAAGAAAGAGTTCTTTGATAGATTTACATAAACAGATACGAGAGAAGTAGTACAAGAAGCGAGTGACTATATGTCACTTGGGTAAATGAACTGCCGTCATATTTTTTATATGTTAGGTGTTTACTTGATAAGCTTTTCCGGACAG
>JAZLCN010000023.1:0-55186 GCA_045614255.1 Prevotella sp.
AGCCACGCATAGACCTAGCGCTGCTCAACAAGGTTTACATTGGCACACCCCACATAGCAGGCTATTCTGCCGACGGCAAGGCCAAGGCCACAAACATGTCGGTGAGTGCTCTTTGCCGCCATTTCGGCATTGCAGAGCCTTCTCCTGTTGCGCCCCCTGCCCTGCCCTCTGATTTTGTGTACACTGGCAATCCTTTGGAGCTATATAATCCACTTGAAGACAGTCTTAGGTTGAAGCAAAACCCGTCGGCCTTTGAGCAGTTGCGCGGTGATTATCCACTAAGAAGGGAGTCTGTTTTTGCACAAACACACACTATATGTGCAAAATAGAGAACATTTTTATGAAAATTATTTGCGTGTATGAATAAAAATGTGTTACTTTGCAGTAGAATTTTAAGAATTAAGGATAATTATTAACATTTTAAAAAGAAAAATCATGTCAGAAATTGAAAGCAAAGTAGTGGCAATTATCGTTGATAAACTTGGTGTAGATGAGGCTGATGTTAAGCCAGAAGCAAGCTTCACAAACGATCTTGGTGCTGATTCACTCGATACAGTTGAGCTCATCATGGAGTTTGAGAAGGAGTTTGGCGTAAACATTCCAGACGATCAGGCAGAGAAGATCGCTACTGTAGGTGATGCTATCTCTTACATCGAGGCAAGCCAGAAATAATATTCATTCTGAATGAATGAGTGAAAAATAAAAAATGAAGAATTTACTTCCTAAGTACATAGTATGTGCTTTGAAGTAGGTTCTTCATCTTTTTTATTGTGCACTTTTAATTTTTCATTTTTAGTTTTTAAGATATGGAATTAAAAAGAGTAGTAGTAACAGGACTTGGAGCTGTTACTCCTGTGGGCAACAACCCTGAGGACACATGGAAGAGCCTTGTTAATGGTGTGAGCGGCTGTGCGCCTATCACATTGTTTGATACAACAAACTTCAAGACAAAGTTTGCCTGTGAGGTAAAAGACCTGAACATTAACGATTATATCGACCGCAAAGAGGCTCGTAAGATGGACCGCTACACACAGCTTGCCATTATCTCTGCCGACCAGGCAGTGAAGGACAGCGGTGTAGACCTTGAGACATTAGACAAGAACCGCGTAGGTGTAATCTTCGGCGTGGGCATCGGTGGCATCAAGACATTCGAGGATGAGGTTAAGTATTTTGGCAAGAACGAGGAGAATGGTCCTAAGTTCAACCCATTCTTCATCCCAAAGATGATTGCCGATATCGCTGCCGGCCAGATAAGCATCAACTACGGTTTCCACGGTCCTAACTATACCACCACATCTGCTTGCGCATCATCAAGCAACGCATTGGCTGATGCCTTCAACCTTATCCGTCTGGGCAAGGCCAACATGATTGTGAGCGGTGGTGCCGAGGCTGCCATCTGCGCTACAGGCGTAGGCGGTTTCAATGCTATGCACGCCTTGTCAACACGCAACGACGACCCACAGCGCGCATCACGTCCGTTCAGCGCAAGCCGCGACGGTTTCGTAATGGCAGAGGGTGCCGGCTGCCTTATCCTTGAGGAGCTGGAGCACGCTAAGGCTCGTGGCGCAAAGATTTATGCGGAGATGGTTGGTGCTGGCATGAGCGCCGATGCTCACCACATCACAGCCAGCCACCCAGAGGGTCTGGGCGCAAAGCTCGTGATGCAGATGGCTCTTGAGGATGCCAACCTGCAGCCAGAGGACATCGACTATATCAATGTTCACGGCACATCAACACCAGTGGGCGACATCTCTGAGGCTAAGGCCATCAAGGAGGTGTTTGGCGACGCTGCCTTCAAGCTCAACATTTCTTCAACAAAGTCAATGACTGGTCACTTGCTCGGCGCTGCCGGTGCAGTAGAGGCAATGGCAACAGTACTGGCTGTTCAGAACGACATCATCCCTCCAACAATCAACCACGAGGAAGGCGATGAGGACGAGCAGATTGACTATAATCTCAACTTCACATTCAACACCGCACAGAAGCGCGAGGTGCGTGCTGCGCTTAGCAACACCTTCGGTTTCGGTGGTCATAATGCTTGTGTAGTTTTCAAGAAGTATGCTGAATAATAATTTCATAGACCGTATAAAGCTCCTCTTCCGCAAGGATAAGGAGCTTTATATTTCTTTATACAATATTCTCGGATTCTATCCCCGCAACATAGAGCACTACAAGATGGCGCTGATGCACAAGAGCATAGCGCGCCGCAACGCTAAGGGCAAGCCGGTGAACAACGAGCGCCTGGAGTTTTTGGGCGATGCCGTGCTCGACGCCGTAGTGGGCGACATCGTTTACCGCCACTTCGATGGCAAGCGCGAGGGATTTCTCACCAACACACGCTCAAAACTGGTTCAGCGCGAGACGCTGGGCAAACTGGCTCATGAGATGGGACTCGACAAGCTTATACTGTCGGCTGGCCATTCATCATCTCACAACAGTTATATGGGCGGCAATGCCTTCGAGGCTCTTGTTGGCGCAATATATCTCGACCGCGGCTATGGCGCCTGCATGGAGTTTATGCAGAAGCGTATCCTCAACCAGCTTATCAACATCGACAAGGTGGCTTATAAGGAGGTAAACTTCAAGTCAAAACTCATTGAATGGGGACAGAAAAACAAGATGAACCTTGACTTCGAACTGCTATCTCAAACCAAGGAGGAGGGAGGAAGTCCGGTATTTGAATATCAGGCAGTGATAGAGGGCATAAAATGCGGAATAGGCAAAGGCTACTCAAAGAAAGAAAGCCAGCAGTTGGCGTCGAAGGAGACTCTACAGCGACTCCGCCGCGAACCGCAGTTTGTTGAGAAACTCTTCGAGGCGAAGGCCAACCGCACCAAGATGGAGGAGATGCCTGTGCAAACGGTTCCTGATGTTGAGGAGAAAGACTTTATCATAGCTCAGCAGGAAACACCAGCAGAGGTGATAAAGGAAGAAACAATAGAAAAGCCAAAACAAACCGCTGAGGAGCACGATGAGTTCGACCTTTCGTCAATCACGGCAACACCAAAGCCAATGACAAAAGAAGATATTATCGCAGCAGCAGAGGAAGAAGCTTATAAGGATTAGGGTTTTCCAAACAGGGAAACCCTATTTTTTTTCTTATAGCCACTCCCCCACTCGCCTTAAGAGGAAACGGAGGTGTGGCGTCTCCATCCCTGCTTCCTCAGCAGGAGTGATTAAAGGTGGACTAAAAAAAAATATGAACATTAATTTTTCTCATATAAAAATGCTATCTTTGTAGCGAGGCAAGCATAACAGCTATAAGTCTCATGAGATTAAGCCTTAGTAAAACTAAAAACTATTGTATTATGACTACCCAATTATTACTTGGATGGCTATGGGACGACCTTACAAGAACCCCATCACACATCGCTTTTACCATTGCATGCGTACTGCTTATTGTGCTAAACCTGATTATCGTGCATTCAGAGTCACGCCACTCACTGCTATTTGGTTTTATCATCATTGTCGTGGGACTGCTTGAGGCATTTGGATTTATATATAATGAGACACGCTCATTCTGGATATTCGACTCTTTTGGCAATTTCTTCTTCGGCATAGTTGTGGTAATAGCAGTCTGCACTATGATGTACTATCAGTTTAGCATCACCAAAGGCATACTTAATCTCATATCTGATGAAGGCGGATTCTACAATAAGTATGAACTGGGCTACTCGAGCATGATTCCCGGATTTATCATTATCTTCATTGCTCTTTTGTTTGGCGAGCAATACGGACAGATTGCTGCCATATTATTCTTACTCTTCCAGCTTTATATCGTGGGCGCAACCATATATTCCACAATAGTCAACAATGGCAGCATGTCCTATGCCATTTTCTCTGTGGCAGTGTATATTGTAAACATATTAGGCATCATATTCCTTATATGCAATTTCATACTGCCCGCCATAGCATATATCGTAATGATGTTCTTCATCAAAGGCGGAAATGCTGCTAGTTGCAGCAACTGCCGTTCATACAATGACGGCTATTGTTATTATAGGCAGAAATATGTCAGCAGCAACTCTTGTTGTAACAAACATGAAAGTTAAGAGGCTTGCTGGTTTTAAATTTTGTCAAAAATTTTCAAAAATAAATTCGGAAAATTTTTGACAAAATTTTTTTTCAATCTAGAGAGAAATTTGGGGTTTGGAGTCAAGAAAAATGGTTTTGAAAATCAAAAAACACGACTTTATTCTTCAAAAACATAGGTTTTGAGCTCCGTTTTCTATGGTTTTGCGTTGCAAAACCTATCATCTTGAAAAGCAAAACCTATGGTTTTGGTGAGTAAAACGATAGGTTTTGGAAAACGAAAAGGGCAAAATTATTGCACACTCTTGGGTTTTTGATTATAGGACTCTGAGGTTCAGGGTTTTAAGATTGCACACGATTTTCGGCGTTTTTTCGGGCAAAATATTTTTTTGTTCAGAATTCTCGAGTTTTGAGGGCGTTAATTTGGGTTTTTGAAAATTTTTTGTCAAAAAATTTCGGAAAGTTTTTGTTCTGAGAATTGATGTTTTTCTGGGGATTTTTTGGACAGAAATTTGTCTAAGGATATTGGGGATTTAAGGGATTTTTTTGGACAGAAATTATTATAATTAATATAATTCGGTGTCTTGGAATTATAAGTTAGGCTACACCTCGGAATAAAAAATAAACGGAATTATCTATTTTAAACTTGTAATTTAAATATCCACAATCCGATATATCTATTTTGTCTAATATGTCTTGTCTTCACTGTCTCTTATGGATTCAATCGGGATATCGCTCTCCGTATATATGTAATCCTTACCGAAACCGTGTATATCAACGTAATATTCGGCATTTTCAGGAAGTTTTTTCAACATAATTTCATACTCAACAAAATCACCTGTGAATTTGTTATCCTTGCTTTGTAGTTTCTTTGAAATGGATTTCATCATATCTACATATTTTTGATTTGATGTATTACCCAAATACAAGTAAATGCGTTTAGTATTTGAAATGAATGGTGTGTTTGCATATTTGGCAAGAATACCATTTTTTTCTATTGATTCCGCATTGTATATGGGTGAAGTGTGATATGCATACTTGTGATATTTCAGAACCATCTCCTTTATGCTCTCTTGCTTTTTAGGGTCAAACATCAACAACATCCATATTCTACCATCTCTGTCCTTATACATGGTTTTCTTTGATTCATAATAACCATTATCGTCCATAAATTCAGTGATTATCTCAACATTTTTCTTGATAACAGGAACCAACATTGCTGTGCTCATTGTAAGAAAATCGGGATAATCTTCCATTAGACGTTTAACTTCAATGTATTCAACACCATTTGGTTTCTTTGCTTTTATTTGAAACTCCGACATTTTCAACTGGTTCATTGCACGACTGACAACATCAACGGCACTTTGGATTCCTGTGGTATTGTTTTTCCTTTCCTCATATAAATAGTCCTCATCAACGGAATACCAATCCACAGTATCATACAACGGTTCGTAATCAATATATGCTTTATCCAACTCAGACATCGGAATGTTGTCAAAGTCAAAAATATCGAGTTCCTCGATTTCTTTTTTGGTCTTGAAATCTTCAAAATTTTCTAAATGTTTCATATTCTATGATTTATTATGTTATAACTTCCTTAATTAGTTATATATCTCTATTTGTATTTATGCCACCGCCAGCCCGACACACTTCAAAAAAATGCAGCGTCGTAGTCCCTATTGTTCAGTCTAAATGTCATATTTGTAGATGTTTTTAGGCTCTCATATACAAATATAATAATTTTTTTTGAAAAAAACAAATAAAAACAAGTCTAAAATAGATAATTCCGAAAATAAATAAATTTATTTTGTTCTCCTCTCAACTTTCACTAACTTTTAATAAGTTAGGCTGCACCTCGGAATAAAAAATAAATAAATTTATTTTGTTCTTCTCTCAGTTTTAATAAATTTCTCTCGCTCGGAAATATAAATAAATTTAATTTCTCTCGCTTAATCGAAATTTTGCACTAACTTTGTATAAGTTAGGATGCGTCTCGGGATAAAAAATAAATAAATTTATTTTGTTCTCCTCTCAACTTTCACTAACTTTGCACCTTAAACCAATGTATTGGAAATGAGTTTAACAAGTATTGTAAGAAAAGGATTTGAGCCAAGACAGCGCGAACTGCTGAAACATAACAACGATGGAGCAGCATTGCAACAGAAGGTTTTGGCTTATTTGCTCAATAAAGCAAAAGATACAGAATATGGTCGCAACCATTTGTTTGCAGCCGCTAAAGGATATGAGGATTTCATTAAGCACACTCCGATAAACACATACGAGGAACTGAAGGGTGACATAGACCGCATGCGACATGGCGAGAGTGATATCCTGTGGCCAGGACGTGTGAAGTGGTATGCAAAATCGTCGGGAACAACCAATGACAAGTCGAAGTTCATTCCCGTGAGCACTGATGGACTGAAGAACCTGCACTACTGCGGAGGCAGGGACAGCGTGGCGTGGTATCTTCAGAACAATCCGAAGAGCCGCCTGTTCGACGGTCGTGCGCTGATTCTCGGCGGCAGTCATGCACCCAACTACAACCTGCCAGGCTCACTGGTGGGCGACCTCAGTGCCATACTGATAGAGAACATCAATCCGCTGGTGAACCTGGTGCGCGTGCCAAAGAAGCAGACAGCACTTATCAGCGACTTTGAGATAAAGCGTGAGCGCATAGCCCGTGAGGCGATGAACAAGAACGTGACCAATATCAGCGGTGTGCCGTCGTGGATGATGTCGGTGCTGTCGTGCATGATGGAGATTACGGGCAAGAAGCATCTGGAGGAGGTGTGGCCAAATATAGAGGTGTTCTTCCACGGTGGCGTGGCATTCACCCCATACCGCAAGCAATACGAGCAGCTCATCACCTCGCCAAACATGCACTATATGGAGACGTATAATGCCAGCGAGGGCTTCTTCGGCATACAGAACGACCCGACAGACAAGTCGATGATGCTGATGCTCGACTATGGCGTGTTTTATGAGTTCATTCCTATGGATGAGTTTGACAGCGACAACCCAACCATAGTGCCTATATGGGGCGTGGAGACTGGCAAGAACTATGCCATGGTGATATCTACCTCATGCGGACTATGGAGGTATATCCTGGGCGACACAGTGAAATTTACAAGCACCAACCCATATAAGTTTATCATCACCGGCCGCACAAAGCACTTTATCAATGCCTTTGGCGAGGAACTGATAGTGGATAATGCCGAGCAGGGACTGGCATACGCTTGTCAGCAAACAGGCGCAGAGGTGAAGGAATACACTGCCGCTCCGGTGTTTATGGACGACAAAGGCAAGTGCCGCCACCAGTGGCTGATAGAGTTTGCCAAGGCACCAGCCGATGTGAAGGAGTTTGAGCGACTGCTCGACACTAAGTTGCAGGAGCTGAACAGCGACTATGAGGCTAAGCGATACAAGGACATCACGCTGCAGCATCTGGAGATAGTGGTGGCACGCAACGGATTGTTTGAGGAGTGGATGAAGCTGCGCGGCAAACTGGGCGGACAGAACAAGGTGCCACGCCTGAGCAACTCGCGCGAGCATATAGATGTGCTGCTGCACTTGAATGAAGAATAGAACTGGATTTGCCAGAAGATCTAGATATCTAGAAGCACTATAAGCTCTATATTATCTAGATGCTCTAGAGGCCTAGATTCTGGAAAACTTTGAAAAGAATGGAAAAAAGATATTTAAACCTCATTATCCTATCAGTCCTGCTGATGCTTGTTTCCTGTGCCCGCATGGGAAACCCTGATGGCGGATGGTATGACGACACACCACCAAAGGTATTGGGAGCATTTCCCAAGGACAGGGCCACGGGCGTAAAGGCACAGAAGATAACCATCAACTTCGACGAGTTTATAAAGATAGAAGATGCCACCAACAAAGTGGTTATCTCGCCCACACAGATAGAGATGCCTGAGATAAAGGCAACGGGAAGGCGTATTGTCGTGGAGCTGAAAGACTCGCTGAAGGACAACGTGACATATACCGTTGACTTCTCTGACGCTATCTCAGACAACAACGAGGGTAACCCAATGGGCAACTACACATATAGTTTCTCTACCGGCGAGCAGATAGATACGTTTGAGGTGGCAGGAACAGTGCTCAACGCCACCAACCTTGAACCGATAAAGGGCATACTCGTTGGACTATACGATAACCTGAGCGACACGATATTCAAAAAGGAACCGCTCATGAGGATATCACGCACCGACAGCCGCGGACGTTTCATCATACGCGGTGTGGCGAAAGGCAAATACAGGGTGTATGCCCTTCAGGATGCCGACGGCGACTTCATGTACAGTCAGAAGAGCGAGATGATAGCATACAGCCACAAGACATTTGAGCCGACATGCGCTCCTGACATAAGGCAAGACACCGTGTGGCGCGACTCATTGCATATCGACTCCATAATCCGCGTTACCTACACGCACTTCTATCCAGACAATGTGGTTTTGACTGCATTCACACCTATACAGACAGACCGCTATCTGCTGAAGACCGAGCGCAGCACTCCTGAAAAGTTCACACTGTTCTTTACCTATGGCAGCGACACACTGCCAACACTCAAAGGACTGAACTTCAATGCCGATGACGCATTTATAATAGAGGCTTCAGAGAATAACGACACAATAGCATACTGGCTGAAGGATACCACACTGGTAAACCAAGACACACTGAGGTTTGAGCTGCAGTATATGGCAACAGACACCACAGGACTGCTGGTAAGCAAGACCGACACGATAGAGGCTCTGCCCAAGGTATCATACGAGAAACGCCTGAAGCTGTTAGAAAAGGAGTTTGAAGAGTGGAAGGAGAAACAGGAAAAGGCAAAGAAGAAAGGCAGGGCATACGACTCAATAATGCCAGTAAGGCACATGGAGGTAAGCGTAAAGTCGCAATCGCAGCTTGACCCAGACAAGGCGGTGCTGATAGAAGTGCCAACACCACTCAACAGATGCGATACAAGCGGCATTCATCTGTATTCAAAGATAGACACTCTTTGGTATAATGCTCAATTCACAATGATGCCTGTGCCTGGCAAGTTGCGCCAGTATCAGATAATAGCAGAGTGGAGACCAGACGTGGAGTACAGTCTGGAGATGGACTCAGCAATCTTTGAAAGCATATATGGCAGAGTGAATGCGCCTATAAAGAAAGGTCTTAAAGTGCGCAGCCTCGATGAGTTCGGCACATTATTCGTAAACATCAGCGGCATTGAGGACACTTGTCTGATAGTACAGATGCTCAACAACTCTGACACACCAGTAAAAGAGGTGAGAGTGAAAAACAATACGGCAGAGTTTTATTACGTTAACCCAGGCAAATATTATCTGCGCGCCTTCTCCGACAAGAACGGCAATGGCAAGTGGGATACTGGCGATTACAACATAAACCTGCAGCCAGAAGAGGTTTACTACAGTCCAAAGGAGATTGAGTGTAAGGCAAAATGGGATATCACACACGAGTGGAACGTAACTGCGCTGCCACTTGACCGCCAGAAACCTATTGCCATAACCAAGCAGAAGCCCGACAAAGCCAAGCAACTGCGCAACCGCAATGCAGAGCGCGCACGAGAGTTGGGAATACCTTATGTAAGATGATGGATGAGGGATGAGAGATGAGGGATGAGGGTTTGCTTGCCACGCTAATGTCCTCTATCTTCTTTTATCTTCTTTTGACTCCCTTTAACTCCCAAAATATAGTTAGAACAATTAATGAAAAAAGATATGAGGAACATGAGATTACGCATGCTTTTTGCAATCATAGCGATGTTGCTTGCGTTTGCTTCTGCAAACAACGCCAAAGCTCAGTGTGCCATTGAGAATAAGGCTTTTCAGTCGGGCGAGTTTCTATATTACGACTTGTTCTTCAATTGGAAATTCATTTGGGTAAAGGTGGGCACGGCATCCATGACCACTTATATGTCAAACTATGAGGGAGAGCCAGCCTACCGCAGCAGTCTGATTACTCGCGGAAACAACAAACTGGATAAGTTTTTCGTTATGCGCGACACCTTAGTGTCATATTGCACTGAAGACATCGTGCCACTATACTATCGCAAGGGAGCAGAAGAGGGAAAGCGCTATTATGTTGACGAGCTATGGTATTCATATCCTGACGGCGACTGCCACGTAAAGCAGCACCGCATAACCCATCGCGGCGAGCACCAATGGAAGGAATCAAAGTTTAAGGATTGCATCTACGACATGATGAGCATATTTCTCCGCGCCCGCAACTACGACGCAAGCACACTCAAGGAGGGCGACAACATACCTATGCCTGTTTGCGATGCGCGCAAGCTATCAAACTCATGGCTTAAGTTCCGTGGAAGGGAGACATTCAAGATGGATGGCACTGGCGAGAAATACAAATGTCTTGTGTTCTCGTTTATAGAGCGTGAGGACGGAAAGAACCACGAACTGATACGTTTCTATATTACCGACGACCAAAACCACATACCTGTACGCCTTGATATGTTCCTAAGTTTTGGTTCAGCCAAGGCTTTCCTTAAGGCATACAAAGGGGTGAAGAGTCCTATGACATCAAGAATTGACTGATGTAATATTATTGTGAGGTTTTGAGGTTTTGAGGTTGCTTGTCCTGAGCAGTGTCGAAGGATGAGGTTATAATATTATATAATATTCAGCGACAAACAATAAATCCGGGTGAGTTTATTACGCTCACCCGGATTTATTATATATATATGTGGGAGCAAAAACTGTTTTGCTCCCTACCCTATTACTGATGTTCTATCTCACTGGCTATCCATACCTGCATGTTGCCTTGTCCGCGATGTGCCCATGCATAATAAGGTATCATGGTTAGTATGGCGTCTGTTGCCTGAAGCTTTCCTGATGAATCGAAAGAGAGCACTCTTCCATCAAGTTTCAGTTGCTTGATGCCGCCAATCAATGCTGGCTGGTTGGCAAGGACAAACTGAGGATTCTTGTTCATCACAAAATGGAAGAAGTTGAATTTGTTGTCAGGCCACTCAGCACAATAAACCAGCGGTCCGCGCTCAACAGCAAGGCGGCCACGGTCGGCAGCAACCTTACGGTTGGCCTTAACCAAGCGTGGAGACATATCGAAATGGATGCGCACCTCATCGCCTTTCTTCCACTTGCGGTCGATGGCAAGATAACCATTCTCTAATTCGCCGCTGACCTCTTCGCCGTTGACACTCACCTTATATCCCAACTGCTTTCCGTCGGCATAAGCATAAAGGTCGCTTGGCACAACATCGCCACGCACCCAACCAGGTATTCTCACCATCATGCGGAACTGCTTTGCCTTGGTTTTTGCTATCTTGATGCTGATATCGCCATCCCAAGGATATTTTGTCTGCTCCTCAAGTGTCACACTCTTGCCGCCGATATTTACAGTAGAGGTATTGGCTGTATAGAGATTTACAAACAGGTCGTTGTCTTTAACAGCATAGACATAACCTGGCAATGACGGAATGAAGCGACAGAGATTGCTTGGACAGCAGGCGCAGCCAAACCATGCCTTGCGCTCATAGCCACCGCGGCTCTCCAGCGGATTAGGATAGAAGAAAGTGCCACCATCTATCGCCATGCCACTAATCACACCGTTATATAATGTGCGCTCAAGACAGTCGATATATTTCGCATCGCCTCTCATAAGGAACATACGCTGATTGAGATATACCATCGCAATGGCAGCACATGTCTCATTATATGCAGTAAGATTAGGCAACTCATAGTTTGCGCCAAAAGCCTCACCATGGTTGGTTGCTCCCACGCCACCAGTGATATAGTATTTCTTCTGAACGATATTGTTCCAGATATTGTCAATGGCCTTGATATAGGCTGAATCGCCTGTAAGCGCAGCCACATCGGCCATGCCAGAATACATATAACCAGCACGCACGGCATGTCCCACTGCCTCATCCTGACGTACTACAGGACGATGACTCTGACTATATTGTGTTTTAAACGATGTTTTGCCACGGTAGTCGAGGAAGAACTTTGCCTGTTCGAGATATTTATCTGGAGTTGACGAGTTGGCAAGTTTATGAGTTGACGGGTTGCGCGCTTCATTCTTCTTGTACTCATCAGAATTGAGCAGCACATAGAGGCGAGAGAGAGCCATCTCTGCTATCTGATGACCAGGCACAACGCACGCCTGACCTGGTTTGTCGCCCACCTCACGCACCACACAGTCGGCATAGCGGCGGGCAATATTCAGGAATTTCGTAGAACCAGTTGCTTGATAATGGGCACAAGCTGCATCAACCATGTGACCGAGGTTATAAAACTCATGACTCAAATCCTCTACCTTCTCCCATCGTTTTGTTCCTGCCCATCCATGTGGTTTCTTAGGATTAATGGTACGGGCGGTATAGAGATAACCATCAGGTTCCTGTGCCGCCGCCACTATATCGAGCACACTGTCTATATATGCCTCCAGTTTCTTGTCGGGATATGTCTGAAGCACGTAACTCGCACCTTCAATGGTCTTATACACATCGGTATCATCGAACGAGAAACCCATAAACTTAGACACATCATACTCATCGCTTGGGTTGGCGGCTTTTACAAAATTAGAATAGCGTCCCTCACTCTCACATTTGCTGAATGCCAGCGGTATGGTAACCTCTCGCGCAGCCTTGATGCGCTGTCCCCAGAAAGAGTTCTGGTCTACTTTTACTGATGTGAATGGCACTTGGGTTATTGGATAACCACCGCTGTTCATCTTACTTTCCTCTGCCTGCATGCCATTGGAACAGGTGAGAAAGATAACTGCTGTCAATAGTATTTTTTTCATATCCTTATGTTTAATCTTAATAACATTAGTTTATCTTATGCTTTTACTTAATCTGTCAAATGCTTCACGAAGCACGGAGCGCGGGCAACCTACATTAAGGCGCATGAAACCGTCGCCTTGCTTGCCGAATATAGTTCCGTCGTTGAGAGCAAGACGAGCCTTGTTGACAAAGAGGTCGACAAGTTCTTCCTGCGGCAACTTCATGTCACGGCAATCAAGCCACACAAGAAACGATGCCTGCGGACGCAAGGGTTTTATCATTGGCAGATGCTCACGACAATAGTCTTCAACGAAACGGATGTTTTCTTCCACATACCTAAGCATCTCGCAACGCCACTGCTCACCGTCCTTATAGGCTGCCAGTGTGGCTATCGGGGCAAACAACGTTGGCTGACTCATCTCATTGGCCTCGAGCCAACTATAAAAACGCAGGCGAAGGGTTTCATCGGGAACCACTGCATAGGAACTAACAATGCCTGCTATATTGAATGTCTTTGATGGTGCGGCAAAGGTAATACTGCAGTGTGCGGCCTCATCAGAGACAGTAGCAAAAGGCACATGCTTGCTGCCCCATAGCGTCATGTCGCAGTGTATCTCATCAGATATCACCACTATGCCTCGTTCATAGCAGAAATGGGCAAGGCGTGCAAGCGTATCCTTATCCCAAACAATACCTGCAGGATTATGCGGATTGGATAGTATAAGCATCTTGCAATGTTCATCTGCAATGCTTTCCAGTTGTTCAAAATCCATTCTGTAGCTACCGTCGGCATTTAGTATCAGCGGGTTTTCCACAACCTCTCGCCCATTGCCCTCTGGCACAAGCCGGAAAGGATGGTAGACTGGTGGTTGTATTATTATCTTCTCGTCGGGTTTGACAAAGACATTGACTGCCATGGCTATGCCTTTTACTATGCCAGGGATGAACTTTAGCCATTCTATGTCTACATGCCATCCATGGTGCGTCTCAATCCATTGTGCCGCTGTCGGCCAATAGTCGGCGGGCTCAAACGTATATCCAAACACAGGGTGTTCAAGACGGCGGCGCAGGGCATCAACAATGAAAGGAGGAGTTTCCCAATCCATATCGGCCACCCATAGTCCCAACAAGTCATCGCGACCAAACCGTTCTTTCAGCTGGTCCCACTTATATGAATCGGAACCTCTGCGCTCCACTACTTTGTCAAAATCATACATTGCCATATTGTGCATCCTTTCTTTTTTAGTTCACAGAGATTACTTATAATATCCTATATCTGATTTTACCCTTCATCTCACTGCCTTTCACCGTCATTACAATGCGGTACATATCACTGCCCCAAATGCGCTGAAGAAGAGGGTCAAGCTTATCGGAAATAGGTTCTACGGCAACGTCCAGTTGGTTGGCATTATATTCAATGCTACGGTTGCCTATCTTAATCACACCCTTTGCTGCCAAATCTGGTTTAGCGATAGTGATAAGCATCAGTTTGGTTGCGCCTTGGTTCTTTGACAGCTCATAATCCTCGTTCACCGTTACGATGCCGCCCTTGGATATGCTCACCGTGCGCATCCATCTCTTCACATCGGCCTCAGCGGGATAAGCGCCTGTAATATCAAGAGACAAACTGCCTTTCTTATATTTCGCATTTACTGCAGCAAACTGCTTACCGTCACGCTGATCTGTGCCGTTTATCTGTGGCAGGTTGTGATACTGCGACTGCATGGTCCATATCTCATAACGGCGATTGCTGAATGTCTTCGATGTATATTCGCCCACGGCTGGGTCGATGATAAGCGGCTCACCATCTGAATATACCACAAAGCTGCCCACATCGTTATGGTTGTGGCTCTCGCCGTTATTACCGCCCTTCATCGCAACAAATGTTTTTCCACGGCGTGCTGTCATTATCTGCAGGTTGGGCATCCACACATCGGCAAGCAATGGTTCTTTTGGTTGCTCTGCCAACAGGTTGTTTATATTGTTTATGAAAAACAGTTCGCGTGCCAGTGTAGGATAGTTGCCACTCTTATCGTAAAGTCCTGCGGCATTATTCATTATATCCTTGCGCTTAGCTATATAAGCTCCAAACTCACGCATGGTGCGGTCGTTGAGATATAGTCCGAAAGGATATACTATGTTTAGTTGCAGCAGCATCTTGTTGTCATGCGTATCGGCAAAGGTTATGCAGTGGTCGTTCTCAATGTATGTTTTATAAGCATAGCTTGCCATGGCGCGTATCTTCTCGTTGCCGCTCATGTCAACAGCTCCGTTTGTTGCAGTGCGCAACAGGTTCATACACTCATATAGCGATGCCGCCGCACGGTCCCAATATCCAGGTCCCTCGTCGCAACCGCCATCGGCAGGATAGGCATCCACAAAGTGGTCCATGGCACTGAGTATCTGTTCTACAGCATCCAATTGCGCCTTGCGGTCGTTCTCACAGATAAGCGCACATGCCAGCCAGTTGCTGCATATCCACGGGTTCCAGTTCATGCCCGCCGTCTTCCACCAGTATCTGCCCTTGATTGCTGGCTGAAGCATGCGCTGTTGTATCTCTTTGTTTATGCGGTTTACGATGATTGGCGAGAATTTATCCAACTGTGGTTTCAGGATATATGCCGTCCATGCTATCAATCCAGCCGACTCTGCCTGAAAAAGGTCAACCGTTTGGTCTTCCATCACTGGCACCTTCTTGCCGTAATGAGCAGGTATGCCCCACCATGACTCTTCGAGCGTGCTCCAAAGTCCGTTGATGATGTCGGGCATAAAGCGTCCCTTGCCCTCAGTAACCTCTGCCATAATGAGTGCTGCCAACTGGCGGCGCTTTTGGAATGTAAGTGCCTCGAAGTTCACTCGGTTGCCATTGGTCTTAAACTCAGCAAACACCGTTGCTGGGAGCGACTGCCATGGTTTGCCAAGATACTGTTCACCATATTCGATATAGCTCTGTCGCACCGATTGCGGCACAGAGTCGGTCCAATACTTATCGCCCGCCTGTGGCAATGGAGCATACTTGCCAGGCTGCACCATTATCGAGTCGAGCATCTGGCGACTAAACATTGTTGTAAATATTCTTTTCTGTGCCGATATCCCAATGCATACCGCCAAACAGAGCATTGTTATAGATAGTCTCATTTTCATCTTAGGTTTTGAAACAACAAATATACAACATATTTTTCTATCTGCCGAATAAATGGAAAGAAAAGGATATTATCTCACAATAAATATTTTATCAAAAACAAGTACAATACATCTCACATTAAATCTTTATTTATTACATTTGCAGACAATATAAAATATTTTATTTTTATGACAAACAGACTATTTATTTCGTTGTTCCTCATTTTCCAGTCTCTTCAGGCAATATCACAGATTCATGTTGCCACAACAGGAGACGATAGCAACAAGGGCACGGCAGACAGTCCTTATCTAACCATACAGCATGCCGTGAACGTGGCACAGCCAGGCGACACCATCACGGTGCATGCAGGGCGATATATGCTTACGAAGACCATCAGAATACCAGAGAAAAACACTTCAGACACACAGCGCTGCTACCTGTGGGCCAATGGTGAGGTGATAATAGATGGTTCGAGCATTAAATATTCCAACGAGAGCGAGTTCAAGGGCGGACGATGCATATATGTCAACCATCTTGTAAACTACTGGCACTTCAAAGGACTGACGCTGTGTAATGCCATTGACAACGGAATGAAGCTGGAAGGCTCATACAATATCATTGAGCAATGTGTATTCCATGACAACAACGACACTGGTCTGCAGATAGGCATGTTCATGGCATGGAGCAAGAACGACGTGCCGCCGGGATTTCCTGATGGCGAGCCTTTGGCTAATCCCGACTTCAGGTTCTGCCGTGGCAACAAGGTGATAAACTGTGACTCATATAACAATGCTGACCTTAGGAAATATAACGAACAGGCAGATAATGGCGGCGATGCCGATGGCTTTGCCTGCAAACTATATCCAGGACCTGGCAATGAGTATTATGGGTGCAGGGCTTGGAACAACTCTGATGACAACTGGGACCTCTACATGGTTTATCATCCTGTGATTATAGACCGCTGCTGGGCATACAAGGCGGGATATACGGCCGACGGAAAACCAATTGGCAACGGCAATGGTTTTAAGTTGGGCGGTGGCGGTTCAAGTGGAGGAGCCGCATTCCCACGCTCCACTGGCAATCATATTGTGAGCAACTGTATTTCATTCGATAATCTGGTTCTTGGTTTCGACCAAAACGGAGCATCTGAGGGTATGACCCTTATCAACAACATTGCCTGGGGCAATGCCTGCAACTACTTGTTTTCTCACCCATTGGTGAAAGGACATATCCACATGCAAAACTGTATAGGATTCAAACCAAAAGAGAAGAACTATCATATTCTCCCCGAGAATTTCATTGACCCGATGGATGCAAACGGCAACTCATGGGACAATAATCGGGCAGAACGATTCGTCAGTCTTTCCCCATCATTATTCATGGCGCCAAGAAAGACCGACGGTTCGTTGCCCGATAATGGTTTTGGAAAATATCAACTGGATTAAGTAAGGGGGCCTCTCCCCCGCCCTCTCCTTTCCTTCGACTAGCTCAGGATAAAAAGAGAGGGAGCTAGGCACGCAATCCCTCATCTCTCATCCAATAACTTGTCAACTTGTTAACTACCTCACACACTTCAGATTCCTGTCCAACTGTCCTGTGCTGCTGGCGCCGATGAGCACTGATGTTACGCCCTTTTGCTCAAGAATCCAGCGCAGAGCCTTCTCAGCCAGGGTTATGCCTTGCTGCTCTGCCTCACTGTTCCATTGGCGCAGTTGTTCCAGTAATTGCGGTGTAAGCATTTCTTCTTTCAGGAACTTGCCGCGAGTCATGCGCGAACCTTCTGGTATGCCATTGAGATAGCGGTCGGTGAGCAGTCCTTGTGCCAATGGCGAGAACGAGATGAAGCCCACTCCCTCCTGCTGACAGAGGTCGAGTATTCCCTCCTGCTGTGGCGCACGGTCGAGCATGTTGAGTCTGCCCTGGTAGATGAGGCATGGCACATCGCGCTCCTTCAGATACTGGAAAGCAAAGCGTGTGGCTTCGAGCGGCCAACGGCTGATGCCCACATATAGAGCCTTGCCTGCGCGGACAATGTCAACAAGCGCCTGCAGCGTTTCCTCAAGCGGTGTTACAGGGTCGTAGCGGTGACTATAAAACAGGTCTACATAGTCGAGGTGCATGCGCTTGAGCGACTGGTCGAGACTGGCCATGAGATATTTTCTTGAGCCCCAGTTGCCGTAAGGACCGTCCCACATGTCATAGCCTGCCTTTGTAGATATAAACAGTTCGTCGCGATACGGGCGGAAGTCCTCGTCCATCAGTCTTCCGAATGTTTCCTCAGCCGAACCATAAGGAGGTCCGTAGTTGTTGGCAAGGTCAAAGTGTGTAATGCCATTGTCAAAGGCGTAGCGCGCTATCGCCTTGCAGTTGTTATAGTCGTCAACGGCCCCGAAGTTGTGCCAGAACCCCAGACTAACCTTCGGCAGCAGCACACCGCTGCGTCCGCATCTTTTATAGTTCATCGTCTCCTTGTCATAACGACTGCCGCTTGCAAGATATTTTTCCATTGAGTTTGTGAGTTTATAAGTTTGTTATTACTACTCGCTGATACCTTGTAAGCTGTGGTGTTCCGTTGTCTGTCACTTCACAGATAATATGTATCGTTGTGCCTGGTTGTGCACCGGCAGGAATTGTTACCGTTGCATTTGGCGTGTTTGCGTTTTCTATGGCAACTGTTTCTTTGCAAGTTCCCGCCTCCGTATATTGCCACCAGCGATAGCTTAATGCGTTGCCGTCAACATCGCTTGCCTTAACTTTCAGTTTCAATGTTTTGCCGGGCTTGGCCTTTCGCTGCTGTTTGCCTTTCAATACCACTGTAGGTTCGTGGTTAACCTCGTTGAATGGTTTTATGCAACGGTCCATTCTTGCCGCGAAATCATTCTGGAAAGCTTCGCTCCATCGAGCTATTGGCTTGAAATATTCGTCAAGCTGTGCACGTGTAGGCTTCTGTTTCGGGCGGCGGCTATACGAAATACTTGCCCAATATCTGCCGTCAGGATAATAATGACCGGAATTCTCAGGCAATTGGTCAACCCATGTATTCTCTCTTAACTTAATATATCTGCCAGCCCAGCCACCCCAACCAGGCTGCTCCGGGTTGTCAAGACCAGTAGGTATAGTGTACATAAAAGCAGGAGAGTCGCCTTCTGAGCGAAAGTCACCATTATCGTGTGCCCTATACGATGCCGCTAAAGGTCCATGATTGTCGAGGATATTTTCGCGCATCCACTCTGCTGCAAAATATTTGTGATAATCGCGCGAAAGATTTTTCTTCCATCTGTAGGCAATGGCTTCAAACTGGTCGCTGATAATGGTCAGCATATTATATTTGCCCCAGTGCGGACGAATGTATCTCTGATAGGTATCGTCTTGTTCCCAGATAAAGAAGAAACGGCATTTTGCTGCCACTTCGTCCATGCGCTCTGGATATTTCTCCTGAATAGTTTTCAGTGCGCGAGCAATAGTGTTTATTCCGCCCCATGCCTGTATCCAAACCGGACGGTTGTCACTCTTGTCGAGCAGCACCTCTACGATGCGGTTGGAACCGGCTGTTTCCTTCTCCATATCACCCTCAGTTTCAACATTACCCAAATAACTGTGCTTGGCAAGATATTCAGGCGAAGGATAGTTCTTGTCGTGCTTAATCAGATTGGGATAAACCTCCTTGTATGCTTTCATCACATTGTCCATCCAGTTGTCGCCTGACCAACCGTGTCCGTGCCAATGATATTCCGAACTGCTGGTTATTATTGCCTCTACATCCCACTCGTTTGTATAAAGCAAAAACCTAACCAAAGAGCATTCGTCGTCAATCTCGCCGTCGGTGGTTACAATCACTCTATATCTGTTATTGTCTTTTGCTTTTGCAGTCATAGTCATGTTCAGCAAGAAAAGCGATAGAAAAATAATTAATAGTTTTTTCATAAGGATTATTTTTAGTTTGTGAGTTTGTGAGTTTTTAAGTTTTTGAGTTATGGGGGCAAACTGCATGCTGTCCATTGGATGTTGCAAAGATAGTAATTTTTATTTGAAAAACCTTTGCTCCCCTTATTTTTCACTTTGTTTATGCTTTACCATTCTTTATCTTTTTACTCTATTACAAAGCCGTTGTAATCGTTCTACAAGGTTTTTGTAGATTTCCTACACTGCTTTTGTAGAAGTTTTACAAGGCGCTTGTAATCGGATTACAAGATTTTTGCAGAAAACTTGTAATTGTTAAATGGTTTTCGAGGTGGTTGGGTTGACTCTCCAAAAAATAAAATATTTCTCAACATAGCCCACATTTCTAATCCTCTTTCTGATTTATTTACAACATAGATTGGGCTGTTTTATCACACAAAAATCAGGAAAATGTGAAAAATAGCACTCAAAACATATAGGAAAATGTGAAATTTAAGGCGAAATATGAGCGGATTATGTGAAAAATTACTGCCTTTGCACTCATAATCAACGATTTAGGATAGCAGAATTCACAAAAAGAAAAAATCGTACACTTATATTTACTTGATAATATCATCAATCTAATTATCAAGTCAAATAAAAAAAATGCATGCGAAATCTCGCATGCATTTTCATTATTATTGTTATTTCCTAATCTCCAAATCCTCTGCCGAAGCGATTTCGCGGTCTTTGATGCCTTTGAAGTCTTTAACCTCAAAGCCTTTAACACCTTTAAGAACGAAGTAAGGCGCCTCGTCAGCCTTGTCTGCCTTCATATCAGAGAACTTGATATCCTCCACATTCATAAGAACAATGGCAGGGCGTTTGTCTTCTTTTACGGTCTCAAACTCCACATTGTCTACCTTCACGTTTTTGGCATTGCTTACAAATAGTCCGTAGGCAGGCAATATGCCATGAGATGATGGCTCAGGATAACCTTTTTCCATCTGTGGCACGGCGTATGGGTCGCGCTCTGCAGCCGGTTCGTTTTTATCTTCTATTCTCTCACGCTTGCCTTTCACATGATTCACCGCCCTGTTTCTGCTTGTGAAGAATGGGTTGGCACCACGCTGCCACTTAACATCATCCATGGTCAAGCCGCCACGATACTGTATGTGGATGTTGCTCAGTGTAACATCCTCTATAGGATGACCGTTCAGGCCGAAGATGATAGAGGCATAGCGGCAGTCGGCATCCTTCACGCTGATATTACTCAGTTTTACTCGGCGCACAACCGACACTGGCAGTTCCTTTGGTCCACGCGCACGGTTGCCCAAGCGTATGTAGATAGGTGAGTTGCAGATGTCGCGCATGGCGATGTTGTCGATAGTTACATCCTCGATGATAGCGCCGTCAACGGTTTCGAGAGCTAAGCCGCGGCAGTGGTCGAAGGTGCAGTTGGAAATGGTGATGTTCTTAAAACCGCCATTCGACTCTGTGCCCAGTTTTATTCTTCCTGTTGGTCCGTCACGGTCAGGAGCCTGCTTCTGTGTCTTCTGATATGTTCCATCGAGCATTGTGCCTGGGTCGTAGCCAGACACGTGGCAGTTTGTTATGGTTACGTTCTCCGTTGCTTTGGCATAGCCAAGACCGTAAGAGCATTTCAGCACTATGGCATCGTCGTTCATCGTATTCACCTGACAGTTTGATACCCTCACATTGGCGCAACAGTCAATGTCGAAAGCATCGCGGTTGGTGTCGCAGCGCACATTATCTATTGTAAGGTTATCCACTCCTGTGAGCAGCATAGCAAAGTGTCCGCACTTGAGCATAGATATATCGCGTATGGTCACGTTGCGGCACTCCTTCAGCGCTATGGCCTTGTTGGCAGCCGGGTGTCCATTCATCTTAGCCTGTCCGCGAGTGATACCCTCGCTGCCATCGATAAGACCGAAGCCTTGTATAGACACGTCGTGCAATCCGATGCCCCAGATGAGCGAGTTCTGCCAGTGGCTATGTCCAAAGTCCTGATAGTCGTCGTGCGGATTGTCCTCAGGCAGGTCGTAGTGTTCTTTTTCATTAGGCACCGCCGCCTTCAGCACAGCTCCATGGTCGAGATAAATAGATATGTTGCTCTTTAGTCTTATCGAGTAACTCATGTATGTGCCTGCAGGGAGATAAATTGTTCCGCCACTGTTCTTGCTTGCTTCTTCTATTGCGGTGTTGATGGCATGGCTGTCTATGTTTGAGCCGTCGCCTTTAGCACCATAGTCTCTCACGTTGTAGAAAGCATTAGCAGCCTCTGCCGACATCATGGCAAGCAGGGCAATTAAAAGTAATGATAGTTTTTTCATTGTCGTAGTTGTTTTTAAGTAGTCAGGAAAGCCACCCTCATGGATGGACTTTCCTGGTTTTGTTGTTATTATTTAGCTATGAATTTCTTTCCGTTTCTGATGTAGAGGCGTCCCTTCATCGGTGTCATAACCTTGCGGCCCATAAGGTCGTAGATTACATTATCAGCAGGCGCAGGTGTACTGATATGCACATCCTCAATGCCAGAGGTTTCCTTATTGGCGAAGTTGGCAACGCGGTTGTACATGTTCTTAAGCAGCAGCACCTCTGTTGATGACAGCACACGGTTGTAAACAAGCAGGTCGTCATAACAGATGTCGGCAGAGCCCCAGAACGAGCCGTAACCGAAATACATGTTAGGGCACTGAGTGATGAAGTCTGCTATCTCGTTGTAGTTGAAACCATCGCGTGTGGTGATGTCCTTGCCATTCTGACTACCTGAGAATTTGTATGAAGAACTGAGTTTTCTTGCCCCGTCAATATATATCGTGATGCCGCTTGAGCGCGACAGAGTAACAGTGACCATTGTCCACTTGCCCACAGGGATATACTTTGTGACGATTGACGATGGATGATTAACATCTATCCAGTTGCCTTGGTTATTGTTATAACCGAAATAAGCATTGCCGGTCATGTAAAGTCGTGTTTGTGTGGCGTTGTTGAAGAACGACCAGATAGCATCCCAATGGTTGTCTTCGTTGCATTTGAGCCAGAACGACATTGTCAGTCCATCTGTTATTTCTTGGTTATAAAGAGGATTGACAAACTGAGTGTGACTGCAGTTGCCGTTAGCTCCGAAGAACTGATGGTGGTAATTGCCCAGTCGCATGCTGTCTTGCTCTGCCACTGGCAGCTTTGCTGTTCCGTTCTTCTTCAGCTGTGCCTTCTGCTCAGGATTATAGGCATTTACCACGTTGACAGAGTCGAAGTCATAATAAGCTGCTATGCCTTCAAGATAAGTATTGTCGGTATTAGTGTCTTTTAATACGTTCACATTGATGGTGTCTGCCCAGTAATAATCGCCATACCACATCTTCACGTTAAGCTCAACCGGCATATCCTCGGTCATGCCAGCAGGATTATAGTGTCCCTTGTTCGATAATATAGCAGGATTGCTTGATGTCCACTTCAGGTCGATGCCATCGTTTAATGCTATATCATAGAGATAGATATTTGAGTAAACGTTCTGGTTGTCCTTTACAGGAATAGTTGTGCTTACAAGCTGGTTGGCAAGATAATAGTCATCCTTAACCTTGTATGCCCAAATGTTTTCACCTGTATTGGCACTTGCTGTAAAGCAAAGAGCCTTTATGTTTTTCGGTTCCATAGTCTGCTCCACCAACACACCATAGTAAACCAATCCCTTGATTGTTATCTGCACATAAGAAGTACCCTCCTTCATTGCCCATTTGCCTATAAATGCTCCGCTGATGGTGCCATCGGCTTTCAGTTCAATGGTTTTAGGCAGCACCTCCTCCATGTTCTTGTGGTCCATGGAATATTTATGAACAAGTATCTGATATGTGCCAGGCACATCGCTGGCTGAGAACAACTGCTTTGTGCGTATGTCCTCGTCGGTGGTTGTCTCGCCAGTATACTCGAACGGCGCTGCCACCAGCCAGTCGCGCTCGTTGAGATAGAGCTGATGAACCCTTACCTGATGTCCCTCTGTGCCGTCGTTGAAACGAGTGTGATAAACGAGATATGTCTTTCCGTCTTCTGCCGCAATCACAGAGTTATGGCCCTGCGCACGCTCGCCTTTGGTCATGAATCCCCATTTGTCGTATGGTCCCATTAACTTAACACCGCGAGTGTCGCAGTTAAGACCGAAGTTAAGCGCGTAAGAAGAATAGATGGCCGAAGTGCCTCTTGAGTCGGTATATGGTCCGTTAGGGTATTTTGAGCGGAACACACGCATCTCGTAGCCACCCTTGGCATCCAGTCCGCCGTTGGTAACAAAGAGGTAATAATAGTTGCCTATATGCTCAATGTATGGTCCTTCGCCCGACACATAATGGCCGCCGGCAATCTTCTTTCCGAAGTAAGGGTCGCTGGTAACACTATTGCTGCTGCCATTGGTAGAAGGATAAGATACATCATAGTCGCGCAGACCTGTGTTCTCATCGAGTTCCAGAATCCAGATGCCACCGCTCCATGAACCGTAAGCCATCCACAACTTGCCGCTCTCATCGAAGAACACACTTGGGTCTATGGCGTGAGGCCAGCGGTTGCCCCATGAGCAGTTGTAGCGTGAAGGCAGTGCGCTCTGTGTGCCAAGTACCAGTTCAAGGTCGGTTTTCTTATAAGAAACACTGGCATTGTTGTCTACATTAAAGCCAGTGATAATCACTGGTCCCTGATATTCGTAAGGACCCTCAACCTTATCGGCTGTAAGCAGCACGATGCTCGAGTTCCATCTCAGTCCGTTGACGCTGAGATACATGCACCACTTATTCATCGTTGGGTTCCAGATAATGTCTGGTGCCCACATGTTGCCAGAGATATTGCCCCAGTTATTGTTGCCATGAGTTGGTATACATGCCGACCAGTCGTAAGCGTTGAATGCTGGGAAATCAACTTGCTGACCGCCCTTGTTTACTTTCTTCACCACTGGAGTAACAACAACATTGTTGTCGCTGGCATTATTATTGCTGCCCACCTTCCATGGCGCTCTGTATGACGACCAGTTCTGCAAGTCGGTGGATTTGGCTCCGCCACGGTGAGTACCGTAGATATAATAAGTCTTGCTTGCAGCATCGTATGTTATAGAGGGGTCGTGCACGGTGACGTGTCTGAGCGATTTGTTGCCAGACATCATTGCCTTGGCTTCTTGCATTGTCAATTGCCTGCTCTGTGCCGACATGGCCAATGTCGCGAATAAAGCCTGTGTGAAAAAGAGTCCTAGTCTTTTGAAATTCATATCGTTATTTAATTATTATCGACCATTATCTTGCAAAAATACAAATTAAAAAGAGAATAATCATTATACCTTATTTAAAAAACTTTAAATCTCTTCACACTTCTTAATTTTATTCTTATTTTTGTAGTCAACAAATCAAATGCGTATGGGCAATATTACGAAAGCATATCATGAGATAGAGACAATTGATGAGGTAAAGACTCTGTTGGGCAATGGTGGCACAATAAACCGATGTGCCTTTCAAGATATTGATTTCAGGGATTTGGAATGTAATGCCGGCTGTCGCTTTAAGCATTGCCTTTTTATGGGTTGCCGCTTCACAAAGGAGATGAAGGCACAGATAGACGGAACCAACCTAGTGTTTTCTCACATTGATGTGCCTTTTAATGCTTTCCGCAACACGCTTTACACAACCAATACGCTTTACGAGGGCTATGAACTGGGCAATCCAGACAGTTATAAGGACTGCTTCGACAACAAGGTGTACCAGCACTATCTGCGCATGGGCAAGACCGCTACGGATGTAAAGGAGACGCTGGCGCGAACATTGCACGACCGTGCTATCAGCGATTGTGTTCACGAACTGCTCTCGCACTATGACGAGCGTAAGATAATAGGTATCATGGGTGGACATGGATTGCTGCGCACCGACCCGATGTTTCGCAAGATAGTATGCATCAGTAAGCAACTGACAGAGCGTGGCTATCTGATGGTGAGCGGTGGCGGACCAGGTGCGATGGAGGCTACTCACCTTGGTGCATTCCTTGCAGGCAGAACCGAAGAGGATGTAGATGAGGCACTGAACATTCTATCTACTGCCCCGTCGTATAAAGACCGTGAATGGTTGGATACGGCAATGAGGGTGATTGATAGTTTTAGGAGTGAAGACAATAGTTTGACAAGCAATCCCTCATCTCTCATCCCTCATCCCTCATCACAATCTGCCTCCCCCCGGGGAGGTCGGGAGGGGGCGGCCTCCCTCGGCATCCCCACCTGGCTCTACGGTCACGAGCCGGCAACGCCTTTTGCCACGCACATTGCAAAATACTTTGAGAATGCCATACGCGAAGACAGCATCTTGACCATTGCCAAGGGTGGCATCATCTATTCTCCGGGCAGTGCTGGCACGATGCAGGAGATATTCCAAGATGCCGTGCAGAACCACTACCTAAGTTTCGGTTATGCCAGTCCAATGATATTCCTCGGCACTGACTACTGGACAAAGGAAATGCCCGTCTATCCGCTGCTGCAACAGTTATCAGCCACAGGGAAATATAAAAACCTAATTTTATCTATTGGCGATGAGGTGGAAGAGATTGTAGAGTCGGCTCTTGTTTTCGTAAAAGAGAATAAATAACAATAGAACAAATAATTATGGAAGAAATGAAGATGGAGAACGGTTACGTTGTGACCGAAGAGGAAAGACCTTATGCTGAGATAATCAATAGTGGAGCTATGCTTCAAGCCGTTAAAGAGTATAGAGAGGCGACAGGCGTTGGATTGAAGGAGGCAAAGGACTATATAGATGGTTTGGCAGAAAGAATGGGTAAGAAACATGAAAGCAAAGGCGGCTGTTTCTCTACAATGTTCCTCCTGATTGCGGGTATCACTGCACTGATTATGAACCTGTAATACGAACACGTGAACCTAACACCTATGAAAACAGAATATGAAAAGATGAGAAGCAAAGAGTTGTATTGCTTCGCTGACCCTGTGATAGACGAGAGCATAAGGAAATCTCAGATGCTCTGCGCACGACTCCGCACAATGTCGGTGCACGACAGCGAATACCGCCCGCTCATGCAGCAGCTCATTCCTGGTTTCCCCAAGAATGCATGCATCTGTCCGCCATTCCATTGCGACCATGGCACAGGCGTAAGACTGGGCGAAGGGGTGTTCATAAACTACAACTGCACAATGCTCGACGGTGCATATATCACTATTGGCAATAATGTGAAGATTGGACCCGACTGCCATTTCTATACGCCCAACCACCCTACTGACTATGTTGAGCGTCGCAAACCGCAAGAGACATCGCTGCCGATAACCGTAGGCAACGACACATGGATAGGAGGAAACGTCACCGTTTGTCCGGGCGTAACCATAGGCAACCGCTGTATTATAGCAGCAGGAAGCGTGGTTGTACACGACATTCCCGACGACTCGCTTGCGGCAGGAAATCCTGCTGTGGTGAAGAAGAAACTAAAATAAGTTATCAGACTAATTAATTACTATACATTACTATTTTATGAAAAAACTATTGTTGATAGCAACACTGGCCTTGCCATTAGCGGCAAGTGCACAATATCAGGAAATAAAGGAAAGAAAGATTGGTGATAACCGTCCGCTATCAGAGTTTGTCAACCAGCATGATGTGCTATTCAACAATGGTTGGAAATTCCTACTCGTAACAAAAGAAAACAAGAATACCGACTTTGCTTCTCCACAGCTTGACGACAGCAAATGGCGCACGCTCGACCTGCCGCACGACTTCCAGTTTGAGCAACCATGGACAGAAGGCGGTGGCGGTGCGCGTGGCTTCAAACCAATGTGCGAAGGA
Source organism: Prevotella sp. (assembly GCA_045614255.1). GTDB lineage: Bacteria > Bacteroidota > Bacteroidia > Bacteroidales > Bacteroidaceae > Prevotella. The sequence continues at coordinate 27,650 of JAZLCN010000023.1, forward strand.
TGGTATAGAAAGACCTTCACAGCACCTAAGGAATGGCAAGGACTGAGTGTAAAGCTCGACTTCGGCGGCATCATCTATCTTGGCGATGTGTATATCAATGGTAAAAAGGTTGCTTCTACCGATTATGGATATGTAGGACTGGAGGCCGACCTTACCAAACATCTTAAATATGGCGAGGAGAACGTGGTGGCAGTATATGCCTCAACGGGACCGAAAAAGGGTTCACGCTGGTACACTGGCGCCGGTCTGTTCCGCGATGTGCGCCTGCAACTTGACAATCCTACGCATATTGCTAGGCATGGGGTGTATATAACAAGTAAAATTGACGAGTTAACTAAAAGAAGCAACTCGACAACTTCAATTCAAGTAGAAATCGACGGTTGGCAGAAGCGCAAGAATGTGAGCATCAGGGCAAAGGTGCTTGATGCAGAGGGCAAGGTGGTGGCAACAACAAAGAGCACTATGCCTAAGTACACCAAGCAGACATGCACCGAGGTGAAGCTTCCAGAGATTACACTCACTGATGCCCATCTATGGGATATCGACTCGCCCTATCTCTACAGTGCCGATGTTGTGGTAGAGGCCGATGGCATGGTGGTTGACTCTGTGCGAGAGCAGTTTGGTATCCGTAAGATAGAATTTTCTAAGGACTTCGGTTTCAAACTCAACGGCAAAAAGGTGTTCTTAAAAGGAATATCCAATCATCACGATATGGGTGCACTGGGAGCGGCATCGTTTGACGATGGCATAGAAAGAATGATGCGCCGATTGAAGGAGTTTGGTTTCAATCACATACGCTGTTCACACAATCCATACAGTGAGTCGTTCACGAAGATAGCCGACCGCGTGGGTCTGCTCATCGTTGACGAGCTGATAGACAAGTGGAGCGACAACGACTACTGGGGCGGCCGAAGACCATTCACCTCAATGTGGCCACAGATGATTACGGAGTGGGTGAAGCGCGACCGCAACTCGCCATCGGTGATAATGTGGAGCTTGGGCAACGAACTGCAGATACGCGAGGGATGGGCCGGTTATCAGGGACTGAACGACTGGGGCGTGACGATGTACCGTGTGATGGACCAGGTGGTGAAGCGATGGGACAAGACACGCAAGACCACCGTGGGACAATATCCTGCTCGTGCTGGTGCTATAGCAAAGAAAGACCGTGACTTCAATAATTATCTTGTACCGCCAGAGATGGCACAGGCTACAGAGATAGCCTCGTTCAACTATCAGTCGGACAAATATGCCGCTTATCTGAAGCATTGTCCTGAAATGATTATCTACCAGAGCGAAGCAGAGACCAGCGCATGGCTGGCACCATATTATAACATGGACCACGAGAAGATGGTGGGAATGGCATACTGGGGCGCAATTGAGTATTGGGGCGAGAGCAACCGCTGGCCAAAGAAGGGATGGAACTACTCGTTCTTCGACCACACCTGCCGCCCACTGCCACAGGCATGGCTGGTAAAATCGGCTTTCTGCGAAGATGAACCGGTGGTGAGAATCGGTGTGCTCGATACACAGGGTAGTGAGACTGTAAACTGGAACGATGTGAATGTGGGACAGACAGCGTTGCTCGACCACTGGAACTTTAAAGAAGGAAGTAAGCAACAGGTATATGTATTTAGTAATGCCCACACAGTGGAACTGCTTGTCAACGGCAAGAGCATAGGCAAACAGCTGAACAACGGCACTGGCAACATGCGCAACGCCACACTGTGGAAGGATATAGACTACGGCAAGGACGGCAATATAGCAGCCATTGCACGCAACAAGGATGGCAAAGAGGTGGCACGCCACGAGATGCAGACGGCAGGAAAGGCTGTGAGACTTGTTATTAATGAAGAACGAAGAATGAAGAATGAAGAATTTGCTACCGCTATTAATGAAGAACGAAATATTTTAAGGAGTGAAGGTGATAAGGAGTGTAGGAGTGTAGACAATAGCATGGCAAGCACGCCCTCATCCCTCAACTCTCATCTCTCTTCCAACTCTTTAACCTACCTCAACATCACCGCCGTTGACAGCAAGGGACGCATAGTGCCGGGATTCAACGAACCAATGACGGTAAGTGTTGAGGGTGCGGCAATGCTCTATTCTCTCGACAACCACGACCACTATACCAGCGACCTGTTCCATGGCGTAAGCACAAAAAACATGAAGAACGGGAGAATGCAAGTGATTCTCAGAGGCAAGGGCGCACCTGGTGCCATTACCATAAAAGCAACTACTCCAAAACTGAAACTTAAAAAGAAAATAACAAAATGAGAAATAGTTTGTTCACCTTGGCATTGATATGCCTTTCCGCTATAGAGATGGCGGCTAACAACTGCCACTACATATATTTTGTTAATGGCAACGTGATGGCCTACCCTAAGGAATATGTGAAAAGCCTGACTACTGATAACAACACATGTGCCATAAAACTGATAAACGATAGTATAATAGAATGGAAAAGCAGTGAGATTGATTCCATAAGCAGTGTGAAGCCCGACTATCCACGATTCACAGGAGTTGAGTTTAATGACAAGCACAACGAACAGTTGTTTGAAGATGTGGAGGCAGCGATTGCCAGTGATAAGGTGACAGCAACTATAGGAGCTATTGGCAAATGGCTCACACCAACATTTACACTTGACAGCGACGATGGAATAGCATACGTTGATGGCATAAGACAAGAGAGCGAACAGTCGCGACAGCGCTTTGCCAATCCTGTGGTCTACACCCTTTCACGCCCAGGTCATCAGCGCCTTGCCATGAAAAAGGTGAACAGTGGAGAGACAAAGGTAAGCGAGATAGCACTCACCACCAGCATGCTATCTACCAATGCGCCAACGAGTCAGGAGGGCGAGGGACTGGACATGATGCTCGACGGAAACACCAGCACACTGTTCCACTCAACATGGTCGGCAGACAAGGTGTATGAGGTTGACCTAAACAAGCAAGTATATGTGGCCATAGCACTGCCCAAGGCGGTTAGCGACATACAGTTTCACTATGTTGGTCGCACCGGCACAAGCCGATACAATATCTTTGAATGGAAGATAGAAGCATCTAACGACGGTAAGCAGTGGAAGGAGATAACCATTATCAACGAGAGCAACGGACTGCCCACAGAGGGTGAGGGTGTGGCATACACATCGCCAACCATCGCACTAGGCGCACCATACAGTCACTTACGTTTTACGGCTGTAAAGGTGGGGTATAAAAACTATCTTTGCATAAGCGAACTGAAACTGTTTGAGGTGACAACAAGCGAAAGCACATACGCATTTGGCATGATGCCACTGGGGCGTGAGGTGCCGGTGGAGATAAACTGGCTTACCGACAAGGCCACAACAGTGCCGCGCATAGACATCAACATCGACGGCGGACAGATGGTGTCGAGCAAGGAGTATTATCTCAATGCGCTCATCAAGATACAGGGATTTGGCATCTGGCCAGACTTTGAAGACAGTGTGCAGATAAAGGGACGAGGCAATACCAGCTGGAGCGATGACCCTTACGCAAAAAATCCGTACAGACTGAAGTTTGACAGTTCGGTGAAACCGTTTGGAATGAAGAAGGGCAAGAACTGGAATCTCATTGCCCAGTCACAGAAAGGTTCGATGATGACCAATCCTATGGCCATGAAAATAGCAAGGATGGTGGGTACGGCTGCCGCTAACGATGTGATACCAGTTGATTTGTACATGAACGGCAGTTACCGCGGCTCATATATATTCACGCAGAGGGTGGGACTGGCAAACAACAGTGTGGATATTGACGAGACAGCAGCCGTGCTGCTTGAACTGGACCATTACTACGATGAAACTTATAAGTTCAAGTCAACCAAATACTCATTGCCTGTAAACATCAAAGACCCGGATTTCTCTGAGGGCGAGACCATGCTGACGTTTGAGCAGGCCCAAAATGATTTCAACGCCTTTGCAACTGCCGTCTATAATAATTCGCACTTCGAGCGTTTCATTGACATAGACAAACTCACCCGATTCATGTTTGTCAACGAACTGGTGCTCAACACAGAGCTGGGCCATCCAAAGAGTGTGTTCCTGTATAGGGAGAATCTTAACCATATAGCCAGTTCTTATACATTCGGACCTGTTTGGGATTTTGACTGGAGCTATAATTATGAGGAAAACAGAACCTATTGCACCAACGGCGCAACGAACAATATACTTAACTATCAGACATCGCGCCCTGGATGTAAGTTCTTTACGAAACTGTGGAACTCAAGTCAGTGGGTGAAACACGAGTATGGCAAATTGTGGAGCAGTTTTACTGACGACCATTTACAGGAGCTGATAGACTATGTTGACGATTATTATGCCTTTGCCAACAGCTCATTTAAAAAGAACGCCACAAAATGGAGCGATGGCGCCAACTACGACAGCAACGTGGCAAACATGAAGCAGTGGCTTAAAACTCGCGCCCTCTATCTCTCATCCATCTACTCTAATCCATCAACCACTACCCCATACACCTTTGGCGATGTTGACGGCGACGGAATGATTGGCGAGTCCGACTTGCAGAATGTCATAAGTCATCTGCTCGACGGCAAGCAGACCGACTCTAAGAAAGCCGACATCGATGCCAATGGCAGTGTGACAATAAGTGATGTGGCATGGATGAGTCATCTGGTTCAGCGCTACCATGATAACGCCCAGCATGATATGGAAATTCCTCAGACGGTTTTCAATAGTGGCAATAATCTGGCAGAGGGTGTATCGGTTTCTTTCAGCAGTGGCGAGTCGGCTGGCACATGGCTCATGACGGTAAGCATGGACAACAACACACCAGCCATAGCCATGAGCATGAACATAAACCTGCCTGAAGGCATCACAGCAGGAGAGGCCGTGGGCAGCGAGCGAATGCCATTCCATAACATTGTATGCGCCGACAACTCATCAAGAGTAGTTGCATACTCTCCAAACAATGCCTATATCAGCGGCAACAACGGAGGCTTATTCAGCATCATGCTGACAGCCGACGGAAACATAAGCAAAGGCAACTATCCTGTGAGCATCACTGACATACAACTGGTTACAGGAAATGCCGCAGAACAGCAGTTGGCAGACGCCAAGGCAATGCTGTATATTTCAGACACTGCCATACGCGATATTGCCGGAGAGCCTTGTCAGATAACATATTACACCACTGACGGCAAAAAACTGAATAAGCCACAATCGGGCATAATAATATGCCGCAAGGTTTATCCTGATGGCAGGGTTGAGATGAAAAAGATTATGAGATAATATATCATAGCCGCTCGGCAAGAAAAATATTAATTACAAAAAAATGTTTATAAGATATGAAAGCTATTAATGTTCTTATCTCAACAATTATGCTATTAGCATTCTGCCTCACTGGCATGGCACAAGAGAGGAAGTTTCCTTTCAATGGTAATCTTACCGATTTTCACGGAAAGGCAATAAAGAAGGCACGCATATATATAACATCGCCAAAGAGATATGTTACCTGCACCAAGCTGGGCGATTTCGGACTGACCAATGTCGACACCAGCGACACACTGAAGATTGCTGTTGCCGACTCGTTGTTTAAAGTGCCCATAGACAAGCGCAGAAGCCTGAAGATTTGTCTTAACCCACAAACAGGAGAGATGATATCATCTGAAGATACAGAACTCTTTAATAAAGGATTCGACCATGTGTCTCGCCGTGAGCGCAACCTGGGCACAATAATCTCTGGCGAGGCTATTCGCCGCAGTGGCCGTGGCAACTTGTTTGACGCTCTCAAAGGACGTGTGCCTGGCCTCAACATTACCAACGACGGAAGACCAGGCGGTGACAGCGAGATAAACATTCGCGGCATAAAGAGTCTTACACTGAGTTCTACCCCACTGTTTGTTGTGGATGGCATCATCACAGAAAGCATCAACGACATTTCTATCTACGACATTGACTATGTCGAGATACTGAAAGAAGCCCACATATATGGTTCTCGAGGCGCAAACGGAGCTATCCTTGTATTCACAAAACTGCCTTGACCTATATAATAAAATACAACATGCAATTTAATGTTGATTAAAAATGCGGATTCTCCTATTTATTGATTATCTTTGCATGAGATAAGCTTTTAAATTATTACAAAGGCTTTGTAATGCCCTTACAGCGTGCTTGTAAAATGATTACAACGTGCTTGTAAAACGATTACAACATGTTTGTAATACGATTACAAGATTATTGTAGCTTCATCCTTCGCATAATACTAACATACAAATAAATATAAAATTATGATTAAGAAACTTTTTACTACACTCTTTTTTGCTTTAAGCGCTGTGGCAACGATGGCGCAAGACGCATATATCTTTACATCGTTTCGCGAACCTTCTACAGGCGGATTGCATTATCTTTATAGTTACGACGGACTGAAATGGGACACCATTCCCGGTGAGTGGCTAATACCACAGATTGGCAATGAGGAAATGTATACCGATGCTTTCACTGGCGAACTGGTTCTGCCATTCTTTGCTCCAGAAGACCGCGTGTTCCGCGACCCGTCAATAACACAAGGTCCTGACGGCACATTCCATTTGGTGTGGACCATGCAGTGGTATGGCGCAAAGGGATTCGGATATGCTCATTCTAAAGACTTGATAAACTGGTCGAAGCAGATTGAGGTGCCTGTAATGAAAGACCATAAGACTAATAATGTGTGGGCTCCAGAGATATTCTACGATGATGAGTTGAAGGAATATTTCATTATCTGGGCTTGCATGCTTGACCCAAAGATGCGCACCGAAGCTGATAATCTGGGAACAAACAATGCTCAGAGACTATGGTACACCACAACTAAGGACTTCAAGCGCTTTGCTCCTGCCAAGCCTTACTATGACCCTGGTTTCAACAGCATCGATGCCTTCTTGCTGAAACGTGCTTCAAAGGATTATGTGCTTGTGGTGAAGGACAACCGCAAACCTGGTTTCTCTAATCTCTTCTGCGTGTTCAGCGACTCGCCACATGGTCCGTTCCACATGGCAGACAATGCTCCTAAGGGCACAACACCAGCTGTAACATTTGGCAAGACTTACTCAGAAGGTCCTTGTGCCGTTAACCTCGGCAAGGAGTGGATAATCTATTACGACCAGTATCGCCCACAGAGTTTCGGAGCCGTGAGCACAAAGGATTTCAAAACATTCACATATATACCAGAGCGTGTATCAGTTCCATTGGCACACAAGCATGGCACAATCGTAAAGGTGAAGAGAGAGATAGTAAAGAATTTGCTTAAAGCAAGTAAATGAGTTGATGAGTTGATGAGTTGATGAGTTGATGAGTTGATAAGTTGATGAGTTGACAAGTTATTTGCTTCTGCAAGGTTATAGCTTATAATACAAACAACTTGTCAACTTGTTTACTCGTCAACTAAAAAAACTAAAATATGGATTACATAAAAATAATTGATGCACACGCACACTTGTGGCTCAGCCAGGAAGCCGTTGTAAACGACTTGCCTATCTACACCATGAAAGACGGCCGCTCAATGTTCATGGGCGAGGAGGTGCAGATGATACCACCGTTTATCATTGACGGAAGGAACACGGCAGAAGTATTCCTGTCTAATATGAACTATGCCCGCGTGTCGGCAGCAGTAATAACACAGGAGTTTATCGATGGTTTGCAAAACGACTATCTCGCTGATGTGGCACAACGCTATCCCGACCGTTTCTTCGTGTTCGGCATGTGCGAGTTCCGCAAACCGGGATTCCTCAGTCATGCCATAGAACTGATGAATGCTGGTTTTAAGGGAATAAAGATACCTGCTGCGCGACTGCTTTTGAAAGAAGGACGCGTGCGCCTCGATTCAGAGGAGATGATGCAGATGTTCCATGAGATGGAGCGCCGTGGCGTTATCCTTGGCATTGAGTTAGCCGACGGCGATGTTCAGGTGGCAGAGGTAGAGACCATTGTCAGCGAATGTCCTAACCTGGTGATTGTTATTGGTCACTTCGGCATGGTGACCCGTCCTAACTGGATGAGTCAGATACTTTTGGCGCGCCATAAGAACGTGTATGTGGAGAGCGGCGGCATAACATGGCTGTTCAACGATGAGTTCTATCCATTCCACGGGGCCGTAAAGGCAATAAAGGAATCTGCCGATGCTGTAGGCATGGACAAACTGATGTGGGGTTCAGACTATCCTCGCACCATTACAGCCATCACATATAAGATGTCGTACGACTTTATATGCAAGAGCAAAGAGCTGACTGATACAGACAAGCAATTGTTCCTGAGCGACAATGCAGCTCGCGTGTTCGGATTTAAAAACCTTATTGAGTTGCCTTATATTAAGAATATGTCGGAATAAGGAGCAAATGATTATTCTCAAAGTCTAATAATACAATAAGTCCCATAAGGCGCAAACCTTATGGGACTTGTTTTTTAGATACCAAGCATAGGATTATCTAGGACTATCTAGGATTGCCTAGGACTTCCTAGGGCTTCCTAAATCTCCTAAAACCGCCATGCTATTTATTCATAAATCATTCCCGCCGTAGGATATTCATACCAATCTGTTGCTTTATTCTTATCCCTTGCCCATTCACCGAACGAGTGGCCTTCTGTCTGATATGCACCGCCTACGAAACTTTCCTTAGATGTGCCAACGCTTGTCCACTCCTTTGGATATTTGAAAGAGCCAGGCACCTGCACTGCCCAAGGATAGTTGTCGTCATAAGGAGTCATATTCTTCTGTCCGTATGGCGTGATTACCTGCGCTGTCTTGTAAGGATATGTGTGAACCTCCCAATAGCCGCCGTTAAATCCTTCCACTATAAAGGCATCGAAATTCTCTGCCACAAAAAGCTGAGCAGCCTCAACGCTGTTCATGGTAAGAGTGTAAACCACTGTCACTGGCGTAACGTCATTTATCTTCTCTGCCAGTCCATCATTGCGGTCAACAGTATTATAGAACCAGCGGCGCACATTGCCGTTAGGCATCATCACCTCACCCAGTCCCTGCTTCTCTGCCTGTCGTCCCATAGCAAGATGAGCATCGTTAAACAGGTTGATAACCAAGTCACTTGTTAAATTCAAATGGTATGGCAATATATAATCTTGTGTGTCGATAATCTTAATAGAACTGATAGGGCGGTTGGTATAATCAAAATCGCCAACAACGCTTATCGACTGCAGTTGCCATTGCTGCACACCAACAATGCGAAGCGCAGCAGCAATCTGCTCAGAAGCACCTACGGCATCAAGACTCACTGTGAGCTTTACCACATTCTCGTTTATCTCAGGTGTCACGGTTATCACCGCATCATTGAAGTCGTAATCGCCCTCTCTTGGGAAGTTGTCCTCAAAACAAAAACGCATTCCAAATGGTTTGTCTTCTATTATAAAGTTATCACCATTATAACCTGGCGTACACTCGCTTGCCTCAATCGCTATATCGGTTGCTCCCTTTGCCACAAGCTTTGCGTTTCCATTGCCCACCGTCTGCTGATAACCGTCGCCTACGCCATTAAGCAGCATAGACGTTAACGTTGTGTAAGGACTTGGATTCCACTGGTCGTATATTACCCATGATGGTTTGTCCTCATCTTCCTCGCTATCCACACTAAGGTAGACATTGTTGCATACATATCCTGATGTTATCGGACTACCCCAGCCTCCTGTATAATTACAGAAGGTTACTGAGCCAAACTGCAATATGCCATAGTCACCCGATGCAGGTCCTGTTATTGAAACATTATTCAGTGAGACATAACCTAAGACATCAATAAGAGAGTTGGCGCTAAGAGTTATATATGAAGGATCTGCTGTGCCGTCTTCTGATGCGCTCATGGTCATTGTTCCAGCTTTCAGATACGAGGCTGGTCCCATCTCAATGTTTCTTGCATGCAGGTTATTAACACATTCCCACCAGCAACCGTTCTTTATTCTCGTATTTGCAGCCTCAGAACTATTCTCTGAATGGTCTATAAGCACCTTGCCATGATTAACATATATGCTCAGTCCTGCTCCACCCTGCAATTCATCAACGGTCATATTGCCATAATTATATACCCAGCCGCCGTTATTATTCATGCGGCCTATGTTTATATTACCTCCATTATATGAGTAGCAGTCACCCGAGCCGTTTGGAAAAGCCAGTTGTCCTTTGCCAGAAATCTTACCGCCAGGCATAACTATCACGCGGCTGGCGTTCACACAATTCATCAGTCCTCCCTCTGGAATAACAATCTCACCGCCATTATCTACAACAATAATAGCACCGCCGCCCACTCTCTGCTCCAAAGTGTCGAGAGTCCACTTGCCAGATACATACAATGTGCGTGCATAGGGTGCCTCCGATGTAAGAACATTAATATTGCCATTCCATTCTCCAGTGATTTTCATTTTCAGCACATAGTTGGGGTCTCCCTCAATATTACAGTCGCTGTTTTGCGCATTTACCTCAGTAGCCCCGTCAAGGTAGTCTGCTGGGTTTACGTCAAGCGTAACATGCGGCACCTCTGCCACCTCCATTGAGCGTCGTTGTCCGGACGGATTGTCAATGGTGCTGATGGTTGTTGCAAGCTTACCGTCTTTTATTGGCGCAGATTTGATATATGTATATCCTTTACTGTCTGTAAGTGCCACATAAGCCATGATACTGTTTTCAGGACAACTGAACTGCAGACTGAAATATCCGCTCTCATTGACGTTCTTTTCCATGAGCAGCACACCCTTTCCGTCGGTAAAAGGATTATTAGCATAAACCTTTATCACACATGGTTCTATGGTGTTCACGGTGATGTTGGCAGTCACAGTGCCAACAGTTTTCCAATCGTGGTTCCTGTCAACACTATCCACAGGGAAAGCCTGCTCTATAAGGGCCGTATATCTCTCTTGGTCAAAATAGTTTTCATCATCACATGATACAAGGCATAATGAAAACAATGCCGCTACAATAAGTGATTTATATAATTTCATCATATTCCAATTAATTTAGTTATTTATGATTGATTTTACTGGTTGTTATTGTTGTTTATTCTGCAAAAATAATAAAAAATATATTATCAATGTACGCGCAAGGTTTTTTTAACATATTTTCTTTTAACACATTCTATTAACAATAAATATTTTTCTTATTTCATTCTGCATTTTCACATTTTATGTTATCTTTGCAAGAAATAAGTTGCATCTCGCCATAATATTCAAGTCAACATGATTATTCTGCGCCCGATTTGCACTATTATTGCAACAGATAAAAAACATAAACAGATGAAAGCAATCAAGATTACGGAACCATCAGTAATGAAGGTGGTAGACATTGACAAACCAGTGGCAAAGGCTGGCGAGGTGTTATTGAAAGTACATTATGTGGGATTCTGCGGCAGCGACCTTAATACTTACCGCGGCCTCAACCCAATGGTAAATATGCCTGTTATACCAGGTCATGAGATAGGCGCTGTGATTGAAACAATTGGCGAGGGTGTGCCAGAGCATCTTGCTGTTGGCATGAACGTAACTGTCAACCCATATACCAACTGTGGAGTATGTGCATCATGCCGCACACGCCGCTACAATGCCTGCGAGCACAACGAGACTCTGGGTGTGCAGCGTGACGGTGCTATGGCAGAATACATCTGCGTGCCATGGCAGAAGGTTATCCCAGTGGGCAATATCACCCCAGAGCACACCGCACTGATAGAGCCAATGAGCGTTGGTTTCCATGCTGTGAGCCGTGCTGAGGTTGTTGATACCGATATCGTAATGGTTATTGGTTGCGGTATGGTGGGTCTTGGTGCTGTGGTGCGTGCCGTATTGCGCGGAGCAACAGTAATTGCATGCGACATCGACGACGAGAAGCTTGACATCGTTAGCAAGATGGGTGCTCACTATGCCATCAACTCTATGAAGGAAAACGTTCACGACCGACTGGTTGAGATAACAGGCGGACTGATGCCAAGCGTTATCATCGAGGCAGTGGGCTCACCAATAACATACAACATGGCTGTCAACGAGATTGGATTCTGCGGTCGCGTGGTATGCATTGGCTATGCAAAGCAGGATGTGGCATTCCACACCAAACTGTTTGTTCAGAAAGAGCTCGACATCCGCGGTTCAAGAAACGCATTGCCAGAGGATTTCGAGGGTGTAATCAAGTATCTTAACAGTCACGACTGCCCATACGATGTTCTTATCTCTAATGTTGCCACTATTGACAAGGCAGCAGAGGCTATGGAGGAATGGGTAGCTAATCCGGCTAAGGTATTCAGAATATTAGTCAAATTTTAGTTTATAAACCATTTTAAACCATTTATCTTATGAAAAAATTAGCAATCAAGGCCATGATCGTTCTCATGGCAGGAACAATGACAATGAGTTCTTGTATTGGTTCTTTCGGTTTGTTCAACAAACTGCTTTCTTGGAACCAAGGCATCAGCAACAAGTTTGTTAATGAGGTAGTGTTCCTCGTTATCTCACCTGCTTATGCTATTTGCGGTGCTGTTGACGTGCTTGTGCTCAACACTGTTGAGTTCTGGACAGGCGAAAACCCAATCGCAAAGGCTGGCACAACAGAGAATGTTTGGGGCAAGGATGGTAAGATGTATGCTGTTAAGACCATGAAGAATGGTTACGAGATAACTAAGCCTACTGGTGAGAAAGTAAACTTCCTGTTTGACGCAGAGCAGAAGATTTGGTCAATGGAGGCTGAGGGTCAGCAGACACAGTTGTTCCGTTACAACGAGGATGGCACCGTTGAGGCATTCCTGCCTAATGGCGAGACACAGAACGTTGCACTTACAGAGGAAGGCGTAAACAGCCTGCGCATGCAGCTGAACGGCGGTGCTTTCTTTGCTGCAAGATAATCTCTTGAAAAGCTAAATGCTCTAGAAAATCTAGAAGTTCTAGAGCATCTAGAACCTCTAGTAAATCTAGTTCTTCTAGTTACTTAACAATCAGCACAGACAGCTTTTCGGGTGCAAAGACATCCTTCGCTACTTGCTGAATATCATCGGCCGTCAGTTTGTCAATCTGGGCAAACAGGCGGTCGATATCTTTTTCCCATCCATAGTGCAGATAACTCTTTCCTAAGTCGAGGGCATAGCTTTCCCTATTATCACAGGCTATTGCTACCTGACCCTTTATCTGCCTTTTCGCTGTGGCAAGCTGTGATGGCGTTAATGGTTTGTCTGCCACACGCTGCAGTTCTGTCATCACCAGTTTCTGGCACTTTGAAATATCGTGAGGGTCACAGCCAAAGTACACGCTCCATGCGCCAGTGTCTGAATAACTCGTCATACTGCTGTCAACAGTATATACAAGTCCTCGCCTCTCGCGCAGTGCCAAGTTCAGTCTTGCGCTCATGCCCGGACCGCCAAGTATATTATTGAGCAGATAGAGGGCTATTCGCTTTTCCTCATGAATACTAAAGGTGCGAGTGCCTATCATCACATGGGCCTGGTGAGTGCCCTTGTCTATGACTTTCTTTGTTGGGATATACTGTGGCAAATGTGCCATTCCATCGAGGTTGCAGTCTTCCATATTAGGCTGCGCATCAGCAAAGTCGGATGTGACACGGGTTAACATCCTTACCAGTTTTTTGAAGTCCACATTACCGTAAGCAAAGAACACAGCGTTGCTGGGCTTATAATACCTGCTGGCAAAACGTTTTATTGAGTCAGAGGTGTATGTTCTAAGTTGCTCTGCCGTACCTAAAATACTATGACCAAGGTCATGACCGGCAAAGATGATATTCTCAAACTCATCGTATATCAATTCGGCGGGCGAGTCGTTATAACTCTCTATCTCATCACAAACAACCTCTATCTCCTTGCTTATCTCTGCCTGCGGATAGGTGCTATGAAACACTATGTCGGTGAGCAAATCAACAGCCTTAGGCAGATGTGAGCCTAAGACAGCTGCATAGTAAACAGTGTCTTCTTTATTAGTATAGGCATTGAGGTCTCCCCCCACCTGCTCAAGATATCTAATTATATCAATAGCTTTGCGGCGGGTAGTACCTTTAAAGGTGACATGCTCACAGAGATGTGCCATGCCTTCCTCTCCCTTCTGCTCATCACGCGTTCCTACGTTAAGCTCATAACCACAGTAAACCACTGGTGAGTCGAGCTGCTTGTGTATTATTCTAAGCCCATTAGGGAGTAAACAAGTATTATAATTAACCATAGCAAATGCAAAAATAATAATTTTCGTTTGTTATTTGATAAAAAATTGTGATATTTGCATTTTATTTTAGTACTTAATTCATATAAGAAGTAAATGCGTAAGGTAATAGGAATAGGAGAAACGGTTTACGATATAATCTTCAAGAATGACACACCCATTGCGTCGGTTCCAGGCGGTTCTACATTCAATGCCATGATCTCTCTTGGCAGAACAGGTGTGAATACTAGTTTCATCAGTGAGACTGGCGATGACCGTATAGGCAGAAAGATTATTAGTTTCCTCGATGAAAATGGTGTAAACTCCGACAGCGTATTTGTTTACCCCGGCACAAAATCACCATTGTCGCTTGCTTTCCTCAACGAGAGCAATGATGCTGAGTATGTGTTCTATAAGGACCACCCCAACGACCGTATAGACTTTACTTATCCCGACATACAGGAAAACGACATCGTATTGTTCGGTTCCTATTATGCCATCAATCCTGTGATACGCCAACAAGTTGCCGGTTTTCTGGAACATGCCCGCAACCGTGGCGCCATATTATACTATGATGTGAATTTCCGTGCTTCTCATGAGCATGAAAAGATAAAGCTCATGTCAAACATCATGGAAAACATGGAATATGCCGACATTGTGCGCGGAAGCAGCGAAGACTTCGCCATACTATACAATAAAACCGATGCCGAGGCTATATACAAATCACAGATATCTTTCTATACCAAGAAATTTATCTATACCAGCGGCTCTGCCCCTGTAATATTAAAGGCTGACGGCGGTTTCAGCAAGCAGTATGCAGTGGAGAGCACCTCAACGGTAAGCACTATCGGAGCAGGCGATAATTTCAATGCTGGAGTGATTTTCGGACTTCTTAAGCATGGAATAACACGTGAGCATATTGACAACGGACTAACAGAAGAGCAGTGGGACGGCATCATAGGTTGTGCCATGCGTTTCTCTGCCAATGTATGCAAGAGCATAAACAACTATGTTGACAACGAGTTTGCAACATCAATGAAACAGGAAATGAACGATTTTATCGAAGAAAACAACAAATAAACTATCACTATGAAAGAAATTACAAGCAAAATCCACTACGTTGGCGTAAACGACCGTAACAAAGCATTGTTTGAGGGTCTCTGGCCTCTGCCTAATGGGGTGTCATACAACTCTTATCTCATTGTCGACGAGAAGATATGCCTCATCGACACTGTCGAGGCGGCTTTCTTTGTAAACTACATAAAGAACATTCAGAGTATTATTGGCGACCGGCCAATAGACTATCTTGTGATAAACCACATGGAACCCGACCATAGCGGTTCCATTGCTCTGATAAAGAAATATTATCCTGACGTGAAGATTATCGGAAACAAGAAGACCTTTGGTATGATGCAGGGCTTCTATGGTTTCGGCAACGATGAAATGGAGGTAAAAAACGGCGACAAACTCTCTCTCGGCACTTACGAGCTTAGTTTCGTGCTCACTCCTATGGTTCACTGGCCTGAGACAATGATGACACTGGCAACAAGCCAAGCAGAGACCATTCTCTTCTCTGGCGACGCCTTCGGATGCTTCGGTGCATTGAACGGCGGCATCGTTGACTCACAAATCAACTGTGATGACTTCTGGCTTGAGATGGTGCGCTACTACAGCAATATCGTTGGCAAATACGGCACACCGGTGCAGAATGCACTGAAGAAACTGGCTGGCGTTCATCTTGATTATATCTGCTCAACACATGGACCTGTTTGGCATGAGCATATAAACAAAGTGGTTGGCATGTACGACCGCATGAGCCGTTATGAGACAGAAGACGGACTAGTGATCTGCTATGGCACTATGTATGGCAACACTGAGCGTGCGGCTGAGGAGATAGCGCGTGCGGCAAGTGAGGCTGGCATTAAGAATATCGTTATGCACAATGTGTCTAAATCCCACCACTCATATATCATCCGCGACGTGTTCCGTTATCGTGGACTGATTGTTGGTGCTCCAACATATAATACCGACCTGTATCATGAGATGGATGTGCTATTGTCTGAACTGGCTCAGCGCGACATCAAGCACCACCTTTTGGGCTGCTTCGGCAGTTATGGCTGGGCAAGCAAGGCTGTGGGAAAGATACTGGAATGGAACGAGAACTATCTGCACTTTGAACTTGTTGGCACTCCGGTAGAGATAAAACAGAGTCTGGACGCTACCACCACAGAGCAGTGCGTTGCGCTGGGCAGGGCAATGGCAGAGAGACTAAACGTCGTTGTTTAGGCACAAAGACATGTATTTATAACTACAACGAATTAAACGAATTAGACGAATTATTTTTTTATATAAACACAAATTAATTAGTTTAATTCGAGTAATTCGTTGTTTAGATAAAAAATATACAACCACAAATTACGCCAATTTAACGAATTTCTTTGTCACTTAGACATAAATTAATTAGCGAAATTAGTGTAATTCGTGGTGTAGAAATATATTTATAACCACAACGAATTAAGCGAATTAATCGAATTCTATTTTTCTCTTAAACATAAATAATTAGTTAAATTCGTGTAATTCGTTGTTTAGATAAAATTATATGTCAACCACGAATTACGCTAATTAAGCGAATTTCTTTGTCACTTAAACATAAATAATTGGTTAAATTCGAGTAATTCGTTGTTTAGATAAAAAAATATACAACCACGAATTACGCCAATTTAACGAATTTCTTTGTCACTTAGACATAAATTAATTAGCGAAATTAGTGTAATTCGTGGTGCGGAAATTATTTATAACCACAACGAATTAAGCGAATTAAACGAATTTTCTTTTTCTCTTAAACATAAATAATTGGTTAAATTCGTGTAATTCGTTGTTTAGATAAAATTATATGTCAACCACGAATTACGCTAATTAAGCGAATTTCTTTGTCACTTAGACATAAATTAATTAGCGAAATTAGTGTAATTAGTGGTGTAGAAATATATTTATAACGACAACGAATTAAGCGAATTAAACGAATTCTATTTTTCTCTTAAACATAAATAATTAGTTAAATTCGTATAATTCGTTGTTTAGATAAAAAATATACAACCACGAATTACGCCAATTTAACGAATTTCTTTGTCACTTAGACATAAATTAATTAGCGAAATTAGTGTAATTCGTGGTGTAGAAATATATTTATAACCACAACGAATTAAGCGAATTAAACGAATTATTTTTTTATATAAACACAAATTAATTAGCTTAATTCGAGTAATTCGTTGTTTAGATAAAATTATATGTCAACCAACGCTCCCGCAACCTCCTCAAGGCAAGTTGCAACGCTAATCTGGTTGCGCCATGGTTTGCGTAGCATCTTTTTTTCGTTCATGTCGTCGAGGAGGGTTATCAGACTGTCCCAAAATCCGTTGATATTATAAAGTATTATCTTTTTCTGATGATAACCGATAGTAGCCGATGCAGCCACGGAGAAAATCTCGTCAAGCGTGCCGATGCCACCTGGCAGCACGATAAACACATCGCTCATCTCCATCATCAGCTGCTTGCGGTCGTTGAGGTTGTCAACAGGGATATTCACATCGATATAACCGCTCACCCTGCCATGCTCCTCGAGCTTAGTGGGCACAACACCTATCATCTGTCCACCTTCATCATGAGCAGCCTTGGCTATACACTCCATCAACCCCTGGTTGCATCCTCCATATACGATGGAATGGTTGTTTTTTGCCAACCACCGTCCCAGCTCTCTTGTCTTTTCAAAGAATACCTGGTCGATATCATTGTTGGCAGAACAGAAAATACATGCTTTCATATTTATTTTATATTAGTTGACGAGTTGACAAGTTGACAAGTTATTGGATGAGAGATGAGGGATTGCGTGCTTAGTTCCCTCTCTTTTTATCCTGAGCTAGTCGAAGGAAAGGAGAGGGCGGGGGGAGAGGCGTCCTTCTAACTCCTAATTCCTAACTCCCTTCTCCAAATACCCCTTAACCATCTCAAGAATCTCATCGCCAAACATCTGCAATGTTTTCTTGCCGAAGCTGGGCATGCGCAGCAGTTCCTTTTGGGTTGTGGGCAGTTCATTTACTATGCCTATCAGCGCACGCTGAGTGATAATGCCATAAACAGGGCGTTCCAGTTCTTCGGCACGTTTTGCTCGCCATCTGCGCAGTTGGTTAAACAGTATAGGGTTCTTGATGTCGGCGTTACGGTCAACGTCAATCTTCTCAAGCACCTTGCTCTTCTTTCCCTCACGCTTCTCTTTCTGTTCGGCTTGCAGCACGCCGATGGCCTTGTCTTTAAGATATGCCGACACGTTGAAACCATTGTCTATGACACGCTTCAAGAGATAACGCTTCAAGGCAAACGACTGCTGAAGATTATACACAGCCTCTGCGGCACGTTCCTTTATGTCTTTGTTGTCGCTGTCAATCTGAGTGCTTTCCACCAGCGGCTTAACAATCTCGTCGAGTTTGTTTGCAAAATATGTCGCTCCCTTGCCTATTCGTTCTGCCAGCAGTGCATCTGTGGCATAGTCTTCCGACTTGGCCACTATCTGCGTGTATTGGGCATTGAACGTGGCAGCCACTCCGCCAATTTCTTTAGCAAACAGGCTGTCCTTCTCCTTGTAGTTGTCAAGCAACGTTGGATATATCTTATAGAAATGTTCTGTCAGCAGGCGCAATATGCGTTGCATGTCGGCACCCAGCGACTTAAAACTAAACAGTTCTGAGAGCATCTCCAGATAATAGCTGCGTTCAAAGTCGTTCAGATGGTTTGCCGTATGCTGTGCCTGTGCCAGCTCCGTGTTCATATATTGTGTCACCGCCACGTCGGTCTTCACCGAATAGGGCGACAGTTGTTCTGTAAGCATCAGTCCGTCGAGCGAGCGCAAACGGCTCAGTGCCACATACACCTGTCCTGCGGCAAAGGCAGCGTTGACATCTATCACGGCGCGGTCGAAGGTCAGTCCCTGACTCTTATGCACCGTTATCGCCCATGCCAATCGCAGTGGGTATTGCCGGAACTCTCCTTCTATCTCCTCGCGTATCTCCTTGGTCTCTTTGTCGATGACATAGCGCGCGTTGGTCCACACGTCGGGCTGCACCTCCACTTCTATATCATCATCAAGACCTCTCACACGGATATGCTCATCGTCTATCGAGGTTATTATTCCCAGTTTGCCGTTATAGTAGCGTGTACCTTGTGAGTCGTTCTTCAGGAACATCACCTGACAGCCCTTCTTCAGTTCGAGCGTTTTCTCAGCGGGGTATGATGTCTCGGGGAAAGTGCCAGTGACGATGGCATCGAAAGCATAGCGTGCCCCCTTCAGTTCGTTCATGCGCTGCTCGTTGTAGCTGTTTACGGTGGCGTTATGGGTGGTGAGTCGTATCACTCCATCACCACATTTCTTTATCACGCTCTCATCGCAGTATCTGCTGTTGAGCATAGCCAGTCCGCCAGGCGTCAGCCTGTTCTCGCGCACTTCATTAAGAATATTGATAAAATTAGTGTCTGTCTGCCGGTAGACATGCTGTAGCTCTATGGTGACATGTTGCGTTTGCTGCAGCGCCAGACTACCAAAGAAATAAGGTGTGCGGTAGTACTCGCGCAACATTGTCCAGTCGCTCTCTTTCACCACGGGCGCCAACTGACTGAGGTCGCCAATCATAAGCAACTGCACACCGCCAAAGGGTCGGTTCTTGTCTTTATGCAGTCGCAGCACGGCATCAATCTGGTCGAGCAGGTCGGCACGCACCATAGATATCTCGTCTATTACCAAGAGGTCGAGCGTTCGAATAATACGTTTCTTCTCCTTACTGAAACGAAACCTCTCGTCCTTGGTGTTAAACGAGCTGCCCGGCACGTAGGGGGCTAGGGGGAATTGAAAAAAGGAGTGAATAGTCACTCCACCAGCATTGATAGCCGCCACACCCGTAGGTGCGACAACTATCATGCGCTTAGGTGAGCGTTCTTTCAACTGGCGCAGGAAAGTAGTCTTACCTGTGCCGGCCTTGCCAGTAAGAAACACGTTTACCCCCGTGCGCTCAACAAACTGCCACGCCAGCTCAAGTTGTTCGTTTACACTCACTTTTTTTAAAAATCTTTGTGCTTTTAAGACAATTTCAAATCGTAGTCAGAGATATTCAGCACTGTAATCTCGCAATCGCTATGCTTTGTCTTGTAGTTGTGCTTCTTCAGCAGTTCCTCAGCATCTCTTGCCTGCTCGTCTGTGTCAAAAGAAATTGCCAAATTATTTGTTGAGTGACAAATTGTGCCACCATTACATGTAACGTTAATCTCTGCTCTGTCAACAGAATTAGATTTATAAATTCTAATAACCATAATAATTAATTTTTTAGTGTAAGTTTATATATGCTTTTCGTTTATCTCTTATCTTAGGTTATGCAAATATAATAAATTTATTTAATTTCATAGACATAAAGACAAAAATTCTGACAACTGTAATAATATTTTTCATTTTAGCTATTATTTTTCATCTTCTCCCTCTTGAAAAGGGGGAGCTAGAGGGGGATGGAAATCATGAGTTGGATGAGGGATGAATGATGAGGGATGAACGATGAACGTTGAACGATGAACGTTGAACGATGAACGAACGTTAGTAATGTCCTCTATCTTCTTTTATCTTCCTTTAACTCCATTTAACTCCGATAGTTAGATGGGGGATGGAAATCCTTTAAATCCTAATATCCTTAGAAAGGGATACTTGCGTGCCAAGCATACGTCTACACTCCTAAGCGAAGCGCCACTCCTGAACTCCTACACTCCTTAAATCGGATGAGCGTTGAACGATGAGCGACAAATAATCCTTTAAATCCCAAAATCCGTAGAATAAGATTCGCAATTTTGTCAAAAAATTTCAAAAATAAATCTGTAAAAATTTTGACAAAATTATTTTTCATTCTAGAGAAAAAATTACACTTTTGAGACAGAAAAAATGGTCTTGAAAAGCAAAAATCACGACTTTATTTTTCAAAAGCATAGGTTTTGAGCTCCGTTTTCTATGCTTTCGCGTTGCAAAACCTATCATCTTGGAAAGCAAAACCTATGCTTTTGGTCTGCAAAACGATAGGTTTTGGAAAACCAAAGGTCTAAAAAAATTGCACACTTTTAGGTTTTAAGGTTATAAGATTTTGAGGTTCAAGGTTTTAAGATTGCACACGATTTTCAGCGTTTTTTCGGGCAAAATATTTTTTCCTCCAGAATTCTCGAGTTTTGAAGGCGTTAATTGGAGGTTTTGAAAAATTTTTGTCAAAAAATTTCAAAAAATTCTTTGGTCTGAGAATTGATGTTTTTCTGGGGATTTTTTGGACAGAAATTATTATAATTAATATAATTCTGTGTCTTGGAATTATAAGTTAGGCTTTCAGTTCAGGCGGATTTGTAATCCGACTGGTTTTAACTACGGATTTATAATCCGCCAATGTTCGTTCATCGTTCAACATTCAACGTTCAAAGTTCTAAGGATATTGGGATTTAAAGGATTTCCATCCCCCTCTACCTCCCCCTTTTCAAGAGGGAGTACAGTGGGTTTCCGCCCCTTACATGTCCTGAGCTAGTCGAAGGAGCAAGGGGAGGTTAGGAGGGGATTGCTCATCGTTCATCGCTCAACGTTAATCGTTCTGGGGATTTTAGGATTTAAAGGATTAGCAAAATGAGACTTTTAGGCAAAGGAACTTAAACTTGCATAATAATTATAATAATCCAAAGAATTATTACAGTTTTATTTACTAATTTTGCACAGCAAACAATCATGTATTAACTTGTAAAAAAATCATTATCATTGCACTTATCATGAGAACAACCTTTATCACAATACTTCTGCTCTGCATCTTCGCCTGCTGAATATATAGGTCATTTTAAAAATGATTTGCATGATGCTCAACATTCTCCTGTATATGAAAATCAGATGAAACATCCATCATGGGCAAAAACAACAAAAGAATTTAAACAATATATTTTAAACACATATAATCAAATAAAAACAAAATGAAATTGTATAGTCTAATTATCATATCATCAATATTGCTTTCTGCATGCGGAAATAAGAAAGATAAAGCCCCCGTTACAGACAAGCCTGTCGTTGCAACATTAAAAGCTATTCACAGCAGTTGTTATGAAGACTCGCTTATGGATATTAAAATGGGGGTTGAAATAAGAAATTTGCGTTTTTTCATACAATTGTATAATCCTAACGATATTCCTGTGTACATACCTTTAAAAACATTTGCACAAGAAGATAACAAATCTTGTTTTGTGTTTTCTTTAAATGATACAATAATTAATGGACACCATTCATCAAAGATAGATAACCAATGTGTACCAGCACGTGATTCCATTCGTTCAATAGTTTATACAATTTGGAACTTTAGGCAAACAGAATTTGCTAAAATACATGATGTCAGAAAGATTGCGCCACACTTAAAGATGGAATACGTCAAATGTCATACAGACTCTTTGTTTATGCATCATAAAATTCCTGATGTCGTATTTCGGATAGATGACAATATGAAAGTACAGTATTATAATTCTAATGGTTATGTTATATAACATATTATTACAAATTCCATTATTTACTATGACAAAAAAGATTTCATTGGAATAGACTAACAGTAATCTTTCTATTGTTAATCAACAACTTTTGACAAAAAATTAACGGCACTTTGTTACCCAATATCCCTGCAATAACTATACAGAAGATTCCACAAGCCGTCTTCTGACAGGATGCCACGCTTAAGGGACTTAGGCAATAGGCCTGCCTCATCGGCTGCAAAGTCTTCTTTCCACTCCCTACTGCTGTAATATGAGGCAAGTACGTCAAGCGACCGCCTCATAGCCCGCTGCTCTGCAAGGGTCCTGGGATGCTTACTCTTCAACCGCGACACTTGGTTGAAGAGTCTTTCCATCCTGATAACACGTTGAATATTTATCGTGTAGTTCTTCATCTAATAAATAATCGTGCTCCCCTTGCTGGTATGCAGTGATGTTATAGAAGCTTAATACGCATTAAGCTACCACCTTTTTGTCCTTGACAAAGAGCGAGCAACCGATACTGATTGCTATGACACCAATGATAAACACCAGCGACATAACAGCATCAATATGGATATATTCGTTGACAAGAAGTTTTGCACCGATAAATATCAAAAGTATGCATACGCCTATCTTCAAGTATCTGAAACGGTCGGCCATTCCAGCAAGCAAGAAGAACATTGCACGCAGACCGAGAATGGCGAAGATATTAGAGAAGAACACCACATACGGGTCGAGCGACACGGAGAAGATGGCTGGGATGCTATCGAAAGCGAACACAAGATCGCAAAATTCTATGAGCAGCACCGTAACGAACAATGGGGTTATAAACCACTTGCCGCCACTCGCCTTATCGGCTTCCACAATCTGGTTGTCGGCAGTTTTCTTGGCGCGTACAAAGAATTTGCCGCCAAAGAAATTATGAGATATGCGACAGAACTTTGAAAGTACCTTTACCAGAGGATGATTGGCAGCATCTGCCTCCTCTTCCTTCTTGTTGCGCTCCAGGAACATTTTCACACCGCTGTAAACAAGGAACAGTCCGAAGACAATCAGCACCCACTTGAAGCGTGCTATGATAGCAGCACCAATAAAGATAAAGATAAAGCGCATCACGATAGCCCCAAGGATACCCCAGTTGAGCACATGCTGGTATTCCTTTTTGCTTACGTTCATAGAAGTGAAAATCATCATCATGACAAAAAGATTATCTACAGAAAGAGTCTTCTCGATAAGATAACCCGTGATGTATGCAATTGTCATCTCCTCACGATACAATGCCAGTCCGCCCTCAAAATCATTAGGATTAAGTTTTGGCACAATATCGCCGGCATACTTGGTGCAGACAGCCACCAGTTGGTCGTATGTCTCGATGCCATGCACCATATCGCCATAAAACCACAGGAACACAGAAAATATCAATGCTAATGTTATCCACACAGCTGTCCAAATGCCAGCCTCCTTCATCGACACCTCGTGTGCTTCCTTGTCTATCACGAGCATATCAAGCAGCAGTATGCCAACGATGAATGCTATAAAACAAACGAAAAATATCAGTTCTGTCGTCATTGTTTTCTAATAATAAAAAAATGAAAGCGCAAAATTAAAAAAATCATTTGACATGCCCAAATTTATGTATGCTTTTCAATACATGTCAAATCAATGTCCTCTTGTTCTCCTGTCAAAAAAAGTACTCATGTCTAAAAACCTTTTACAAAGACTGCCTTCCTGAAATACCTGTTGCACAGCCACGCCACAAAGAGCGTCATCAGCGGACTGAGCCAGTTGAACAGACAATAGGGAAGATAGGCTATTGTTGCTACTCCAAGCACGGTTGACTGAGTAACACCGCATGAGTTCCACGGTATGAGCACAGAGGTTACAGAGATGGAGTCTTCGAGCGAACGGCTGAGCAAACGAGGATTCAGTCCGTTGCGCTTGTAGATGTTCTTATACACGTTGCCACCGAGTATCAGCGACAAGTATTGGTCGGCAGTGCAGGCATTGAAAAAGAGTCCGCCGCCCACCGTTGCTCCCACGATGGAACCGATGGAATGGAGACGGCGGGTGAAACTGCGGGTGATAGTGGCTATCATGCCGCTGCCAATCATCATTCCACCGAATATCATTGAGCACAACACAAGATATATGGTTGAGAGCATTCCCTCTACACCACCCGTTGACACAAGCGAGTTGAGCATGTCGCTGCCTGTATCGATACTGGTTTCGGTAAAGAGCACTCCCATGGCCACGGAAATATCGGATGACAAACTGCTGCCCCCGCCAAGAGCTGTCACCACCTGCGGCTGGAACACGAACATGCCCGCCAGTCCTAATAATGTGCTTAGGGCAAGTGTGAACACCGTTTTAAGCCTCAACAGAATGAGGACACATGTTATCAGCGGTATGAGCAGCACCCACGGTGTGATGTTAAACGAGGCATGCAGATGTTCGGTTATCTCGATGGAATGGGACAAAGCTGCCGTTGGCGTGAGTTGTCCAACGATGAAATAGACTATCAAGGCGATGGTCATGCTCGGAATGGTGGTTACGAACATGTACCTGATATGTGCAAAGAGGTCTACACCACACGATGACGATGCCAGCACGGTGGTGTCTGACAGTGGCGACATCTTATCGCCAAAATATGCGCCCGAGATAATGGCACCGGCTATCCACCCGTCGCTGAAGCCCAACACCTGACCGATGCCCATCAGTGCCACGCCAATGGTGGCGATAGTGGTCCATGAACTGCCGCTAATAACTGATATGGCAGAACAGATGGCACAGGCAAGGAAGAGGAAGAGTTGCGGACTGAGCAGTTGCAGTCCGTAGTCGATAAGCGCAGGCACCACCCCGCTCATCATCCATGTGGCAGAGACGGTGGCTATAAAAACAAGTATGGGAATGGCGGGCAGAATCTGCGACGCGCTCTTGCGCAGTCCCATCCACAGCCGCGTCAGCGGACAGCGATACATGCCAATGGCAATAGCCACTGTGAGCAGGGCCGCACCAAGAAGGATGTACGGACCGATAGCCTGTGCCGCGTCGGCATCCTTCACTATTATCACACCGACAATGGTAAGGAGCAAAGCCGTGATGGGCACGAGCGACCAGCCTAAGGATGGCATTCTGCCTGTATTATTATTCTGCACTTTTCTTTGCACGCAATTTCTTAATAACCATCCATGCTACGGCCACAGCTGCAATGCCAAGGATAACATAACCTATCTCGTGACTGTACTTAGTGGCAAGGTTGGACACATCCTCTGGGGTTCTCACATCCGGGAAAGCCTTATAGATGGCATAACCGATAACGGCAAGCACTATGTTCCATGCTCCGGCACCAAGGGTGGTATAGAGAAGGAAAGGACCAATCTTCATGCCTGCAAGACCAGCTGGGATAGATATCAGCTGGCGTACGGCTGGAACCAGACGGCCAAAGAAGGTTGAGGCTGCGCCATGCTTGCGGAAATACTCCTCGGCATATTTCACCTTCTCCTCGCTGAGCAGACAGAGATGACCGAAACGGCTGTTGGCAAACTTATAGACAACAGGACGGCCGAGCCATTTGGCCAAATAGTAGTTGATGAGCGCACCGATATTGGCACCAAGCGTAGCAAACACCACCACAAGCACAATGTTCATCTTGTCGCCTGTAAGTGCCAGCCATGCTGCCGGCGGAACAACCACTTCCGATGGAAAGGGAATAAACGAGCTCTCTATGGCCATGAATATCAGGACCACCCAATAGTCGAGGTTCTCAAGAACCCAAGTAATAATTTCCTGCATATAAATATTTTAAGGTGAATATCGCTTGCAAAATTACTCAATAAAAAGGGTTTTTAGACAAAACAAAGGAAAAAAAACTTATTTGCGCCATTTTTGTGGAGATTATGACTATATTTGCAAGTCGTAAAATCAAAATTCTATCTATGAACAGACTTCTTGCACTGGCCTTGTTTATCATAATTATAGTAAACAAAAATGTAGCACAACCCTTCTGCCACCTCACTGAATATGGCGAGAACGAGGGATTGTCGCAATGGCATGTCACACAGATTGTCCAGGACAAGCAAGGGATGATTTGGTTTTCCACCTGGAACGGACTCAACAGATACGACGGCAACGAGTTTGTATGCTTCAAGTCCCAGCCCGGCGACGGTTGCGAGATGTACACCGATCGCATCAGGAACATCTGGCTCGACGGCAACGGCAACATACAATGTCAGGTGGACAACGGTTCTTTTGTTTTCAACACCAAGACCTATAGGTTCAGCAAGACAGACAGCATAATGCGCACCGGCAGAAGAAGCATGTCGCTTATCTCAAAAGACAAATATGCATACACCGACCATTATGGCACAGAGTGGCATATAAGCAAGGACGGCTCGATAAGCTATCTCGACAAAGACAAAGGCAAGCCTGTAGACTATCCGCTTGAGGGCATGCCCGAGGATATAAAATTCTGTTTTGAAGACAAGCAGGGCAATGTATGGATGCTGGGCAATTACAACATCTTCAAACTCAGTTTCGGCATCAGACCCACGGCTACTGTTCCGCTGGAGAACAATGGACAGGTGAGAGCGTTCATGATTGACAATAAAAACAGGTGCTTCGTTGCCAACCGCGACGATAAGAGCATTGCCGTATTCGATGCTGACAACAGGCTGATGGGCTATTTAGACAAAAGCGGCAAGGTGAGAAGCGGGTTTTGCACCTTCGACTGTCCTGTGTATTGCATGACACAAACATCCGACGGGACAATATGGATTGGAAGCAAACCTAAAGGATTGTTCAGGCTGACAGAAACCAGCGACAACATGTTCTCTGTAAAAAAGATTGA
>JAZLCN010000024.1:0-2724 GCA_045614255.1 Prevotella sp.
GGAAATACTAAGAAACCTATGGTACATGTTCCGTCGCTTTAAGGTGGCGAGCATACTCAACTTTATCGGGCTTACCATTGCCTTTGCCGCCTTCTATGTGTTTATGACACAGGTGGATTATAACAATAGTTATAACAAGGGGTTTAAAGATTATGAACGAGTGTACAGGTTGGAGCAAGATGGTTACTTCTTCAATAAAGATAAAGAATATGATATTTCTTTCTGTCGTCCACATTTAGATAAAATTGCAGAACTGCCTCAAGTGGAGGCCATAAGTTGTCGCCTATTGTTTACTTTTGATTGGGAGATACAGAAAGATGGCACATCCATATCGTTCCCATATACAACATGCGGCAATGAAGGTCTATCTGCATTTTCCCCTAAATGCATTGACGGTAAATTGGGATGGACAAAAGAAGACAGAAGAGGAATCTTGATACCTGCCTCAATAGCAAAAACATATTTCGGTGAGGTGCATGTAGCAGGGCGATATATGGCAGACAGTGTATTGGTTATTGGAGTTTATGAGGATTTTCCAGAAAACTCTTCAGCGAAAAATATAATATATTTCAACTGGAATCATAGTGATATTGATAATTATAACGACTTTAATTACCATGGCTATGTAAAATTGCGCGAAGATGCTGTCGTTTCTGAGGTGGAGAAACAAATAAGCGACATCGGGTACAATATCTTTACTAATTTAGATGAAAAACGGAATAAAGAAAAATTAGCCGCAAGAAAGACTAAACTTCGTCCTATATCTAAAACGTATTATTCAGGAATAGACGATAATTATGATAGAGGCAACAAAGGCGTGGTGTTGATATTGGAACTTGTTTGTCTGCTGGTACTGCTGGTTGCTGCCATCAACTTCCTGAACTTCACGCTTGCAGAGAGCCCTATGCGCATAAAAGGCATCAACACACGCCTTGTGCTCGGCAAGAGGCTTTGGACACAAAGAATGGAACTGGTTTGCGAAAGCATAGTTGTTTCGCTATTTGCATTTGCCGTGGCCACAGGCATCGTCTATTTAATATCACAAATGCCTGAGATAAAGGAACTGACGCAGGGCTGCCTTGCAATAAAAGAGAACCTGGGTATTATGTTACTGACATTGGCAGCAAGCATCATTACAGCTATGGGTGCAAGCATATATCCAGCCTTCTATGCCACTTCGTTTACTCCAGCACTGGTATTGAAAGGTTCGTTTGGTTTGTCGCCAAAAGGCAAGAAGTTGCGAACAATACTCGTTGTTGTACAACTAATAGTATCGTTCTTTATGGTATGCTACATCGGAATATTGTTTTTGCAAAGTCACTATATATTCAATTCCGATTATGGTTTTGACAAGGAACAAATATTCTATGCAAAACTTGACGAAGAAAGAGCTGAACGTGCTAATGAAATAGTGCAGAAACTGGAAACAATATCAGGGGTGGAGTGCGTGGCTACATCTCAATTTGCAATAGGCACAAGCGATTTATATACCGAATGGGGACGAGAAGATGATGAGCATAAAATAACATTGGGTGTATTTACTGGCGACTGGAAATATCTTAAGTCTCTTGGTGTGAAGATATTAGAGGGTCGTGACTTCAACGAAGATGATAATGACATGTTTATCATAAATGAGACAGCTCGTAAACAGTGGGATTGGTTTAAAATGGACCAGCCAATATTAAAGAACTTTATGCAACATATGCTTGTAGTTGGTGTTTGCGAGAATGTCCGATTTGCTTCTATGCATCAAGATAGCGGGAATAAACCGATGGCATTTCTTGTTGCCGGGAAACAAAATAACTGGTGGATTTATAGAGCAGTTTTGAACATCCGTGTTGCTGCTGGCACCGACAAGGTGGCGATGCGAAAGAAACTTGAGGATTGCATCAACAAGATGGATGGTCATGGCAATGTCAATGTCAGTTTCCTTGACAAAGAATTGGAAGATACTTACAAAGAGGAGTTCCGCTTTATCTCTCAGGTTGTGATATTCTCTGTTATCTGCCTGCTGATAACGCTCATCGGCGTGTTCTGCCTCACGATGTTTGAAACGGAATACCGTCGCAAGGAGATTGGCATTCGCAAGATAATGGGTAGCAGTGTAGTAGAAATACTCCTGTTGCTCTGTCGAAAATACGCCACGATGATTGTCATTGCCTTTGTTATTGCCGCACCAGCAGCATGGTATTTCGGCAACGAATGGCTTAAAAACTTTGCCGAGCGCACGGAAATCAGCTGGTGGTTGTTTGCCTTGTCGCTTGTTGTCGTTGCCTTCATTACACTCTCAACGGTGATTATCCAAAGTTGGAAAACGGCAAATGAGAATCCTATTAATAGCATTAAGACGGAGTAGGTTTTGGTTAAGGATTGAAGGATTGAAAAATTGAAAAATTGAAGGATTGAAGAATTGAAAAATTGAAGGATTGAAAAATTGAAGACTGTTACCAAAGCATACGTCTGCACTCCTACACTCCTAAAGAATAAAATAACTACTCGTAGTAAAATTCATATAATTAGTTTAATTCGTTGTTAAAAATAAACATCATGATACAGTTAGAAAACATTAAGAAAGTGTTCCGGACAGAAGAGGTGGAAACCATTGCCCTTGCAGGCATAACAATGAAAGTAGAAGAAGGTGAGTTCGTGGCAATCATGGGACCTTCTGGTTGTGGCAAATCAACACTCTTGAATATATTAGGACTGCTCGACAATCCTACTGAA
>JAZLCN010000025.1:0-10932 GCA_045614255.1 Prevotella sp.
AGGTCTATGCGTGGCTCATTTTCCCATGTGTCTATCACAGCCTGGCGTATAGTCCCGCTGTCGAGAGCCTTATGCATGGCTTGCTCGTCTACCACACCGCCGCGGCTGCTGTTGATGATGAATGGCCGACGGGCAAGACTGGCAAAGAAAGTCTCGTTGGCCATGTGCCATGTGGCATAGTTGCCCTCGTGAGTGAGCGGCACATGGAAAGTGATGACGTCTGACTGCTGTGTTATCTCAGACATGGAGACGAAGTCGGGAGCGCCCACCAAAGGGTCGCAAACGAGCACACGCATGCCCAGCTCTGCTCCCACCTGTTTAACCAAACTGCCTACATGGCCACAGCCAACAACGCCTAATGTGGCGCCAGAGAGGTTTAAACCGTAATCAGCCGAGAACAGCAGCAGGACCGAGCGCACATACTGTGCCACCGACGAGGCATTACAGCCAGGACAATTGGTCCAGGCGATTCCTGCCGACTCAAGATATGATGTGTCTAAATGGTCGTAGCCAATGGTTGCCGTGGCAATAAACTGCACCTTGCTGCCCTCAAGCAAAGACCTGTCGCAGCGAGTGCGGGTGCGCACAATAAGAGCATCGGCATCGCGCACATCGGCAGCAGAGATATCGGCTCCGCGCATAAATATCGTATCGGCGCCAGTGTTGCGCAAGGCATCTGCAATATAGGGAATCTTGTCGTCTATAATAATCTTCATATCGCTGGCAAAAGTACATAAAAATATGATAAAAAACAATTGAAGATGCAAAAAGATGAGATTTAGTTGGGATATTTGAAAAAGTTTCAGTAGATTTGCATATTCAAATAAAAACACAACAAATTATTTTTAATATGTCATTTACGGAACACAGTAACAAAATTTTTAATCAGGCTATACGCGATTATCACCTGACAGACAATGTGGATACACCAATGAACAATCCTTACGACCGTGAGTCAATAGACTACAGTCTTTACATGAAGTGCTGGATTGACACAGTGCAGTGGCATTTTGAAGATATTATCCGCGACCCGCATATCGACCCAGTAGAGGCATTGGCGTTGAAGCGTCGTATAGACAGAAGCAATCAGGACCGCACTGACTTGGTGGAGCAGATAGACAGCTACTTCCGCAGTTACTATGGCGATGTGAACCCATTGCCAGAGGCTAGACTGAACACAGAGAGTCCTGCATGGGCTATTGACAGACTGTCGATATTGGCGCTGAAGATTTATCACATGCAAGAGCAGGTTGACCGTGATGATGCCACAGAGGAGCATAAGGAGAAATGCGCAGCTAAGCTCGCTGTGCTTCTTGAGCAGCAGAAAGACCTGTCGCTGGCTATCGACCAGTTGCTCGAGGACATTGAGGCTGGACGCATCTACATGAAGGTTTACCGCCAGATGAAGATGTATAACGACCCTGCTACCAACCCAGTGCTTTATCAGAATAAATAAAACATAAAGCATTAAGGTATTCAAACCCACGCAGGCAATGAAGAAAGATCATATTCTGGTAATCAGATTCTCGGCCTTAGGCGATGTGGCTATGACCGTTCCGGTGGTTTATACCCTTGCCAAGACCTATCCTGATTTGCGCATCACTGTGCTGAGCCGTGGATTTGCAAAAGCATTCTATGAGAATCTTGCCCCCAATGTAAGTTTTATGGAGGCCGACCTCAAGAATGAATATAAAGGTGTAAAAGGATTAAACGCATTATACCGCAGGTTGGCAGCAAAGCATTTCACTGCTGTTGCCGACCTGCATAGTGTTTTGCGCTCCGACTATCTAAGGCTGAGATTTAATTTCAGCAGGTATAAGGTGGCGCACATCAAGAAATACAGGAAGGGAAGGCGTGAGCTCACATCGATAAACCATAAACTGTTGGTGCAGCAGCCAACATCGTTTAAGAAGTATGCTGATGTGTTCAGCAAACTTGGTTATCCCATCAATCCGCAGTTTGAGTCGATATTCCCGCCTGAAGGTGGCGACATAAGCAGTCTGCCAGCTGTTATAGGTCAGAAGAAAGACGGTGAGCGATGGATAGGCATTGCTCCATTTGCGGCGCATGAGGGCAAGATTTATCCTCTTGACTTAATGAAACAGGTTATTGACCAGTTGCTGGAGCAGCATCCAGGCAGTAGGGTATTCTTGTTTGGAAGAGGAAAGAAGGAGGATGAGACCTTTGCTGCATGGTGTGACGACAAGTCAGAGTGTGTTAATGTGGCAAAGCATATAGGCAGCATGAAAGACGAACTGATTCTGATGAGTCATCTCGACCTGATGGTGTCTATGGACAGTGCCAACATGCACTTGGCATCGCTTACAGGCACTCCTGTGGTTAGTGTTTGGGGAGCAACACATCCTTATGCGGGATTTATGGGATGGAACCAAAGAGTGGACAATGCCGTTCAGGTAGAACATCCTTGCCGCCCATGCAGTATATATGGCAATAAGAAATGTCACAGGGGCGATTATGCGTGTCTTAATGACATAAAGCCACAGCAGATAATAGAGAAAATAAACAATATTCTAAAATAGAATATCATTAACTAAATATTTAACCATTTAAAATTAATAATTATGAAAAAGTACATTTGCGACGTATGCGGATACGTTTACGACCCAGAGACAGGCGACCCAGAGAATGGAATCAACCCAGGCACAGCATTTGAGGATATACCAGAGGATTGGGTATGCCCACTTTGCGCAGTAGGCAAGGATGAGTTCTCTGTTGAGGAATAAAGATGAAATAATAAAAAGAGATATTCCATAAATGAGATGCCCCTCGAAAGTTAAGATGCTTTCGAGGGGCACTTTATATTACTGGTTGCTCTTTCTTCTCTTTTTATAACCAGAACACAGATTCTGGTCCCATATTAAATAACAAGTCTAATATGCTGAGGTTAGGCTGGAAGCCATGCTTGCGCTCATAAACCTGATAGTAGCGACGAGGGATGAAGTGGGCATCAGCAACAGGATGCTTGGGGTTGATGGCGGAACGGAGGTCGATTGGATTGGATGAGAGATGAGGGATGAGGGATGAGGGATGAGGGATTGCTTGCCATGCTATTGTCTGCACTCCTGAACTCCTGAACTCCTGAACTCCTATAAGAAGTTGTCTCCCTAATATTAGGCTGTATGTCTATCAACTCGCACACCTTTTGGCATATCTCAGTGTTGAAATCGTAGAGAAAGTTGTATTGCTGCTCAAAAAATGGACGGAAGTCGTCTTGATAGTAGTCGAAGAAGGGTGACTCATTATATGCACTCATCAAGGCGTGCCAGTGCTGGTGGCGCCAGTTGCCATGATTGCTGATGCGGATATCACGGATGAAAGGACTGGTGCCGCGCTCTACAGGCACGGTAAGTGTTTGAGGACCATTGGTTGTGGCTATGACACAACGGTTGCGATATGTCTGTTTCTGGAATGTCTCATGACACTCCATCAGTACCAAGTCGCTACGATAAAGCTTCTGATACCATTGTACAGGACCGCAGTATGTTGTGGAAAGTATTGTTGTCATAGTTTTATTTCATAACAAACACTCTGTCTTTATCATATCCAGTGTAGAAAGGGGCATTATCGTCGTGATTGAAAACAACCATGCACACTCTGCCGATGATGCTTTTCTCTCCTACGATGCCGTGCTTTGTTCCTTTGTTTTTATCAAACAGCTCAACCATATAATAGTCTTGGTCGGCGCAGTTATGCAATCCGGGAACCACCGTGGTCATGCCCTTATGTGTTATTGTGTCGCCAGGAAGGGCTACGCATTTGCATATTATGATGGAAGATATGCTGTCGTTGGCACTGTCAACTGCAATGATGTCTCCTTTCTCAACATTGCTCTTCATGATTCGCCCATAACGAAACAACCCATCATCATTGCCAGTCCTTAGTCCGTAGCTCCACCGGTTGACGAGAATGCGGTCGCCAAGCATAAACTCTGGTTGCAAGGTGGTGTCATTAACAGTGTATAAAGTAACAACCATAGCACGGAACAGCAGCAAAACTACCGCAGCCGCAGCAAATGTTATTATAAACTTTATCAACTGTTTCATAACTTAAAACCTCACACCTCACTTAATATCATCTACAAAAGTAAACAATCTGTTCCAGCGAATCTTAAAGCGGTCAGGATCCTTTGACCACCAGATGAATATTGGTTTGCCCACGATATGGTCTTCAGGTACAAATCCCCAGTAGCGTGAGTCTAATGAGTTATGGCGGTTGTCGCCCATCATCCAGTAGTAGTCCATCTTAAAGGTGTAACTGTCTGTGGCGGTGCCATTGATAAATATCTTTCCGTCTTTTATCTGCAGGTCATTCTTCTCATAAACCCTAATAGGACGCTCGTATATGGCAATATTGTCGAGGGTAAGATTAATTGACTCGCCCTTCTTAGGAATCCAAACTGGTCCGTAGTTGTCTCTTGTCCAATGCATGTTGCCATTAAGCGGATAGATTTCTTTATCATCGGCCTCTGTTACCAGAGATATGCTCTCGACGATATCTGTTCGTTTGCCAAGCACCTCTGCGGCATGTTTGGTAAGAGGCATGTAGCCAGCCATGTTAAGACTCTCTATTTCCTCATCTGTGATGCCGAGCTCCTCAATCATTTCCTCAGGGATATGCTTTTTGCGCTTAATATAATATGTATATTGCACGTTGTCTGGCTCTTTGTTTGCCTTGCCGTCAAGATATATTATACGGTCTTTTATCTGCAAGGTTTGTCCTGGCAATCCTACACAGCGCTTCACATAATTCTCGCGGCGGTCTGCCGGACGTGAGATAATCTCACCGTATTCCTGTCGGTTGCGCAGTATCTCATGTCTTCCCGCTGTATATAATATGTCGAAGTATTCCCTTCTTTGGTCGTATGTCAGTGAGTCGGGATTAGGTCGCTGAGGGTAAATACTATATCCAATGTTATAGCAAAGCTGATAATAATCGTATGCCTGATACTTCAAATTGGAACATACAGTGTCGCCAGCAGGGTAGTTGAACACCACGATGTCGTTAAGCTCAATCTTTCCCAAGCCTTTTGCGCGGCGGTATTCCCACTGTGGCCACTCAATATACGACTTCATTTCGCCAAGCATAGTGTGCTGTGTCAGCGGCATAGTGAGCGGTGTCTGTGGTATGCGCGGACCATAGCTGGCTTTAGATACAAACAGGTAGTCGCCAACGAGCAGCGATTTCTCCAGCGAGCTTGATGGGATATAGTAGTTTTGGAAGAAAAACAGGTTGATGAAATAAACAGCCACAAAGGCAAACACTATAGCATCTACCCACGACATGATGAAGCGCAAGGGGTTTTCACGCTCTTTCCACCATCCCCAGTTTATCTTCTTTGTAATATATGCGTCAAAAATAAACGGCACTACAATAAGTCCAAGCCAGCTTTCAAGCCAATAGCAGAAAAGCAACCATGCTATTAGTGCGATAATGCATTTAACCCATTGTATCGTCTTATTGGATTTTTTCATTGTTTTTGTTTTTTTTGAGTTATAGGTGGCTCTAGAAATTCTAGGAAATCCTAGGAGGTCCTAGGAGGTCCTAGGCTGTCCTAGATAATCCTAGGCAATCCTAAGAATTTAAAATTTAAACATATCTGAGATGGTGAGCAGGCCTGTGTGCTCGGCAGTGTATTCGGCTGCCAAAACGGCACCAAGGGCAAAGCCTTGGCGTGAGTGTGCATCGTGGGTGATTGTTATGGCATCTGCCTCAGAGTCGTACTTGATAGTATGGATGCCCGGCACTTCGCCACGGCGGATGCTGTCTATTCTGAGGCTGCCTGCCTGAACATCCTTTGTGCCTTCGATACTGCCATCGGGATTCTGAACCGTTCCCACCGCCCAACCGTTCAGACGGTCGATATTATCCACCACCTCATCAGCCAGCGTGATGGCAGTACCACTGGGATGGTCGAGCTTATGAATATGATGCACCTCCTCCATCTCCACGCCATACTGCTGGAAACCATTCATAATCTTTGCCAGATAACGGTTTACGGCAGAGAATATGGCAACGCCGATAGAGAAATTAGATGCCCAGAACAATGTCTTGCCCTCTTCTGCACACATACGTCGCACATCATCGCCATGCTCCTTCATCCATCCTGTAGAACCGGAAACCACCTTTACGCCTTTGCTGAAGGCCCTAAGGTAATTGCCGTATGCAGCCTGTGGGGCTGTGAACTCTATTGCCACATCGGCAGAAGCAAAGGCCTCGCTGTCGAAGTCCTGCTGATTGTCAACATCGATAATACTCACGATTTCATGTCCACGGCTGATGGCTATCTGCTCTATCATCTTGCCCATCTTGCCGTAGCCTATTAATGCTATCTTCATTTCTAATTCGAATTAAAACGCGACAAAGTTAATGATTTTTAATCACTTTATCTCATTTCAATTAATAAATTATTAAAAAAGGAGGGGAAATGAAGCGTAAATGAAGTGCCCCCGAAAGCCAGAAAAACTTTCGGGGGCACTTCAAAGGGTTCTTTATCTGCTCAAAGGCAGTTCTAATCTGCTTAGTGACAGTTCTTATCTGTTCAATGACATATATTTCATTATGCCTCCGCTAATCTGGCGGAGTGATATCTCACAGAGCTTGGTGTTGTATTCAGCCACGAGTATTCGCTCCTCGGCATCGAGCAGGCTCTGCTGTGCCTCTCGCATCTCAATACCAGAGAGGTCGCCCAGCATATAACGCTCATGGGCTATATAGTGATTCTCCTCTGCAGTGATAAGATTCTGCCGCTCAAGCGAGAGCAGTCGCAGATTGTTCTTGTAAGCCTGCCACAGGTCGGCAAGGTCGGCACGCAAAGAATGCTCGAGCTGCATGCGAGCCATATCAGCATTCTCGATATTGAGGCGTGCATTGCGGCGCTGACTGCTTCGTTTACCGTCGAAGAGCGTCATGCCCATCTTCACACCGAAGGTTGCTCCCCACTGGTCGCGGCTTTTGTTTGCTCCGCTTCCAAAATTATCGTGCGAGTAATTATATCCTCCGTTAAGTTTCAGATAAGGGAAATCGCGGCTCATAGTGGCCTTGTAGTCCAGTTCCGCCAGACGTATGTTTTGCGAGGCGTTGAGCAGCGAGGCATTGGTGCGCATGGTGGCATTGAGCAACGAGTCGAAGTTCAGAGCATCATCAACATTAATCGATGAGTCAGCCACGCTGATAGCAGTCTGCATGTCCTTCACCGCCATCAGCTCATAAAGTCGGATGCGTGAGGTGGCAAGCAGCTCATACTGCTTGAGACTTTGTGCCGAGTCGGCATTGAAGTCCACCTGTGCCTGCTGCAGGTCAAGGCGTGAGGCACTGCCTATTGTATAGCGCTCAAGCACTATGCGCAGGCGCTCCTTGGATAGTTTTACGGCATTGTTGAGGTTGCGCATGCGGATGCGCTGCTGTATGAAATTATAGTATTCGGCCGTCAGCTCCGCCACATAATCCTCTATAGCCAACCGGGTGCGGGTCTGTCCCTGCCGGCGCAGTTCCTGCAATTTGCTGTAGTTGGCCTGAATCTTGAAACCGTCGAAAATCGTCCAGTTGAGATTAATGCCTGCCGAATAGCCATGGTCAAACGTGTTGCGGCTCTTTGTTATAGAACCATCGGCGCGCGATTTTGTGTCGGTGCTCATCGACGAGCCATCGTAACCGGCACTGGCGCTAAGCGTTGGCAGATAGCCTGCATTGGCCAGATTGGCATTGTTGTCGGCCATGCGCTCCTCGTTTCTCACTATGCGCAGGTCGTAATTGTTTTTTAGTCCTGTCTCGATGAACAGCGGCAGCGAACCTTTCATTGGCTCTTGAGCACCGGTGACAGCAGGCAGGCACAGGAGCAGGGCGGCGATGTATGTTTTTATTTTCTTCATTTCTTTGTTTTTTGGGGGGAGAGAGGTTCTTGATTTTCTAGAGGTTCTAGAGGCTCTAGATTTTCTAGATTTTCTAGATGGTCTAGATGCTCGAGCTTCCTAGGGTTTCCTAGATGCTCTACTTCTTCCCTTGGTCCGTTGAGAGATAAGAGTAGATGGCCGGAACGATAAACATGGTGAGCAGGGTGGATATAAGCATGCCACCCACAACTGCCGTACCCATGGCGATACGTCCATTGCAGCCCTCGCCCGTGGCAAGCATCAGCGGCATCAAACCAAGTATTGTAGACACACTGGTCATAAGAATAGGACGCAAACGCTGTATCGACGCCTCACGGATGGCCGTCATCTTATCCTCACCCGCCTTCTGTCGCTGGTTGGCAAACTCAACAATGAGAATACCATTCTTAGCCACCAGTCCGATGAGCATGATGATACCTATCTGACTGTAAATATTCATTGTCACGCCACCTATAAGCATGAATATCAGTGCTCCGCAGATGGCGAGAGGCACGGTGAGCATGATTACAAATGGGTCTTTGAAACTCTCAAACTGTGCCGCCAATATCAGGTAGATGAGTACCAAAGCAAGTCCGAAGGCAAAGATAAGGCTGGAAGAACTCTCGCGGAACTCCTTTGAGTCGCCTGTCAGAGCCGTGCGGAAGGTATCGTCGAGCACCTCCTTGGCTATCTTGTCCATCTCATCAAGACCCTCGCCAATGGTCTTGCCATCAGCCAGTCCGGCAGAGATTGTGGCAGACACGAATCGATTGTAGCGATAGAGCTTTGGCGGGGCTATGCTCTCCACAAGGTCAACAAGGTTTTCCATCTGCACCATCTTACCGTCTGCCGAACGCATATAGATGGCTTTAAGATTGGTTGGGTCGTTACGCTGCTGGCGGTTTATCTCACCCACAATCTCGTATTGCTTTCCGTTCATATACAGATAGCCCATGCGCTGTCCGCTGAGTCCATACTGTAATGTCTGTGCAATGTCTCTTGTGCTCACACCCATGAGGTTGGCCTTTTCGCGGTTAACGCTCAGTCGCACCTCCGGCTTTGAGAACTTCAGGTCTACGTCTGCCATCTGGAATGTAGGGTTGTCATATACCTTTGCCATGAACTCCGGCAGCACCTTTTGCAGTTTCTCAATATTAGTGGCCTGCAATACATACTGCACAGGCATGGAACCACGACGTCCGCCAAAGGTGCTCTGCTGTTGCACGAAGGCACGGGCATCGGTCTTTTTGCGCACGGCCTGCGACAGTTTCTCTGCCACCTCCATCTGTGAGTAGTCGCGCTCGTTGATGTCTTTCAGCGTAATCTGAATGTTTCCCGAACCCTCCGACACGCGCGCTGTGATAAATGCCGCATCGGGCATCAGCGAATCGGCCAGATGGTTGATATCCTCGGTGTAGTCGCGCATATATTCGTATGTAACGCCCTCTGGGCCCATGGTGCGTATGGTGATGCTTGAGCGGTCTTCCAATGGCGCCATCTCGGCTGGAACATTGGTCCACATCAGCACACAGGCAATGAGAGCCACCGCCATTATCACGATGGCAGCTATGCGCTTGCGCAGGAACATGTCGAGCAACTTAGCGTAAACATTATTCAAGCCAATGAAGAATGGTTCGGTCTTTCGGTAGAACCATTTCTGCTCCTTGCGCCTTACAAGCAGTTTGGTGGCAAGCATCGGCGTGAAGGTAAGCGCGGCGAATGACGAGATAATCACCGAACCGGCAACCACGAAGCTGAACTCACGGAACAGTCGGCCTGTTGTTCCCTCCATAAACACAATAGGCAGGAACACAGCCACCAGTGTGATGGTGGTGGAGATAACGGCAAAGAAAATCTCCTTGGCTCCCTCAATGCCAGCCTCAAAGGGTTTCATGCCTCGCTCTATTCGTATGTATATGTTCTCGGTCATAACGATGGCATCGTCGACCACCAGTCCCACGGAGAGCACGATGGCAAGCATGGAGAGCACGTTGATGGAGAAGCCGCACAGGTACATCACGAAGAAGGCACCGATGAGCGACACAGGTATAACGATGCATGGGATGAGCGTTACACGCCAGTCGCGCAGGAAAAGGAAGATGATGATGATTACGAGCAGGAAGGCTTCGTAAACGGTTGTCTCCACCTCACTGATTGAGGCACGGATAAAGCGTGTGTTGTCGAAACCGTAGCTCAGGATGATGTCCTCTGGCAAATCCTTCTTCATTGTCTCCACGCGCTCATACACCGCGTCGGCAATCTCAATGTGGTTAGCACCTGGCTGTGGAATTACAACAACACCCACCATCGGTACACCATTCATCTTCATATAACTGCGTGTATCCTGTGGACCAAGTTCCGCGCGACCGATGTCGCTCAAACGGATGATGCGGTCGTCGCTCTCGCGCACCACAAGGTCGTTGAACTCCTGCGCTGTGTGCATCAATCCCATAGTACGGATGGTAAGCTCGGTTGTATTACCCTCGATACTACCCGAAGGCAACTCTACATTCTCTCTGTCAAGAGCCGTCTTTACATCCACTGGCGTGATACCATAACCCGCCATCTTGGCCGGGTCGAGCCATATACGCATCGAGTAACGCTTCTCACCCCAAATCTGCACAGCACTCACATCGCTGATGGTCTGCAACTGCTCCTTGATTGTAAGGTCGGCAATCTCGCTAATCTCCAGCAACGAGCGCTTGTCGCTCTGCACCGCCAGCATCAGGATAGGCTGCGCGTCGGCGTCGGCCTTCGATACGGTTGGAGGGTCGCAGTCACGAGGCAGGAAGCGCTGTGCGCGTGATACCTTGTCACGCACATCATTCGCTGCGGTCTCAAGGTCCACCGACAACTCAAACTCTACGGTGATACGGCTGCTGCCCTGTGAACTCACACTCGACAACGAACGGATACCAGGGATACCGTTGATGTTCTGCTCCAGAGGCTCTGTAATCTGGTTCTCGATGACATCTGCATTAGCACCTGGGTAGGAGCAGTTCACCGAGATGATAGGGTTATCGACGCTGGGGTACTCTCTCAC
>JAZLCN010000026.1:0-2485 GCA_045614255.1 Prevotella sp.
CCAGGTAATCATTGACTGGCTCGTTTCTGAATTTAAGGCAGAAGAAGGCGTTGACCTCTCACTCGACCCCATGGCTATGCAGCGCTTGAAGGAAGCTGCGGAAAAGGCGAAGTGCGAACTCTCAAGCTCTGCTGCTACAGAGATTAACCTCCCCTACATCACAGCAACTGCTTCTGGCCCCAAGCACCTCGTGCGCAACTTGACTCGTGCGAAGTTTGAACAGCTTGCTCACAACCTCATCCAGGCTTGTAAGGTTCCTTGCGAACAGGCATTGAGCGACGCAGGCATCTCAAAGTCTGAAATCGATGAAGTAATCCTCGTGGGTGGTTCTACTCGTATTCCCGCAATTCAGCAGCTCGTTGAAGACTTCTTCGGTAAGGCTCCCTCAAAGGGTGTAAACCCCGACGAAGTTGTGGCAGTTGGTGCTTCTATTCAGGGTGCTATCTTGAACAAGGAAGAAGGTGTGGGCGACATCGTGCTTCTCGACGTTACTCCCCTCTCAATGGGTATCGAAACACTCGGTGGTGTGATGACAAAGCTCATTGAAGCTAACGCAACTATTCCTTGTAAGAAGAGTCAGGTGTTCTCAACAGCTGAAGACAACCAGCCCGAAGTGACCATCCACGTACTCCAGGGTGAACGTCCTATGGCTGCGCAGAACAAGTCTATTGGCCGCTTCAACCTCGCAGGTATCGCTCCCGCTCGTCGCGGTGTGCCCCAGATCGAAGTTACTTTCGACATCGACGCTAACGGTATCCTCAAGGTTTCTGCAAAGGATAAGGCTACAGGTAAGGAACAGACCATCCGCATCGAAGCTTCTTCTGGTCTCAGCCAGGAAGAAATCGACCGCATGAAGGCTGAAGCTGAAGCAAATGCAGAAGCAGACAAGAAGGAAGCTGAACGTATTGCGAAGATCAACCAGGCTGACTCTATGATTTTCCAAACTGAAACACAGCCCCAGGAACTCGGCGACAAGCTTCCCGCAGACAAGAAGGCGCCCATCGAAGCAGCCCTCTCAAAGCTCAAGGATGCACACAAGGCACAGGATGTAACTGCCATCGACGCAGCCATCGCTGAACTCAACACAGCATTCCAGGCAGCAAGCGCAGAAATGTACAGCCAAGCAGGTGCACAACCCGGTCCCGACGCAGGTTTCAACGCAGGCGGTGCCGACCAAAGCGCTTCACAGAAGCCCGGCAAGGAAAACATCCAGGATGCTGATTTCGAGGAAGTGAAGTAGCATGAGATAACAAACGATAACAAACGATAACTAAATAGGGTGTAACTCGGGTTACACCCTATTTCTTTTTACTCAAATTCTTTAATTATGCTTATATTGGGGATGGCGGAGGTGGAACATTTGCAGGAAGTGGCAATTCTCTTTGTTCTAGTTTTTTCATATTCCTATTTTTGTATTTTTGGAGGTGGGGGAGTTTTTGAAGAGCGAGGCATTTTACCTTGCATGTCTGGTTCTTTGCATATAATATGGACTGTTCCATGAGTTCCATGAGTCCCTTGACTCCCTTTATTTGTATTACTTTTATTCACCTTCTGATTCATATTTATCGTAATATACTTTATTTAAATATTCTGTGGATTCGTTTACTAATTGCGTCATGCGTTTTTCAGGAATTGATCTGACAAAACGATTCATTATTGATTGTTTTTCACATTCCTCCCCTTTTAATGAATAGATTTTTGCCATGGTCTCATCATCATTTAAAGTATCATTATCATGTTGAAACATTAATAACTCCAAATCATTCATGTATCTATTGTAAAAATCCATTATTTCATCAAGAATACACAATTCTTTTTCCGGCTGAATGAACTGAGGAAATAACGACTTTACAATAGAAACGAATGCTATTAACATTGAGGAAACTAATGGGAACCATTCTTCAATTATATATCCGAAAGTTCCTGCGGATGCAGTAAAAGCAATAAAACATTGATAATATCGTTCATATTTTCTTTGTCTGTCGGTATACCATTTCAGACATAAAATATTAACGTGAGCTTGTTTTAGTTCCTCCCAAACTTTATTTCGAATAATCATATTTTCCCTAATTCATTTACATTATAACTTATCAATCACAACCCATTCATCCATCTTATCGAATGAAGTATCGATAAAGGTATAGTTGATGAGTTTATGGGTATCTATTGGCTGATAATTAGCAAATAGTTTACGGCTAAAACGTAATTCAAATGCCAATCTCATATTGTCTGTTGCTTCATCGCCTTCGACTTGTTTTGCTTCTTTGCTCGTTATAGTCCTAACACGAACAATCTCATATATATCACGGATACCCTCTCCTTTTATGTAGGGTATAAAGTAATGAAGGTCGTGCAATGAAATTGTGGTCGGAAATTTAGGACCAGTATAATACAAAGTAGCATTACCATCATGGAAACTTTGTGTATATCCAGGACGAGTACTATTTCCTACCAATCCAACTAGAACACGATTGGGA
Organism: Prevotella sp.; assembly: GCA_045614255.1. Lineage (GTDB taxonomy): Bacteria > Bacteroidota > Bacteroidia > Bacteroidales > Bacteroidaceae > Prevotella. Next base: position 2,478 of record JAZLCN010000026.1, read on the forward strand.
ACTTTCAA
>JAZLCN010000027.1:0-147002 GCA_045614255.1 Prevotella sp.
GCATAACGAGCAGCTACAATCTGCTTCAGTTCTTCCTTACGGTCTGCATATAGTTTCTGAACTTCTGGGAAGATTTCGAATGGAGCCTCTGGATTACCACCGAGGTTCTTGATTGTGTTGATGTATGCATCGCCACCAAGAGGAGCGCCATGAGTATCAATGCAAGCCTCATAACTTGTGCCATCAGCACGGAGAGCACCCTTACCCATTACAGTCTTACCGATAATCAGTGTAGGACGTTTCTCTTCTTTTTGAGCTGCCTTAATAGCCTCACGGATTTCGTCTGCGTCATTACCATTGATATTAATAACGTTCCAGCCCCATGCCTTATATTTAGCTTCAGTGTCTTCTTTCATCACAACACTTGTTGTGGTTGACAACTGAATATCATTAGAGTCATAGAACATGATGAGGTTATTAAGACCGAGGATACCTGCAATACGACCTGTAGCCTGAGAAATTTCCTCCTCTACGCCACCATCAGAGATATATGCATAAATCTTGTGCTGCATTGCTGTCTTGCCAAGGCGAGCCTCAAGGAACTTCTCAGCTACTGCTGCACCAGCAGCAAAAGTATGTCCCTGTCCAAGTGGTCCAGAGGTGTTCTCAATGCCACGCTCAAGGTCACGCTCTGGGTGACCTGGAGTTGGAGAGCCCCACTGACGGAATGCCTTCAACTCATCAAGTGTGAACTTACCCTGAAGAGCGAGAGCAGAGTAGAGCATAGGTGACATGTGACCTGGGTCGAGATAAAAACGGTCACGACCTGTCCAGTTAGGATTCTCTGGATCATAAACCAAGAACTCTGAGAAGAGTACGTTAATGAAATCAGCACCACCCATGGCACCACCTGGGTGACCAGAATTTGCTTTCTCTACCATTGAAGCAGCAAGGATACGAATGTTATCCGCTGCTTTAATCATAAGATTTTTGTCGTTCATAATAGTTTTAATTTAAATATATGAATATTATTTAATTGCTTTTACTCCTTTTTGTGTTGGGATAGTAGGCTTTATCTTACCATCTTTATCAAACTCCATCTTATCAATACATACCTCACGATGCCATCCTGGTCCCTTGTCTCTATTGATGAAGTTCTTGTTTATACGATGATAAACAAAGTACCACTCGTCAGTGCCAGGAATTTGAAGTACACTGTTGTGAGCAGGTCCATAAATTTCGGCATCAGGCTGCTGTATGAGTATCACTGGCTGCTCTGCCACCTCGATAGGTCCAAGTGGTGACTTGCTAGTGCCGTAGGCTACATGGTAGTTTGGCGAACCAGTATCATCAACACTCCAATGGAAGTAGTATATGCCGTTGCGCTTGAATACGTATGGAGCCTCGCGATAAGCATAGTCTTTTAGCGAACCACCCTTAGGCGTCATCAATACAGTTGTTGACTCATCAATACTGGTCATGTCTGGATTAAGACGAGCACCAGCCATATAACCATTGCCCCAATAGAGGTAGTCGATGCCTGTATCTGGGTCGTGGAATACGTCAACATCTATCTGCTGACCGTGTTTCTGACCGGCAGGTAACTTATTGATTATTGGTTTTCCAAAGTCAACAAACGGACCTGTAGGGTGGTCGGCAATGGCCACACCTATTGACTTGCGTTTACCATCATCACCACTATAGTAGAAGAAGTATTTGTACTTTCCGTCAATCTTCTTTTCGATTATACATGGTGCCCAGGCATTTCCATAAGCCCACTTTGTCTGCTTGCACAAATCAAGGTTGATGCCTTCATAGCGCCAGTCTACAAGATTGTCTGAAGAGTAGCATGTAAAATACCAACCTCCCCAACCAGGGTTACCATCAGTAGTAGAGTAGATATAGTAACGTCCAGTCTTCTCAGAGTAAAGTACTTCAGGGTCGGCATGGAAGCCTGGCAGTATAGGATTGCCACTCCACTCCTTAAACTCAACTCCCTTGGTTGTTGGGTGAATCTTTTTTATCGAACCATCAGCAGCATGTTCCATCTCCTCGGCAATAACTGAACGGCTGTAGCTTGTGCCGCTGTGCAATCCGCCGTTGTGCGAGAAGAACAACCATTTGCCTTTGAAATTAACGATTGCAGGATGAGTGGTATTGCTGTTTCCTGCAATTTCAGAAATCACTCCTTTGCACTCGTATGGTCCTGTTATCTTATCAGAAACGGCGTATGCAATTTTCTCAGGCCATTCAGAGGCGTATGTGAGATAGTACTTGCCGTTATGCTTGTGAATCCAAGGTGCCTCTGTGAATGGATGGTTAGGTGCGAAATCTATTTGCTTCACCTCACCTTCGGTTTCGATCATATTCTCCTTGAGCTTCACATAATAGCATTGTGTGTTGCCCCAGAAAAGATATGCTTGGCCATCATCATCAATAAAAACAGCAGGGTCTATACATGCCCAACTATGCTTAGAAGCAAAACAGTCTTTATTGGTGAGCAACGGTTTGCCGATAGCATCCTTATAAGGTCCTTCCGGACGATCGGCAACAGCCACGCCAATACCTGTTGTATTTGTGCTTACATACCAGTAGTACTTGCCGTTGCGTTCAGTAACATGACCTGCGTATGCGTTGCGACTTGCCCACTTGAAATAAGCAGCACGAAGAGGAGCAGGGTATTCTGTCCAATGTTTCATATCGGTAGTAGAGAATACAAGCCAGTTTTCCATGTGATAACCATGCTGGTTGCCCTCGAAGTCCTCGCCGGCAAAGAGCCAAAGTGTATCGCCCTTAACAAGTACAGAAGGGTCGGCTGTAAACTTATGGCGGAAGAGAGGATTGCCGTTGCTGACGATGTCATGCTTAAGCACATAACCCCATCTTTCCTGTACGCGAATAAGTTCATCTGCTGTAAGTGAGATTACCGAACCGTGACGAGGATTGAAGTCTCGCTTGAACTCTTTTGGATTTCCAGAGAACTTGTTTAAATCCTTTGATGTCTCATATTCAAAGCGTCCCTTTGTGTAAAGGTCGTACATAAGCACATACTCGTTCTTACCATTAAGCTTGAACACGCTTGAACCTTCTACTGCTACACCCTTAGATGAATAGTAGTCGAAATACTTGTGAGTCTCTTTCCATTTGCCAAGAAGGGTCTTGCTAGTGGCTTTCTGAATACCGTTCTTGATTTCCTTGCCGTTCTTGTCCTTTGTATTACCCTTGTAGAACATGTGATATGTCCCATCCTTATAGATAATGTCGTTGTCAATGCATCCATACTTGGCAGAAAAGAGCACCTTTGGTTCACTCTCAAAACCGGTGAAGTCGGCATTTGCGTATGCATAATAAGTGATAAGACTCTTTCTGTCACTACGCTGGAGTGTGAAGTATATCATGTATTTGTTCGCCTTGTTGTCATAAATGGTCTGCGGTGCCCATACCCAATAGGCATCACCGAAATTCTCGGGATAGTCCTTTGACAAATTAATCTTTGCATGCGACCAGTTGATAAGGTCTTTTGACTTTAAAAGAACAATGCCAGGATTCTCTTTCCAACCGTACTTGTGGGTGAACATATCGGTGGCAACAAGATAGAAATTGCCGTCTTCACCACGAAGAATATGTGGGTCGCGGATACCGCCACTCTCACTAATCTTGTCTGATGGAATAATTGGTCGGTTGTCGTTTAGAGCATACCATGACTTGGCGTCTTCACTAATGGCAAAACGCAGTTGTTCCTGAAGCATCTTATCGCCTCTGCCCTCAAAATAGGCAAAGAGATAACCTGAATATTCAGGAGTTGATTTCAAAGTTTTTTGTGCATTTGCCTGCATAGATATGAAGGCAAAGCACAAAAGGATAAATATTTTGTTTCTTTTCATTCTACTTTACATTAAGAACAACGATTGACTTTGCTGGCAACTTGACTGTAAGAACATTTTTCTTAAGTTTTGCGCCCTTGAACTCAACAGGACTTACTTTGTTAGGATTTTCGAAATCGTTGTAGTCGGTAACATCCTTACTTGTTAGTATTCTACCTGCCACTTCCTTGGCTTTATAACCATTGAGGTTGATTGTCATCTCATGTGCCTTGTCAACATCAATATTTGACAGAGAAATGATGATAGAACCATCTGTCTGTTTTGCTGCAGAAGTGTTTACCAATGGAACAATGCGGTTGTCACGAACCTTCATGCTGTCAACAGTTACATCCATAGGAAGATATGTTGCCTCCTGGAAACCCTTATACATCTCAAACACATGATATGTTGGTGTCAGTACCATGTGACCTGTTCCTTTCTGATCGGTAAGAATCATTGACTGAAGCACGTTGACAATCTGTGCGATGTTTGCCATGCGAACACGGTCGGTATGGCGATGGAACACATTGAGAGAGAGGGCCGCTACGAAAGCATCACGGAGGGCATTCTGCTGATAGAGATGGCCACGGATTGTGCCTGGTTCCTCGTCCCACCATGTTCCCCATTCGTCAACCAAAAGACCGATGCGCTTCTTCGGGTCTTTATCATCCATGATTTTCTTGTGCTTTTTGATAACATCTTCTATCTCTAGGCACTTGCCGATTGTCCAGTAGTACTGATCCTTATCAAAGTTGGTTGCAGACCCCTTGCTGCCTGTCCAACCAGTCACAGTATAGTAGTGGAGTGAAAGTCCGTGCATACGATGACCGACGTTGTTCATCAATACCTTTGTCCAGTTATAGTCATAATCACTGGCGCCACTGGCAATCTTATACAATCTATTTCCATCGTAATTACGACAATAAACAGCATAGCGGCGATAAAGGTCAGCATAATACTCTGGGCGCATATCACCACCGCATCCCCAGCTCTCATTACCTACACCAAGGAACTTTACTTTCCAAGCTTTGTCACGTCCATTCTGACGGCGTAATTTTGCCATAGGTGTATCGCCATCACTTGTCATGTACTCAACCCACTTAGCTAACTCCTCTACGGTTCCGCTTCCAACGTTACCGCTAATATATGGTTCGCAACCAAGCATTTCGCATAGGTTGAGGAACTCATGTGTTCCAAAAGAATTGTCTTCAATAGTGCCACCCCAGTTGTTATTTTGCATCTTAGGGCGTTTTTCGCGTGGTCCGATGCCATCCATCCAATGATACTCATCAGCAAAACATCCACCTGGCCAACGCAATACTGGTATCTGAAGTGCTTTGAGCGCTTCAAAAACATCCTTACGATAACCATTAATATTAGGAATCTGTGAGTTCTCACCAACCCATAGTCCTCCGTATATGCACGAACCTAAATGTTCTGCAAACTGTCCATAAACTTCTTTATGGATTTTCTGTTTACCTTGGTCTGCATGTATAGTCATTGTCATATCTTCAGCCATATTGGGCATTGCGAATAATGACAAAGCAAAAGCAAATAGTATTTTCTTCATAAATTAATGTATGTGTAATGTTAGTTGATAAACCAGGATACAGAAGAAAATCTCCTGTATCCTGAAAATTATGGAAAGTTTACTGTTTTGCTTTCACGGCAGCCTCTTCAATAGCAAGGCATGCCTTGTAGCTCTCAATATACTTGTTAAATCCATCAACATCTTCCTTGGTTGGCTTTATCTCTACACCAGCATCACCAGCGAAGACAACCTCATCTAGATAATCAGCAAGTGTCTGCTGCTTTTCGTTGTTAACAAGATATGATGCGAGCAGTGCAATACCCCAAGCTCCACCTTCTCCAGCTGTTTCCATTACTGAAATCGGAGAATTGATGGCTGCAGCAAGCACTCTTTGTCCAACACCCTTAGTCTTAAACAAACCACCGTGGCCTGTTATTCTGTCAACACTTACTTTCTCTTCATTGAAAAGAATATCGTTACCAAGTTTCAATACACCAACAGATGCATAAAGATGTGTTCGGATAAAATTAGCGAGATTGAACTTATCGTTTGCAGAACGAACGAACAATGGACGACCTTCTGCAAGACCTGTTAGTGGTTCGCCAGAGATATAGTTATATGAAATAAGGCCACCACAATCAGCATCGCCAGTAAGGGCATTGTTGTACAGTTTACCATATACCTCGTTCATGTCTACTGGTATACCAAGCAATTCCTGATATTCCTTAAACAAACCAACCCAAGCATTAAGGTCTGATGTACAGTTGTTGCAATGTACCATAGCCACAAGACTACCGTCTGGTGTTGTCACCATATCTATCATCTCATAAGGTTTTGACAAATCTTTCTCTAATACAATCATAGAGAAAGAAGATGTTCCAGCAGATACATTACCAGTACGCTGCTTTACTGCATTAGTGGCAACCATACCAGTACCAGCATCACCCTCTGGAGGACAAACTGGTACACCTGCCTTCAAATGGCCTGATACGTCGAGGCGTTTAGCTCCTTCCTCTGTAAGGCAACCTGCATTTTCTCCTGCAACCAGAACCTGTGGAAGTATGTCAAGAAGTTGCCATCCATACTGTTTTGGTGCGATAAGTTTATTAAACTTATCAACCATTTCAGCTGAGTAATCTTTTGTTTCTGGATCAATTGGCAGCATTCCTGAAGCATCGCCAATACCAAGAACCTTCTTACCTGTAATCTGCCAATGAATGAAACCAGCAAGAGTTGTAAGGAACTTAATATCTTTGACATGCTCATTATCCTCAAGGATGCACTGATACAGGTGAGAAATACTCCAGCGAAGAGGTATATTATATACAAAAAGTTCAGAAAGTTCCGCTGCAGCCTTACCTGTATTGGTATTTCTCCATGTACGGAAAGGAACAAGAATCTCATCATTCTCATTAAATGCCATATATCCGTGCATCATAGCACTGATACCAATACCAGCAAGTGTTTCAATCTCAGTATCATATTGCTTGAGAACATTAGCACGCAAGTCAGCATAACAATCCTGCAGACCATTCCATATAGCGTCAATACTATATGTCCACAAACCATCTACAAGCTGATTTTCCCATTCGTGACTTCCCTGTGCGATAGGTTTGTTCTCCTGATCAATAAGCACAGCCTTGATACGTGTAGAACCAAACTCTATTCCTAGAATAGCCTTGCCTGATTCTATTGTTGTCTTAGCATTAATATTTGCCATAGTTATTATTTTTAAGCAACAATTCACAATTTACAATTCATAGATATACAATGACACACTATGAATGTAAATTGTGAATCAGAATAAAATTACATTAATGACTTATTCAACATATAATATACTTCATTGAAGCGCAATTCCTTACGGAACTCATCAACAGTAGTATTATTGTTAATAAGAACGCACTCAATACCTGCGATCTCTGCATAATCCTGCCAGTATTCATCTGTAAGATCATAAGAGAATCCGCTGTGGTGTGTACCACCAGCATAAATCCAGCATCCAGCGCCAACCTCAAAATTAGGCTGTGGAATCCACAGAGCACTTGCTACAGGGAGTTTTGGCAGTGGTTTTGGTTCGATGCAGTCTACATCGTTAACAATCATACGGAAACGGTTGCCCATATCTACAACTGTAGCTGCAATACCATGACCTGTCTTAGATGTGAAAACAAGACGAGCAGTCAGAGTCTTGCGATAACCAATACCCAAATGATGCAGTTCAAGACGTGGCTTGCTTGTTGCAATAAGCGGACTAACCTCAAGCATGTGTGACTGGAGGATAGAACTCTGCTGACCATTGAAGTTGAGAGTATAGTCCTCAAGGAATGAGCAACCGCCAGGCATACCCTGGGTCATAACCCAAATTGTACGTACCAATGCTGCTGTCTTCCAGTCACCCTCACCACCGAAACCATATCCTTCTGCCATCAAACGCTGTGAAGCAAGACCTGGTATCTGGTCAAAACCATGACCTGTCTCATCAATATTTGCATCACCAAGGTCATCGAAGTTTGTTGTAAACGCCTTAGCACCTTTTGCCTTGAGGATAGCACGAAGTGAAAGCTCTGCTTTTGCAGCATTCCAAACCTTCTTATATTCTTCAGAACCCTTTACCTCAAGTGCAGCATCGTGGTCATATAGTCTAAAGTACTCTTCAACAAGTGCATCAACCTCTTCATCCTTTATCTTATCGAAGTATGAGAGAACCTCACTGAATGGACAATAGTCTACATGGTAGCCAAGAACCTGCTCTGCAGCAACCTTGTCACCGTCGGTAACAGCTACATTATTCATCTGATCACCGAAGCGGAGGATGAGCATATCCTGTGAGTCAGCCCATGCTGCACACACGCGCTCCCATACTGCAATATGGTCTTGTGTCGCCTCGTCTTTCCAGTAACCACAAACAAGCTTACGGCGAATACGCATGCGTGATATGATATGTCCATACTCGCGGTCGCCATGAGCACTCTGGTTGAGGTTCATGAAGTCCATGTCAATGTCATTCCATGGAATCTCTGCATTATACTGTGTATGCAGGTGGAGTAGTGGCTTGTGGAGAATCTGCAAACCGTGAATCCACATCTTTGCTGGAGAGAATGTGTGCATCCATGTGATAACACCAACACACTTCTTATCGTTGTTTGCAGCAGAGAAAAGATCAACTACCTCTTTTGAACTATTTGCAGTTCCTTTATATACAACCTTGATAGGGAGACGACCTGAGTTATTCAGACCATCAACCATCTCCTTTGAGTGTCCGTCTACCTGTACCACTGCATCGCCTCCATAAAGAAGCTGTGCGCCAGTGATAAACCATACTTCTAAGTTTTCAAATGCTTTTACCATAATATGAATAGTTTTAATTGTTATTATTTTTTCTTTTGACCGTAATATGCATTAGGACCATGCTTACGCATGTAATGCTTTTCAATAAGCAATGGGTTCATTGTTGTCTCAGGATTCAATGTAAATGAGATGTATGCCATCTTAGCACACTGTTCCATTACCTTTGCATTATAAACTGCGTTAGCTGGACTTGTTCCCCAGCTGAACGGTCCGTGATTCTTTACTAATACACCTGGTGTATGGTCTGGATTCATTCCTTCAAAACGTTTAACAATAACATTGCCTGTTTCGAGTTCATATTCTCCTTCTACCTCTTCCTTTGTCATATCTGCTGTACATGGAATCTCTTTATAGAAATAGTCTGCATGAGTTGTTCCTATATTCGGAATATCCATGCCTGCCTGTGACCATGCTGTAGCATATGTTGAGTGAGTGTGTACAACACCCTGAATATTTGGGAATGCCTTATATAATATAAGGTGTGTTGGTGTATCTGATGATGGGTTTAAGTCACCTTCAACAACTTCGCCTGTCTCAAGACTTACAACCACCATGTCTGAAGCCTTCATGTCATCATAGCTCACGCCGCTAGGCTTGATAACAACCAAACCTTTCTCACGGTCTATGCCAGATACATTACCCCATGTGAATATAACCAATCCTTGTTTAACTAAATCAAGGTTTGCCTGAAATACTTTTTCTTTGAGTTCTTCTAACATATTTATTTAAGATTAAAGTTTAAAAAATGGGTCTTCTTTGTATGCTTTCTTATTAAATCTGTACAGATATGCTCCGCGTTTTGAACCAGTCTTGTCAATCAAGTCTGTTTTTTCGATAAAGTCCATATCTTTTATTCGTTTTCTAAAGTTTCTCTTATCAACCTCTTCACCACAAACAGCTTCGTATAGACGTTGCAACTGTGTTAGGGTAAAAAGACTTGGCAGAAGTTTAAAGCTGATTGGTTCGCTGGATATTTTTACCTGCATCATCTTTCGGGCTTCATGCAACATCCTGTTATGATCAGAATATAACTGTGGGAGATCATCTATATTAATCCATTCTGCACCATAAAGACCTTGTAATTTCTTATCGTAATCGTTAACATTTATCAAGGCATAATAAGCAATAGAAATAACACGTTCTCCTGGGTCACGGTCAACACTACCAAAAGCTCCTACCTGACACATATAAAGATTACGAATTCCCGTAAGTTCAAACAAAACTCTGTTAGCTGCATCGTCAATGCTTTCATTGTCTCTGACAAATCCACCATAGAGCGACCACTGCCCACAACCAGGATTCATCTTGCGACGGCCAACAAGAACCTTTAGCTTGCCCTCATCGAAGCCAAAAACGATACAGTCAACAGAAACGTAGACCTTACAATGCTCATTATAATAAATGCCCATCTCTTAAAAGAAAATTACACGGGTTGCCATATTACAGACAACCCGCATATTTTTAATTACCACAATGCCCAATAAAGAATAATCAAGATAACTACAACACCGATAGCACCGATGTTAAATGCCTTGTCAGTCTTGAATATTGCAATGTCAACACCGATAGACTTTGGATCCTGTACTGTATCCTTAGCATTTGAGCGGAGATAAGCAGCAAGAACCAGAAGCATAAGTGCGAGGAAGAATATTGCCTCAAAACCATATGCCATCATTGTGTCGTTGAAGAGTGAGATGATACCGAGTGCAAAGCATAGTACGCTTGATGCAAACAATATTGCAGACCACTTCAACTGAGTCTTAATAGTGTGCTCATCAAGTTCGTCAGCCTTAACAGTCTTCTTGCTCATCATAGAGATTGTGAAGAACAATACTACGAGGCAGAAGAATACATAACCCATGCGCAACAGGAATGGTACGTCTGGTAACAAGAACTTGAATAGGATAGAGAATACGAATGTACCGATAGCAGCAACAACGGCAGCTGTACCAGAAGCGCGCTTCCACAACAGACCAAGACCGAAGATTACTACGATACCTGGATATACGAAACCAGAATACTCCTGAATAACCTGGAATGCCTGGTCAGCACCACCCATAATAGGATATACAGCAACGAGAGCCATTACAAGAGCTGCCAAAGATGTCAAACGACCAACGTTTACCAACTTCTTCTCAGATGCATTCTTGTTGAAGAACTTCTTGTAGATATCCATTGTAAAGATAGTAGAAGTTGAGTTGAACATAGAAGCAAGTGAAGAAATAACAGCAGCTGCAAGAGCGGCAAATGAAAGACCCTTAACAAATGCAGGGGTGAAGTTGCGGATAAGGAATGGATAAGCATCGTCTGGACGATCGAGTGAACCAGCAAGACTAGCCTTGAGGTCAGCACACTCAGGAGATGTCATGATGTAATAAGCACAAACACCTGGGATACAAACGATGAATGGAATCAAAATCTTAAGGAAGGCAGCAAAAATCATACCCTTCTTAGCCTCTGCAAGTGACTTTGCAGCAAGACCTTTCTGGATGATGTACTGGTTGAAACCCCAGTAGCCAAGGTTTGTAAGCCAGAGAGCACCAACAATAACCACGATACCAGGAATATCAAAGTATGGGTCGTCAGTAATCAGAGGATACAAGTCTTCGTTACGTGTAACCACAAGATTGAAGTGTTTGTCGTCAGGATTCTCAATCAGATTAGTGTAAATCTCACTCAAAGCGCCAAGAGCACCACCGCTGATGTCGAGGTTAGAAGCAATAACGTCAAGAGCTGCATAGGCTGTGATAAGACCACCACCAACGAGGAATGTAACCTGCATAACGTCTGTCCAAGCAACAGAAGCAAGTCCGCCGTAGATAGAGTAAACACCTGCAATAACGAAGAAGAACAAGATGATTGTGAGCAGTGTCATGTCAACCTGCATGCCAAGGATGACACCAGCGATTGTTGGCAAACCAAGAATCTGCTTAATAGCCAAGGCTCCGAGCCATGCTACTGATGTAAGGTTGATGAACACATAGAGGAACAACCAGAAGATTGAGAATGCAAGACCTACTCCCCAGTTGTAGCGGTCGCTAAGGAACTGTGGAATAGTGTACACCTGCTTCTTAATCATAAGAGGCAATAGGAACTTGCCCACAACGATAAGTGTTGCTGCAGCCATAAGCTCGTATGCAGCCATTGCTATACCTGAAACGTATGCAGAACCTGACATACCGATAAACTGTTCTGCAGAGATGTTAGCTGCAATCAGAGATGCTCCGACAGCCCACCATGTAAGAGTATTACCGGCGAGGAAGTAGTCGGTTGATGATTGTTCTTTACCGTCCTTTTTGCGGGAAAGGAACATTCCCAAACCTACGAGAATAACAATGTAGGCTGCAAATACGATATAGTCAATCGTTTCAAAGCCATTGTTTGCTAATGCTTGTTTAATTGTTTCCATTTTTTTGTTTAGTTATTAAAATTTTGGATGTTAATTTTACTTGATAGAGAACTTGTAAGCAGCACGGCTGTAGTACTTTTCGCCTGGTTTCAAAGTTGGCTGTACCCACTCTGGCTTGTTTGGTGAGTCAGGATATTTCTGGCTCTCCAGGCAAACACTTACGTGCTTTGGATACTTAACACCATGCTTACGAAGGATTTCAGCATCGCGACCAACACCCTGGAAGTTTGCTGTATATACCTGAACACCTGGTTCGTTTGTATACATTTCCATGAAGATGCCTGTTTTTGGAGAGTAGAGTGATGCGCAAACCTCTGTGTCATCTCCCTTGCCGTCCTTATATGTGTTCAGACACCAGTTGTGGTCGTAACCAGTAGCATTCTTTACCTGCTGGTAATCAGAGTTGATGCTGTCTGCAATAGCATGAGGTGTGCGGAAATCCATTGGAGTACCCTCAACTGGAACGATTTCTCCAGTTGTCATATAAGTAGCATCAGATGGAGTGAAGTTGTCTGCATTTACATAAAGAATCATATCTGTACCAACCTTTGACAAGTCACCATTCAGATTGTAGTAGTTATGGTTTGTCATGTTGATAATTGTCTCCTTGTCTGTCTCACCCTCGAATACAATATCAAGCATATTATCTGCTGTTACCTTATAAGTTGTAGTAACCTTAACCTCACCAGGGAAACCATTATCACCATCAGGTGATACTAATGATAATTTCAGAATTGAATCGCCAATCTGCTCAGCGTCATACACCTTATGCATCCATCCAGTAGCGCCTCCACCGTGAAGGCAGTGCTTAGCGCCATTGCCAGTATCATTCTGTGTAAGCTGATACTCAACACCATCAACAGTTATCTTGCCATCGTTGATGCGATTTGCATAACGTCCAACACTTGAACCGTAATCACTTGGAGAGTTTAATGTGTCTGCATACTGTGCCAGATTATCAAATCCCAGAACGACATCTGTTGGCTTGCCATCTTTGTCTGGAACAACTAGAGAAACTACTCGAGCACCATAGTTTGTAATACAAACTTCCATGCCATTTGCGTTCTTCAATGTGAAAAGGGCTGTTTTCTTACCATTGATTGTTGAATCAAACTTGGCTGGGTCTAATCCAGATACTGTCGTATCTACCTGACCTCCACCGCTACATGCTGCAAACATTGCAGCAATACTTAATCCTAAAAAAGATGACTTTAGGTTTTTCATATTAAATAATTTTAGTTATTGATTTTAAATATTATACATTTTGGGTGTAAATTTACAATTATTTTCTCAAATATCATCAATTTTAACCTATATTTTTTGCTTTTTATTTATAATAAACTTCCAAAACTCTTTCTGTTACCCAAACTGCTTCTACAAAAAAAGGAGAAGAGTATTCCTCTTCCCCTTCTAAAGTGTTGCTAATTAAACAATTAGCATATTTTACGTGAACCGTCACTTATGATAACGTCATAAACCTTTGGCTCGTGTCCGTACTTGGCTGCAAACTTTTCTTTGGCCACGGCGATGAAGTTGTCGTAAACCTCATCTTTCACCAGATTGATGGTGCATCCTCCAAAACCACCACCCATGATACGGCTGCCAGTTACACCAGTTTCCTTGGCGATGTCGTTAAGGAAGTCTAGTTCCTCACATGATACCTCGTAATCCTTTGACAGTCCTTCGTGTGTCTCATACATCTTCTTGCCAACAGTCTCATAGTCACCCTTGGTAAGTGCATCACAAACAGCAAGTACTCTGTCTTTTTCGCCCAAAACAAATTTTGCACGTATGTAGTCCTCATTCGAGATGTTTTCCTTTACTGCTTCTAACTGCTCCCATGTGCAGTCGCGCAATGTCTCAAACTTCTCCTCTGGATATTTTGCTGCAATCTGCTTAACCACATTCTCGCATGAGTTGCGACGGTCATTGTATGGTGATCCTGATAACTCGTGCTTTACCACTGAGTCAAGCAATACCAGCTTATAACCCTCTAGTTTGAATGGGAAATACTCAAACTCGCGGCTTCTGCAATCTAAGCGCATCAGACATCCTTCTTTACCAAAAACAGAAGCAAACTGGTCCATGATGCCGCATTTCACGCCGCAGTAGTTATGCTCTGTGGCCTGTCCTGCCAATACCAAATCCCATTTGCTAACTTTGTTTTCACCAAACAAATCGTTAAGTGCAAATGCGTAACAACTTTCAAGAGCAGCCGAAGAAGACATGCCAGCTCCTAATGGAACATCGCCAGCGAATGCAGTATTGAATCCCTTTACCTCAACACCACGTTTGCGCATTTCTTGAACAACTCCATATATGTAGCGTGCCCAGCTTGTGTGTGGCCCCTCTGGGTCGTCAACCTTAAATTCAACACGGTCTTTTAAGTCAATAGAGTAGCACATAACTGTGTTTGTGCCATTAGGGCGGATTTCACACATGATACCTTTGTCTACTGCTCCAGGGAATACAAATCCTCCGTTGTAGTCTGTATGTTCGCCTATTAGGTTAATACGGCCAGGAGATGCATAGATGTTTCCTTCTTTGCCGTCGAAGTGCTTGATAAAACGACTTCTTACAAATTCTATATCCATATGATTATAAGTTTTAATTTCTAAATAATTATTCTACGCCAAATTTGTATATGGTTTTCTGTTTGTATTGCTGGTTAGGCTCAAGTACAGATGATGGGAAATATGGATGATTTGGTGTGTCAGGGAAGTGCTGGCACTCAAAACATACAGCAGAGCGGCGTCCAAATGTTGCTCCGTGATAACCTTTATATCCATCAGCCCAGTTGTCGCTATATACTTGCACTCCAGGTTCTGTAGTGTAAACTTCCATAGTGCGTCCGCTTACTGGGTCTTTTATCTTTGCGGCAAAACTAAGTTCACCTTCCTCTTTTTTGTTCAGTACAAAACAATGATCGTAACCAGCTCCATTTTTTATCTGCTCATCATCAGCATTTATATCCTTGCCGAGTGTCTTCACGGTGCGGAAATCAAATGGAGTGTCTTTTACAAATCTTATCTCTCCTGTTGGTATGCTTGTCTCGTCAATAGGCAGATAATAGTCTGCATTTACCACACATTCAATATTGTCGATAGTTGGAGTAGGGGTGGCTACACCAGCAAGACTGAAATAACCATGATGTGTTAGGTTCATGATAGTTTTCTTGTTAGTGGTGGCCAGATATTCTATTATAAGCTCATTGGCATCTGTAAACGTGAATTCCACTGTTACTCTGAATTCTCCTGTGAAACCTTCTTCTCCGTATGATGATACATAGTTCAAAGCAAGTGTTCTTGGTCCCATCTGTCGTGCATCCCAAATGCGTTTGTGGAAACCATTAGAACCGCCATGCAAAGCATTTGGTCCATTGTTAATCTCTAATTGATATTCTTTCCCGTTAAGTGTGAATTGTCCTTTGCAAATTCTGTTTCCATAACGGCCGATAAGAGTAGAGAGATAAGGTTCAGGACTATTTATAAGGTCTTGAATATTATCGTGGCCTTGAATTACGTTTGCCACGTTGCCATCTTTGTCGGGCACCATGATTGCGCATATTGCTCCACCGTAATTTGTGATGGCTACTTCATATCCTTTGCGGTTTCTTAATATATATAAGTCTGTTTTTTTCCCATTAACAGTAGTTTGAAAATCTTTGCGGTTCAAACCACATAAATTCGCATTTTCGGTAGTGTTTGTCATATGCTTTTGTTTTTAGTTACAATCTAATTGCAAAGTAACCTAAAAAAAATGGATTTAACAAATTAAAGACAGAAAAAAACTTACCTTAGTGTTAAAAACTACTAATGTGATTCTTTGAGAAAGTCTGCAACTACATATGTGCTTCCTCCTACAAATATAGCATCATCAGGACCTGCTGTCATTTCGGCTTTTTTGTATGCAGAGGATACATTTTTGAAATAACTGCCATTAAGATTATTTCTTATGGCCATTTCGTGTATAGACTTGCTGCTAAGACTTCGTTTGTTGTCTGCTTGTGTGAAATAATATGTTGCTTTCTTGGGCAGCATTGCCATCACGTTTTCTATATCTTTATCGTCTACCATTCCAAACACAATATGCAGATGAGAGCAGTTTATAGACTTTAGTTGTTGGCTTATGTATTTCCACCCCGCTTCATTATGTCCAGTGTCGCATATTGTTAATGGGTTATTGCCTAAAATCTGCCATCTGCCCATAAGGCCTGTAAGTTGAGTAACATTTTCAAAAGCCTTGCCCACAAGCACCCTAAGGTCTGCTTCGCTAATATGTGAAAATAATCCTAGGTCGCCAAGTATATTTATTGCTGTTAATATGGTGTTGGTGTTCTTTCTTTGATAGTCGCCAGTTAGTCTTCCTGTTATAACGCCCCAACTCTTTGTGTGGTAAATAAATCCCCTTTCATTTTTTTCTGCTGAGATTACTTCAGGGTGTTTTTCTGCATACACGATTTTGCTGCCACATTCTTCTGCCTTATTGTCAAATACGTTTGTTGTTTCATCGCAACTTTCGCCAATAACAACAGGTACTCCTTGCTTGATAATCCCAGCTTTCTCAGTTGCGATTTTGCTTAATGTGTCACCGAGGAATTGTGTGTGGTCAAAACTTATGTTTGTTATAACAGAGAGGATAGGTGTAATAATGTTGGTGCAGTCAAGTCGTCCGCCAAGTCCCACCTCAATAACTGCTATGTCAACGTTTGAGTCTTTAAAGTATTTGAAAGCCATTGCCGTTGTTACCTCGAAGAACGAAGGATGTAACTGTTCTATAAATTCTCGTTCTTCTTTTACGAAGTCAACAACATATTCTTTTTCTATGCAAATACCATTTACTCTTATGCGTTCCCTGAAGTCGATAAGATGTGGGGAGGTGTATAATCCTACCTTAAATCCTGCCAGTTGAAGTAGAGCCGCTATTGTATGAGAACAGGAACCTTTGCCGTTTGTTCCTGCCACATGTATAGTTTTAAATGCTTTATGCGGATGGTTAAAGTGTTTGTCAAACGAAATTGTATTTTGCAATCCTTCCTTATAACCTGTTGCTCCTTGTCTTTCAAACATAGGAGTCTGATTATAAAGATACTCTATTGTTTCTTCGTATGTCATGGCTAATATTATAAAAGTGCTTTAAGGTCATTAAAGCACTTTATGTTTAGTTAATTGAAATAATTCATAAAACGTTGGAAGATAGAACGCTTTGTAGCGGCGTCGCCTTTAAAGTTGTCGCTGTTTTTTAACTTCTTTAAAGTTTCAACCTCTTCCTTGTTAAGTGTCTTCGGAACATAAACACTAATCTGTACCACGAGGTCGCCCTTGCCTTGACCATAGCCCTGTACAGCTGGCAAACCTTTGCCTCTCAGACGCAATGTCTTTCCTGGTTGTGTTCCTGCTTCGATTTTTACTTTTAGTTTTGTTCCTTCAATAGTAGGAATTTCAACGTCATCGCCAAGCGCTGCAGTAGGGAAGTCGAGAAGCAAACTATATATTAAGTTGTTCCCGTCACGCACGAATATGTCATTAGCCTCTTCCTCGATATATACTTGAATATCGCCGTTAATACCGTTGCGCTGTCCTGCATTGCCTTTTCCAGGAACACTTACCACCATGCCTTCGGCTACGCCAGCAGGGATGTTTATCTCAACAACCTCTTCGCCTTTCTCAACTCCAGTGCCGCCGCAATGTTTACATTTGTTTTTTATTATCTTGCCTTCGCCGTTACATGTAGGGCACACTCCCTGTGTCTGCATCATTCCAAAAATGCTCTGAGTAGTATGGGTTATTACTCCAGAACCTTGGCATGTATGACATGTCTCCATTGTGCTTCCTGCTTCCGCGCCGCTTCCATGGCAGTGTGAACATGTAATGTCTTTGCGTACTTTGAATTTCTTAGTCACACCTGTGGCCACTTCGCTAAGCGACATTTTTACTTTCAGTCTTAGGTCGCTTCCGCGATGTTGCTGTGGACGGCGGCGAGTGCCACCAAAACCTCCAAAGCCACCACCTGCGCGTCCGCCAAAGATATCGCCAAACATAGAGAATATATCATCCATGTTCATGCTGCCTCCGCTAAATCCTCCAAAGCCGCCAGCGCTAGGTCCGTTGAAACCAAACTGGTCATACTGCTGACGCTTCTGCGGGTCGTGCAATACGTCGTAAGCCTCAGCAGCCTCTTTAAACTTTTCCTCAGCTTCTTTATTGTCAGGGTTGCGGTCTGGATGATATTTGATAGCAATCTTTCGGTATGCTTTCTTTATCTCGTCTTCAGATGCGTCTTTGCTGACTCCAAGCACTTCGTAATAATCACGTTTTGCCATAATGTCATTATTAAATATGAATAATTATTGGCCCACTGCCACTTTGGCATGTCTGATTACTTTCTCGTTAAGTTTATAACCAGTCTGTACACAGTCTATAACTTTTCCCTTCTTATCATCGCCCATGCCTGGAACCATTGCTATCGCTTCATGGATGTCGGTATCGAAATCCTCATTTAATGCGGCAATCTTGTTTACTCCTAGTCCTTCAAGTGTTTTAATGAACTTTGTGTATATAAGGTTCATGCCGTCTTTCAGTACCTGAGGGTCTTCTGTTTTCTCGCCGTTTGCAATAGCTCTTTCCATGTCGTCGAGGATAGGCAGGATAGCTGTTATAGCTTTTTCGCCGCCATTTAGTATCAGCTCTGCTTTCTCCTTAATTGTGCGCTTGCGGTAGTTGTCAAACTCGGCAACGGCGCGAAGATACTTGTCGTTGAGTTCTTCCAACTTTTCGTTAGCAACAGTCAGAGGGTCTTTCTCCTCCTCTTTCTCTGTTGCCTCTTCCTGTGTTTCCTCGTTAACAACCTTTTCTTCGTTGTTTTCTTGGTTTTCTATATTTTGCTCCTCATTCTTGAGCATTTCTTCTTTTATTTCTTTCTCTTCCATATTAAAAATGTTTCTTTTGCTGATGAATTTGCAAAACCTGTGCCATTTCATCACTTATGAATACATCTTTGCTTTTTGTTCCTTAATCTGCTCGTCGTAGATATACTGGTCGTATTCCATCAGTTTATCAATAGTGCCATTAGGTGTCAGTTCTATGATTCTGTCTGCCACAGTTTGAATAAACTCATGGTCGTGGCTGGCGAATATGATGTTGCCCTTGAAGTTTATGAGGTTGTTGTTGAACGCCTGAATACTTTCAAGGTCAAGATGGTTTGTTGGAGTATCAAGTATCAGACAGTTGGCATTTTTCAACTGCATACGGGCAATCATGCATCTCATCTTCTCGCCTCCGGAAAGCACGTTTACTTTCTTAAGCACGTCCTCGTCTTTGAAGAGCATGCGTCCGAGGAAGCTCTTCATCTGTACCTCGTTGCCTTTGCCAAACTGACTAAGCCAGTCTACGAGATTCATTTCGCTTGTAAAGAATTCAGTGTTGTCCAAAGGCAGATAAGCTGTAGTGATGGTTACTCCCCATTTGTATTCTCCTGCATCAGCCTTTCTGTTGCCGTTGATAATCTCGAATAATGCGGTCATCGCTTTAGGGTTGCGGCTTAAGAACACAGTTTTCTGTCCCTTCTCTATTGTGAAGTTTACATTATCAAACAAAACTGTTCCATCTGTGTCTACAGCTTTCAGACCCTCCACCTCTAGAATCTGTGTTCCAGGTTCGCGCTCCATAGAGAAAATAATACCAGGATACTTACGTGTAGAAGGAGTAATCTCGTCTACATTCAGCTTCTCGAGCATCTTCTTTCTTGATGTGGTCTGCTTACTCTTAGCCACGTTGGCTGAGAAGCGGCGTATAAATTCCTCCAGCTGTCGTTTCTTTTCCTCTGCCTTCATCTTCTGGTTCTGTGCCTGACGCAAAGCCAACTGTGATGATTCATACCAGAAAGAGTAGTTACCAGAGAACAATGTTACCTTGCCGAAGTCAATGTCAACAGTCTGAGTAGAAACAGCGTCGAGGAAGTGACGGTCGTGAGATACTACTAACACGCACTGCTCAAGATTAGACAGATATTCCTCAAGCCACTGCACGGTGTCGAGGTCAAGGTCGTTGGTAGGCTCGTCGAGCAACAGGTTGTCTGGGTGACCAAACAAAGCCTTTGCCAGCATTACGCGCACCTTCTCGTTGTTTGATATCTCGCTCATCATCTTGTAGTGCTCAGTTTCCTTAACACCAAGATTTTGCAACAGCTGTGCTGCCTCGCTCTCGGCTTCCCATCCATTCATTTCTGCGAAAGCCATTTCAAGGTCGGCTGCGCGCACGCCATCTTCTTCTGTCATTTCTTCTTTAGCATACAGAGCCTCGCGCTCTTTCATGTTGGCCCACAGCGGTCCATGACCCATAAGCACGGTGTCCATTACTGTATACTCGTCATATTTAAAGTGGTCCTGCTCCAATACTGAGAGACGCTCTCCAGGACCTAATTCTATCGTTCCCCTGTTGGGTTCTAATTCTCCGCAAATAGCTCTCAGCAGAGTAGACTTGCCAGCACCATTGGCGCCGATAACACCATAAATGTTACCATTTGTAAACTTAAGATTCACATCTTTGTAAAGAACTTTTTTGCCAAACTGGATAGCAAGATTTGTAACCGTAATCATCCTTGTTTTATCTTTTTAATAATGTATAAAAAATTTGCGGTTGCAAAATTACAAAGAATAATCGGAATTACAAAACTTATTATGGTACTGAATAACGTTTTGGTAAGCGTATTCAGTACCTTTATTGTATAATTAAGTGTAAAATCGGTTTTTTATCGCGATGTCTTCCGCCGGATTATTTTTGACATTCAAATCCTAAGGCTTCAACAGCGTTGCGTATTTCTGCAACATCAGCCTTTCCTGTTATGGTGGTGATGCCTGTAGATAAGTCTATCTCCACGTTTTCCACGCCTTTAACTGCCAGTATTGTCTTCTTAACGTTAGATTTGCAATGATTACATTGCATGCCTTTTATGGTTATGGTAATGGCGTCGTTGTTGATATGCGACTTGCAACTGCAATTGTCGTTGCAATGGCAATGGTTATGACCATGACGCTTCATAAAAGCGTTTATGCATAGCGCTCCCATTATTATCGTGCAGAAAAGGTTAAAATATGAAGTGTGCTCATGGCAGCAGGTTTTTATTTTAGATATTGATTCTGTAAACCATTCTGCCGGCAGCAGGTAGTCTGCAATTAATCCACACGCCATTGCTCCGCCTATAATCGACATTAAGTATACTATTAATGTCTTTCGGCCCATCACTTTATTTACGACTAAGGCAGAAGCTAAATTCACAGCAGGTCCGGCCATGAGCAATACGAGTGCTGTGCCTGGCGACAGGCCTTTTAGCATAAGTGCTGCCGCAATAGGTATAGAACCAGTTGCGCAGATATACATTGGCAGTGATAAGATAATTACTAATATCATGCTTAGCAGAGGACTGTCTGCAAACAAAGCAAAGAATGACTCTGGAACAAATACTGTAATAAGTCCTGCAACAATGAGTCCTATTACCAGCCACTTTCCTATATCTTGAATCATTTCCACAAAAGCATAGTGCAAAGCAATTTTTATTTTACTGCAGAATGACAGGTTTTTGTTTACTGCTTGTTCTTCGCTTGATGTCTGATTATCCTCGCCTTCAGTATTCTTGTCGAAAATGTTTACCAAGAATCCTCCTAATAATGCTGTGCAAATAGATGCGAAGGGTCTGAGCAAAGCAAAAGGCAGACCAATTATTGAGTAAGTGGCAATAATAGAGTCGAAACCTGTTTGTGGGGTGGATATAAGAAACGAAATTGTTGCTCCCTTTGACGCACCCTCTCTTCTTAACGACATGGCTGTAGGAATAGTGCCGCAAGAGCACAAAGGTATAGGGATGCCCAGCAGGGCAGCATAAACAACCGACTTACTGTTTTTTTTGCCTAATAATCTTTTGTAGATACTCTGAGGCACAAATGCGTGCATTATGCCGGCAAAGAGAAAGCCCAAAAGCAAATAGGGCGACATCTCATTGATAAGTTCTAATATCTCTTGCATATAAATCCTTTTTTTGAATTAATTTTATTGTCCTTATTTTAAACTGCAAAATTATAAAATAATTCATCAATGGAAAAATATTTCATCAATAGAAAAACTTAATTTAATGCTTAATACTTAAAAATAATTAATCTTCAATTAAATATCTAATAATATTTATTACTTTTGCCCTCAAATAATGTCTAAGATTACATGGAACGTAAATTAATTGATAGATATTTTGACG
Organism: Prevotella sp.; assembly: GCA_045614255.1. GTDB lineage: Bacteria > Bacteroidota > Bacteroidia > Bacteroidales > Bacteroidaceae > Prevotella. The sequence continues at coordinate 22,340 of JAZLCN010000027.1, forward strand.
AGATAATAAATTTAAATCCTCTCTCTGTAGAAGAGGAAAGAAACCTTTCCGAGAGGATTCTAAAGGGTGATGGCAGGGCTGCCGACAAACTTGCCACTGCCAATCTTAAGTTTGTTGTAGCCATAGCCCGCCAATATCAAGGCAACGGCGTAGACATTGAAGACTTGATATCAGAGGGCAATATAGCAATGCTTCAGGCTGCTTATAAATATGACGCGTCAAAGTCGCAGGGGCGTTTCGTGAGTTTTGCTTTGCCATTTATCCGGAAATCTATGGAGAAGGCATTGTCCGACACTCAATTCATATTTTCTGTCGACGCTCCTCTTGGCGGCCGTGACAATGTGAGTCTTCTTGATGTCATTCAAAATACAGACTCCCCTTTGGCCGACTCTCTTATTAACGACAACGCATTAAGCGACAGTATGATAAATGGCATGTCTCTTTTAGATGAGCGTGAGCGTAATGTTATTAAATACTTGTATGGCATTGGCTGCGACAAACATACTATGGCCGAAACAGGTGTGATGCTGGGTTTAAAGCGTGAGCGTGTTAGGCAGTTGCGCGATAAGGCCCTGCGTAAAATGAAGAAGAATAAATAATTATAAATTAAAAAGATTATGAAAAGATTTTTAACCGCTTTTTTATTAGTATGCGTTATGCTTGTAGCTAAAGCGCAAGATATGGTAGACTTTACTGTTAAGGGTAACGCTTCAGTGGAAGCCAAGGAGGTGGAAGTATTTAATGCTTCAAGTGTCTCTGTTATGGATACGTTGTCTGTTGTTAATGGAAATTTCACATTCTCAGGCAAACTGCCAAGTGGCACCATGCTGTATTTCCGTGCCGACAATAACAAGCGAATGTATTGCGTAGTGTTTGTTGATGGCAAAGACATTCGCCTTGACATGGTTGCAGACAAGACAACAGGAACTCCTCTGAATGATAAGGCCACTGAAGTATCAGAGAAAATGAATGAATTCTCTAATAACAAGCAAGACAAAGAGGGTGCGGCATACATTTCAGAAATAATAAAGGGTAATGCCACCAATGCCTTAGGTGCTTTTATGCTTTACCAGTATGCTGGTGCTTTGTCTTTCGAGCAGTTGGGTGATGCCGTTAAGACATTAGAGCCAGCAATGGGTCAAAATTCTATGTATAAGCAAATTGCATCATATTATAAGTCAGAGGAGAAGGCTCGTGCCGTAATCGGAACAATGTTTAAGGACCTTACCGAGAAAGACCCTGATGGTGTAGAGCATAAGCTGAGCGAGTATGTGGGCAAGGGCAACTATGTGCTTATTGACTTCTGGGCTTCATGGTGTGGTCCATGCATGGGCGAGGTGCCACATCTCAAGGCTGCATTCGACAAGTATAAGTCAAAGGGCTTCAATATCGTTGGACTTTCTTTCGACAGCAAGGAAGACGCCTGGAAGAAGGCTATTAAGGAGAAGGAACTGAATTGGGTACATCTTAGCGACTTGCAGGGATGGAAGACCGTTGCTGGTACTGTTTATGGCATCCGCTCAATTCCTCAGTCATTGCTTTGCGACGGAACGGGCAAGGTGGTTGCTGTTAACCTTAGAGGCGAGGCGCTGGCTAATAAGCTCAAGGAAATCTACGGTTTTTAAGACTGTTTTGTAAACGATATAAATATAATAGGGCAGGGCGGTGGTTCTGTCCTATTTTTTTGTGGTTATGAGGTTGTTATTTTTAGGAGTTCAGGAGTTCAGGAGTTCAGGAGTTCAGACGTATGCCTGACAAGCAATCCCTCATCTCAAAACCCTCATCCCTCATCTTTCGAATGGAGTGTAGATACCTATTTCACTCCTCCCTTAATAATCAAATAAATTATCACAGGCGCACCGATTATTGGTGTTACGGCATTTATTGGTATTATGCCGCTATCAGGAAGTATGCAAAGCAAGTTGCATGTAAGTGCCACGATGCTTCCCATTATAATCGTTGTTGGTATAAGCATCATGTGATTGTCGGTCTTTGCCGTAAGTCTTGCTATATGTGGCACAGCCAGTCCTATAAACGATATTGGTCCGCAATAAGCTGTTACGATTGCCGTAAGCATTCCTGTGATAATGATAAGCCAGTTTCTCACAGCTATTATGTTGATGCCAAGATTCTGTGCATATCTATCGCCCAGCATCATGATGTTAAGCGGTTTGATAAGCATTACGGCTCCTGTAAGACCTGCCAGGCATACTATTGCAAATAATGGCATCTGGCTTAATGATACTCCTCCAAAGTTGCCCAGTCCCCATACAAGATACGACTTCACGCCTTCCTCTGTAGCAAAGAAATTAAGCAAAGATATTGCCGATGAGGCTATGTAGCCAATCATTATGCCAGCAATAAGCAGCATCACGTTGTTGCGTATTATTGAAGATAAGATAAATATTAGCAACATTACGCCCATTGCCCCCAAGAAAGCCGAGCCGAATATAGCGGCAAAGCCTGTAATGGAGTAGGTGCCAGTCATAATGCTTCCGCCAAACAGCAGTACCACCAGCGCCACACCCAGTCCTGCACCGCTGCTAATGCCAAATATCGAGGGGTCGGCAAGCGGGTTCCTGAAGGCGGTTTGCAGCATAAGTCCGCTTGTGGCAAGCGCAGCACCTGAGAGCAGAGCAGTAAGTGCTTGTGGTGTTCTTGACTCTAATATTATGAATTTCCAGCTTTCTTTCTCTGCCTCCCCACCGCACACAATGCTTATTATGTCGCTTATAGGTATGTCTATTGCGCCAAATATTATATTGGATGCAAACAGTAATAGCATAACAACTGCCAAGATAGTGTAGTGGGCGATGGTTCTCATTATTAGCTTGTGTTGAGTTTATAGTGGTTTGTAATATCTCAAGCCGCTCAGTCCCTTAATGTCGGGGTGGGCTATGGTTATTATGTCGTTGAGCAGCAGTTCTGGGTGGAATGGTGTCTCTTCGTAAAAGAGTGTTGTCTCCACGTTACACCCGTAGCATTTGCGGTTGGCAAAGGCCTTAATCATGCCGTGCAGGTGGTGCTCGCTTGCCAGCTGCGTGTATGATGTTGGCGTGGCGCTGTTGTATCTAAACAGCCATAGGTCGGCATTGCCAGCGCTGTCGTACACCTTCTCAAACGATAAAGCCAGGCTTCCGTTGCTTTTATTGTCTTTGTAACTATATTCCACGTTAGCGTCGGCAAGTATCTTGCCAATGGTGCTCTGCCCGCCTGGCACATACCATACAGACCCAGTGGTCTTGTCCATGAGCACCGATGGGCGTGTGGCACTGGTCTTTGCCTTTGCCTTAAGGGCATTGTATGTGCTGTCTACGATGCTGAAGATAGAGTCGGCGGCCGCTTCCGCTCCAAAGAGCATGCCGTATAGCTTCATCCATTCGGCGCGCCCCAGGGCCGATGTCTCCATATAGTCGGCACATTCTATTATCGGGATGCCCAGCTCTTCCACCTTGCCGTAGCCTCCGTTATTGTTGAATGGCGATATCAGCAGGGCATCGGGCGCAATGTCTATTATCTTCTCAACGTCGGGCATCATGGCATTGCCAACGTTTGCTATCTTCCCCAAAGCGCATTGCTCCTGTATGTAAGGCAGTTTTATATATTTCAGATCGGCCACGCCTGCTATAGCCTCTTGCTTTCCCATGTCGATAATCAGTGAGCTATGTACCGATGTGAATGGTATGCATCGCCTTAGCGGCACGTTTATCACCGTGCCCTTTGGCAAGGTTTCGTTTTTCGCCGCCTCAGTGGTCAGCACGTAGGTGTGCAAGGTCTGTCCCTTTTGCCATGGGTTGGCTATGTCTACAGTGGTGTAGTGCTTGTGCCTTACTATTGTAAGCAGTTCAGAGTATTTCAGTCTTATCGTGTCGCCCTGCTCTTGCTCTTTCTGTGTTGTGCCATTAGAGCATGATGAGGCGGCGAGCGATAGTGCTGTTATTAAGATAAGATAGATTATTTGCCGTGCCATTAATTAATTTTCTGTCTTATAGAATAACATTTTGCTTGGTATGTCGCTTGTCCACTGCTCCCATAGCAAGTTGCCCTCTGCCGAGAAGTGGTAGAGTTTGCCCGACGATGTGTAGTTTTTTGCATCGGTTATGTAGAAGTCTCTCCCCTCGGGGTTAACCATAATGCCGTATGGCATTTCTATGTTTTTAATATCCTGGCTGCTGAATATCGAAGTGGCCACTGGCTTGTGGGTCTTGGTGTTGATGATGCCGTATGAAATGGTGTTGCTCATGGTGGCGTTGTCCCATGCTGTGCCTACGTAATAGAGGGAGTCGCCCACGATACACAAGTCAGACACGGCAATATCCAGTCGTCCCTCCACCTTCATGTTGCCTGATGCGTCTTTGCTCAGCCATGATAGTGATGGAGCGATGTCCTCGTAGTTGCCTCGTGAGCTCACCCACAATTGGTTGTGTGAGTCTTTGCGCAGGCGGTGGAGGTTTGGTGTAATGTCGATGTCGCTGGTTTTCTTGAACGAGGCAAGGTCTATTACCGACACCACACGGTCGTACATCGGATAGCGATAGCCGCCGCTGCATGCTGCATACAGTTTATTGTCAACTATTGCCATCTCCTCAGGCTGGTATCCCACTACCACAGAGTCGGTCTTTCTAAAGTCTCTCGTGTCAATCTTATAGATGGTGCCCAGCTGCACGTTGTCCTCTGCCATTGGTCCCACGTATGAGCTTACATACGCATAGTTGCCGTAGAAGGTAACGTAGCGGCAGTTGGCGATGTCAAGCTTTGCTATGCGCTTGCATGTCTCGGCAGATAGTACCTCCACCTTGTTAGAGTTGTTTACCATCACCCACAGCTGGTTGCCGTTAATCTGCATGTCGGTGCTGGTGTCGCCCAGTCCCATCACCACCTCGGGGTTGTTTTTGGCAAAAATATTTTGTGTGTAATTTAATGTGGCAAGGTCAAGGTAGTCTATGGCGGCGGTGTTAGAGCCCCAGTTGCCCTCGCACATCACGTAGATGCCTTCTGTTACTACGGTTTTTCCGCTTTCGTTGTTTGTCTCGTCGTCGCTGCTGCAGGCCATAAAGACTCCGCTCATCAGCAATACTAATAAAAATAATGACTTTTTCATATATTCAATTCTTCATTATTAATGCGTTTCGCTTGGGAGTGTAGGAGTGAAAGGAGTATAGGAGTGTAGACATATGCTTCATGTGTAGCAACTCATCAGCTTCGCAGTCTTTACTCTTAATTCTTAATTCTTCATTCTTAATTCTTAATTCTTCATTATTCGCCTGCGCTCATCAGCTTCGCAGTCTTCATTCTTCATTCTTCATTCTTCATTCTTCATTATTCGCCTACGCTCATCAGCTTCGCAGTCTTCATTAAAAAAAGTATTTCATCCCCACCGAATAACTCCTTAGCGGCATGGGGAAGTTTTTTACCACATCGTAGTCCTTGTTGAAAAGGTTGTTCACCTCTGCGCTGATGCTCAATTGACTTTCTTTTATTCTTATCTTGTGCGTTAGTGCTATGTCGCTGGTGTGCCATGCGTCCATGCGGTTTCTCACTATGTTCTCCTGCTGACTGTATCGCTCTCCTGAGTACAGCAAACTATAGTTTAGTTCTGTGTTGCCGTATGCCACGGTAATCATGGCGCTGCCGCTGTGCTCTGGCGTGTAGGGCAGCTGGTCTTTGTAGTATGATGTGTTGCTGCTTGTCACGTCGATAGCCCTCTGCCATGTGTATTGCAGGCGTGCTCCTATCGTTAGCAGTGGTGTGGGCGAGAGGCTTGCCTCTGCCGTGGCGTCAATGCCGCTTATGTTTACCTTGCCAAGGTTCATCATGGTCCATCTAAACTGCGTTCCCTTAGGAAAAGCCATAATCTTGTCGCTTACGGTGTTGTAGTAGGCGTCAGCCTGCAATCTAAGCATGGTAAGCATGCGGTTGCTCCACTGCTTGCTGTATGCTGCCCCAATGTTATATTGTATGGCGGTCTCGGGCTTCAGCTTGGCGTTGCCCACATCCACATAGTAAAGGTCGTTGAATGTAGGCATGCGGAAACTTTTCTTGGCAAATGCTCGTAACGACAGAGGACAGTCCTCGGCAGGTGTCCAGCTAACAAACACAGCTGGTGTAACCTTCGATACTCCCTCGGGTGCTGTTCCTATGCGTGTGTGGTCGTCAGCGAATGTGGCAAGCACGCTGCCCTGAATCTTCACTCTGCCAAGGTCGATGGCGGTGGCAAGAGATACGAGGTTAGACAATCTGTAGGGATATACAAAACCGTGGATGTCTGAGTCGAGCTTATTCCACTTAAAGTCATAACTAAGCGATATATTCCAGTTGCTCATTAACTCATAAACATTTGACAGCGAGATGAATAATTCCTGTTGCTTATAGTTATTATCGATGAGCATCTTTGTGGTGTCGTTGTTCAAGTAGCGCGTGTCGTAATAGGCATATTTCGCCACGAGGCGCGAGGTTAGCCTGTTGCCAAACGATTTTTGTAGTGTGCCCTGCACAAACGAGTTGTTGTCCCATTGGCGCTCGCCCCTTGCCCATACGTTGCTGGCAATGGCGCCAGGGATGCCACGCTCGGCGTGGTAGGTGTAGAGCTTCAGTGTGCCATATAGTCCCGATGGCGTAGAGAGATAAGCATTTGCCTCTGCTCGCAGAGCCTCTATGTCGCTGTTTCTGCGAGTGGCGGTGGTGTCGTAGGCGGCGGTGCGGTAGCGGAACTTATAGTTACCCGTTGCCGATAGTGCCTCGGCGCTTATCGATGTGGTGAGCGAAGGCGATATGCGCTGCTCGTAGAGGGCCGAGAGTCTGTATGTGTCGTATGATGAGGCTTTGCCCTTTATCTGAAGGTTGTAAGTCTTGCCGTTGCCGAATACTGGTCGTCGTGAGCGTATCATCACCAGTGCTGCGCTGCCAAAGTCGGTTGCCGTTTGTAATATGCTGTTTCGCTGACCGTTGAAGAGTGATATCGCCTCTACATTGTCAAGTGAGAACTGTCCCAGGTCTATCTGCCCGTTTTGTGCGTTGCCCAGCTGTATGCCGTCGTATGATATTCCCAGATGCTCACTGCCCAGGCTTCTTATGTTCACCGTTTTCATGCCGCCAATGCCGCCGTAGTCTTTCACCTGAATGCCCGAGAAGAACCTCAGCGCGTCGGCCACGTTGTGGTTGCCCAGCCTCTCCAGGTGCTCTGCCTGAAGAGTTTGCTGTGGAGTGGTTTCAGCGAATTTCATTCGCGACTTCACCACCACCTCGCGTATCTGCTTGGTGCTGTCGTCAGCGTGGTCTGCCTGGTTGTGGCAGATAGCAAACAAATGAGATGCTGTGGCGCATATAGCGGCCAATGCCAGGAATCTCTTCATCCAATAAAAAAGATTTTTACATTAACGTTATCGCAACCTCCCATTCCCACCGGGGCTGTTGCTGATTATTTCGTATGAGGCAGGTCTTCTGGCTTGTTGACCAGCGCAAACGTCTTCCCGATTGTTGCTCAGTGACTTTGTTGTTTGCGCCGCATAAGGACAACTTACAGCTGCGGGGACAGCGGATGATTTTCACATCCTTCCCGTTTTAATCACATAGTTGTGAACCAAATACGTTTGCAAATTTATTAAAATAATCATTATCTTAGCAATAATGCCCTTGGTGGGACCGCTGAATTATGATATTTTAACAGAGGAGGGCGTTGAACGATGAACGTTGAACGATTAACGTTGAACGATTAACGTTGAACGATTAACGATGAACGTATCACTCGTATCTCCACGGATTACAAATAAGATACGTGAAAATCCTCGTGATACGCAGGAGAGGTTACCTATCTATCCCCCTCTACCTCCCCCTTTTTCTCATCCTGAGCTAGCCGAAGGGGCAAGAGGGAGCACAGTTTGCTTTTGTATTCAGTTCCCTCCTCGTATCGCTCGTATCCCCACGGATTATAATCCCAGTTCATAAGATACGTGAAAATCCTCGTGATACGCAGGAGAGTTTTCCTATTCCCATTCACCCCTTTCCAAAGGGGAGCACAGTTTGCTTTGGTATTCAGCTCCCTCCCCGTAGTAAGGGGAGGTTAGGTGGGGATGGTAAGGTAATTTTTGTCTAGGGCGTGTTTATAAACTTACGAAATATTGGTAACAAACGCAAGGCTTAGCGTTCGCAACTGCACGCTTTAAGGTCAGAGTAGCATCGGTTGGTAATGTGTTACAGCGCTGGTTATTCCACTCGTCTGTTCCTAAATCTGTAGTTTTCTTTTTTGATTTCTCAGATTTATTCTTTACCTTTGTAGTCAATAAATCTACTATCAAATGGCTAATAGTGATATTTTAGAATTCAGTGAAGATGGGAAAACCGTTATCGGTGTAAAACACTGGTGGTCGGTAAAGAGTATAACCATCCCTGATGGAGTTACTGAAATTGGGAAATCTGCTTTTTATGGCCACTCATCCCTTCAAAGCATAAATGTATCAAAGGATAACATGCACTTTGCATCTGTTGATGGAATATTGTTTAATAAGGATTTAACGACAATAGTCCGTTTCCCTCAAAAATATGATGTTAAAGAATATGTTATCCCTAATAGTGTTACTAAAATTGGGGATTATGCTTTTTATGGTTGCTCTTCCCTTCAAAGCATAGATATCCCTAATGGTGTTACAGAAATTGGGCCCGAGGCTTTTTCGGACTGCTCCTCCCTTCAAAGCATAAATGTATCAAAGGATAACAAGCACTTTGCATCTGTTGATGGAATATTGTTTAATAAGGATTTAACGACAATAGTCCGTTTCCCTCAAAAATATGATGTTAAAGAATATGTTATCCCTAATAGGGTTACAAAAATTGGAGATGGGGTTTTTTCAAGTTGCTCCTCCCTTCAAAGCATAGATATCCCTAATAGTGTTACTGAAATTGGAACTGGGGCTTTTTATTGCTGCTCCTCCCTTCAAAGCATAGATATCCCTAATAGTGTTACTAAAATTGGGGATTATGCTTTTTCGGATTGCTCCTCCCTTCAAAGCATAGATATTCCCGATAGTGTTACTGTAATTGGGGATGAGACTTTTTATTGCTGCTTCTCCCTTCAAAGCATAGATATCCCTGATATTGTTACTGAAATTGGGAAATGGGCTTTTTCGGGCTGCTCCTCCCTGCAAAACATAGATATCCCTAATAGTGTTACAAAAATTGTTGGGGCTTTTTCGTGCTGCTCCTCCCTTCAAAGCATAGATATTCCTAATAGTGTTACTGAAATTGGGCATAGTGCTTTTTCGGACTGCTCCTCCCTTCAAAGCATAGATATCCCTGATAGTGTTACTAAAATTGGGGATGGTGCTTTTAAGAATTGTTCCTCCCTTCAAAGCATAGATATCCCTAATAGCGTTACAGTAATTGGGAATAATGCTTTTAAGTGTTGCTCCTCCCTTCAAAGCATAGATGTTTCAAATGATAATATGCACTTTGCATCTGTTGATGGAATATTGTTTAATAAGGATTTAACAGCAATAGTCCGTTTCCCACCAAAATATGATGTTAATGAATATGTTATCCCTAATAGTGTTACTGAAATTGGGAATTGTGCTTTTGAGGGTTGCTCCTCCCTTCAAAGAATAGATATTCCTAATTGTGTTACTGAAATTGGGGATAGTGCTTTTTTGGACTGCTCCTTCCTTCAAAGCATAACCATCCCTGATGGTATCACTATAATTGGAAATGAGGTTTTTATGGGTTGCAAGTCCCTTCAAAGGATAGATATCCCGGATAGTGTTACTAAAATTGGGGATAGGGCTTTTTCGCACTGCCGCTCACTTCAAAACATAGATGTTTCAAAGGATAACAAGCACTTTGCATCTGTTGATGGAATATTGTTTAATAAGGAATTGACAGCAATACTCTGTTTCCCCCAAAAATATGAAGTTAAAGAATATATAATCCCAAATAGTGTTACTAAAATTATGTGGTGTGCTTTTCATGGTTGCTCCTCCCTTCAAAGCATAGATATCCCAAATAGTGTTACTGAAATTGATCCGTGGGCATTTCATGGCTGCAACTCATTAGAACATATTTATCTACATTGCAATGATGTTGAAAAATTAACATTAGATGAGAATATTTTTCATGGCGTTAATCTCGATAAATGCATATTACATATTCCATCTGGCACGAGATGGGCCTACAGGCACCACGACGTGTTTAAGCGTTTTAAAAATATTGTTACTATAGGTTTTTAATGGAGCCTCCCCCTGCCCCTCCGAGGGAGGGGGATAAGACCTCCCCTAACCCCTCCAAAGGAGGGGGAATTGGGATGAGGGATGAGGGATGAGCGTTGTGCGAGGCTATGGGCAAGAAAGAGCACGGTTTGCTTTTGAACCGCCTGTCTATGTTTGGTTGAAAAATCCTCGAGAAACAAGTAATAGATTCAATAAAAATTCGTGTAAATTATTCGCCTACGCTCATCAACACGTTGCGTAATTAGTGGTTGCTGTCCACACTGTCCACAAAACCGTCCACATAGTGGAATCTCTCGCTTCCGCAATAAACACTGCGGAAGTGAGAGGTTTGTCCACTTTCCGCGGTTTTTTATATTTGTGTTTTTCTGGGGATTTTTTGTTTTTTATGTCTAGGGATTTTGGGATTTAAAGGATAATTTTTTCTAGGGATTTCGGGATTTAAAGGATAATTTTTTTCTAGGGATTTTGGGATTTAAGGGATAATTTTTCTAAGGATTTTGGGATTTAAGGGATAATTTTTCTAAGGATTTCGGGATTTAAGGGATAATTTTCTAGGGATTTTGGGATTTAAGGGATTTTTTTTGCCAAATGATGCATTGTTTGCTTGTTCTTTTTGCTCATACTCGTTTGCCACTGCAGTTTTCGCCCTAAAGTTTTAACAATAACGAAAAATATATTACTTTTGCAAGTATGATACCAACCGTGGAATACTTGGAGGAGAGGTTTGAGGTGTTCAACAAGCAAATATTCGCTGGAACGCTTCCTAAAATACCTATTGCGCTGAGCAAGGCCAAGGGGTATTTCGGGTCGTTTCAATATAAGACAAGGAAAATTAAATGGGGAAAAACCGAAAATTATGACTACATAATTCGCATATCTACCTGTGTTGAATTTGAGGAGAAAGAGCTTGAGGATATACTCATACATGAGATGATGCATTATTTTATTAGGTTTCATAATATAAAAGATAATGGACATCATGGCGATGAGTTCAAGATGATGATGCAGGAGATAAACGAGCAACACGGGCGCAATATTAAGGCGAAGGCAAAGCTTACTGATGAGCAGCGTGACCAAATGTATGGAGATAAAAGAGTGTGGCGCGTGGTGGCGATATGTCGCGCTGATGATTTTGAACCGTGGGTGAAGGTGATGAAATATGACATGACAAGGGTGATGGAACTATGCAAGCAGATGGACAAATCTTTTTATATCTATAACTATGACTTGTTTCTTACTGACGACCCTTTCTTTAACCGATTCCCTGTTTCTTTTGCCCCTACCTTTATAAAAGCAAGCACGAAAACTCAAGAGCGCATTAAGAGGCTTGACCTGAAGCGCCTTGATGTTGACGAGTCGCAACTTGAAAAACTGAAAAGCAGACGATTGGAGGAATTGCGGGCGAAAATATGGTGAGGCAGAGGGAGATGGAATAAAAAAAATGGCGTGCAAGGGTTATGCCCAAGCACGCCATAATTGGTTTATCGTAGTATTAATGTGTTTACTTGATGTTTGGCTCTTCAAGGCCCAAACCTTTCTTCTTGTCAACAGCCTTGAGGGCAAAGCCCAGAAGCAGAGCTGCCACGCCAAGGCCTGCAAGCATAACGAGTGGGGCAGTGTAGTCGTAAGATACGGCTGCCTGCTCGGCTGTGATAACGCCATTCTTCAGTCCTTCCACAAGCTCTGGGTTGGTAGCGTCGAGCACCTTGCCGATGAGCATTGGGAACAGCCAAAGACCGATGTTCTGAATCCAGAATATCAGAGCGTAGGCGCTACCGATAATCTTAGCGTCGACAAGCTTTGGAACGCTTGGCCACAATGAGGCTGGCACGAGCGAGAAGCTGGCTCCAAGCACAAGGATGGTGGCGTAGGCTACGATAACACCGCCAACGGCATTGCCCTTGAACATTGGAAGCACGAAGGCAAAGGTGAGGTGGCAAGCAATAAGAAGCACAGAACCCAAAACGAGCATGGTGGCTGCCTTGCCCTTATGGTCTACATAGTTGCCAAGGATAGGGGTGATACCTACTGCCAGCAGTGGGAACACGGCAAAGATGGTCTCGGCGCTCTGACGCATGTAACCCATATAGCAGAATGCCACAAGTGCCACAACGGCAAGCACCTGAAGACCTGTCTTCATGCTCTTCTGCTTAGAGAAGTTGCTGGCAAAGGCTGCTGCTGCCACAACAAGCATGATGCAATACTGGATGATGGTTACGCTGCTGCCTGCCCAGAATGAGTCGGCTGGCACCTCTGTGAATGTGAGGTTGCACTGGAGCATGTTAACAGCATACTTCTGGAATGGGAAGATGGCTGAGTAATAGAGCACGCAAAGCAATGCCACAAGCCAGAAGCCAAGACTTCTGAATATCTGGAAGATATCGCTGAACTTGAATGGGTCGTCTTTCTCTTCAGCCTCGCCTGTCTGCGCGTCGAGCTTCTTGTCCATGAAGAAGTAGGTGCAGAACATGATGAGGGCAATCATCAGGAGCACAAGTCCAAAGGCTACAGAGCGAGATACGTCGACAACACCGCCAAACTTTGCAAAGAATGGAGAGAATATCATACAGGTGGCAACGCCAAGGCGGGCAAGCGCCATCTCTGAGCCCATGGCGAGCGCCATCTCGCGACCCTTAAACCACTTTACAATACCACGGCTAACGGTGATACCTGCCATCTCTACACCACAACCGAATATCATGAAACCAACGGTGGCAAACTTAGCTGATGATGGCATGCCAAGGTAGAAGGGAGAGATGCCCAGCTCGTCGAAGACAGGAATGTAGTTGAGATTGTTGGTAAACCATACGTCAAGGCTGCTGCCAATGAATGCGTCGGTAACGGCATACCACTTGATAACTGCTCCGATGAGCATCACTACGCCTGACAATACGGCTGTGAAGCGCACTCCCATCTTGTCGAGGATGATACCGGCGAAGATAAGGAAGAAGACAAACACGTTGAGGAATGTCTCTGCGCCCTGCATGGTTCCGAAGGCTGTTGAGTCCCATCCGCGTGTTGACTGCATCAGGTCTTTAATTGGTGAGAGAATGTCCATAAAGATGTATGAACAGAACATGGCGAATGCCAATAGCAGCAATACCAGCCAACGGGTAGCTGCCGAGTCTCTTAATGTTTTGATTTTTTCTGACATATTTTTTATTTTGATTATTTATTATTTTTAGGGAGTTAGATGGAGTTATAAGAAGATATCGTACCCCTAGGGGAGCTGTCCTATATCAGGAGTGTAGGAGTGAAGTAGTGTAGGAGTGTAGACATATGCATCGCAAGCAAATGGCCTTTAACTCCAAACTATTTCGTTTTGCTCCCCCTCCTTCGGAGGGGTCAGGGGAGGTTCCATTTCCCCCTCCCTCGGAGGGGCCAGGGGAGGTTCCTACTTCAACCACTTATCCAGCCATCCAAAGAATGTGCGCTGCCAAAGGATACCGTTCTGTGGTTTCAACACCCAGTGGTTCTCGTCGGGGAACAGCAGCAGCTCTGCTGGTATGCCACGCATGCGGGCGGCATTAAAGGCTCCCATGCCCTGATTGTAGTTGATGCGATAGTCGAGCTGACCGTGGATGCAGAGGATAGGAGTGTCCCACTTGTCTACAAAACGGTGAGGAGAATTGTCGTATGTGCGCTTAGCGTTTGGTGTGAGGTCTTTGTTCCAGTAGGCATCATCATACTCCCAGTTGCTAAACCATGCCTCCTCGGTGTCGGTGTACATCGCCTCAAGATTAAACGCTCCGCAATGGCTTATGAATGCCTTGAAGCGCTTGTTGTGATGACCAGCAAGATAGTAAACGCTGAAGCCGCCAAAGCTTGCGCCGATAGCGCCAAGGCGGTCTTTGTCTACGTATGGCAGATTCTCACAAGCATCGTCGATGGCAGAGAGATAGTCGTTCATGCACTGACCTGTCCAGTCGCCGCTGATATCCTCATTCCACTTGCTGCCAAAGCCTGGAAGACCACGGCGGTTAGGGGCAATAATAACATAACCATTGGCTGCCATTATCTGGAAATTCCAGCGATAGCTCCAGAACTGGCTTACAGGACTCTGAGGACCGCCCTCGCAGAAGAGCAGGGTAGGGTATTTCTTGTTAGGGTCGAAATTGGCTGGAAGGATTACCCATGTGTGGAGGTCCTGACCGTCTGAGGCTTTTATCCAGCGCTGCTCAACCTCGCCTATTGCAAGCTGGTCGATGATGTGCTTATTCTCGAATGTTACCTGCTGAATCTTTGTCTCCTCGATAGTGGTGCCTGGTTCTACGATGTAAACATCTGTTGGCGCCTTAATGCTTTGCTTCATGGCAAGCAGTTTGTTGCCGTCGTTGGCTGGAGCCACAGAAAGGAAGTTGGCTTGCTCGTTTGTAATCTGCTTTACCTCGCCCTTGAGGTTGGTCTGATAGATGTTTACGCATCCGTGCCATACGGCAATAAACGAGAGCGATTCTGAGTCGCCATTCCAGCAGAATGCGTCTACAGGGGTGTCGAGCGACTCTGTGACATAACTCTTTTCGCCTGTTGCAATGTTATAGATGCACAAGCGGTTGCGGTCGGCCTCATAGCCGTCGCGTGCCATGCTTTGCCATGCTATGTACTTGCCACAGGGTGAGAACTGAGGATTGGTGTCGTAGCCAGGATTGTTCTTCAGGTTCTCTGCACTGTTTACTGGCTGATTCTTAAGTGTCTTTGTAGGGTCGCACTTTGGCGCTACGTAGTCGGCAGGCTTGCAAAGGTTGGTTGTTGTCTTGCTGTCGAGGTCGTAGAGATAGATGTCAGAGTCTGTAGATATTGCATAGTCAACACCTGTCTTCTTGCGGCTGGTGTATGCTATCTGCTTTGAGTCGTTGCTCCATCCCAGTTGCTCAATGCCGCCGAATGGCTCCATCGGACACTCGTATGGCTCGCCTTCCATGATGTCGTAACCCTGGCTAATGCCATTCTCCGTAACCTCTGCCACAAACGGATGCTGTATGCTCTGCACATAGTGGTCCCAATGGCGATACATAAGGTCGGTGGCGTTGATGCCTGTTGCCTTAGGCAGGTCGTCGGGGTTTTTCTTGATAATCTCGTTGAATGGTATAGACTTGAGGAGTATCACCTTCTTGCCGTCGGGAGAGAACTTAAAGGCGTTGATGCCAGCCTCGTCGTTGGTAAGCTGTGTGCGGTTGGTGCCGTCGGCATTCATCGCCCATATTTGTCCGTCAGAAATATAGGCTATGCGCTTTCCGTCCTCTATCCATGCAGGGTCGGTTTCGCTCTTAGCACTCTCAGTGAGCTGGCGATTGTCTGTGCCGTCGGCGTTTATCAGGCAAAGCACATGATGGCCTTTGTTTTCTTCAACACTATAGTAGCCCACTTGATAAACAATCTGCTTTCCGTTGGGTGATGCTTCGGCGGTGGCTATGCGTCCCATAGCCCAGAGTGCCTCTGGTGTCATCTGATTGCTCTCGAGTTTGATGTCGCTTTTACCGATGTTCACAGTTTCTTGCGTTTTAGTGCAGCTGCTTAGCATCAATGCTGCTGTGGCTGCAGTTAATAGTAATTTTTTCATATTATTTATGAGTTATGTATTTGTAAATGAGTTGGTGAGTTGGTGAGTTGGTGAGTTGGTGAGTTGGTGAGTTGATAAGTTGACGAGTTATTTGTTCTCGTTTTCAAGTTGCTTGCTTTCTTTACAAGTTAACGAGTTGACGAGTAAACGAGTTATTTGTTTTTTTGTAACTATTAACTTGTCTACTCGTCAACTCGTCTACTTTTCAACTTGTTAACATGTCAACTCGTCTACTTGTCAACTAAAGTATTTATATTACTTATTATATCTCTCGCGCTGTTTTCTTAGTTCCTCAGCCTGTTGCTGCATAGCTGCAAGGCGTGCGGCAAAACCACTTTGCTTCTTAGGATTATTCAGATTCTTCTTGTAGCGCTCTTCAAGATACTCAAGGAGTTTTGCGTCGTTGGTGGTCTTGCGCAGCATCCACATGATAGCAGCACTGAAGAAGAGTGATATGAAGTAGTAGAAGTTAAGACCCGCAGAGTAGTCGTTGAACATGAAGAAGAACATTACAGGCATGAGATACATCATCCACTGCATCATCTTCATCTGCTCTGCCTGCTGGCCCATCATCTGGTCTTTCTGCTGGCGCATGGTCATCATAGTATAAAGCACGTTTGAAACGCAGAACAAGATACATGTGAGACTCAGATGGTCGCCAATGAGCCACAGGTTGGTGCTCCATTCTACGATTGGGTCGTAGGTTGACAGGTCGTCAATCCAGAGGAAACTGTGGCCACGAAGCTGGATAGCGTTAGGCACAAAGTTGAACATAGCAATCCAGATAGGCATCTGAATGAGCATAGGCAGACATCCGCTCAATGGGCTTACACCATATTTTGAGTAGATAGTCATCATGGCCTGCTGCTTCATCATCTGGTCTTCAGGCTTATTGTACTGCTTTGTAGCCTCTTCTATTTTTGGACGAAGAACACGCATCTTGGCAGAGCTCATATAACTCTTCTTTACCAATGGGAATGTGATAGCCTTAAGAAGCAAGGTGATGATAATCAGCACAATACCCATGTTAAGACCAAAGCCTGTGAGCCAGTCGAACACATAAAGTGTGAACCAGCGGTTGATGAGTCTTACCAAAGGCCATCCAAGGTCAACAAGGTTTTGCATCTCAAGTTCCTTGCCGAATGTGCTTTGCTCCTGTACTCTCTGAAGCAGGCGATAGTCGTTAGGACCGAAATACATCTCAAGCTCTGTAGGCTGAGCTCCTGTTGGGTCGAACTTTGTTTTCAGCTTTGCCTCATAGTACTTCAGGTAACCAGTGCCTTTCTCCTGTGGTATGCTTGTAAGAGAGGCGTTGGCAGCGAAATTGTCTTTAGAAATAAGTATTGTGCTGAAGAACTGATTCTTGAAAGCTACCCAGTCGAGTGGCTCTTCCATAATCTCGTTCTCCTCTGCTGATGCCTGACTAAGATAATCGCTGTCATCGTCGGTGCTCTCCTTGTAGGTTAGGGTAGAGTACTGATTCTCAAAGGTAAAGCCCTTTTCGTGCTGGCGGCACTTATCGCGCCATTCAATATCCACCTCTTTATAGTTAGGAGCAAAGAGTCCGCTAAGGCCAGTTGTCTTAAACTCCATGTGGAGCATGTAGTCCTTGCCTAAAACATAATTGAAAACCACCTGGCCGCCATTGCCTGCTAAAGCAGTCATGGTAACGGTAGAGTCAGAAATGTTTGAAGGAGTGAAATAAAGGTCAGAAGTTACGATGTTTGTTGTCTTGCCGGCAAGCATGAAATTCATGTCTTGGTCGTCGCCATCAAACAAAGTAACGCTTTCAGAACCATCGAGGTCTTTGAAGTTGAGAACCTTTGCTTTCTTTACAACACCTCCCTTGGTGCTTAGTGTAAGCTCCACATGACTGTTCTTCAGTACAATGCTGTCGGCTGTACCGTTGAGTGCTTTGTGGAATAAAGCGGTGGTGTCGTTCCGCGCCTCAGTAAGTGCTTGTGCCTTCTGAGCCTCTGCTGCCTGTTTCTGTGCTTCTATGGCCTTCTCGTTGGCTATATTTGCTGCGTTGGCCAGGGAGTCTTGTTTTCTCATTTCGGCTATTTCAGCATCTGATGGCTGGTTGTAGATGCTGAAACCTATCAGCACCAATGCCATGAGCGTAAAGCCGATGATATTATTCTTATTCATTTATTGTTATTAAATTAATTAGTTGCTGTTTTTATAAAGTCGAGGAACAATGGGTGTGGATTGAGTTCTGTGCGATGATACAACACCGTCAGTAACAAAAATCTACTTAGTTTCTGCCATGCCTCAATTGAATTTTATTAAACCTAATTGCTAATATTTTCTTAAATCAAAATGCAAAAGTACTAAAATATTGAGAATTTCCAAAGATTAATGGCGCGAAATGTTTTGTTTGCATGTAATTTTTTATATTTATTATTTTATTCTCAATTATATTGACTAACTTTGCATTTTCAATATTTTATTAAAATTATGAAGACAAAGTGGTTGTTGTTACTCATGTTTGTTTGTGTAAATGCTTTTGCAAAAGCACAAACAGATTCTTTAGCGCATGTAGATAGCGCGAAATATGAGAATAAGTATTATGACGAATTGATAGCAGTATATAAAAGTCGTATTGACTCTCTAAGCAAAGCAAACGACTCTTTAAAGATTCAGGTTAATAATGCGTCTACTTACAAATTGTTTGTTCCGCTTACATTCTATCATTCTCCAGCGCAAAACTCTTTATCTTTAGATTCTAAGGCTAATAATGTAACATCTGCTGTTGACAATGCTTTGATTAATATGTATATCAGCCGACCAGACTTGGTGAAGGGCACAGAGACGCAACTGAAGAAGACTGGCACCGTGCGCGACGATATAGACAAACCGCTTAAGCAGGAGAAGATTCTTGTGGAGAAAGCAGTGCCTGTTCCACAAGCGCCTGTGCCAGATGTTCAGGCGTCAATAGTGGTTAAGAAACCTAATTTCTGGAAATTCTCAGCTAATAGCAAGTTTCAATTGCTTCAGTATTATTACTCAGACAACTGGCATAAGGGAGGCGAGAGCAACTATTCTATGTTTGGAGAACTTATCCTAAAGGCTAATTATAATAATAAGCAGAAGGTGAAGTTTGATAACGAACTTGTGATGCAGCTTGGTTTTAGAAACTCAAGAGAGGATACGCTTCATAAGTTCAAGACTAGCACTGACGTAATACGCTATACAGGTAAACTTGGTTTGCAGGCAACTAAACGCTGGTACTATTCATTGCAGCTTATTGCCACAACACAGTTTACTCAAGGATTGAGAAGTAATGATAAAAAGGTATACAGCGATTTCCTTTCTCCTCTTAATGTTAACCTTGGTGTCGGTATGGATTACTCTGTGGCCACTAAAGACAATAAGCTTACAGGAAATATTAACATGTCTGCTCTGGCTTTCAACTTTAAATATGTTGACCGCAAGAATCTTGCTTCAAACCATGGCATAAAAGGAAATCACCGTACTAATGAGGACTTCGGTTCGTCTCTCAATGCCAATCTTACATGGAAGATATCTAATAGTGTGTCATGGCGCACTCGTCTTTACGCATATACAAGCTATAAAAGGGCTTTGGTTGAGTGGGAAAACACATTCAAATTGCAAGTTAGTAAATACATAAGCGCTAACATTGTTGTTTACCCACGCTTTGACGACAGCACTAAACGTCATGACGACATGGGGTACCTGCAGTTCCAGGAATATAGTAGTTTGGGATTTGAGTATTCATTCTAATAATTTCAATATTTATTCTTGATAATTAGAGCTATCTTCTGATACATACCTTAAATATATATGGCGGCTTTCTATTGCGAAGGCCGCTTTTTTTATTTATTTTATATGTAGATAACTTATTATTTGCAATTAAAACGATGACTTTTTGTTAATGCAATTAAATTTAACCGAAAATCTTAACAAATAAAGATTAACGTATTAATATTTATGATACCTTTGCTGCCATGAAAAAGTCAACGATTTGGATAATAGCAATAGTAATGGGATTCTCATTTCTGGCTCTTCTTTTTCTGCAAATCTCTTACATAGAAGAGATGGCAAAGATGAAAAAGGAACAGTTTGACGAATCTGTTAACCGCAGCTTGTATCAGGCTTCAAGAAACCTTGAGATAAGCGAGACGCAACGTTATCTTGAAAAAGATGTTGCTGAAATAGAAAGAAAGGCGTTCCGTCAAGATTCCATTATGATGCATTCTAATAATATTAGTGATGTCATACAGCATTCTCATCAGTTTTCTGTAACAAGTAATGACGGCACGGTTTATTCATCATTTGAGCTAAAGACATTTGCAACTAAGCCTGCCTCAATACCTAAGGGAATGATTCTGCAGGACAAGCATTCCATAACCAATGCTGCACGCTCCCTGCAAGAGGCTGTTCGCAATCGTTATGTGTATCAGAAAGCGTTGCTTGACGAGGTGGTATATAACATTCTTTACACAGCAAGCGACAAACCGCTGAAAGAAAGAATCAACTTCAAACTGCTAGATCAGGATATTAGAGCAGAACTGCTTAACAATGGGGTTAGCATACCATATCATGTAACCGTTTCGACGGCCGATGGACGCGAGGTGTTCCGCTGTTCCGACTATACAGACGAGGGTGATTCTTATACCTATTCACAGGTGCTGTTCAGAAACGACCCGCAGGCAAAGAAAGGCATCGTGAAGATTCATTTCCCTGATATAGATAGTTATATATTCTCGAGTGTGAGATTTATGATACCATCGGTGGTGTTTACATGCATCCTGCTGATTACCTTCGTGTTTACTATATTTGTAATATTCCGCCAAAGGCGTTATACAGAGATTAAAAACGACTTCATCAACAACATGACTCATGAACTGAAGACTCCGATAGCCAGCATCTCACTAGCGTCTCAGATGCTTAATGATGACAGCGTTACTAAAAGCCCAGCCATGATGTCACATCTGGGAAAGGTGATAACTGATGAGACTAAGCGCTTGAGATTCCTCGTTGAAAAAGTGCTGCAGATGTCTTTGTTTGATAGGAATAAAGTGGTGTTCAAGGAGAAGGAAGTAGACATAAACGAGGTGGTGGAGAATGCAGCCAACTCATTCTCCTTGCGTGTAGAGCATACTGGCGGAAAGATTTATACAGAGATAGAAGCTGTTGATTCAACGATATTTGTTGATGAGATGCACTTCCAGAATGTGGTTTACAATCTTATGGACAATTCAGTGAAGTATTGCAATCCCGATGCACCGCTAGATATTTATCTTCGCACATGGAATGAAAATGGCAAGGTGTATCTTTCAATAAGAGATACAGGCATGGGAATAAAGCGTGAAAACCTGAAGAAGATATTTGAGAAGTTCTACCGCGTACATACTGGCAACAGGCACGATGTGAAAGGCTTCGGATTAGGACTCGCTTATGTTAAAAAGGTAATAAACCTGCATAAAGGTGACATCCTCGTTGACAGCGAATACGGAAAGGGCACGATATTCACAATCTCTCTTCCTGTAATAGTATAAGATAATAAAAAAAATAATATTCACTTTTAATAATTAATGTTATGGATGACAAATTAAAGATTCTTCTTTGCGAAGACGATGAGAACCTGGGTATGTTGTTGCGTGAATATCTTGCAGCAAAAGGTTTTAGTGCAGAACTTTGCCCCGACGGCGAGGCTGGATTCAAGGCTTTCCTGAAGTCAAAGTTTGATATTTGTGTGCTTGATGTCATGATGCCAAAGAAAGACGGCTTTACTTTGGCTCAGGAAATACGTGCTGCTAATGCAGAGATACCTATAATCTTCCTTACAGCAAAGACTCTTAAGGAGGATATTCTTGAAGGATTTAAGATAGGTGCCGATGACTACATCACAAAGCCTTTCTCAATGGAAGAGCTTGTTTTCCGTATAGAGGCAATATTGCGCCGAGTGCGTGGCAAGAAGAGCAAAGAAAACACCGTATATAATATAGGTAAATTTGTTTTCGATACTCAGAAGCAGCTGCTGTCTATCGGTGATAAGCAAACAAAGCTTACTACAAAGGAAAATGAGTTGCTCGCTTTGCTCTGCAGTCATGCTAATGAGATTCTCCAGCGCGACTTCGCTCTTAAGACAATCTGGATAGATGATAACTATTTCAATGCTCGCTCTATGGATGTTTATATCACAAAATTGAGAAAACATCTAAAAGACGATGAGCAGATAGAAATTATCAATATCCATGGAAAGGGTTATAAACTGATTACTCCAGAAGCAGAGTAAACTAATACAAGGGCCTTCGCAAAGAAAATGCGGAGGCCTTTTTCTGTACATGCAGCATGAAAAATATAAAATAAAGATGGCAAATTAGTAATTTGATAGGAATATCACCTTGTATTTGCTTGTTTTTCATTATCTTTGCAGTTGAATAACAAAATACATATAAAAATGAAGAAAACTTTTTTGCTATTGTTGGCGGCGGCCATGTGGGTATTTGCTGGTGCAACAACTATTCCAACATTCCCAGACAGGGTATTTAACATTAAAGATTATTATAACGGCAAAGACACAATCTATACTGCTGCTATAAACAATGCAATAATAGACTGCTCAAAACAAGGCGGCGGCAAAGTGCTGATACCAAAAGGTGAGTATCTTACAGGTCCTATACATCTGAAGTCAAACGTACATCTTCATATGGAGGATGGAGTAGTGCTGAGATTCAGTACCGACCCACGCCTTTATGAACCAATCGTGCTCACTCGCATAGAGGGGGCTGACTGCTATAATCTCTCGCCGTTAATTTATGCATACGGCCAGGAGAATATCGCAATTACAGGAAAGGCATTGCTCGACGGCCAGGCAACAGCGGCAAACTGGCTTGATCCACACAATATGTATTATCACCTTCAGCCAGACGGACGCACTGCAAGAGATAAGACACAGCTTGTGGAGATGAATAATGCCAAGGTGGATGTAGAGAAGCGCCGCTTTGAAGGAAAGTGCGGCATGCGACCACAATTTATAAATCTATACAAATGCAAGAATATTCTGCTTGACGGATTCGAGATAAACCGCTCTCCATTCTGGCTTGTTCATCCTTTGCTTTGCGAGAATGTTACCGTGCGCAATCTTATTCTTCGCAGTCATGGCAGCAATAATGATGGATGCGACCCAGAGTCGTGTACAGATGTGCTTATCGAAGGTTGTTATTTTGACACAGGTGACGACTGTATAGCAATAAAATCAGGCAAAGACAACGATGGTCGCCGTTGGAACATTCCAAGCAAAGACATTCTTATCCGCAATTGCATTATGCGAGATGGACATGCTGGTGTGGCTATAGGTAGCGAAATATCAGGTAGCGTTTATAATGTAACAGTACAAGACTGCTATATGGATAGTCCTAATCTCGACCGCGTGTTGCGCATAAAGTCTAACCCAGCCCGAGGAGGAGAGGTGGCAAATGTAAGAGTTAAAAACATTGAGGTAGGAGAGTGCAAACTTGCTATCGTAGGCTTAGAGCTAAAGTATTGGTATACAGATAAAGGTCCTTACATGCCATCATTCCATGATATATATGTGGAAAATGTGAGAAGCAAGAAGAGTCGTTATATGATTCATGTAGATGGACTTGAAGGCAAGGAGTTGGCTAAGGATATTTACTTCAAAGACTGCAATATTAATGGCGTGACAGAGAAGGAAGTAAACCACTTGGTGGGTGTAGGGAAAATTGCTTTTGACAATGTTACAGTAAACGGCGTTAAGCAGAAGTAAACATTTCAATACCCAACAGGGCGTTTAATAAATAAAAGTGAATCATTTAGCATCACTAAACCTATCGTTTAAGGTAGCTAAGTGGTTCACTTATTATAAATATGTGGATATAATATTTCTGTTAACCTTAATTTTGTCATACAATTTATTATAAATGAATAATTATAACAAAAGTAACAATTATATTTGCATAGAAAGAAAAAAAGTTGTACCTTTGCACCGCAATTTTGCAAAATAACAAATTATTCATTTATTTTTAGTATGAATCAATACGAAACCGTTTTCATTTTGACTCCCGTTTTGTCTGATGAACAGATGAAGGAAACGGTCGCTAAGTTCAAGAATGAACTCACCAAACGTGGTGCAGAGATTCTCAACGAAGAGACCTGGGGATTGAAGAAAATGGCTTATGCTATTCAGAAGAAGTCAACAGGTTTTTATTGCCTGTTAGAGTTCAAGGCAGAGCCATCAGTTATCAAGAAGTTGGATACAGCTTATCGTCGTGATGAGAAAGTTATCCGTTTCATGACAGTTAAACTTGACAAGTATGCTGCAGAATATGCTGAGAAGCGTCGCAACAAGCTTGGTAAAAAAGAGGAGGCTTAAATCATGGCACAGGAAACAGAAATTCGTTATTTGAATGCTCCTTCTATCGATACAAAGAAGAAGAAGTATTGCCGTTTCAAGAAGAGTGGTATCAAGTATATCGATTACAAAGATCCTGAGTTCTTGAAGAAGTTCCTTAACGAGCAGGGTAAGATTCTCCCACGTCGCATCACAGGTACTTCACTTAAGTATCAGCGTCGTGTAGCACAGGCTGTAAAGCGTGCTCGTCAGATTGCTTTGCTTCCTTACGTAACAGACTTGATGAAATAATTAAGGAGGAGACAAAACATGGAATTAATACTTAAAGAAGATATTATCGGTCTTGGATACAAGAACGATATCGTAAATGTTAAGTCTGGTTATGGCCGTAACTATCTTATCCCACAGGGTAAGGCTGTTATCGCTTCAGAATCAGCAAAGAAGGTTCTTGCAGAAAACCTCAAGCAGCAGGCTCACAAGCTTGCAGCACAGAAGGCTGCTGCTGAGCAGAAGGCTGAGTCACTCAATGGTGTTGCTCTTACTATTGAGGCTAAGGTTAGTACAACTGGTGCACTCTATGGTTCAGTAACAGCTGCTACTGTTGCTCAGGAGCTCGCTAAGCTTGGCAAGGAAGTTGACCGCAAGATTATCGTTATGCGTGACATCAAGAATGTTGGTGAGTACGTTGCTACAGTTCACTTCCACAAAGAGGTATCTGTTGAGATTCCAGTAACTGTTGTTGCTGAGAATGTAAAGGTTGAGGTTGCTGAAGTTGAGGCACCTGCAGTTGAGGAAACACCAGCAGAAGAGGTTGCAGAATAATTATAATTCTAATCTCAATAATATTAAACCGGATGCAATTAGCATTCGGTTTTTTTTGTGTTCACATTTTCTGTGTATATAAGTTGAAAGATGAGGAATTATACATTGTTGCGGTCATTAAATCTGTATATTCTATATTTTATAAGTTTCTCCTGGGTTTCTAGATTCCAATATTTATTTTTATAATACCATTAAAATGGGGACATAATCATTGCTGATTACATCCCCATAAAAAAAGAATTATATATGGTTTGTGTTGGTTGATTATATAGTTTTTTTTATACTATTCCTTGTGCCATCATAGCTTTAGCTACTTTCATGAAACCGCATACGTTTGCACCCTTCATGTAGTTTATGTAACCATCAGCTTCCTTGCCATATTTCACGCAGTTCTCGTGGATATTGGTCATGATGTTGTGCAGCATTTCGTCAACTTGCTCTGCTGACCAGCTTAAGCGTTCTGAATTCTGACTCATTTCCAAACCAGATACAGAAACACCGCCTGCATTTGAAGCCTTTCCTGGTGCATAAAGCAGTTTATTACTCAAGAAAATATGTATTGCTTCTGGAGTAGATGGCATGTTGGCACCCTCGCTTACGCAGAATATACCATTGTCAACAAGTGTCTGTGCCTGCTCTCCGTTTATCTCGTTCTGTGTTGCGCATGGCATGGCAATATCAGCCTTTTCTCCCCATGGGCGCTCGCCAGCATGGTAAACAGCATTTGGATATTCCTCAACATACTCCTTGATGCGGCCGCGCTCTATGTTCTTGAGTTCCATGATGTAGTCAAGCTTCTCACGGTCAATACCATCTGGGTCATAGATATAACCGTCTGAGTCAGACATTGTGAGTACGGTTGCGCCTAACTGAAGGCACTTCTCTGCTGCATACTGTGCTACGTTACCAGAACCAGAGATAAGAACTTTCTTGCCCTCCAATGTCTCGCCACGAGTCTTAAGCATTTCTACGCAGAAGTATACATTACCATAACCTGTTGCCTCAGGACGTATAAGTGAACCGCCAAATTCACGACCCTTACCTGTGAATACTCCAGTGAACTGATGGCTTAGTTTCTTATACTGACCAAACATATATCCAACCTCGCGACCACCTACGCCAATATCACCTGCAGGAACGTCCTCGTCTGGACCAATGTGACGATATAACTCATTAATAAAGGCCTGGCAAAAACGCATAACCTCAGCGTCACTCTTACCGCGAGGGCTGAAGTCTGAACCACCCTTGCCACCGCCCATAGGCAGTGTTGTTAATGAATTCTTGAATGTCTGCTCGAAAGCAAGGAATTTCAGAATACCAAGATTTACTGATTTATGGAAACGGATACCACCTTTGTAAGGACCAATTACGTTATTGTGCTGTACGCGGTATCCCATGTTTGTCTGTACGTTACCCTTGTCGTCAACCCATGTCACACGGAATGTGATAATTCGGTCTGGAATGCATAGACGCTCAATAAGATTTGCTCTGTCAAACTCTGGGTGCTTGTTGTATTCTTCCTCAATTGTTGGGAGCACCTCACTTACAGCCTGAATATATTCAGGCTCATTTGGAAATCTTCTCTTCAAATCTTCAACAACTTGTGCTGCATTCATAATCTTTTTCTTTTATTTAGTTCATAATTGATTTTACCTTTACACTCCGATAAGCACCATAAATTGCTTTATTTTCGGTTTGCGGGTGCAAAGGTATATTATTTTTTTAAATCTACAAACGTTTTATTAAGAAAAATGAGAAAAAGATTTCATTTTGTTATGAAAAATGTATTTTTGTATAAAAAAATGACACATACGATGTGTTTGTATGTGTCAAAGTGTTATTCTATGATTCCTGCTTCCGTCCATTTGGTGATTAATTTGTCAATGTCGGATATCGCGACGTCTTCTGTTACTTCGTATTCTGACATAAGTAAGCTTACCAGTGTGGATTTGTCAAATTCCATATTGTCGGTTTTCTCCCATAAAAAAGCAGCGGTTTCGTTCATGCTTATAATCTTGCTGAAATCAATATTCTCACGTCCTTCTGCCACAATGATATTCTCGCCACATACCTGGCGCAATTTAAATCCTTTTTTATGTATCATGATGTTATTTTATAAATAGTTTTCTATGTATGAATAGCAAATAGCGTCTTATAGGATATAATCTCATCCAAATCCATGAATATATTTGCCATTTCTTGTTGTCTGTGCTGTCTAAATTTGTTCTTCCTTTTCTGTAAAAACCTATAGCAATGCCTTTGATGTCGCTTCTTTTGCAGTATTCTGGTTTTAGATTGCCATCGCCTAATAGTGTTATGTCATTCTCTTTAATTGCAATTATTCGGTGTAGTACGTATTGTTCTCTCTTAATTTCTGCAAGAACAACATCGCCAACTTTTATGTCATGAACTGTTTTCAGCAAAGCTTTGTCGCGCTTGTCCTCAAGGAATGGCCTCATGCTGAATCCTCTGAGTGGAATTGTCACCGTGTGGTTCTCGTTAAGAAGTGAAATTACCTCAGGTATTAATATGGCATTTGCAATGTGCAATTTATTTATTTGGTTATTGTTCTGTGGCATATTATTGCAGCTTCCTCGTCTGGTTTGCAGAATAAGGTGTAAATAGGAATGTTTTCAATTATCTTAGTAATTGTATCGCACATAGAGTTGTAAATGTCATTGTCCCATCTCATGGAAGAGCAGGCTGGGAGCATATTGGCAAATGCCATAATTGGATTAAGTCGTTGGATACTGTTGGTCTGCGACCTTTCAATTTTTGTTATTGCACCTAATGCCACTTTGATGTTTCGATAGCATGGTGTCTTGCCGCTCCATGGCGACCCATATAACCAAATGCCATTATCGTCTATGCGCAGTATAGGATTGTCGTCGTTAATCAGTTCTGTATCAGGTATGTGCTTTAGCCATAATGATGAATGAGTGCTTTTGCCTGTACCGCTTTTTGCTATGAAAGGATATGCGTGCCCATTATGTCCAACACATGAGGCATGGATAAGAAGTGTGTTTTTGCGACTCCCAGCAAATGCAAATGTTAGCATTAATGCATTATTTAAACCAAATGAACGCATATTATGAGAACCGAATAAAGCACATTTGCACATTGAAAAATGCTTGTCTGTAATAAGGGTACAACATTTATCGCCAGAAATGTTTCTGATTATAAATTGGTAACCGTTATCTTTTGTAATCGATACTTCAGTTTTACCATTACCAGTGTCGATGTCACGTATTAGACTAACATCAGGTTCTTCCTTTATAGTGTCGTCAACTAGCAACGTAAATAATAGTTCTCTCTCTTCAGAGCATCTGAAAGGAGAAAATGATGGTAATAGCAATATGTTATTTTCCGATGTGTTATTAAATCGGATGTTTATGCAGAAATCGGCAATGTTATAATATAAGCTTTGTGTCATTTCAATCATTTGTTGTCAGAAGCATTATATTCTTCATCGTATCCCATATCAATACATTTAAAACGGAAATCATTTACGTTTATGTATCTCACGTCAAACTGGTTTCTTGATTTCTTGCCAGTATATTTCTCCCTAATTTTTACAAATTTCTTCTCTATCCCTTTCTTGTCGTTGGCAAACATTATGATACAAGTACGATGAGGTGAATTTTGCTTTTCACTTAAATAGTTCTTAAGTTGTAAACTGTAGTTCTCTCTGCCTAATAGAAACTTTGATTTTGTGTCAATCCATACGCTGTCTACCTTTTGTATATCTGTGAAATATACTACTGAGTCTTTGAATGATGCAGATACGCCAAACATATATATATCTGGAATCCTTTTTCCTTTACCATATGATGTGTATGGCGTAAATGCTGATAACAGAATAATAACAATTATTGTAAGTCCTTTAAGTCTCATTGTAAATTTTGTTTATTGTCCTAAATATGCTTTTAATATTTTATTTTTTGTACTTTTTCTTAATGTCCTGATGGCTTTCTCCTTTATCTGCCTTACTCGTTCCCGAGTGAGTCCGCTTTCTTGCGCAATCTCTTCTAAGGTCTTCTCGGGCTGGTTTATACCAAACGATGCCTCAATTATTTGCCTCTCACGTGCTTTTAGTGTTGCCAGAACAATCCTGATTTCTGATAGGAGTGATTCCTTTATCAACTGCATGTCTGCCTGTGGAGCATTTTCATTAGTTATTATGTCGAGTAAACTGCTGTCTTCTTCTTGCGAGAAGGGTGCGTCAACTGATATGTGCTTGTCGTTACCAGAATTAAGAACTTCGTATATCTTTTCTTCAGGTAAGTTTGTTTGTTCTGCTAATTCGCTTGCAGATGGGTTCCTCTCATGCGCTTGCTCAAATTTGGCTGACTCTCTATGCAGTTTGCTTGCAGTCCCGAGCTTATTAAAAGGTAATTTTACAAGGCGGCTATGTTCTGCAATTGCCTGCAATATGCTTTGTCTTATCCACCATACAGCATATGATATGAATTTGAAGCCACGAGTGTCGTCAAATCTCTCGGCTGCTTTTATCAGACCGATATTGCCTTCGTTTATTAAATCGGATAAGGAAAGACCATAGTTTTGATATTGTTTTGCAACAGATACAACAAACCGAAGATTTGCTTTGGTTAATTTATCTAATGCTTTACGGTCTCCTTCCCGTATTCTCTGTGCCAACTCAACTTCTTCATCTACAGTTAAAAGATTCTCGCGTGTTATCTCAGATAGATATTTCTCCAATGAATCACTATCGCGATTGGTTATGGATTTGTTGATTTTAAGTTGTCTCATGGAAGGTCAATCAATTAATTTGCAAAGGTATATTAATTTATTTTTATAACCAAATAAAAAGCATCTGATTTCATTACATTGCAAAGTAAATCCAATGTTAATGAAATCAGATTTTAATTAATTATATTATTCTTGTAAAGAAATTGCAAAATATGCTTTCTTCCCTGTTGGGTATATGCCTTGGATGTATAATACTGGCTCGTTGCTTGTTGAAGCCTCTTTTACAACTGTTTGCATATCGTCAACGGTCTTGATAAGTTGGTCGTTAATTTTTTGAATGATGAAACCTTTGCTTATGCCTGCTTCTTTAAGTCTGCCTGCATTCACTTTTGTAACTTCAATGCCATTGCCTATAGCAAGTTGTCTTTTCTTCTCGTCGGTTATTTCACGGAAGTTTGCTCCTAATACGTCTAAGTCAGCATGTTTTACAACATTGGTATTTCCCTGCTCGTTTTTGAGTGTTACAGTTTCTGTCTGCTTTTTCTTGTCATGTATATATGTGAGTGTTACTTTGTCGCCTGGGCGTTTTCTTGCAATGATTTCTTGCAATTCTGCCATCTTGGTTACTTTGTGATTGTCTATAGCTATAATGACATCGCCCTCTTTTATTCCAGCCTCAGCTGCTGCGCCACCATTAATGACAGAGGAAACATATATGCCGTCCATTGTGCCAAGGTCAATTTCATTGCCTTGCTCTTTTTCGCTGTCAATATATTTCTTTACGTCGCCGCCTTGAATTCCAATCATAGCACGTTGCACGGTTCCGTATTTTTTCAAATCGTCAACCACTTTATTCATAATTGTTGTTGGTATGGCAAAACCATAACCGCTGTAAGAACCAGTTTGCGAATATAACATTGCATTAATTCCAATAAGATGGCCGTTTGTGTTAACCAGCGCACCGCCAGAATTTCCTTGGTTTATAGCAGCATCTGTTTGTATAAATGATTCAACTCCATTTGCTCCAAGTGAACGGGCCTTTGCGCTTACAATTCCTGCAGTAACAGTGTTGTTAAGGCCCAGCGGATTGCCTACAGCCAACACCCATTCGCCTATGCGTATTTTATCAGAGTCTGCTATTGTTATTGCTGGAAGTTTTTTGCCGTCAATCTTAATTAGTGCTAGGTCTGTAGCCTTGTCTGTTCCAATTATTCTTGCCGAATATTCAGAGTTGTCATTAAGGGTAACTGTTAGTTCGTCAGCCCCTTCCACAACATGATTGTTAGTAACGATATATCCATCAGATGAGATGATAACCCCAGAACCAGAAGCTGTACGTCTTGGAGTCTGAACCTGGCGTTTTTGTTTTCCGCTGTTGCCGCGCCCAAAGAATCCACCAAATGGGTCGAAGAAATCGCTGAATGGATCTCTTTCAACCTCAACAGTTTTTATCTTACTGTTTTGAACATATTTAATATGTACCACTGATGGCAGTGCTTTCTCTGCTGCATAGGTTAAATCAACAGGTTGTGAGGCCGGTAATGTCACAGGCGCAGGAAGGGTAGATGATAATGCTGCGCTTTGTGCTGTAGAAGCATTAACTTTGTTGAATGCTGCCAATGAAAAAACTATGGCAACGAGACAAAATGTTGGAAGTAAATAACTTAAAATCTTTTTCATTTTAAAATATTTTATGTAGTTTAGTTGATGTTAATTATCACGTTTTCTGTTGCAAATATAGGCGCAAATTTTATTAAAGAGCAAATTTGTCATGTTTATTTCTTTCATTTTAACAATTAGATTTTCCTTGTTAACTGCTGTTTACGAGATAAATGTGTTTTTTTACAATTGTTTAAAGTCTTTGTTTTTATATGTTAGCAATAAAAATATATGAGTTTTTTTTGTCGTACCGCCTTTTTAATGTACTTTTGCATAATGAAAGCAGTGCTCCGGCTTGTCGCTGATATCTTTTTTGGTATAAGAGGAAAGTCCGGGCAGCACAGGGTGCCCTGCTTCTGAAAGTGGAAGCTATTGGCAACAGTAGGATATGACAGAAGAAAACAACCGCCATATATATTATGGTAAGGGTGAGAAGGTGGTGTAAGAGACCACCAGGCGTCGGGTGATCGGCGTGCTGTGTCATCCAGGGGCTGCAAGTTCATGTAAACCATCGTCTGAGGGTTGCCCGCCCGATTTATACGATGGAGGGTAGAATGCTTAAGCCGTGTGGTGACATGCGGATTAGATAAATGACAAGCATTGTTATGAGAAATTATGACAATACAGAACCCGGCTTATAGGAGCAGTGCTTTCTTTTTTTGTATTTTCTATGAAAGAATGTTGAAAAAATTAGTAAGATATTTAAAAGTTGGAATTTGGCAGGTTCAAGATAGTTCATTATCACCTGTCAAGCGCCTTTGTCTTGATGTGCTTAAGAAGTTAATACTTACCATTCGCTTCTTTACAGCACGAAAGGTAATGAATGTAGCTTCTGCTCTTACTTATTCCACGCTTCTTGCTATTGTGCCAATTATGGCTGTAGTATTTGCAATAGCCCGTGGTTTTGGCTATAATAAATATATAGAAGTGTGGTTTCGCGAAACTTTTGAGTCACAGCCACAAGCAGCAGAAGCAATTATTGGTTTTGTGAATAGTTATCTGACACACACAAAAAGCGGAGTAATACTTGGTATAGGACTTGTATTCATGCTTTATACAGTCCTCATGTTGATAAGTAATATTGAAGGCGCTTTTAATAGTATATGGCAGGTTAAAAAACCACGTAGCATATTCCGTACTTTTACAGATTATCTAGCAATGCTATTGCTGTTTCCTGTAATTATTGTTTTGACATCTGGTATCTCCATATTCATGACAACAATAGCAGATGAGATTCCAAGGATAGAATTGCTGGCTCCAGTAGTAAGGTTTATTATCGACCTTCTTCCATATATAATTATGTCAATAATGTTTGTTGGACTTTATGTTTTTATGCCCAACACACATGTAAAAGTGCGCAATGCGATTGTTCCTGGCATTTTGGCAGGTGTTGCAATGCAGTGGTTGCAATATTTTTATATAAATTCTCAGTTGTGGATGAGTGGTTATAATGCCATTTACGGTTCGTTTGCAGCATTGCCAATGTTTATGTTGTGGGTGCAAATATCTTGGACTATATGCTTGTTTGGTGCAGAGTTGTCTTATACGAATCAGAATCTAGATTATTATGATTATGATACTCATACAGGAGATTTGAGTCATCGTTACAAACTCATGTTGTCTGCTATGCTTATGAGCCATATATGCAGGCAGTTTGATAATGGTGGCAGGCCATATACAAATATGCAATTGCGTGATAAAACAGACATTCCTATAAGGATAGTAAATGAATTGCTCTACGAACTAATTGAAGCAAGGCTTATAATAGAAATTAACTCAGATGAGAAAGGCGAGTCATCACAGTATGTACCTTCAGAAAACGTTGATAAACTTACTTTAGGAGTGATGATTGGTCGATTGGAGGCTAAGGGAAATTGGAAGATATGTCTTCCTTTAGAACGTCATTATCATGATGGGTGGAGCAAAGCTATAAAAATAAGGCGTCATTATATAAGTTCGTCAAATGATATCTTGCTCAAGGATTTGTAAATTTAATATTTGATTATAACTATGATTATTGATTTTAATGAAATTACCCACGAAATACTTTTGAATTTCAAAGGAGGTGAGGGTCAACTGCTTACTCGCAATTTTATAGATGATAAGTGTAAGATTATGATGAGCCGTTTGGCTCCCGGCGCTTCAAGCGGCTACCATAAACATGAAGGTAATTGCGAGATTGTATATATTATAAATGGTGATGGATATTTCTGTTATGACGGCGTAAATGAGCCTTTTACAAAAGGTGATGTCCATTATTGTCCTATGGGTCATAGTCATTCTATGCATAATAATAGCAAGGATGATATTGTTTATTTAGCTATTGTGCCAGAACATTCATGTAAAGATTTATAATTAAAAATAATTAATATAATTCTCTTGTTTGGAAAAAGAGATGTAATTTTGTAATTCAATTTAAAAGTATCACAAAAATATAATTTTAAATATAATATGTATAGAAGCAAAACTTGTGGAGAACTGAGAATCTCTGATGTTAATAATAATGTTACATTAGCAGGTTGGGTGCAGCGAAGCCGAAAGATGGGCGGAATGACATTTGTCGATTTGCGTGACCGCTATGGAATTACTCAGCTTGTTTTTAACGAGGCTAATGACGCAGAACTATGTGAGCGTGCCAATAAACTTGGTCGTGAGTATTGTATTCAAGTAAAAGGTTTGGTAAATGAGCGTGAGAGCAAGAACAAGAATATACCAACTGGTGATATTGAGATTATTGTTTCAGAGCTTAATGTCTTAAGTGAGAGTTTGACACCGCCTTTTACTATTGAGGATAATACTGATGGCGGTGATGATATTCGCATGAAATATCGCTATCTTGATTTGCGCCGTAATGCAGTTCGCAAGAACCTAGAGTTGCGTCATCGCATGACAATACTTATTCGCAACTTCCTTGACTCTAATCAGTTTATAGAAGTAGAGACTCCAATACTTATTGGTTCTACACCAGAAGGTGCACGAGATTTTGTTGTGCCAAGCCGTATGAATCCAGGACAGTTCTATGCTTTGCCTCAAAGCCCACAGACATTAAAGCAGTTGCTTATGGTTAGTGGTTTTGACCGTTATTTCCAAATTGCAAAGTGTTTCCGTGATGAGGACTTGCGAGCTGACCGTCAGCCAGAGTTTACACAGATTGACTGCGAGATGAGTTTTGTTGACCAAGACGATGTTATAAATCTGTTTGAGGATATGGCTCGCCATCTCTTCAAGGAGATTCGTGGTGTTGAACTGCCAGCTAAACTCACACAGATGCCATGGCATGAGGCTATGAAGCGTTATGGTAGCGATAAACCAGATACACGTTTCGGTATGGAGTTTGTTGAGCTAATGGATGTGTTGAAAGGCACAGGTACATTCCCTGTTTTCGATAGTGCAGAATATATCGGAGGTATTTGTGTGCCTGGTTGTGCAGACTATACACGCAAGCAACTTGACCAGTTGACCGATTTTGTTAAGCGTCCTCAGGTAGGTGCAAAGGGCTTGGTTTATGTTAAGTTCAACACAGATGGAACAGTCAAGTCAAGCATAGAAAAGTTCTATGCCCCTGAAGTTTGGGTAAAACTGAAAGAAGTAATGGGCGCAAATGATGGTGACTTGGTGCTTATTCTTAGTGGTGACAATGCCAATAAGACTCGAGTACAGCTTTGCACATTGCGTCTAGAGATGGGCGAGCGCCTTGGTTTGCGCGATAAGAACAAGTTTGAGTGCTTGTGGATTGTTGACTTCCCATTGTTTGAGTGGAGTGATGAAGAGCAGAGACTTATGGCAACTCACCATCCTTTCACAATGCCAAATCCAGAAGACATCCCAATGCTTGATGAACATCCAGAGAAAGTTCGTGCTATGGCATACGACTTTGTATGTAATGGTATTGAAGTTGGTGGAGGTAGTTTGCGTATCCACGATGGCAAACTGCAGGAGAAGATGTTTGGCATTCTTGGTTTCACACCAGAGAAGGCTATGGCACAGTTTGGCTTCCTTATCAATGCGTTTAAGTATGGTGCGCCTCCTCATGCAGGTCTTGCTTTTGGACTCGATCGCTTTGTAAGTATTTTTGCAGGTTTGGACTCTATCCGCGACTGTATAGCATTCCCTAAGAATAATAGCGGACGTGATGTTATGCTCGATGCTCCAGGTGAAATAGACCAAAAACAGCTTGATGAATTGCAACTAAAGGTTGATATACGTCAAGAATAACGCTATTTGCTTTCAAATCGATTGAAAATCAATAGATTATTGCCTAAAAAGTTTTGCTGTTATTTGAAAATAAATTAATTTTGCAAACTGAAAATTGATTTTAGGATACAGAATTGATTATTAGATTTTAATTTAAGAACAATGGCAGAAAAGAAAACAACAAAGAAGGCTGTTACAGCTGCAACAGAGGTTAAGGCTGAAACAAAGAAAGCAACAGTTAAGAAAGCAGCATGCAAGAAGGCAGTTATTGCATTCAATGCAGAGAATGTAGGTTTCAAGGCAGGTGATGTTTATCAGGCACTTGCAGCAGCAGAGAAGGCTCTTAGCGTAAAGGAAATAGCAAAGGCTGCAAAAATCTCTGAGGAGGAAACACTTCTTGGTATGGGCTGGCTTTTCAAAGAAGGCAAAATCGCTTCAAGCGAGGACAAAGTAGCTTTGGTTTAATATCCAAAACATATAAAATGAAAGCCGGTAGTTATTTATTACCGGCTTTCATTATATTATAATATGTACGATAAGCATATATTACAAATACTTTCAGAGGTAGGTGATAAAGGTATAAGCGTGCAAAATTTAGCAAAGCATGTTTATAATTGTTGTTGTGGTTTGTTTTCTGTTACCGACATTTCTGAGGTTCATAAATATGTTCAGGCTTATCTGCTTAAAAACTCTAAGTCGTCTTCATCCTTAATAGTAAGCACAGGCAAAAGGGGATATTATCGTTTGAATGACAAGAATAACGATGCCCAGCAACTTATGCTTTCTTTTAAAGATGCACAAGTAGAAGAACTGGCTGAACAAGAAAAGCCTCAGGTAGATTTATCGCTAAACCTTTTCGATTAATATCAGCATTCCTTATATACCTCTTCGTATAGTTTTAGAAGATTAGTTGCTGTATTTTTCCATGAGAACAGTTTAGCTCTTTCTAATCCATTGTTTATAACTTCGTTTCTGAAATCACTATTATTCTCAATCTTAAGCATCATTGCTGCTATTTCGTCGCTACTCTCAGGGTTTATAAGAGCAGCATTCTTTCCACCAATCTCTGGCATTGACGATGTGTTGCTTGTGATAACAGGTGTTCCACATGCCATTCCTTCTAATAAAGGAATTCCGAAACTTTCTCTGAGTGATGTGTAAAGAAAGGTGAAAGCGCCATTATATATGTATGGCAGGTCGCTGTTTACCACATATCCAGTAAGAACCACATTATCCTTAATATCATCTAATCCTCTTCTGGATATAATCTCTTCCAAATGTTGAGATTTGAGGTCGGCTATAAGAAGTTTGCGCTTTATCTTCGACATTTTCAGATATTTAGAATAAGCAATCAGCGTTCTCTCTGTATTCTTCTTAGGGTCTGTATTGCCAAGGAAGAAGAAATATCCAGTTTGGTCAATATATTTTGATGTAATATCCTCCACATTCTCAATAGGACGGAACCAATTATTATAGCCATTATATACCATTGCCATCTGTTGCTTAGGTATATTTAACTTGCTGATGATATTGTTAAGTTCAAAGTTAGACACCGTTATTATGCGCTTGCACTTATTGAGAATCTTTGGAACAACAATTCTTCTGTATAGCCAACCCATGTTCTGGTAGAGAGATTTATTGTTCTTATCCCTTGGCTCAAGGAATATAATGTCATGTAGGGTAAGCATCAGCGGAGTGCCGCACCATATTGGAGCAGTATTGCTTGTGCAATGCAGTATATCTACTTTATGCTTTTTGGCGGCAATAGGCAGTGCAACCTGTTCCCAAAGTGGATACGATGGACATTTCAATTCTATAATGTGGAAGTTTGGAGTTTCTTCTAGGCATCTGTCTTCACCAGGTTTTACAAATATAAAGTATTCGTTGACAGTATCTATTTTTTGCAGTTCCTTAATTTCTTGCAGCACAACATAATCCATGCCATGCTTATTCTTTCTGAATATCCTCTGCGCTTCTATTCCAATATTCATAGTATGATAGATTTTATATTATGGATTTCCTTACAGTTGCAGGCACACCAGCCACAAGTGTTCCAGCTGGTACATCTTTCGTAACAACAGCTCCTGCGGCAACAACCGAATGCTTGCCAATTTTCACTCCTGGCAATATTACGGCGTTGGCACCAATCCATACGTCGTCTTCTATTAATATTTCCTTTGTGCTTACACCTTGCTGGTCGAATCTTAAGCTGGGATTGTCAATATTATGGTTTAATGCCGTAACTACAATACCTTGTGCAAGGTTTACATTGTTCCCAATTTTCACAGGACCGATAATCGTCGAATGAAGTCCTATGCGTGTATTGTCGCCAATAAAGACATCACCAACGGCATTATTTATGCAACAGAATGACTCCACAACGCTGTATTTTCCAATAGAGAAATGGCGATAGGGTGGTGTGTCCATTCTTACGCTATTATATATAACAGAGCCTTTGTCCCTGTGCTGATATAAAGGTGCAAGCATTCTAACATACCATCTCGGGCGAGTGCGTACTTGATTCATTATTATCAAGTCAATAACCTTTTTCAATCCAGGGCTTGATTTCAGGCTTTGTCTTATATTATCTTTGTTCATAAATAGGCATAATCATTATTTGGCAAAAATAACCATAAAAAGTAATTAATCCAAATTTTTTTATCTATATTTGCAAGTAAAATAAAGCAAATGAAAGTTCTGTTCCTAGTATATCATGGCTTTTCTGAAGTCAGCGGCATAAGTAAGAAGATACATTATCAGGTAAAGGGTCTTCGTGAGAATGGTCATGAGGTGCATCTCTGTTATTATGATTTCACAAATGATGGAAGCAGATGCAGATTCGTTAATGATAAGATTATCAAAAACTATGGTAAGGGCAGGATGGCAGCCCTGCGACAGCGCCTTGACTATAGTTGCATCTATGACTACTGCATAGCTCAGGGAATAGAGTTCGTGTATGCCCGCAGTTTCCAGAATGCCAATCCTGTGCTCATTCAATTCTTTAAGCGCTTGCGAAAAGCAGGTATACGATGCGTAACCGAGATACCAACATATCCATACGACGGTGAGTTCAGTGGTTTTCCGCTGCTTACAAGATTAGGTTTGCTGATGGATAAGGTTTTTCGTGATTCCCTTTCTGCTCAGATGAATGCTATTGTCACGTTCTCAGATGCCCAGCGCATATTCGGACAGCGAACGATAAATATAAGCAATGGTGTGGATTTTGATAGCATACCGTTGCATCCTTATAAGTCGAGTGATGGAGATATCCACGTTATAGGAGTGGCTGAGGTGCACTACTGGCATGGTTATGACCGCATGGTTGCAGGCTTAGGCGAATATTATCGCAAACATAAAGATGGCAGAAAGGTGTACTTCCATATTGTGGGTGGTATATGGAAGGGAAATCTCGTAGACTCAAAGCATGCGCCAGGCATACAGACACTTATCGATAAATATGATATTGCAGATTATGTTGTGCTTCATGGTCAATTATTTGGCAAACAACTTGATGAGGTCTTCGACAAATGTCAGTTCGCAGTGGGCAGTCTTGGTCGTCACCGCAGTGGCATAACCGAGATAAAAACCTTGAAAAACCGTGAGTATGCCACACGCGGAATACCTTTCGTCTATAGTGAAACGGATTCAGACTTCGACAATAAACC
This sequence comes from Prevotella sp., assembly GCA_045614255.1. Taxonomy (GTDB): domain Bacteria; phylum Bacteroidota; class Bacteroidia; order Bacteroidales; family Bacteroidaceae; genus Prevotella. The sequence goes on from JAZLCN010000027.1 coordinate 61,511, forward strand.
TTACGTTCTGAAGGCACCTGCCGATGAAACACCTGTAGATGTGGAACGAATGCTTGCTTTTATCGACTCATGTTCAATGCTTCCAGCCGATATACGCCATACGGTTGAGCATCTTACATGGAAGATTCAGATGGAAAATGTGGTAGCAGATGTTATGCGCCGATAATATTTTTCCACTTGCCTATAATATTCTTAATATCGAAAGAGTTGGCGATATTAATGGCTTGTTCGGATGATTGTTGCCAGGCGATGCGTGTAGATTCTTCAAGTGCTTTAGCCAGTTCCTCTATGTCGCCGTTCTTGAAGTATATGCCAAAATCACCCATTATCTCTTTGCTTGTGGGAATGTCGGACGACACAATGGGCAAACCATGCGACATGGCTTCTACAAGTACTAATCCGAAACCCTCCCAGCGGGAACTCAAAACATATATCTGCGCATCGGAATAATATAGCTGAACATCATCTGTGAAAGGGTGGATGGTAATCCTGTCGTGCATGTTATGTTCTGCAATCAGCTTATGATACATATCTTCCTCAACGCCTTCGCCAACAATATCAAGCGTCCACTCTTTATTATTCTTTGCGAATATGCTGAATGCTTTAATAAGCAGGTCAAAGCCTTTGTGCAAACGCGAGAATCTGCCTACGGCAAGAAACTTCTTTGAGTTGCCTTCCGACATTTCTCCAGGTGCTAATGTGAGTGGGTTGTATATTACAGTTGGACGTATCTCTTTGTCATAATCGCAGTATTTCTCTGCGTCATGATTGCATAATACCACTACATCGTCAAGTCTCTTCAGCTGATAAACGTAATGATGTTTCAGTTCGTTGCCTATGTATGTAGAGCCTTTTGAGTATAATGCCTCAAACGAATTGTGTATCCAACCAATAACTTTTGCTTTGCCAAGATGATGCTTAATGGTGGCAAGACGGGCAGCCAGCGGAGCATGTACGCCTATAATAACATCGTAATTGCCATCGTTAAGTTCCTCGATAAGTGTCTTACGTTTTGCAGGTGTAAAGCAACTATAGCCATAGAGATGCGATGTGTAATCAGTCTTTGGCAACACCTTTCTGTAAAGTGCGCTATATAGCTTAGATAAACGTGCCACTTTTGACTCGTAAGTGGGCCATTTAAGGAACCTAAACGATAGGTTTACGGAGTCTAACTCATACATATGCTTATCCATTGACTCAGGACTATCCATTGTTACTATAGTAACGTCATATTCCTTTGCCAATTCCTTTGCGATTACAGCGGTCACTCTTTGTACGCCACCATATGAGAATATTGAATCCGTAAGAAAACAAATACGTTTCATGTAGTCGCAAAAGTAACACTATTTTTTGATTATTCCAAATTTTTTTAGTAAGTTTGCCTTCATATTCACAATAAATAAAGTTATGCAAGGTAAGAGCCTTAAGATTGTATATCTTACACCTGCATTGTATATGGCAGGCGGTGTTGAGCGCGTACTTACGCTCAAGGCAAATTATTTTGCTGAGCATTATGGATATGACATTACCATTATACTTACTGAGGGTAAAGGAAAACCATTGTTTTATCCTTTGTCTGACAAGGTGAAAATTGTGAATCTTGACATCAACTTTGAAGAATTGTGGCACAGCTCTTTTACAAAGAAGATTGTGCTTTATCTGAAAAAACAAAGGGAATACAAGAAAAAGGTTAGAGAAGAGCTGATGAGGCTTCGCCCTGATATAACAATTAGTATGCTTCGCCGTGAGATTAATTTTATTAACAACATACATGATGGGAGCAAAAAGATTGGCGAATTGCATATAAACAGAGCAAACTATAGAAACTTCTCTGTGTCTGACGCCAATTTTGTAAAGAATATTTTTGCACGATTTTGGTCGAATAATTTACTTGGACATCTAAGAAAATTAAATAGTTTGGTTGTTCTTACAGAGAAAGACCGCGAAGCCTGGCATGAACTAGATAATGTTGAGGCAATACCAAATCCATTGCCATTTGATGTATGTAATATCTCTAATCAAGAATCAAAGCGATTACTGTTGGTTGGCAGATACTCTCATGAGAAAGGCATCGACCTTATGCTTGAGGCTTGGGCAAAGCTGCAAGACAAATGTGCTGACTGGACTTTGGATATTTTTGGTGATGGCGACCGTGAACCTTATATTCGCCAGGCAGAGCAGCTCGGGATAGATATGTCGAGATGCCATTTGAATGGCAGAACCGATGATGTGAGGCGTGAATATGCCAATAGTGCAATGCTGGTATGCACCTCTCGGTTTGAGGGTTTTGGCATGGTGATAGCCGAGGCTATGGCATGTGGCTTGCCTGTGGTGTCGTTTGATTGTCCTTGGGGACCACGCTCTATAATCAGCGATGGCGAAGATGGGACGCTTGTGACAAATGGTAATGTTGATGATTTGGTTAGTTCAATACTTAAGATGGTTAATGACAGTGAATTAAGACATGACATGTCAATGAAAGCTGTAGAGAATATAAAGAGATTTAATATTGATAATATCGCCGAAAAGTGGCGTTTGCTGTTTGAGAGTCTATGAGAAATTTTGAGGTAACTATAGGTATTCCTGTTTATAATGCAGAGAAATATATCCGAAAGACTTTGGAGTCTGTTTTAAACCAGTCATTTGAAGATATAGAAATACTGCTCATAGACGATAGAGGCACAGATGCTACAATGGATATTGTTAATGAAATAAAGGCAAGTCATCCACGTGGCAAAGACATAAGGATTGTTGCTCAGCCTCAAAACTCAGGTGTTGCACAAGCACGTAATCGTATTATTGATGAGGCCCGTGGGCGTTATTTGTATTTTCTAGACTCAGATGATGTTATACCTGTTGATTGTATTTCGCTTTTACATTCAACATTAAAAAAGCATAATGCAGAAGTGGTGTTTGGCTCGTATGAGAAAATAGAACTTTTTAATAACAGTCCTACACCAATATTATACCAATACCCCAAGGCAATATTAGATTCTGCTGATGAATTTGCTGAGTTCGCTTATCGTAAATATGGCGGTATACAGGCATCGGCGTGCAATTATCTTATATCAGTAGATGTTTTGAGGAGTAACAACCATAAGTTTATAAACTCAAAATATTGGGAAGACATGGTTTTCACATTTGATTTGGCTCCGCTAATTAAAAGGGCGGTTGTGCTGCCAGATATAACTTACTCATATCTTTGTCATGAAAACTCGTTGTCAAACTATCAAATGCGCGATTCTATCAGCAAAACAGAAATACTAAACAATGTAAAGTCAGTTGAAGAACTAAAGAAAACGTCAAAGAATTTAATAGGAAAGTCTTATCTAGGCAACAGGTGTTATAACATCGTGATGACCGATTTCTATATTGTTTGTAATGCAATTAAAAACAAAGCAATTATTTTACCTGCTCTTAGCGATAAAGAATTGAAATCCTTCATGAGACATCCACTAACTCTATGGCAAATACTAAAGCTGAAAAAAGGAAGGCTAAAGAATCTTTTTCTTTATTTCTTAGGGGTTGTTCCTTCTTTCTTGTCTTTGTTTATAATAAAAAATGTAGGTAAGCGCAAAGGATTAATTTGAAATGCTCAGCCTTTTGTTGGGCTGGTAAATAATATTTTTATATTTAAAATAATGAATGGCTATGGCATGGTACGATAAATATCTTTCAATATACGATAAACCTTTTAGCGAGGTGCCGCAAGAGGTAATTGATGGCACGCGTGAGCGATTGGCAGCGTTGCAAAGCTCAGAGCCATTAATATCTATTGTTATCATTGCTTATAATGAAGAGAAGCATCTTCAAGCATGTTTGTGGGCCCTAAGTGAAATTAAGTGTGACTATCCTGTAGAGATAATTGGCGTGGACAACGATTCCAAGGACCGTACAGCTGAGATATACAAAGCATCAGGTATACCTTATTATAAAGAATACCAGCATAGTTGCGGATATGCGCGCCGTTGTGGTTTGCAACATGCTAAGGGAAAGTATTATTTCGATGTTGATGCAGACACTCTTTATCCTCCTCATTATTATAACATAATGATGAAGCAGCTGTTAAAGCCAAATGTATCGTGCGTATCATCGTTGTGGAGTTATTTCCCTGATAAAAATCATGGTAAGTTAGGGCTGGCTGTATTTGAGTTGTGCCGCGATTTGTTCTTGTGGATTCAGCATTTTAATCGACCAGAACTTAGCGTCAGAGGATTAGTGTTTGCATATAACATAGAATATGCAAGAAATGAAGAATATAGAGTGGATATTATTAGAGGCGAAGACGGCTCAATGGCATTATCACTCAAGAAGTATGGTAAGATAGCTTTTGTCTATAATAGACGCGCAAGGGCAATTACCGGTTACGGAACATTAAGCGACGAGTCATTATGGGATAGTTTTCTTAAAAGATTAAAGATTCAAGGCAAAGGAATCACCCGTATATTCCATAAAACTAACCATTATACTGATTCAGAAGATAATCTTGTAAAATGAGAATCATATACATATATCAGTCTCTTGCTATTTGGGGTGGCATAGAACGAATTCTGGTTGAGAAAATGAATTATCTTGTCAGCCACTATGGATTTGATGTATATATGTTTACCACAGACCAAGGCAATCATGAAATCCCGTATCAGCTTGATGACAGGGTGAAATTTGTAGATTTTGGTATTCAGTTTCATTTTCAATATAGGTATAATGGAATTAAAAGGGTATATGATAGATGGCAGAGACAGAGGAAGTTACAACTATTAATAAAACAAAAAGTTGAACAAGTTAATCCTGATGTTATCGTATGTGCGTCTTCTGAATTGATACCAATGATTATTGGAGCATGTAAAGGGGTGCCTGTTATTTACGAGGCCCATAATATCTATAATCAAACTTATAAGAAAAATTCTGGTTTTGGAGAAAGGATTGTCGCTGCTTTGAAGAATTTTTCTTTGCGTAATGTTGATAAGATAGTAGCTTTGACAGAAGGAGATGCGTCTGAATGGCGCAAGGTAAATAAGCATGTCGCTGTAATACCTAATCTTGTGAATCTTAATAAAGAGCATTATAGCAGTAATAAAAACAAAAAAGCAATCTTTGTAGGACGATTAACAGAGCAGAAAGGAATAGTAGACCTAATTGAAATTTGGCATAGAGTAAATAAAGTTCATCCGGATTGGTGTCTGGAAATTTATGGAGAAGGCGAACTTGAAGAATATATTGTAAGAAAATCATCAGATTTAGGTCTGAATATAATTATAAACAAGCCAACCTCCAATATCCATGATAAATATCGCGATTGTTCATTTTTGCTGATGACATCAATATATGAGCCCTTTGGTTTGGTGATACCAGAGGCTATGAGTTGTGGATTGCCTGTAGTTGCATTTGATTGTCCCTATGGACCTTCTGTAATGATTGAAGACGGCAAGAATGGTTTTCTGATTAAAGAAAGAAATGTGCAAGTTTTTGCCGATAAAGTATGTGCTTTAATAGATGATAATTCGCGTTTAGAGGAACTTGGTAAGCATGCCCGCTGTTCTGTATCTGTATATGCAGATTCGTTAATTATGCCCCAATGGGTTAATATGTTCGATAGATTAATGCGTAAACAAAAAGAATTATATTTTTCAGGTGATACACTACCTCTTGAATATTGGGATGTTCCAAATTTTGGTGACATGTTAAGTCCCTTTATAATAGAGCATTTCTCGGGGAAGAAGATTTTACATAAAGAATGCTATCGTGGTATGAGATATGTAATATTTGAAACACTAAAACGAATATCAGGCAAAATTAAAAAGCCTTTAGGCACTATTAATTATCCATATCAGAGAAATTTGCTGTGTGTGGGCTCGATAATTAGTTGGGGTAATGGTTCGTCTGTAGTGTGGGGTAGTGGCTTCATGAATGAATATGATGGTTTCAGAGGCGATAAAGTGTTTGCAGTCAGAGGTGCGCTAACAGATGATAAACTCCGTAGGATGGGTTATCCGGAATGTAAAGTTTATGGTGATCCAGCAATATTGCTGCCAATGATTTATAGCCCAAACGTTATGGTAAAGCATAAAGTGGGCATTATTCCTCATATTACTGAAACGGATTACTTTATAAACAAATACGGCAATGAATTTTGTATAATTGATTTGCGCACTAAGGATGTTCATAAAGTGATTGATGAGGTGTGTTCATGCAGCACGATTTTATCTACTTCGTTGCATGGTATTATCACAGCTCATGCTTATGGTATACCAGCATTATGGATAAAGAAGCATCATATAAATACTGATGGTTTTAAATTTAAAGATTATTTTAGTTCTGTTGGCATTGACCTCTATGATGGTTTTGAAAATATTGATGAAATCCTAAAAGATGAACATGCTTGTATGAATTTTATTTCCAAATGGAATGATATCGCCTTGCCAAAAGTAAATCTCGAAGATTTAAGAATCAAACTTTTGGATGCGGCTCCATTTGAAGTGGTAAATCATAAAGCTTAAAAATAAGATTTGTTTAATGCTGTGATAAAGTAGCGTTAACAAGCAAGGCAATAAATGTAATATTAAAACATATTATTTTGAATTACGCATAAAAATGTGTAATTTTGCATTGTATTTATGCATAAATAAATGATTTCAGTAGAAGGTTTAAAAGTAGAATTTGGTGTTAAACCATTATTCAGCAATGTGAATTTCGTTGTAAATAACCGTGACAAGGTTGCTCTTGTCGGTAAAAATGGTGCAGGAAAATCAACATTGCTTAAAATAATTTGTGGGTTGCAGAAACAAACAGACGGAGTGGTTGCCATACCATCCGATACAACTATTGGATATCTGCCGCAGGTTATGGTTTTGCAGGATGATACAACAGTACGTGAGGAAGCAAAGAAAGCATTTTCAGGTATAACAGAAATGAAGAAACGCCTTGAAAGTCTTAATAATCAGTTGGCAGAGCGTACTGATTATGAGACTGAAGAATATATGGCGCTTGTTGAGAAATTTACCAATGAACACGAACGTTTCCTGATGTTGGGTGCTGATAATTATGAGGCAGAGATAGAAAGAACCCTATGTGGACTTGGATTTAATCGTTCTGATTTAGAGCGCCCCACAAGTGAGTTTAGTGGCGGATGGAGAATGAGAATAGAACTTGCTAAAATATTATTGCAGAAACCAGATGTGTTACTGTTGGATGAACCAACAAATCATCTTGACATAGAAAGTATACAATGGCTTGAGCAATTTTTAGCACAATCAGCTAAGGCTGTAATACTAATAAGTCATGATAGAGCTTTTATCAATAATGTTTGTAACAGAACACTTGAGATATCATGTGGTCAGGTAATTGATTATAAGGTAAAATATGATGAATATGTTGTTTTACGCAAGGAACGTCGTGAACAGCAAATAAGAGCCTATGAGAATCAGCAAAAAGAGATAGCTGAGATGACTGCCTTTATTGAAAGGTTCCGCTATCAGGCAACAAAAGCCGTTCAAGTACAGCAAAAAATAAAACAACTTGAAAAAATCATTCCAATAGAGATTGATGAAATAGACAGGTCGGCACTGCGACTTAAGTTCCCGCCATGTTTGCGAAGTGGAGATTATCCGTTAATTTGTGATGATGTGCGCAAGGATTATGGAGAACATACTGTTTTTGAACATGCAACTCTGACGATTAAAAGAGGTGAGAAAGTCGCTTTTGTAGGTAAAAATGGCGAAGGAAAATCTACCTTGGTGAAATGTATAATGGGTGAGATTCCATTTGCAGGAGATTTAAAAATAGGACATAATATTCAAATTGGATATTTTGCTCAGAATCAGGCGCAATTATTAGACGAGTCTTTATCAGTTTTTGATACAATAGATAATGTTGCCAAAGGCGATATCCGCTTGCGTATAAAAGACATATTAGGAGCATTTATGTTTGGCGGTGAGGCCTCTGACAAAAAAGTGAAGGTCTTAAGTGGTGGTGAACGTACTCGACTCGCCATGATTAGATTACTCCTGGAACCGGTTAATTTACTTATTCTTGATGAGCCAACTAACCATTTGGATATGCACTCTAAGGATGTCTTGAAAGAAGCTGTAAAAAATTTTGATGGTACAGCTATCATAGTTAGTCATGATAGAGAGTTCTTAGATGGTCTTGTCACTAAAGTATATGAGTTTGGTGGTGGAAGGGTAAAGGAGCATATCGGAGGTATCTATGATTTTCTTCAGCATAAGAATATTGATTCCCTTGCTGAACTTTCCGTTAATACAAAACATAACATCAAGCAGCAAGAAGAGATTACAATAGAACAACCTGTAAAGACTTCTTATGCAGAACATAAGGAAAAGCAAAAACTGATTAGAAAAGCAGAAAAAGCCGTTTCAGACTCAGAAGCTAGAATAGAAAAATTTGAGAAACGTCTAAAAGAACTTGATGCTATTCTTTGCAATCCTGATAATGCTTCTAATATGGTTTATGTTTCTGAATACACAGACGTAAAAAACCAATTAGATAAAGAAGTTGAGAATTGGGAAAAACTTTCAGAAGAACTTGAACAATTATTATAATACGATTATTATTATGAAGATGAAGAATGTTTTATCGGCAATGGCAGTAGCTTCGCTGACAATTGCTTGTGGACCAACACAACCAAAGTCGGGTATTGATTTGGCAAATCTTAATCAGGAAGTAAAACCTTCTGAGGATTTTTATGAGTTTGCATGTGGAGGATGGATGAAGAATCATCCTTTACCAGCTGCTTATTCTCGTTATGGCAGTTTTGATAAACTTGGCGAGGATAACAACAAGCGCATTAATGACATCCTTAATGAGCTTAAGAGCAATCAGTATGAGGATGGCACAACAGAAAAAAAACTTAGCGACTTGTATAAACTATCTATAGATTCTGTGCGTCGCAATGCTGATGGCATTAAGCCAGTGCTTCCTATTATTGAGAAGATGGAGGCTGCTAAGAGTGTTGATGAACTTTTTGCAATTGAGCTGGAACTAGCCCCTTATGGTAATACAGAATTTTTTGGAGCATATATTGGCGCTGATGATAAGAACTCTACACAGAATATCTTAAATATCATGCAGGGTGGCATAACATTAGGCCTAAAAGAGTATTATCTTGATAATGATTCTGCAACAATATCTATACGTGAGGCATATAAAAACCATATAGTAAGAATGTTTAAGATGTTTGGTTTTGATGAGGCTGCCTCTGTCAAAAAGATGGAAAATATTCTGAAAATAGAGACATTGCTTGCGGAGAACTCAAAATCTAGAACAGAGCTTCGTGATCCAGAGGCTAATTACAATAAGGTTACCTTAGCGGATTTTATTAAGGATTATCCAAATGTTAAACTTGAACAAATAGTTAACGCACAAGGTCTTAAGTCTGAATATTTCCAAGAGTTTATTGTAGGACAGCCAAAATTCTTTAAGGCATTGAATGATTTGCGTAAAACTATTACAGCTGACGAGTATCGTGATTATATGGAATGGGGCCAAATAATGAGTGCTGCAGGTTATTTGAGCGATGAAGTTGTTGCTGCAAACTTTGAGTTCTTTGGCAAGACAATGTCAGGACGTAAAGAAGACTATCCTTTGTGGAAACGCGCAACAATGCAAGTAGAGCGAGTAATGGGTGAGGCTTTAGGACAGATTTATGTTGCTAAATATTTCCCTGCTTCTTCTAAAGAACGCATGGAGCAACTTGTGAAGAACCTTCAGATTGCTCTTGGTGAACGTATTGATGCTCAGGAGTGGATGAGTGACAGCACTAAAATTAATGCTCATGAGAAACTTGATGCATTTTATGTTAAGATTGGTTATCCAGAAAAATGGACCGATATGACTTCTTTAGTGATTAACCCAGAAAACTCATATTATGATAATATCCGTGAATGTAATAAGTTCTGGAATGCTCATGCCATTGAAGAAAAAGCAGGCAAACCTGTTGACCGCGATGAATGGCATATGACTCCTCAGACTGTAAATGCTTATTATAATCCAACAACCAACGAGATTTGCTTCCCTGCAGGTATCCTTCAGCCTCCTTTCTTTGACCCAGAAGCTGATGACGCATTCAATTATGGTGCTATTGGTGTTGTTATAGGCCATGAGATGACACATGGTTTTGATGATCAAGGCCGCAGATACGATAAGAATGGCAATATGCAAGACTGGTGGACTGCAAGCGATACAGAAAAGTTTAATGAGCGTGCACAGAAATGTGTTGATTATTTTAATAAGATTGAAGTGATTGAAGGTCTTAATGCAAATGGTCAGCTCACATTAGGCGAGAATCTGGCAGACCATGGAGGTCTTCAGGTCGCTTATTATGCTTTAAAGAATGCGACAAAAGACAATCCTCTGCCTGTAATTGATGGTTTTACACCTGAGCAGCGCTTCTTCTTGGCTTACTCAGGAGTATGGGCTGGTAATATAACAGAGGAGGAGATACGCAATCGCACAAAGAGTGATCCTCATTCATTAGGCCGTTGGCGTGTTAATGGAACTTTGCCACATATAAATATGTGGTATGAGGCATTTGATGTGAAAGAGGGTGATAGTATGTTTATACCTGAAGAAGAACGTATAACAATATGGTAAATATTGTATGAAAATTTAAACACCGCAATTCTTGTTTATCAACTTGAATTGCGGTTTTTTTTTAGTTCTATATTCTCCGTCTGAATTCAGAACAAATTATAGCAGTTGCTGTTGCTACGTTTAAACTTTCTGCAGTGTCGCTTAAATTGTAACTAGGTATTAAAAGGCGCTCGTTCAACAAATTACGTATGGGGATAGATATTCCATTACCTTCATTGCCCATTATTATAATTCCGTTAGGTGCTAATTGTTTTTGATATATGTTTTCCCCGTCGAGCAGTGTACCGTATATTGGCATTTGATTAGCGTGGTCTTTTATTAAATCGTAAAGATTGGTGTATATAATCTTTACTCTTGCAATGCTTCCCATCGTAGCCTGAACAACCTTTGGATTGAATGCGTCGGCAGTGTCCATGCTGCATAAAATGGTATCTATGCCAAACCAATCAGCAATGCGTATGATTGTGCCCATGTTGCCTGGATCCTGAACACCATCTAATGCTAAATATAGTTTGTTTGGGTCTATGATGGTATCCTTATTCTGGGGTATAGGGAATACGGCAAGCACGCTTTGTGGATGTTTGAGGAAACTTAATTTAGATAGTTCCTGTTCTGTTATCTCTTCTGCGCAAATATTATTGTTCTCTTCAATCCAACTCTTTGTTGCAAATATCATTTTGGGTGTATATATCTTAAGGAGTTCCTCTATAATTTTAGGACCTTCTGCAACAAAACACATTTCGTTTCTGCGATTTTTCTTTTGCTCTAGTGAATGTATGTACTTAATCTGATTTTTACTGATCATGCTGAATTTAATTGCAAAATAATTAAAAAAACATCAGCAAAGTTACGAATAAAGTTTTAACTTTGCAAAATTAAATGAAACTAATGCAGATTAAGCAATTTATATATATAATCCTTGGTGGAATATTATTATACTCTTGCTCTGTCACTAAATATGTGCCAGAGGACCGTTATCTATTAAACAGAGTTGAAGTATCTATTGCTGATGAGACCTCTACAGATATAAATGTAGGGTATATGAAATCTTATGTGACTCAGAATGAAAATTCACGATGGTTTTCATCTGCTAAAGTGCCTTTATTTATATATTCACTTTCTGGGATAGATACAGCAAAGTGGATAAATCGTACGTTGAAGGCTTTGGGCGAACCTCCTGTTATATATGATTCTTTGTTATCAAAACAATCTTGTCAGAATCTGCGTTTGGAACTCCAAAACCAAGGTTATCTTGATGCTAATGTTACACTCCGAGAGATGTATAAAGGCAAAAAAGTGTCACTTAATTATTTATTACATCCAGGAGAACGCTATTATGTAAGAAAGATAAAATATGAAATCCAAGACTCTTTGATTGCAAAAATACCACAGATCACGGATAATGGACAAAGGTTACTTTATCCTAATATGATATTTAACGCAAAGAGTCTGGATGATGAACGTAAAAGAATAACAAAGATACTAACTAATATAGGTTATTATAAGTTTAATAAGGATTATATATCCTTTTTTGCAGATACTATAGCTGGTTCAAAAGACATTGACCTTACATTAGTTTTAAGACTATATCATACTAAGTCAAATGTTGATACACTACATAGCAGATATAAAATACATGATGTAGTATTTAAAAGTGCTGATGGTGTGTCAGATGTAGATTTAAGGAAGCGAGTGCTTTTAAATAATAGTTTTATTGAACCAGGGGAATACTATTCAGCCGAAGATTTGAGAGATACATACAACAGATTTGGCCGTCTGCAGGCTGTGAGATATACTAATATAAGTTTTGTTGAACATGCAGATAGTAATTTGCTTGATTGTGATATCAGGCTTACAACAAACAAACCTCATTCAATAAGTTTTCAGCCAGAAGGCACAAATACAGCAGGAGATTTAGGTATTGCAGCTTCTCTTACTTATCAAAATAGAAACATTTTCAAAGGCTCTGAGTCATTTAGTATAGAACTTAGGGGAGCATACGAAGCCATTAGAGGACTTGAAGGTTATAGTAATTCAAACTTTGAAGAGTATAACATAGAGTCAAGCCTATTGTTTCCTAGGTTCATAGCGCCATTTCTTTCATATGATTTTAGGAGAAGAATAAATGCTACATCAGAGGTTGTATTAATGTATAATCTTCAGAACCGCCCTGAATATTATAGGAGAGTGCTGTCTGCTGCATGGAAATACAAATGGAATGATTCTGATCACCATGATAGTTATCAGATTGATTTGCTAGACTTAAATTATGTGTTTATGCCTTGGATCTCTAATAAGTTTAGAGAAGACTATCTTGAGGATAATACCAATAGAAATGCAATCCTTAGATATAACTATGAGGACTTGTTTATTATGAAATTTGGTTTCAGATACAATTATAACAATGGAAATAAAGCAATAAAGGCTAATATAGAAACTGCAGGAAACTTGTTGGGACTATTGTCGAATGTGGCTGACTTCAAGAAAAATGAGTTAGGGCAAAATAAACTTTTTAATATCGCATATGCCCAATATGTTAAGGCTGATGTTGACTATACAAAGTATTTTAATATTGACACTCGTAATACGATTGTTTTTCATGCCGGACTTGGCATAGCTTATCCATATGGTAATAGCACAATTCTTCCTTTTGAAAAAAGATACTTCTCTGGCGGTGCTAATAGTGTTAGAGGATGGAGTGTAAGATCATTGGGACCTGGTAGATATAAGGGAACTGATGGTAATATTGATTTCATTAACCAAACTGGTGATATGAAACTTGATATGAATTTGGAATATAGAACTCGCCTTATGGGAAAACTTGATGGCGCAGTATTCGTTGATGCAGGAAATATTTGGACCCTAAGATATTATGAGGAGCAACCTGGAGGACAGTTTGATATCTCAACATTTTACGAGCAACTAGCTGTTGGTTATGGAGTAGGTTTACGACTTAACTTTGATTTCTTTACTTTACGTTTTGATATGGGAATGAAGGCTGTTAATCCTGCTTATACAGGTAGAAAGCATTATCCAATCTTAAATCATAATTTCAACCGCGACTTTGCTTTTCATTTTGCTGTGGGTATGCCTTTTTAGAAATGTTGGTCTAATACTTTTGGATGATAATGCTTTTTTTGTTAACTTTGCAGAAAATATAAACCAATGTTGAAATTTATATCCTTTAGTAGCGGAAGTAGTGGCAATTGCTATTATCTTGCTACTGGTGAAGATGGATTAATCATAGATAGTGGATTAGGAATAAGAACGCTGAAGAAGTATTGCAGAGATTACGGTGTTTCATTGGCGAGTGTTCATAATGTGCTTGTAACTCATGATCATGCCGATCATGTAAAGTCTGTTGGCAATTTAAGTATTGACTATAATTTGCCTGTCTATACTACAGGAAAAGTTCATGAGGGTATAATACGCAATTATTGTGTATCTAAAAAAATACCGCATGATAATATTAGAGTAATAGAGAAAGGACAAACTTATAAGATCGGTGGCTTTTTAGTAACTCCTTTTGAGGTTCCTCATGATAGCTCAGATAATGTGGGGTATCGTATTGAGGCAGAAGGTGTGGTTTTTTGTTTGATTACCGATGCCGGTAGTATTACAGATGAAATGAAACGGCAGATTTCGGAAGCCAACTACCTTGTAATAGAGGCTAATCATGATGAAGAAATGCTTGAATGTGGTCCTTATCCTAGTCATCTTAAGAAACGAATACTTAGTAATATAGGTCATCTTAGTAATAAGAATTGCGGAATTGTTATTGCTGAAAATATGACAGAGAAATTACGAATGGTGTGGTTATGCCATTTAAGTGAAGAAAATAACCATCCAGAACTGGCGCGCAAAACAGTAGAAAGCGTTCTGAAAAGTTATGGTATTATTGTTGGTAAAGATATTCAGATGGAAGTCCTTAAAAGAAAATTGCCAACAGGACTTGTTGATTTAACTCTATAAGTATGCCATATATGTTTGATATAAACAAGATATTAGAAAAATTGCATATTAGCGAACTTAATGATATGCAGTTAGAGTCAATTAATGCTATTCTTGAAACCAATAATGATGTGGTAATACTATCGCCTACAGGTACTGGTAAAACTTTAGCATACTTGTTGCCGATAACACAACTGATAGATGCCTCCAAAGATGCAGTACAGGCTATTGTAATAGTTCCTGGTAGAGAATTGGCCTTACAGTCTGATACTGTCCTTAAAAATATGGGGGCTGGTTTGCGTTCTGCTGGATGCTATGGTGGACGTCCTGCCATGGAAGAACATAAAACCTTAAAGCAAGTTAAGCCACATATGGTTTTTGGTACCCCTGGACGATTAAATGATCATATAGATAAGGGTAATATATCTCCCTATAGTATTAATTGTTTGGTAATAGATGAATTCGATAAATGTCTCGAAATGGGATTCCATGATGAGATGGCGCGTTTGATTAAAAAACTGCCAGGTATACGTCGCAGAATACTTGTCTCTGCAACTGAAGCAGAACAAATACCAAACTTTGTACACCTTAACCATGCTGAACGAATAAATTATCTTATAGATGAAGAGCAGGTAACTGACCGTGTGACTTTATATGAAGTAAGAAGTTCAACCAAGGATAAACTTGAAACTCTTACTAAACTGCTTAGGTCGTTAGGGGATAGTAGTAGCATTGTGTTTCTCAACTATCGTGACGGCGTTGAGCGAACTGCAGATTTTCTTAGACGTAATGGGTTTAGCGTTAGTAGTTTTCATGGAGGTATGGAGCAAAAGATGAGAGAAGACGCATTATATAAATTCAGTAATGGATCTTCAAATATTTTTGTTTCAACCGATCTTGCATCGCGTGGTCTAGATATTCCTGATATTGATAATATTATTCACTATCATCTTCCACAAGGTGAGGATGGATATATTCATAGGGTGGGACGTACTGCACGATGGAAGGCCGAAGGAAATGCTTATTTCATATTAGGACCAGAGGAATATATACCAGAGTTTGTAGAGGGAGATGTTGAGATAAAAGAAATTCCTGAGGAATTACCAGAACCAGCTCTGCCGCGTATGGCTACGGTATATATAGGTAAGGGCAAGAAAGACAAACTTAGTAAAGGTGACATAGTTGGATACCTTTGCAAGAAGGGTGGCTTGGAATCATCAGAAATAGGTCGCATAGATGTAAAAGACCGTTATACTTATGCTGCCGTTATACGACGAAAAGTAAATCAAGTGCTTAAACTTACTCAAGGTGAGAAAATAAAAGGTGTAAAAACTATAGTTGAAATTGTCAAATAGATATTATATTTAGCATTTTGCTATAATTTTGATAAAAAAATTTGCTAAATAGAATAATTAGTGTAACTTTGCAGCCGGATTTACAAACAAAAAAGATAATTATTTAATAAATACCTAAATTAAACATTAAAAATGAAGAAGTACAACTTTAATGCAGGTCCTTCAATGCTTCCTCGCGAAGTGATTGAGAACACCGCAAAGCAGTGTTTAGACTTCAACGGTTCAGGACTTTCTCTTATGGAGATTAGCCACCGTGCAAAAGACTTTCAGCCAGTGGTAGATGAGGCAGTTGCTCTTATCAAGGAATTGTTAGACATTCCTGAGGGTTACTCCGTGATATTCCTTGGTGGTGGTGCCTCGCTTGAGTTCTGTATGATTCCATATAACTTCCTTATTAATAAAGCCGCCTATCTTAACACTGGAGTATGGGCAAAGAAGGCAATGAAGGAAGCCAAACTTTTTGGAGAGGTTGTAGAGGTAGCATCATCAGCAGATGCAAACTATACATTTATACCTAAGGATTGGACATGCCCAACTGATGTAGACTATCTGCACTATACAACAAACAATACTATATATGGTACAGAAATCCGCAAGGACTTAGATGTGCCTGTACGTCTGATTGCTGACATGTCATCTGACATCTTCAGCCGCCCAATAGATGTGTCAAAGTATGATGCTATATATGCAGGTGCGCAAAAGAACCTGGCAATGGCTGGCGTGACCATCGTTATTGTTAAAGACGATGCACTTGGCAAGGCTCCACGACAGATTCCTACAATGCTTGACTATCGTACACATGCAGATAAGGGTTCAATGTTTAATACACCACCTGTAGTTCCAATATATTGTGCTCTTGAGAATCTCCGCTGGATTAAGAAAAATGGTGGTGTTGAGGCTATGGACAAACTAGCCCAGCAGCGTGCAGATATACTCTATAATGAGATTGATCGTAACAAGATGTTCCGCGGTACAACAGCAGTTGAGGACCGTTCGTTGATGAACATCTGCTTCGTTATGAATGAAGATTATGCGGAGCTCGAGAAACCATTTATGGAGTTTGCAACAAGTAGAGGAATGGTTGGCATCAAGGGTCACCGTTCAGTAGGTGGATTCCGCGCAAGTTGCTATAATGCTCAGACTATAGAAGGCGTTGAGGCACTTGTGACTTGCATGAAGGAATTCGAAAATCAATAATAAATTGAAACATACTGACTTTAATATTCAAAATGAAAGTTTTAGTTGCAACAGAAAAACCATTTGCGGCAGTTGCCGTAGAGGGCATAAAGAATGAAGTAGAGGCAGCTGGTCATGAACTGGTGCTGCTTGAAAAATATACTGAAAAGGCACAGTTGTTAGACGCTGTTAAGGATGTTGATGCGTTGATTATACGTTCTGATAAAGTTGATGCAGAGGTTCTTGATGCAGCAAATCAGTTAAAGATAGTAGTACGTGCAGGTGCTGGTTATGATAATATTGATTTAGCTGCAGCTACAGCGCACAATGTAATAGCTGAGAATACACCAGGTCAGAATGCGAATGCTGTGGCTGAACTTGTGTTTGGTATGCTTGTGTTTGGTGTACGCAGTTTCTTCAATGGAAAGGCTGGCACAGAGTTGCTGGGTAAGAAGTTAGGAATCTTGGCATTTGGTAATGTTGGCCGTAACGTGGCACGCATAGCTAAGGGATTTGGCATGGATGTTTATGCATACGATGCATACTGCCCTAAAGAGGTTATTGAAGCTGCTGGTGTAAAGGCTACTGATACACAGGCTGAGTTATTTGCAGAGTGTGATATTATATCATTGCATATTCCTGCTACAGCAGAGACCAAGCATAGCATTAATGCTGCACTTGTTGGCAGTATGAAAAAAGGTGCAATCATTGTTAATACAGCCAGAAAAGAGGTTATCAATGAACCTGAGCTCATCCAGTTGATGACAGAGCGTACAGATATTAAGTATCTTACAGACATCATGCCTGATGCTCATGATGAATTCTCTAAGTTTGAAGGACGTTATTTCAGTACACCTAAGAAAATGGGAGCTCAAACAGCAGAAGCTAACATCAATGCTGGTATAGCCGCCGCAAAACAGATAAATGCTTATTTTGCTACTGGTGATACTAAATATCAGGTAAATAAATAAGTTTCAAATCTAAATTTTGTTTAGAGAAGATAACAGACTCCACTCCGATACTTGACTTTTTAGAGTATCGGAGTGTTTATTTTAAAACGATGTATTAAAATTTTGGTATATCATTACTTTTCGCTATATTTGCAATTAATTATTAATTATCCATTAAACAGAAATAACTATGCAAAGCGACCCAAAACAGTGCTTATACTGCACAAACAATCAGACATTGAAAGACCTGATGATTGAATTCGCACAACTGCGTGTATCTCGTGCATTCGTTTTTAAAGAGCAAACATATTATGGCCGTTGCCTCGTGGCATACAAGGATCATGTGAATGACCTCAATGAACTTACAGATGCTGAGCGTAACGACTTTATGGCAGATGTAGCCCAAGTAACACGTGCAATGCAGAAAGCATTCAATCCAGAGAAGATTAACTATGGAGCATATAGTGATAAATTGTCTCATCTGCATTTTCACCTTGCACCAAAGTATGTAGATGGCCCAGACTACGGTGGAACATTCCAGATGAATCCTGGTAAGGTGTATCTTACTGATGCTGAATATAATGATATGATTGAGAAACTTAAAGCAAACATGTAATAAATTGAAAAAGACATGGCAATAATAAAACCATTCAAAGGTATACGCCCACCGAAAGATTTGGTTGAGCAGGTGGAGTCAAGGCCATACGATGTACTTAACTCAGAAGAGGCTAGGGCAGAGGCAGGCGATAATGAGAAAAGTCTCTATCGCATTATTAAACCCGAAATATGTTTTGAACCAGGTACAAGTGAATACGACCCTAAAGTATATGCGAAAGCAGCTGAAAACTTCCAAATGTTTCAAGATAAGGGATGGCTTGTTCAGGATGCTGACGAACATTACTATATCTATGCCCAAACAATGAATGGCAAGACACAATATGGCTTGGTTGTTGGAGCATATGTAGATGACTATATGAAGGGCAATATCAAAAAACATGAGTTGACCCGTCGCGATAAAGAGGAAGACCGCATGAAGCATGTGCGTGTGAATAACGCTAACATAGAACCAGTATTCTTTGCCTATCCAGACAACGATATACTTGATGCTTTAATTATGCGTTATTCAGCTACTGAACCTGAGTACGATTTTATCGCACCTATAGACGGTTTTCGCCATCAGTTCTGGGTTATTTCCGATAACGATGATATCAAAATCATTACAGATGAATTTGCAAAGATGCCAAGTCTCTATATAGCTGATGGGCATCATCGCTCGGCAGCAGCGGCTTTGGTTGGTGCAGAGAAGCAGCAACAGAACCCTAACCATAATGGCACAGAGGAATACAACTACTTCATGGCTGTATGTTTCCAAGCATCACAATTAACTATACTCGATTACAATCGTGTGGTTAAAGATATTAACGGAATGACAACCGATGAACTATTAAAAGCTTTAGAGAAGAACTTTGTTGTAAATCACAAGGGTACAGATATATATAAGCCAGAGAAATTACATGAATTCTCTATGTATATTGACGAAAACTGGTATTCTCTTGTGGCTAAGGAAGGCACTTATGATAATAACGACCCAATCGGTGTTCTAGATGTTGATATATCAAGTCGCTTGATACTTGATGAACTTCTTGATATTAAAGATCTTAGAAGCAGCAAACGTATAGATTTTGTAGGTGGTCTTAGAGGGTTAGGAGAGTTGAAGCGACGAGTTGATAGTGGAGAAATGCGCATGGCTCTTGCACTTTATCCTGTGTCAATGCAACAGATTATGGATATCGCTGATAGTGGCAACATTATGCCTCCAAAAGCAACATGGTTTGAACCAAAGCTACGCTCTGGACTCGTAATACATAAATTAAGCTAAATAATGTCTGATACGTACCGTACAATATCTGCTATTTCTGAGGGTTACTATACAGAAAAACGCTCTAAGTTCTATGCTTTTGCCCATCCTGTAGAGACTGTTGATGAGGTAAAGGATATTGTGGCTATGTATCGAAAGAAATTCTACGACGCGCGTCATGTTTGTTGGGCTTATATGCTTGGGCATGACCGCGCCGATTTCAGGGCTAATGATGATGGTGAGCCAAGTAGTACTGCAGGTAAACCAATTCTAGGTCAGATAAATTCATCTGAATTAACTAATATCCTTGTTGTAGTAATAAGGTATTATGGTGGTGTAAACCTTGGAACTGGAGGTCTTATAGTGGCTTATCGCACAGCTGCAGCCGACGCTATTGCTAATGCAAATATAGAGGAACGCCTTATAGAACAAGAAATTGTATATAACTATCCCTATATTATGATGAATGATGTTATGCGTGTAGTGAAGGACATGCAGCCTAGAATAATTTCTCAAACTTTTGATAATACTTGTGAAATCAAATTATCAATTCGAAAAAGCGAGGCGCCAAGATTAAAAAGTATGCTTGAGAAATTATCATTTAAATAACAACTAAATCGCTTATTCTATAAAAACAAAAAAGTCAATTTTTTAATTGACTTTTTTGTTTTGGATTATATGGAATTATTTTACTATGATTTTTTTACCATTACTAATATATATACCATTTTTAAGTACGCTAATGTCATTCCCAACTTTCCTGCCGTCTAATGTATAGAAGTCGTTATATGTATTATTGGGCGCTATGATTTCTATACCACTATCAATTCCTCCCATAAATTTGAAACTGACAGTTCTCTCGTTTGCATCTTCTGTAATATCTGTTATTGGTTTTCCTATAGTTCCACCGCGATACACCCAAGCAGATGGGTTCGTACTGTCTGTGAGTGATGTGTTGCCAGTAATGCCAGGATAAGGATCGCCTTTAGCTTCGTTTTTAACAATTTCTGATGTAATTGTTATCCCATTGTATCTTTCTATCAACAATTGGTTTATATTGTCTTTTTCGCTGTTTCCACTCGGTTTAATAGTTTCTCCAATAAACCACTCTGGCATAAACATTCCGTCGGCAGCAATTAAGGTCATTCTTGGGTGTCCCATTGTGTTGTTTACTCTACAACCACCAACAGAGAAACTGTATTCATCATAGTCAACATGGTATACAAGCATACCTGAATTTCTTATATATCTATTCCATCCAGTTTTTTGTACATTCTCTAGCAAATAATATTCCTTGCCTGTTTCATCCTTGTCGTTTAAGACGCGGTATGCACAACCACCATCACTAAGCGATTTAAGAGTTATATTTTTTGCAGTATTCAATGTATCTATTTTTATCCAGTTAAATCTTTCTCTTTCCCAGCAAGTATACTCTGTTGGTCTATATCCGTTATATGTATATTCTCCAGCATCCATTATGCTCCAATAATCTAGTCCGTGGTCTATACATGATGATGCAAGTGATGTTGTTGATGGATATAAATCAGGTAGTCCCATGCAATGTGAGAACTCATGAACAAATAAACCAATGCCATTAATATATTTGCCTTCTCTAGGACTAAAATTCAGCTCATTATTTACGCCATATCTCTTTATGGTCTTTCCGTCGAATTGTAGAGTGCTGCTAAGTACACCAGATTTTGGGTGTATGCAATCTGTTGAATTGCCGCCAATACTAGCAGAATATCCTGCATAAATTATATATACAAGATCGATATTGCCATCATTATTAGAGTCGTATTCAGAAAAGTCAACCTCCTCGTCTATCAATTGGCAAGCATGCTTAAATAAATCATTCATGTTTTCACTTGAACTTGCTCCTCCACCATAATATTTCAGCTTTTCAGGAAGTCTTACAGGGCCATATACGTCAAATTGAGGTGTAAACTGTCCAAAACTTATGTCTTTGAAGTATTTCTTTACACTTCCGTAATTGTTAAACATGTCTGCATCTTTGCCTTGGTTGTCAAAAAGTTCCTCTGCGTTTAGGTACTTATTAAAACACTCTTTGGGGTTGTTTACGCTAAAAGTTGAATCAGAAAATTCAACAAGAATAACTGGCGCTTTGGGTGAACCCTTATGTGGAAATAGGGTAGAGTTGCCTGTAAGAGGTTCTCTTCTAACTTTGTTTACAGCTCTTTCCTCTTCAAATTTTTTTCTGAAGATATCTAAATCTTGCTTTGATATAGCGATGTTTTCAGCCAGTGTTCTTAGACTAAGCTCATGAGCTAATATATCAGTAGGTTTTAGCGCACCGTCTTCTGTTACTTTAGCGATAAAATAGTCATTTCCTATTTGATATAATACTACACCATCTACGGTAGTAGCATATGAGAAGTCTTCATCTCCCCAAAACTTAATTCTCAATTCCGTTCCGTCTTTCTGCTTTATTGTGACAATTGATGGATGCATCTTTGCACTATATCCAGCAATTAAATTGCTAATAAAAGCAATTAATAGAAATAATTTCTTTCTCATATCTTTTAATTATTTATTGTTAGATTTACCAAAATAATATTGTCCGCGTTTTTTTGTTATTCTCCCGTAATTTATGGCATGTGTCGGGCAGTGATGGTAGCATGCAAGACAGCAAGTACACATAGTTTGTTGCCATTGTGGCATAGCATTTTTAAGAGATATATTGCATGTAGGGCATATGCTTTGACATTTGCCGCATCCAATGCACAGTTGACTGTCAACATTGAATGGGCGGTCTGTAATCATGCGTTTATTGAAATATTCACCAATAACATTGGTGTATATCCATGGAGTTGCGCCTTTGTGAAGTTGCTCAATACCTGTAATGTTATTCTTAATTTTTACTGCTATATCTTTGAGGTCCTCTGTCGCATTTTGGATTTTTTGCCTCTCTCGTTCTGGTTTGTCTGTATACATGAATGGTAGGCATACATATGATTCTGGCATTATAAGTGAGAATGCGCCATTAAGGTGCCATCCCTTGCTTTTTAAGTCTTTGCGTAGAATGTTAATGGCATTGCCAACACTGTCACCACATGTGCATAATGCATATATCGATTTGTCTTTTAAGTCTGCTTCAGGGAGATTCTTAATGAAATCGCGCAATATTCTAGGCGGTTGCCATCCATGTATGGGAAAGCAGAATATTACTCGTTTTTCATTCGTAAACGAGTAGTCAACTTCACCAGTCTTGTCGGTTATATTTAATAAACTTTCACCAGTATGTTTTGCTAAAGTCTCTGCAGCCCATTTGGTGTTGCCAGTTCCTGAAAAATAAAATATCATAATGCAAAGATAGTGAATTCTTTTTTTATTTAAAGATAAAGCGTTCCTATTTTATTATCATAGTAGTTAAAAATATAATAAACGTTTTGCTGTATGGATAAATTTTGCTAACTTTGGCAAATCTTAAACTGAAAATATTAATGACAAGATATAATTTTTATATATTAATTGTTTTCCTCATGCTCTTTATAAGTGCTTCAGCCCAAAAGATTCGTATGGGCAGTTGTACTACAAAAGATGGCGGAGAATATAGTGGTGAGATAACTACGTTGCTTTTAAAACAGGTGCCTCATGGAAAGGGAAAGACTGTATACCCTAATGGAGATACTTACGAGGGTGAGTATGATAAAGGAAAGAGGCAGGGTTACGGAGTTTATTCTTTCTCTGATGGTGAGCGTTACGAAGGCCAATGGTATCAGGACCAGCAACATGGCAAGGGCATATTCTATTTTGCCAATAATAATAAATATGACGGATTATGGTTCCGTGACTTTCAAGAGGGGCAAGGAGTAATGTATTATTATAATGGAGATAAGTATCAGGGCCAATGGAAAAAAGATAAGCGTGAAGGTCAAGGTACTTATATATTTAGTAATGGTGCTTATTATAAAGGTAGTTGGGCTGACGATAAAAAGCATGGGCATGGTACCTTTGTTTGGGGAGACGGGTCATCATATGTAGGTGATTGGATGAAAGACAGAAAGCATGGAAAGGGCACTTTTTATTATGCTAATGGCGATGTATATACTGGTATGTTTGCCAATGATGTACAATACGGTAAAGGCATATACAAATTCTCTAATAAGGATATATACGAAGGCGATTATAAAGACGGTGTAAGAACGGGTGAAGGTATCTTCAAGTATGAAAACGGAGATGTCTATAGCGGTCATTTTGTTAATGGAATGAAAGAAGGTGTAGGTGTTCTCACATGGGCTAATGGCGATATTTATAAAGGTGAATGGAAATTAGATTATCCAAACGGTCATGGAACCTTAAAGCATAGAAATGGAGACCTCTATGAAGGACAGTTTAAGTCTGGTAAAATACACGGTAATGGTATTGTTCATTATGCTGATGGTTCCAAGTTTAGAGGCGTTTTTTATATGGGAGTCCGTAAAGGAAAGGCAATAGAAGAAGATGCTGATGGAAATCGTTTTGAAGGAAACTACGAAGATGATGTAAAACACGGACCATTCCTTGAAAAAGATAAGAATGGAAATATAACAGCCAAAGGTGAATATATACGTGGTAGAAAGAAAATAATTAGATAAACAGATAGCTTAACTTTTTAAATTTTATACGATTATGGTAATAGACACATTGGACAAACTGGCAAGTTATGAATCATTAAATCCTTTGTTTAAGGATGTTGTTGAATTCGTAAAAAACAATGATCTTGAGTCAATGGCTCCAGGTAAGTATCCTATTAAAGGTGATGACTTGTTTCTCAATATAGCAATCGCAAAGGGTAAAACACCAGATGAGGCTGTTCTCGAGACACATAACGTGATGATTGATATACAAATACCATTATCATGCTCTGAAACTTATGGATATACAGCAGCTTGTAATCTTCCTGATGCTGAATATAATGCAGAAAAGGATATTACTAAGTTTGGTGATTTAGCAGCAGAAAGTTATGTTACTTGCCAAAAGGGAATGTTTGCTATTTTCTTCCCTCAGGATGGTCATGCTCCTTGCATATCATTTGAATCTGAGATTAAGAAGGCGATATTCAAGATTAAGGCATAGTTATATGCTTTAGTGTAATACAGTACTTAATAGTCGTAAATATGAAGAAAACTGAGTCAAACGGAGTAAAAGCCCCCAAAAAGGTACAGTCAACAACTAAGGGCAATCCCGTTAAACATATTGGTATTGTAAAAAATGACTCATGGCTAGAGCCCTACGAAGATGCTATTCGTGGTAGGCATGATCATGCAATGTATAAATTAAAGCAGTTGACAAACAATGGAAGGAAGACGCTCTCTGAGTTTGCAAGTGGACATTTATACTATGGATTGCATAGGTCATTGCGTGGATGGGTATTTCGTGAGTGGGCACCAAATGCTACAGAGATATATCTAATTGGCGATTTTAATAATTGGCAAGAAGATGAGGCTTATAAACTTAAGCGCGTAAAAGGTACTGACAATTGGGAGATAAAACTTCCATTTAAGAGTCTGTCTCATGGTGACTTGTATAAAATGAGAGTTAAATGGGATGGAGGCGAAGGTGAGCGCATACCAGCTTGGTGCCGTCGTGTTGTTCAAGACGAGAAAACAAAGATCTTCTCTGCGCAAGTTTGGCAACCCAAGAAACCTTACGAGTTTAAGAAGAAAGCGTTTAAACCAACTAAGTCGCCTTTGCTCATTTATGAATGCCATGTAGGAATGGGACAGGATGCCGAGAAGGTTGGAACCTATCGTGAGTTTACTGAGAATGTATTGCCACGCGTAGTTGAGGCTGGTTATAATTGCATTCAAGTAATGGCCATACAAGAACATCCTTATTATGGCTCATTTGGTTATCATGTAAGTTCGTTCTTTGCTCCATCAAGCAGATTTGGTACACCTGATGAGCTTAAAGAACTTATAGATACAGCTCACAAGAATGGTATAGCTGTTATTATGGACATCGTTCATTCTCACGCAGTTAAGAATGAGATGGAAGGACTTGGTAATCTATGTGGTGATCCATGTCAGTATTTCTATCAAGGTGGTAAGCGCGAACATCCAGCTTGGGATTCTCTCTGCTTCGATTATGGCAAAGACCAAGTAATGCACTTCCTGTTGTCTAATTGTAAGTACTGGTTAGAAGAATATAAGTTTGATGGTTTCCGTTTCGATGGTGTTACATCAATGCTATATCATAGTCATGGCTTAGGTGAGGCATTCTGTGGTTATGGTGATTATTTTAATGGCCATCAAGATGATAACGCAATTTGCTACCTTACACTTGCAAATAAACTCATCCACGAAATCAATCCAAATGCAATAACTATAGCAGAGGAGGTTAGTGGTATGCCAGGATTAGCGGCAAAGATTGAGGATGGCGGTTATGGCTTTGATTATCGTATGGCGATGAATATTCCTGATTATT
The DNA here is from genome assembly GCA_045614255.1 of Prevotella sp. Lineage (GTDB taxonomy): Bacteria > Bacteroidota > Bacteroidia > Bacteroidales > Bacteroidaceae > Prevotella. The sequence continues at coordinate 87,838 of JAZLCN010000027.1, forward strand.
GGATTAAAATAATTAAGGAACAAAAAGACGAAGACTGGAAGCCAAGTTCAATCTTCTGGGAAGTGAAGAACAGACGCGCAGACGAAAAGACAATTTCATATTGTGAGAGTCACGACCAAGCTCTGGTGGGTGATAAGACTATTGTTTTCCGTCTTATCGATGCTGATATGTATTGGCATTTCAAGAAAGGTGATGAGAATGATATTGCAAATCGTGGTATTGCCTTGCATAAGATGATACGTCTGGTTACTGCTTCAACCATAAATGGAGGATACTTAAACTTTATGGGTAATGAGTTTGGTCATCCAGAGTGGATTGATTTCCCAAGAGAGGGTAATGGCTGGAGCCATAAATATGCTCGTAGACAGTGGAATCTTGTTGACAACAAAGAATTATGCTATCATTGGCTTGGAGACTTTGACCGTGAAATGCTTAAAGTGTTGAAGTGTATACGTGGTATCCAAAATAAGCCTGTACAAGAAATATGGCACAATGATGGTGATCAAGTCTTGGCTTACATGCGAGGTGATTTACTATTTGTGTTTAATTTCTCTCCAACAAAGTCGTTTACTGATTATGGTTTCCTCGTGCCAACAGGTTCATACGATGTCTTACTGAACACAGATTCAACAGAATTTGGCGGTAATGGCTTTGCTGACGACAGTATTACTCATTTCACAAACTATGACCCTTTGTATATCAAGGATCATAAGGAGTGGCTTAAGTTATATATCCCTGCTAGAAGCGCGGTTGTATTAAAGAAGAATTAATGAGATTAAACAGTAATACAAAACACATTAATGACACCATGGTTGTAAAGATCATGTGTGTCATTATGTTTTGTATGTTCACATTCTTCTTCCTATATGCTTTTCAGGCAGATTTGTTGTTTGCTGCTCAACATCACCTAAGTCATGGTCAGACTAAATACGATTCGCTTATAGGAGCAAGCATAATAACATTAGTATTGCTTCTTGTAAGTCTTGTACTTGATTATTTTGTAAAAGTTAATCAATCATTTTGTTCCTTAGTTTTTGTACCATCATTATTGTTATTAGGATTTCTTACTAGTTTCAATTATGATTTCGGCCTTTATTACGATGCTTCTTGGACTTTGGCGTTATCTGCTCTCGTGGTTTGGCTGTTAGGATTGATTTTTATAAAGACTAAGTTTAAATATGTAAAACTCCCTGTTGTTAAGTGTCTTTGGATAAATACATTTATTTTAAGTTTTATGTTCCTTTTAACGGCATTGATGTCTAATGGGAATAGCGTTTTGCATATTAAATTAAAAACAGAAAGGCTATTGCTTAATCGTGATTATAATCAAGCAGTTAGCGTTGGGTGTTTATCTAATGAGACAGATAAGATGCTAAGCGTTTTGCGTGTACATTCGTTCTCAAAAAAAGATATATTAGCAGATAGTCTATTTACTGTTCCAATTAATTGTACCTCATCAGATATTTTTCCTTTTGATACCTTGTCAACTGCTTTTTATCCCACAGATAGTATATTCAGACATCTGGGAGCTTTGCCAAGGGGAAACTATAATTCAGATAGTTATAAGAAGGTACTTATCAAAACTGGACTTGCAAAGAAGTCTTTCTATGATTATATACTAATTGGAAATCTTATTGATTGCGACTTGAATAGGTTTTATGCCAATTTTGCAGATTATTATACTATAAATGATTCTTTGCCTATGCATTACAAAGAGGCGCTTATTATTTCTAGCGCAGAAGGCATTTGTAATTATAATGTACCAGCAGACTCTTTGATGCAGAATGAAATGTTGACAGCAATAAAAGAGTATAAAAATGGAAAGAACTCATCAGTTAATACTGATTATTACTATTTAAAATATTACTTATCCAAGCGATATAATAAATAGGTAATATCCTTTTTAAGATGCTAATCTAACTAGTTTAAGCTAATGCTTATTTGATGTAAAAATCACCAGTAAGCGATTTGTATTTATCACTTCCTATTATTATTTCATCCCTTTCAATTGTCCCGACAGGCATCTTAGCAAATGCAAGCATTACTCTTTTTGCATTCTTATTGATAGTGGTTTTTATTTTGCATATTCTTTTTAAAAAGAATCCGCATATTATTGCCTCAGCTATAATGTCGCTTTCATAGTCTGTCGGTATGATAATTGACAACTCGCCCCCTGTATTAAGAAGTCTGTTTGCATTGCTCATTAATTCAGCGAAAGTAAGAGTGCTTGTGTGTCTTGCAACAGTTCTGCTGTTATCTTTGCATTTTAATGAATTTACGAAATAGGGTGGGTTGCAAATTATTGCGTCATAAAGGTGTAAGCTTTGAAAGTCTTGAATTTGGCAGTGTGATGTAGTTATTCTATCAGCAAACTGTGAGTTGTCAAAATTCTCTTTTGCCTGCTTTATTGCATCCTTGTCACAATCAATAGCCACTATATTTGCGTTTTCGTAACGTTGTGCCATCATTAATGAAAGTATACCTGTTCCCGTGCCAATGTCAAGTATATTAATCTCATCATCATTCACCTCTGGAACATTTGCCCATGCGCCTAATAGCACACTGTCTGTGCCCACTTTCATGGCACATGATTCCTGGTTAATGGTAAACTGCTTAAAACAGAAGTTTGAATTTGACATAATATATTAAATAAAGAGGCCAACTTTGTATGTTGACCTCTTTAGGTATAAATTGTTTGATTTAATTTATTTTGTTTTTGAAGTTTCTTTGAAAGCGCTTTTGTAAACTTTGTTCAAACCATTAATAACATCTGCTGTGATGTCATACTGCTTGTTTGCAAACAAAATGTTGTCGCCAGCTTTAGAAAGAATAATGTCATACTTCTTGTCTGCATTATATGCCTTGAGGAAGTTCTGAAGTGAATCTCTTAATGCATTGTTATATTTAACAGTTTCTGATTCCAGTTCAGCGGCTAACCTCTGCTGTAATTCCTGAAGGTCCTGATCCTGACGCTGCAGGTTGGCCTGCTGGCGTTCAGCCTCTTCGCGGCTTGTGAAACCATTGTTCTGTAGCTTCTCCTGGAATTTTGCAAGGTTTTTCTGAAGCTGCTGGCCCTTAGTGTTAAGAGCATTACGGGCATTTGTGCTCTTCTTTTCAAGTTCTATAGCATATTCCTGACAGAACTTATACTGTGTCATTAATGAGTCGACCTCAACATAAGCTATTTTCATACCAGTTGTGTTAGCGCTGTCTGATGCAGAGCCGCCATCAACATTTGTAGTAGCATTGTTGCATGATGTAAAGGCCACCATAGTTGCCATTGCCATTACGGCGAAAATGTTTTTTTTCATTTCTGTTTTTTATTTGTTGTTAATTTCTTTACACTTGTCTTTAATTGCGCATGATATACATCCAGAATGTTCATCCAAACACAATCCACCTCGCATTTCTTTATCCTGTTCCATTACGCAATGTATACCTCTTTCGCGCATTGCGCTGCTGTCATGAATATGTTGAGAAGAGAAGCTGCCACCCCGTTTAAGTATAACCTTTATGCATAAAAGTGACATACTTATTGCAATTATTAACGCAGTATATAGCAATATCTCAACCATATTTATTATCTTTGCGGTTACAAAGGTAATGCAAATAAATTAATTATTGACATAACAGAACAAAAAAAGCAATAATAATGGATAAAACTATCTTAAAACCTGAGTGCGTTTTTGAACAGTTCGCACGTATTAATGAAATCCCTCGTCCTTCTAAGCGTGAGGAGAAAATGATAGACTACCTTGTGGCATGGGGTAGGGAGCATGGTCTTGAAACAGAGTCTGATAAGACAGGCAATGTTATTATACGCAAACCAGCTACTCCAGGCATGGAAAACAAGAAGACTCTAATCCTTCAGAGCCATATGGACATGGTTTGTGACAAACTTGTTGACGTAGACTTTGATTTTGATAATGATGCCATAAAGACATATATTGATGGCGAATGGCTTACTGCTGAAGGAACAACACTTGGAGCAGACGACGGTATAGGTTGCGCTATTCAGTTGGCAGTACTTGCAAGTGACGATTTAGTTCATGGACCAATAGAGTGTGTGTTTACTCGTGATGAGGAAACAGGTCTTACAGGTGCGCTTGGCATGGAGTCGGGCTTTATGACTGGTGATATGCTTATTAACCTTGACTCTGAAGATGAGGGCCAGATATTTGTATCATGTGCAGGTGGCAGAACAACAACAGGTGTATTCACTTTTGCACGTGAAGACGCACCATTAGACTATTTCTTTATCCGCGGAACAATAAAAGGACTCGTAGGTGGTCATTCTGGTGATGATATTGAGAAAAAGCGTGCTAATGCAATTAAGATTCTTGCAAGATTCATATATAAGGAAATGCAGAAGACTGATGTGCGCTTGGTTAAGTTTAATTCCGGAAAGATGCATAATGCAATTCCACGTGATGGCGAGTTTGTTATCGCTGTTCCTTCTAAAGACAAGGAAATGGTGCGTGTTGACTGGAATGTATTTGCTGCTGACGTAGAAGAAGAGTATCATGTAAGTGACACCAAGATGGAATTCTATATGGGTAGCACAGAACCAGAGAAAACTATTCAGGCGGATGTCGCTGGCAGATTCTTGCGTTCAATCCAAGCTGTTGATAATGGTATCTATGCAATGTGCCAGGATGAGGCTCTTGCATATATGGTAGAGACATCAAGCAACATAGCAAGCATAATTACTACAGATGATAAGATAACTGTTGTGGCAAGTCAGAGAAGCAACGTTATGTCTAACCTTGAGAATATGTGTAATACTGTTCGTGCTTGTTTCGAACTTGCTGGTGCCGAGGTTAAGCATAGCGATGGTTATCCAGCATGGAAAATGCGCTCAAATAGCCAGCTGACCAAACTTGTGGCAGATACTTATGAGCAATTATTTGGAAAAAAACCTATAGTAAAGGGTATTCATGCAGGTCTTGAATGTGGACTCTTCTCAGAGCGTTATCCAAATCTTGATATGGTTTCTTTCGGACCAACACTTCGTTTTGTTCATACACCTGAGGAGCGTCTGCTAATACCAACGGTACAGATGGTATGGGATCACCTTGTAGAGATACTAAAGAATGTGCCAAGTAAATAAAGCATAATTGATATTTCGTGTAATAACATTCATAATTTTTTATATTGGGGTGTAACTTATGTTATGCCCCAATTTGTTTTTAAATTTACTTATAATACTAATATAAATAGGTTATAGCATGCTTTGAGCATCTGTTTTTGTTAATAAAACATGTTTAATACATAAAAATACTGCTTTTTTAGAAAAAAATAATAGAAATACTTGCGTGGTTTGGAAAAAAGCATTACCTTTGCATCGCATTTGAGAGAAAGTGCTACGGTTAACTAGTTTGCCGGTAAGGAAGTTTGGGTGAGTGGCAGAAACCAGCAGTTTGCTAAACTGCCGTGCGGGTAACCGTACCGGGGGTTCGAATCCCCCAGCTTCCGCTGAGGATTCAAAAAACCGAAAGAAAATTTAATGGTGGATTCATCTAATGGTTAGGATACAAGATTCTCAATCTTGGCATAGGGGTTCGATTCCCCTATCCACTACAAATTAACTTGTCTCGGAACATTTTGTTCTGAGACTTTTTTTATTATCATGCTTGAGGAACAATATTCAAGGCTGAACAGCCTTATTGGTGAAGGCAAACTTAAGAAGTTGCAAAATAGTAAAGTTGCCGTGTTTGGTGTCGGCGGCGTTGGTGGCTATGTGGTAGAAGTACTGGCGCGTAGTGGCATCGGCAGGATTGATGTTGTTGATAACGATGTGGTTTGCATGTCGAATATAAACCGTCAGATTATAGCTTTACATAGTACGGTGGGCATGTATAAGGTTGATGTTGTAGAGCAGAGGATTCATGATATTAACCCTAATTGCGAGGTTAATAAGTTTAAAATGTTTTATCTGAAAGATAATGCAGATGAAATAGATTTATCTGTATATGATTATGTTATAGATTGTATCGACACCGTATCTGCTAAGATTGAGATTATCAGGCGTTGTAAAGAATTTAATGTGCCAGTATTGTGTAGTATGGGCACGGCCAATAAGATGAACCCAATGGCATTTAAGATTGTTGATATATCTAAGACCCAAAACGACCCTTTAGCTAGGGTGCTTAGAAAAAAACTCCGTAAGCTGGATATTTGCAGTGTTGATGTGCTATTTAGCGATGAATTACCTGTAAAGGTGTCTGAGTTGCATGATGCAAATACCATGGTGGCCAGCAATGCTTATGTGCCAGCCGCTGCGGGAATTTTAATTGGCGGAGAGGTGGTAAATAGGCTGATTGCCCTATAAACCAATTATTAATCATAAGCCTATTGCTATAGTTCGCCTCTCCAATTGTCTATTAACTGGCGTGCAATAGATAATTTCTCTGGTATTGGTGGCAATGAGTCTTTTCTAAACCATGAAGCCTCAGCAAGTTCTTCTTCTTGTATTTTAATTTCGCCACTTTCGTAGTCTGCGGTAAACCCAATCATTAGTCCACATGGATATGGCCAAGGCTGAGAGCCAAAGTACTGTAAGTTGTTTATTACCAGTCCTGTTTCTTCCATTGCCTCACGTTTTACTGCCTCTTCTAGTGTCTCACCTGTTTCAACAAAACCTGCCACCAGCCCATAGTATTTTCTTTTGAAATTCTTTGAGTGAACAAGTAATGCCTCGTCGCCTTTCCTTATTAATACGATTACGGCAGTTGATAGTTGCGGCCACACCTCGTTTCCGCATTTCACGCATCTTTTGCTTATGTCTGTGCTTTTCTCCATTCGTCCTCCGCACCTGCCGCAAAACATATTGTTGTCGTTAAAATAAAGAAGCTCAGCACATTTGCCTGCCATTAAATATAACTTGTGGTCTAATATATGATAGCTCTGTCTTAGCGGATATTCGCTAAAGACGGTGCTGTTGTTTAGTTTTATCTTTGTACGATAGCAATATACTTCAAGGCCGTCTAAGTTGCCAGCATGCATAACATCCTTTTCTGCGATTAATTCCTCTGGCATGTTTTCAGCAACAGGTATTGTGAATCCTCCCTTGCCATCAGAAATTAGTATAATGCCTTCATTGCCAAAAATAAAATAAAAATTCTTCATATTATGGTTTTGTCTGCTGTAATCTGTTTTTGTTAACACGAAGTTACATATATATTATTTCTTGTGCAAGAAAAAGTCAAGGAAATTAAATTAATCGTGGTGATATCATTATCACAATGCTATTTGCTGTCTGTTCTTGCAAGAAAACTTGTGCGACAGATGCGAATGCTAACCGATAGGTTTACGCTGCCTAACCGATAGGTTTACACTTGCTAACCGATAGGTTTATGTTTGCTAACTTATGCGTTTATAAATCTAATTGAGCAGTATTGGGTAAATTGCTTTGTGAAAATCTTTGCCTTCTGATTAAAATGACTTATCTTTGCAATAAAAATAAAACTATGAACAGTAACCGTGACGCGCAAATTAAGGCCTTTGGGAGATTTCTTGATGTGCTTGATGCTCTAAGGGAAAATTGCCCTTGGGACAAGAAGCAGACAAACGACTCGCTGCGCCCCAACACAATAGAGGAAGTTTATGAGCTTTGCGACGCTCTGATAAACGACGATACCGATAATATCTGCAAGGAACTTGGCGACGTGTTGTTGCATGTGTGTTTCTATGCAAAGATAGCAGATGAGAAAGGACAGTTTGATGTGGCCGATGTTTGCAACAAACTCACCGATAAGTTAATCTTCAGGCATCCCCACATATATCATCCTTCGCAAATAGGAGCAGAGAATCCTAAACCGCTTCCTTATGGTAAGGATGAAAATACCGTTGAACTAAACGACGCGCAGCAAGTGATAGAGGCGTGGGAACAGATAAAACTTAAAGAAAAGGATGGCAATAAAAGTGTGCTTGCAGGAGTTCCCAAAGCATTGCCGTCAATAATCAAGGCCTATAGGATTCAAGACAAGGCACGCAACGTAGGGTTTGACTGGGAAGACAGCCGTGATGTTTGGCATAAGGTTAGGGAAGAACTGGCAGAACTAGAGGAAGAATTAGAAAAAGGCGATAAAGAAAGAGCCGAGAAGGAGTTTGGCGATTTCCTTTTCAGTTTGGTTAATGCAGGACGTCTTTATGGACTGAATCCCGACACGGCTTTGGAAGAAACAAACAAGAAATTCATCAAGCGATTTAATTATATAGAGGAACATAGTTTAAAGATAGGCAAACCACTTAAAGAGATGACCCTCGGCGAGATGGATGCGCTTTGGAATGAAGCTAAAATGAATGAGTGATTTTTTAAAACGTTAAACATGAAAAAATATTTATCAGCTTTAGTATTAGGAGCAACATCGGTTATTCTCGTATCCTGCGGCAACAAGAGCGCGCAGCAGCAGACACCTGAGGCCGATCCGTTTATTGAGTCAATGGTAGTAAACGACAATAAGACATTGTTTGGCATTTGCTGCGATGAGATTGGTGAGAATTCTATCCAGCTCATAGTAGACAGCGGTGATACTTTAACGCTAGACATAACCGAGGCTCGTGAAAATAATAAGATTTTCGGTGGTTTGCATTCAGGATGTAAACTTGCCACAATTACTGATGATGCAAAAACAAAGGCTGAATTAATAATAAACGAGAACTCCTTGCTGGGTAATTGGGTGATGCTTAATCCGCTTGATGGAAGCTCTTATGTAGGTATAAGAATAAAAGACGGCGGCATAGCCGAGAGCATAGAGCAAAGCACAATTATCTATAAAACATGGCGCATTGTAGATGGCAAACTTGAGATAACATTAGTGCGCGAGGGTGGAGGAGACATGGAGGAGATAAATGTGTATGACATTACAAAACTCGACTCCGACTCGTTGATTTATGAAGACTCAGAAGACTTCTTTGATTATATCAGACAAGAAAAATTATCTGCTGAATAAATGAGTTAAAGATGGAGAATTTTAAGGTACATATATTAGGTTGCGGTAGCGCTCTGCCAACGATGAAGCATTTCCCTTCTGCTCAGGTTGTTGAGGTTAGAGACAAGATGTTCTTAGTAGATTGCGGTGAGGGTACGCAGTTGCAACTTCGCCGCTCACATGTAAGATTTACCAAGATTACAAGTGTTTTTATATCCCATCTGCACGGCGACCATTGTTTTGGCTTGATAGGCTTGATATCTACCTTCGGCCTTCTTGGCCGCACGGCTCCATTACATGTGTATGCGCCGTCGGAACTGGAGGAGATGCTTAACCAGCAGATAAGTTTCTTTTGTTCAGATTTAGGCTATAACGTAGTGTTTCATGCTGTTGACACAACAAAGAGTTTGGTTATTTACGAAGACCGTTGCCTTACAGTTACTACAATACCTTTAACTCATAGAAAACCCTGCTGCGGTTTCTTGTTTAAAGAGAAACCATCTTTGCCCCACATCAGAAGAGATGTGCTCGACGCATATAGCATACCATTAAGTCAGGTGAACAACATAAAGAATGGGGCCGACTGGGTTACGGAAGACGGAGAGGTTATACCCAATGCCCGTATGGTGAGACCTGCCGATAAGCCACGCAGTTATGCCTATTGCAGCGATACATCCTATATGAGGAATTTGCACAAAATGGTAGAAGGTGTTGATGCTTTATACCATGAGTCAACATATATTTCGGCCGATGAGGATAAAGCAAAACTATATAATCATTCAACCTCCCGCCAGGCAGCGATGGTGGCTCGTGACGCATGTGCAGGAAAACTTATATTAGGCCATTTCTCAGCAAGATATGACGATGAGAAAGTCTTGCTCGATGAAGCCAAGGAGATATTTGAGAATACAATCATGGCAGCAGAAAATAGTGTAATTGATGTAAGATAGTTTGAGGTGGCAAATTTGCCACCTCAGTTCTTTTAATTAGTATGGTGGTATTCCGCCACCAAAGGGATTATATCCATCGGGCAATTCGTCCATGCCGCCATCAGAATCGTTGTTAACCCTCGACCCAAGTATCTCGCCTCCATTATCATTATCGTTAAGAGGCTTATAACTGTCAGGGTTTTCAAACCTGGTAAATTCACCTTTAAAGGTAAGCAGTACAATTCCTGTTGCACCCTTACGGTGTTTAGATATGATAATCTCTGCCATGCCGCGCAGGTCACGTCCGTTGCCATCCTCTTTGAAACCATAATATTCTGGGCGATGTACAAAGAGCACCATGTCGGCATCCTGCTCAATAGCTCCAGATTCGCGCAAGTCGCTAAGCTGTGGGCGCTTTCCTTCATTACCCTCGCGTGATTCCACACCACGGTTCAGCTGGCTAAGCGCAATAATTGGAATGTCCAGCTCCTTGGCAAGACCTTTCAGCGAACGTGAAATGGTTGACACCTCTTCCTGACGGCTGCCGAAACGCATGCCGTTGGCGTTCATCAGCTGAAGATAGTCAATCATGATAATCTTAACACCATGCTCTCTAACGAGTCGTCGAGCCTTGGTTCTTAACTCGAAAACCGAAAGGCCAGGGGTGTCGTCGACATACATCGGAGCACCATAAAGGTTGACGATGCGTTTGTCCAAGCGCTCCCATTCATCGGGTTGCAGTTGTCCGTTAAGAATTTTGCTACCCTGAATCTCGCAGCAATTACTGATAAGTCGGTTTACCAGCTGCACATTGCTCATCTCCAATGAGAAGAATGCCATTGGCTGCTTGTAGTCGGCAGCGATATTCTTTGCCATAGAAAGAGCGAATGATGTTTTACCCATGGCTGGACGGCCTGCAATAATAATCAAGTCGCTGGCTTGCCAACCGCTGGTTATCTCGTCAAGCTTAGTATATCCCGTAGCAACACCAGTTAAACCATCCTTGTTTTCGCCCGCTTTTTGTATAACCTCGAATGCGTTTTTAATAACAGGGTCAATCTGGGTATAGTCCTTTTTCATGTTGCTTTGTGACAACTCAAATAGTGAACCCTCAGCCTCTTGCATAAGTTCATCAACATCAACCGTCTCGTCAAATGCTTTTGTCTCGATGACGCTTGCGAAAGAGATAATCTGTCGGGCAAGAGATTTCTGTGCTATGATGCGTGCGTGATATCCGATGTTTGCTGATGATGCAACGCGTGAGCTTAGCTCTGATATATAAACAGGTCCTCCAACATCCTCAAGCTTGCCCGTTCTGGCCAACTGGTCGGTAACGGTAAGCACGTCAACTGGTTTCTCGTCCATGCTAAGGTCGCGAATGGCCTCGAATATCATTTGGTTTCTTGGCTCATAAAAGCTCTCTGGGCGCAGGATTTCGCATACCACAGCATATGCGTCTTTATCAATCATCAATGCTCCTAGCACAACTTTCTCTATTTCAGTTGCTTGAGGCTGTAGTCTGCCGTACGTCCCATCTACGGGCGCTTTATTGCCTTGTCTGGTTCTTCTTTTATTTTCTTGTTCTGCCATAGTTTAATTTCAATTATATTTGCAAAGGTAAGATAAATTTTGCAAACCAATATCTTTTATTTTATATTTATTTTATGGTTGTGATTTTAATTATTATCTTTGCAAAAAATAAGAATTATGATTACATTTCCATGTGCCAAAATTAATCTTGGATTAAATATTGTAGAAAATAGAATCGATGGTTACCACAACCTTGAAACCGTATTTTATCCAATACCATTAACCGATGTAATTGAGATTACTGAGATGCATGATGAATTTCCCTCTGATTACAAATGCAATCTTAACGTAATGAACATTAAGATAGAAGGGGATGCGCAGTCTAATCTTGTTGTAAAGGCTTATAACAAACTGGCCCAGCAATATGATTTGCCAAGAATACATGCTCATTTGTATAAAAGAATACCCACTCAGGCTGGTCTTGGAGGCGGCTCAAGCGATTGTGCCTTCATGATAAAAGCACTAAATGAATTGGCAAAATTAGGTATGTCTGATAAAGAAATGATAGAAATAGCAGCGACATTAGGTGCCGACTGTCCTTTCTTTATCTACAATAAACCATGTTATGCTGAGGGTATTGGTGAGAAATTACAGCCAGTTAGTTTGAGTCTTAGCGGCATGTATATTCTTATTGTTCATCCTAATATACCTATTTCAACAAAAGAAGCTTTCTCTTTGATAAAGCCAAAGCCGACAACTAAAAAATGTCTTGATATTATCAAGCAGCCAATAGAGACGTGGCGCGATGAACTGGTTAATGATTTTGAGGCAAGTGTATTTGTTAATTATCCGCAACTCAACAAAATAAAGCAAGAACTGTATAATCTTGGTGCTGTATATGCCTCGATGAGCGGAAGCGGCAGCAGTATGTACGGACTTTTTTATTCGCCTGTAGATTACGGTAATTTATTTGAAGGCTTGACTACACATATGGTGGCTTTGTAAAAAACATGTAGTAGATTGAGCAGTAAATCAAAGCGCATAATATATATAATAATATTAATGGTGCTGAATTTCTTATTCCAGAATACAGCGATTCAAAGAAATCATTTGTAGTAGAGAAATTTCTGCTGGTATAACCATGTATAATCGAGCACATGATGATGCTTAATGATAAGATGGGAATGAAAGCAGATGTAAGCGGTGATGGGAATATGCCGCCAGTAACACTTAGGAGTACAGCGTCAGAAGCAAAGGAAAGATAAAAAACAAGTACCCAGTATATAAGAAATAATACAATAGAGAAACTTAGTCCGCTTCGTTCCAGGTAAGTAATTTTTCTTATGTTGCTGATGGCCTTTATAAGTCCGCTGCTTTGAACTGCGCTATAAGTAATTGCTATTATTAATATCCATAGTAATACGGGAGAAGAGATGAAGTCTGCATAGTTTAATGCCAGCCATCGTATCCCTTCTCCATTCAAAAGGCTTCTAACTTCAGAGTCAATACAAATGGCGCTATATATCCATGAATATAAAACCAGTATTATTTGTATTGCAATGAGTGATAATGCAATTATAGAATATGTCTTATTACTATTCCTCATCTGCTTCCAGGTTGTCTGTGTCGATAATGTTTAACTGAATGGCACGCACAACAAGTTTTGTTGCATTAACGCTTTGCCTTCCTGATGATTCTGGAAATAGTTTTTGTATCAGGTCGTTTTGTCGCTTCTCAAGGCTTTTTACCCCAAATGGCATGCCTCTAAGATTTGTTATCTGCTCTTTTGTGTAGCCAAGTGCAAGATGTCTGAGGAAACGCTCGTCGTATTCATCTATCTCATAGTCGATGAATGCGTCGCTATTGATTGTTTGTTTTCCAACAGAGCTGATAAAGCGTTCCACAATCTTTTGGAGTATGGGCTGGTTGAATACCATGCGCTTGCCTTGCATGATGCTTAGCACGTCGTTTCTTGTGAGCATCTCGCCGCATTTGAGTATTATTCCGTCTGCTCCAGCGTCTAAAGCGTCAACCCATAGCTTCTCGTTAAGTATCTCGCCTGTGAAAATAAGTATTTTAATCTGTGGATGAAGCTCTTTGGTGTGACGGCATATTTCTACACCTATAGTTGTTGAGCCGCCTAATCCTAAATCAAGCAACACTAAATCAGGCAGTTCCTCTTTCATCAACTGCCAATAACTCATTTCGTTACTTGCCGTGCCTATAATCTTAGCCTCTGGTATCTCTGTGCGTACTAATCCCTCTGTGCCTTTTAGCTCAAGAGGTACGTCCTCTACTATTAATATCTTAAAATCGTTCATATCTCGTTTATTGTTTTTGTTTTGTTCCTGGAAGTATAATTATAATATATGTTTTCTCATCTTTTACTACGGCCTCTATGCCACATCTGTGTTTGTTGGCCATTTCAGAGTGGTCGCGCACAATCTGCTTGCAAAGCATTAGCTGGAAGTTTTCTGAGGTAGGCAGGAATACCTGATCAACTTTGTTCTGCGCAATATTTAATGTAGGCATAGGTACTGTAAGCCTGATATACTGATTGTCTAGCGCTTCAGTGGCAATTTCTAATTCCTTATTTCCTGAAAGGCGTTTAAGCAGGTCAATCATATAATTAATTATACATTCATTTCCAGCAATGGTAATATCGTTGAGTTTTACTCTGCTTGTATTAATCTTTATCTTTGATAATTGTGAAATAGCCTGTTCGTAGAGCATGCAATGCAAGTTTCGATAATAAATTGCTAATTCGCGCACATGCTCAAAGTTTACAGGATTATCATTCATTAAAACCTTTATCTGACTTGGATAGTACATAGTCTCGTGTTTTAATGTGGAAAGACAATTGTCAAGAATAGAGTTGGCCACATAAAGGTTATGACACTCATATTCTGCCTTACGGCAATTGTCTTCGGCTATCTCTATGTTGTAAGCCTCTTCCTGTTGTATCTCGTATGCTTTATGTAATGATACTTGAATTTGGCTCACAACATCTTGAAGCTCTTCTGGAAATATCTCGTGTCCAAGACTTGCTATCTGTTCTAATTTTCTGCTTAGTTCTTCTTTGTTTAGTAATATCTCGTTAATATTGTTTATTCGCTCTAAGCAATAACGATAATATATTCGATGCCTGTAGTATAGAAGATAGAATGAAGGCAATATCAGCAGGAATAATAAAACCAAAAGGATTATGGCAATGGTTTTGTTTGTTTGCGACTGTTGCATGGTTCTGCAATAATCGCTGAGCGTGTTGTCTGCCGACATTTCTTTTAGTAGTTGCGTGTATGCTTTATTGTTGTATTCATAACGCAGCCAGTCATGCAGTGCCAATGCCGCTACCGCACTTTCATTGCGGAGGTCGAGAATGATATTGTAGTCAATGGCAATGTTGTCATGAAACCATTCTATTTCTGTTGGCATAAGATTCTTTGCCCCCGTTGTCTTTAGCGTGTCAACTCCATTAGGGTGCTGTATATGATAATGGCAGTTTATGTATTTTACGCAACTGTCAGCATATTGTAGCGCTTTGTCAAATTGCCCGTTTATATTAGAAACGTAAATGCTGTCAACATAACTGTTTGCAAGTGACAAGTAGCGCATTTCATGCTCATCGGAGTTGTTTATATTATTGGCTTCTATGAAACCATTAAATGCTGAAAGCATAATAATAGCGCTTATCATCCTTATTATTCCATGAGGTAATCTAAAGCTAAACCTGCTGCCTTTGCCTTTCTCGCTTTCTGCTGATATCTTGCAAACATTAAACAGTTTGCTTGTTTTACGGTACTTCTCAATAATGCCTTTGCAGTTCATAAGACCAAACCCATGGCCATCGCTGATTTTGCGACTGAAGATAGACGACAATTCATCGGCGTCTATGCCAATGCCCGTATCAGATATTGATATCTCTACGTAGTCGTTGGTTTCTGTAGCCTCTATAGTAACCTTTCCGCCAGCAGGAGTAAACTTCCTTGCATTATCAGCCAATGTGTTTATCATGAAAATAGTAAGCATGCGGTCTGCTTTAACAACAGCCGTCGTGTCTTTTATCTTAAAGTCTATTCCTTTCAGCTCAAATGCTGTGTGCCCTTTGGTTAACACATTGAACAGGTCTTGTAGCGGAAACGACTCTATCTGTAATTTAAGTTCGCCGCGTCGCAATTCAATCCATTTGGTTAAGATGTCGTTATAATCATTTATTTTGTCAATAAGCTCTTTTATATATTCGCATCTTTCTAACTTCGTGTGTTCTGGTTCGTCGCGTAAAACTAATTGATTGGCCTCATTAATAAGTCTGTCTATAAATGGGGTAGTGCTGTTTATCAGCGACAGCTTCGTTCTGTGTTCAAGGTTTTTTATTTCATTATTAAGAATACGTGCTTGTGTTATTTGAAGTTTCTCGTTCAGGCTGTCAATCTTTGTGCGCAGCTCTGCTATTTCAATACCATTGTTTATTTCCCATTGTTTCAATGGTGTTAAGAGTTTGTCTAATGAGTGCTTGTTCTTATTGCTGTCATTCCATTTATAGAAGATATATAAAAGAATCAGTAGAGTGACGATGGCTAATAGTACAATGGCAATCATAAGATTAAGTTGCGACAGCGATTTGTCCAGCATGTCTGCTCTGGCCTCTAATGAGCGGTCTTGTCGAGTGTGCTCTTGAAGCTCAAGATAGATGTTACGGTTGAAGTCGCTTTGCTGTTTGTTGTTTACAGCAGAATAAGCAACGCTAAGCTGCTCCCTGATGCTTGCCACAAGATCGGGAGCTAGAGATATCTTATCGTTGGATAATGCCAGTTCTAAGTTAATAAGTGCGTTGTCATAATCGCCTATTGCCATATAACATGTGGCAAGGCTTCTATATGCTCCAGCTATTTGGTAGATATCTCCAAAATCTTCGAATAGGTTAAGTGCTTTGCTCGCAAGAGTAATCGCAATAGAGTCATCTGCAATATTCTCGATGTCTAATGCGCGAATCGCTATTGGGTTGTCGGCTATGAGTGTTTCTCTGTCTTCTTTTTTTGCAAACAGCAACGATATAGCTTCAAGTGAGTTGGCCTTAAAGAATGTGTAGCCATGGTCGTTTGCTATTGTATAGCATTTAATCAGAAGCTCAAATTCCTGTTGTATAACTTCCTCTTTGCTCTCAGCCTTTATTATTCCGCCCGAGCCAATATTGTATAAATAGCTTAGATACTGGGCAGTGTCACGCAATATATTGCCATTTCTCTCAATAGTGTTTATTGCTTCTATTGATTTTGAGTCAAGTCCCACATAATAATAATATGTAGAGTTTACAATGGCAAATTCTGTGTCGGCATATATAAACCTAAGAACATCTCGGTCTGATAGTTTTTCTTTCTCTTCCGAAATTCTTCTTATGCGCTCTTTTGCTCGTTCGCGATACTCATAGAATTCACGGTTTCTTGACATACGCTGGCAAAGACGCATGTATTGAACGTCGGCTATTAATAACTCAACTTGGTTGGATGTAGTGTTAAATACCTCTTCCAGTTGTATCCAAGCTGAGTCATAGTCCATCTTGGTGATGCTGGCAAAGGCTAAATTGTTTAAAGCCTCAGCTCTTCCATCAGAATATTTTCCTGATATGTGGTAAGCTCTATTCGCAAGCTCTTCAGATAAGCATAAATTTCGGTAATGATTATCGTAAGCTTGTGAATTTAATTTATCAGCTTCATTACTGGAGTCGTTGCAACTGGCAAAGAAAAATAGTAATGAAAAATAAAACAAGGAATTAAAGACTAAAAGGATATTTTTAAATATCATCTTGTAATCCATAACTCCTTGTTATTTAATTGCTTAACATGTAAGCATTGAAGTATGCGTTTTAACCTCTAATCTTAGCAATATATCCAAGTGCCTCAGCGCATTTGTCTGAAATTGCCTGCCAGTTTTCAGCTGCGATATCTTCTTTTGGGAACAGTTTGCTGCCCATGCCCACGCAGAATACACCAGCCTTAAACCATGATGTAAGGTTTGCCTCGTCAGGTGAAACGCCACCAGTTACCATGAGCTTAGACCATGGCATTGGAGCCATAAGACCCTTTACGAGGTTAGGGCCAAGAACATCACCTGGGAATACCTTGCAAAGGTCGCATCCAACCTCCTGTGCTGCGCCAATCTCAGACACGCTGCCGCATCCTGGGGTATAAGCAACAAGACGACGGTTGCATATCTTTGCTATCTCAGGGTTGAACAAAGGACCTACAATAAAGCAAGCGCCTAACTGCAGATAGAGAGCGGCTGTAGCTGGGTCAACGATTGAGCCTACACCCATTGCCATTTCAGGACATTCCTTTGCAGCAAACTTTACTACCTCAGCAAATACCTCATGTGCAAAATCACCACGGTTTGTGAACTCGAAAGCGCGAACACCACCATCGTAGCAAGCCTTTACAACTTTCTTGGCAACTTCTGCGTCCTTGTGATAGAACACAGGCACCATACCTGTCTGGCCCATTTTTGCCAAGACTGCAATTTTATCAAATTTTGCCATCTTTTAATTCTAATAATTATATGCTATCAACTTATTATCTCTGTACACGACCTGATGCATCGCCGCCAGCAAGTGCCTCAACTTCCTCTTTGCTAACGAGGTTGAAGTCGCCAGGGATAGTGTGCTTCAATGCTGATGCTGCTACAGCAAACTCGAGAGCCTTGCCCTGATTGTCAGGATATGTGAGCAATCCGTGGATAAGACCGCCAGAGAATGAGTCGCCACCACCTACACGGTCGATAATTGGCATAATGTCATAGCGCTTGCTCTGGTAGAATTCCTTTCCGTCGTAGATAAGAGCCTTCCAACCGTTGTGAGTAGCAGACATTGACTCGCGGAGTGTTGATACAACATACTTGAAACCGAATGTCTCCATCATGCCCTTGAAGATGCCATAGTAACCCTCAGCATCTGTCTTGCCGCCTTCAACGTCAGCCTCTGGCTCAAAACCAAGACACAACTTTGCGTCTTCCTCGTTGCCGATGCAAACGTCAACATACTGCATCAATGGTTTCATGATAGACTGTGCCTTCTCTGATGTCCAAAGCTTCTTGCGGAAGTTAAGGTCTACAGATACAGTTACGCCATTGCGCTTTGCTGCCTCACAAGCAAGCTTAGTAAGCTCAGCTGCCTTGTCGCTGATAGCAGGTGTGATACCGCTCCAGTGGAACCAGTCAGCACCCTTCATTATTGCGTCGAAATCGAAATCCTCTGGGCAAGCCTCTGCTATTGAGCTGCCAGCACGGTCGTAGATAACCTTTGATGGACGCATAGAAGCACCAGTCTCCAAGAAATAGATACCTACACGGTCGCCGCCGCGAGCAATAAAGTCGGTGTGAACACCATACTTGGCCAATGAGTTTACTGCGCATTGTCCAATCTCATGCTTTGGCAACTTTGACACAAAGTATGCGTCGTGGCCATAGTTAGCACAGCTAACAGCAACGTTAGCCTCGCCACCGCCGTAAACTACATCAAAAAACTCGCTTTGAACAAATCTCTTCTGACCTGGTGAAGAAAGACGGAGCATAATTTCTCCTAAAGTAACAATTTTTGCCATTGTCTTAATGTTTATGTTAAATGTTTCAGTTTTAACAAATAAATGTTTTCGGTACAAAAATAGCATTAATTTCTTAAACTACGAAACAATTCTAAAAAAACTTGTCTATATTATAAAATTAAATACCTCTAATTCGTACAATTAAAAAAAAAATGGTACTTTTGCAGAATATAAAGTTAAAAAAAGTAACGTCTTGAACCTATGGGTGGTGATAAAATCAGAATTAAGGATATTGCGATTCTTTCAGGAGTATCGGTTGGTACTGTCGACCGTGTGCTGCACAACCGTCCCAACGTATCAAAAGAAGCTCGCGAGAAAGTAGAGAAGGCCTTGAAGGAGATGGACTACCATCCAAATGTTTATGCAAGTGCTCTTGCCTATAATAAAAGTTATAAGTTTTTTTGCATCATACCCAAGCATGAGTCTGAGGCTTATTGGCAAGAGATAGAGGAGGGCGCAATGGGCTGTTGCGAGCAGAAGCGCGATTTCCTTGTAAGCCTGAAGATGCTGTATTATAAGCGTTTTGATAGTAAGACATTTCAAAAGGTTACCTCAGAGTGCTTAAAGGAGAATCCTGATGGCGTAATCATCGTGCCGTCAAAGCTTAATATAACAAGGAAATTCACAGATGAGCTTCACAGGCAGAATATCCCATTTATTTTGCTCGACTCATATATGCCCGACTTAAAGCCCCTTTCATTCTACGGTCAGGATTCTTTTTGCAGCGGATATTTCTCTGCCAAGATGCTTATGCTGATTGCATCGCGCGAAAAAGAGATAATGATTATGAAGCAGATGAAAGATGGCAATGTGGCAAGCAAGCAGCAGGAGAATCGCGAGACGGGATTCCGCCATTACATGCGCGACCACTTTCCTGATATAAAAATATCTGAGGTAAACTTGCCTCTTGATGTTGACAGGACTAAATATCACACTATACTGGAAGATTACTTCAAGAAAAACCCTCATGTGCATCATTGCATCACATTCAACTCTAAAGCCCATCTTGTAGGTGAGTTTCTTTTAAAGAGCAACCGCCGTAATGTTCAGATAATGGGTTATGACATGGTGGGAAAAAATGCCGAGTGTCTTAAGAGGGGAGCGATATCATTCCTTATAGCCCAGCACGCATATATGCAAGGCTTTTCTTGTGTCGACACATTGTTCGAGGCCGTTGTGCTAAGGAAAGAGGTAACACCGGTTAATTATATGCCAATAGAGATATTGACAAAAGAGAATGTAGACTTTTACAGACGAAAATAAAATAAATTATAAATTAATACTAACAAGAAATGGAACAAACATTTATTAAAATCAATCCAGCTGATTCTGTTGTTGTTTGCCTTCAGCCACAAAAGAAAGGTGACGTAATCAATGTTGACGGCAAGTCTATCGTAGTTAATCAAGACACACCAGCAGGTCATAAGGTGTTAATATCAGATGCTCCAATGGGAACTGATATTATTAAGTATGGTTATCCAATTGGTCATTCAACCGTAGACCTGAAAGAGGGCGACTGGGTAAATGAGGATAATCTCAAGACCAATCTTTCAGGAACACTCGAGTATACATACTCACCTGTTAACGAGTCTCTTAGCATAAAGAATGAAAACAGAACCTTTAAGGGATATGTTCGCAAGAATGGTGAGGTAGGTGTTCGTAATGAGATATGGATTGTGCCAACAGTAGGTTGTGTAAACGGCATCGCAGAGAAGCTTGCCTCTATGCTCAGAGCAGAGACTGGCTGCGAGGGTATCGACTCTGTTTACGCATGGCATCACAACTATGGTTGCTCACAGCTTAGCGGCGACCATGAGAACACTCGCAAGGTGCTCCGCGACCTTACCTTGCATCCAAATGCAGGAGGTGTGCTGGTATTAGGTCTTGGTTGTGAGAACAATCAGCCAGATGAGTTTGAGAAACTCCTGGGCGACTACGACAAAGAGCGTATTAAGTTCCTTGTTGTCCAGAAGGTTCAGGGCGATGAGCTCAACGTAGGTATGGACTTGCTCCGCGAGATTTACAATATAGCAAAGAACGATAAGCGTGAGGACGTGTCTGTTTCTAAGCTGCGCGTAGGTTTGAAGTGCGGCGGTAGCGATGGCTTTAGCGGCATCACAGCCAATCCTCTTGTAGGCGAGTTCTCTGACTGGCTCGTGGCTCAGGGAGGTACATCAATCCTTACAGAGGTGCCAGAGATGTTTGGCGCTGAGACTATTCTCATGAACCGTTGCGAAACAGAAGAGCTGTTTGAGAAGACCGTTAAGATGGTTAACGACTTCAAGGAGTATTTCCTTAGCCATGGCGAGCCAGTGGGCGAGAACCCATCACCAGGCAATAAGGCAGGTGGTATCTCTACATTGGAAGACAAAGCACTTGGTTGCACTCAGAAGTGCGGACGTGCTCCAGTTAGCGGTGTGCTTGAGTATGGCGACCGCCTCGAGACAAACGGTCTTAACCTTCTTTCTGCTCCAGGCAACGACCTCGTGGCATCTACAGCCCTTGCATCAGCAGGCTGCCAGATAGTATTGTTCACAACAGGACGCGGAACACCATTCGGCACATTCGTTCCTACAATGAAGATTTCTACTAATCCAACTCTTGCTGCTCAGAAACCTAACTGGGTTGACTTCAGCGCTGGACAGCTTATCGAGGGTAAGGCAATGGACGAGGTGCTGCCTCAGTTTATCGACAAGATTCTTTCTGTGGCAAGCGGTGAGAAGTCACGCAATGAGATAAATGATTATCGTGAGATATCAATATTCAAAAACGGGGTAACACTTTAAAATAAACTCACTTTAAATGGGATTCCTGGCCTTAAGTCCACTGTTGTTTTTCGTCGCTGTATATTTAGTGACCTCAATCATCATAGGCGATTTCTATAAGATACCGATAACAGTGGCCTTTATGGCTTCCTCTATCTATGCGGTTGTTGTTAGTGGCGGACCACTGCAACGCCGCATAGAACTCTTTAGTCGTGGAGCGTCTAACAGCAAGATGATGCTCATGATTTGGATTTTCCTGCTTGCAGGTGCTTTTGCCCAGAGCGCCAAGTCTATGGGCAGCATCGATGCCACCGTAGACATCACTCTAAGCATTCTGCCCAGCAATATGATACTTGCAGGCTTGTTTCTTGCCTCATGCTTCATATCGCTATCCATAGGAACAAGCGTTGGAACAATAGTGGCTTTAGCCCCAATTGCCGTAGGCATATCCGATTCCACAGGTCTTAACACCTCTATGCTTACGGCTATTGTTGTTGGCGGTTCGTTTTTTGGCGACAACATGTCGTTTATTTCCGACACTACGATAGCGGCAACCTCTACGCAGGGTTGCAAACTGAGCGATAAATTCAAGGTCAACGCCTTCTTGGCCATTCCCGCGGCTGTGTTTATCCTTGTGGTGTATTTAATCTATGGTCAGTCAGTATCATCCGACTATGCGCCCAAAGATATTAACTACATAAAAATCATACCTTATATTATTGTTCTCATCACGGCGATAATAGGAGTTAATGTGATGGTAGTCTTAACCATAGGTGTATTGCTAACAGGCATCATAGGAATTTCTTTAGGTTCCTTCGATGTGTTCGGTTGGATGAAGTCGATGAGCGACGGTATGCTTGGCATGGGAGAACTAATCATCATCACGATGATGGCAGGCGGCATGCTCGAGCTTATAAAGCATAATGGAGGTATTGACTATCTTATTAATAATATTTGCCGTAAGATAAATGGCAAGCGTGGCGCGGAGACGAGCATCGCTATATTGATAGGCCTTGTCAACGTGTGCACGGCCAACAATACCGTGGCCATAATAACCGTAGGAAGCATAGCTAAAAAGATAAGCGACAAGTACAGCCTCGACGCCCGCAAGGTGGCGAGCATCCTCGACACCATGTCGTGTTGCGTTCAGGGAATGATACCGTATGGTGCTCAGGTGCTTATAGCGGCTGGTCTTGCATCGGTTAGTCCTGTTAGCATCATACCATATCTTTACTACCCAATGTGCATAGGTTTGTTTACATTCCTTGCCATATTGTTTAGGTATCCTCGGAGGTATAGCAGGTAGGATTCTCTCCGGAGGAGAGGAGTTTGGAATTATGAATTATGAATTAGGAGTTAGGAGTTGGAGTGGGGAGAGCCCTCGTTCAACGTTCATCGTTCAACGTTCATCGTTAATCGCTCCTCGTTCATCGTTAATCGTTCCTCGTTCAACGTTAATCGTTCCTCGTTAATCGTTCATCGCTCCTCGTTCCTCGCCCCTCGTTCATCGTTAATCGTAAAATAAACAAATAAAATATGAAAACATCAGCATTAAAATTATTCTTATTGGTATGCCTGTTTGCTTTAGGCGCCAGCATGGCAGAGGCCAAAGGCAAGCAAGCAAAGTATATATTCTATCTTATTAGCGACGGCACAGGCGTTAATACTTTTCTCGGAGCGGAGATGATGAGAGCCGAACTCAATGGCAATATCGGTTATGTGCCATTCGTGGCGTCTCAGTTTCCTGTGAGAGGACTCGCAACAACATATAGTGCCGATAAGGGCATAACCGACTCGGCCGCTTCGGGCACAGCCCTGGCCACAGGCAATAAGACAAAAAACGGAATGATTGGCGAAAATCCCGATTCGGCTGATGTAACAAGCATCGCCCAGTGGGCAAAAGATGCAGGGGCACGCGTAGGCGTAGCAACAAGCGTTTGCATGAACCACGCCACACCAGCTTCGTTTTATGCTCACGAGCATTCACGCAACAACTATTTCAATATCGGTGTTGACATGATTGAGTCTGGATTCGACTTCTATGGCGCTTCAGACTTTAACAAGCCAATTAGCAAAAACGGCAGTCTGTATACTATTTCAGAGAAGGGCGGCTACACCATTGCAAGAGGCATCGACGATTACAACAAGAAGGTGAAGGACTCAAAGAAAATGATACTCTTCCAAACACAGGAGTGTTCAGACATAGACTCTTATTCTTTGCCTTACTACATCGACGCTAAGCCTGGACAGATGACCGTGGCTCAGATGATGAAGGCTCAGTTAGACTTCCTGTATGACAACAGCAAGAACGGATTCCTGCTTGTCAATGAGATTGGCGGCAAGGTGGACTTCGCTTGCCATGCCAACGATGCTGCCACGGCGTTTAAGGAACTGGAGATTGTAGACAGTTGTGTGGCAATAGCATTCGAGTTCTATAAGAATCATCCCGATGAGACATTGATAGTGCTCACATCCGACCACGAGACTGGCGGTCTTGTCTTAGCCACAAGAAAAGGCGGTTCGGCGCTAAACCTTAAAGTGCTGGCAAACCAGAAGTGCAGTCAGGATAATCTAACTCGCGCCATGCAGGCACTCCGCTCAAAGACCAATAACAAGGTGGAGTGGGAGCAGATAAAAGAACTGCTCAGCTCTCAGCTTGGCTTCTGGGGCGAGGTTAAACTGTCTAAGCAGGATGAGGACAAACTTAAGGCTGTTTACAACAACTCTTTCGTGGGCAAGATGCCAAACGAAAAGAATCTCTACAGCAGCAGCGAGCCAATGGCGGCAGAGGCTATCCGCATAATCAACGCAAAGGCAAATATAAGCTGGTCTACAGGCGGCCATTCAGCAGGTTTCGTGCCAGTATATGCATGTGGAGTAGGGGCGGAGGAGTTTTCAGGACTAAACGACAATGCCACCATACCATTGAAGATAGCTAAGATAGCAGGCTACAAAAAATAAAGATGACTCGCAAGGAAAGATACGAAAAAGTGTTGGCCTACTTTAGGCAGGAGATGCCCGAGGTAACCACAGAATTAGACTACGGCTCCACATTCCAGTTGCTTGTGGCCGTTATTCTTAGTGCGCAATGCACCGACAAGCGCGTCAATCTGGTTACGCCAGCCCTTTTTCGTGACTATCCCACGGCCCATGACCTTTCCAAAGCCGAGGATTACGAAATCTTTGAATACATAAAAAGCGTTTCCTATCCTAATGCCAAGGCCAAGCACCTCGTTGCCATGGCAAAGATGCTGGTGAGCAGTCATGGCGGCGATGTGCCCTGCGACATGAACCAGTTGCTCGAACCCCCAGGTGTTGGCCGCAAGACGGCTAATGTGATGAAGGCCGTTGCCTTCGGTCAGTCGGCCATGCCCGTTGACACACATGTCTATCGTGTGAGCCACCGCCTAAAACTTGTCTCTGCCACCGACAACACGCCTTTAAAGGTAGAACAACGACTATCCAAGCACATCCCCTCTGCCGAGCTCTCCATGGCTCATCACTGGCTTATTCTCCATGGCAGGTATGTTTGTACCGCCAAGAAGCCCCATTGCGATAAGTGCGGTTTGCGCGAGATTTGTGGGGGAGCGTTGAGCGTTGAACGATAGGTGTCTCCACGTATCGCTCGTATCTCCACGGATAATTTATCCTTTAATATAAGATACGTGTAAATCCTCGTGATACGTTGGAGGGGTTTATAATTGTTGCCAACTCATCACAAAAAACTCCCGCTTCCATAGAAACGAGAGTTTATTATGCAAACAATATCTTTATTTCTTATAAGTCTTCGCCGTTGGCTTCGTTATATTTGTTGTCGTAGTACATGAGTATACGATATCCATCTCCTCTCTCAGCAATCATAAACCATACACTTTTGTTTTGTTGGATTTCAACTGCATGGCGTATATAAATAAAATCATATTTACTTTTTAATTCATAAGCAATTTCCTCGGTTGGATTTGCTAATTGCTCTTTAGTATATTTGTACGATAATTGTTCGTAGGTCTTTTTCCATATTACCGCAGTGTCAAGAAGTTCTTCTTTATACCTTTGTGTGTATGATGCATCATAACGCTTTTTGTTCACAGTCATCTGATAACTTATGTCTTCATCATCAGGTATATTCTGTTTTTCAAAGCTGTAAAAATACCTTTTATTATTCTCGAATTGCTGACAAAGAGTGTTAAATCTTATCTTGATGCTAGTTTCGCTGACTGCATTTTTGTCTATCAACATAATTCGATACACTTTGTTGTTGTTTGTAACTATACTCACATAAACAGGATGGCCATTGAATTCACCATCAAGCATGTCAAGGTCGCTGTCATAAGTAAATCCTTTCTGAATCAGTTTTTGTTTCATCTCATTCTTGTATCCGTCAACAGGTATGCCAAGAAAGGTTGTAACATCTTTCTGAGCCCATGATGCCACACTGATTAGTAAGGCGGCAAACAAAGAAACATATTTTTTCATAATCATTGTTTTAAATTTTCCTTTTGCAAAAGTAATAAATTCTATTTACAACAAGAAACAAATCCTAATTTTTTAATCTCTTTTCCAAGTCAAGGATTTAGAAATGAGAAATGGACGATACCCATACAAGCAAAAGGCAAATCTCAATAAAATTCGTCTAATTGGTTTAATTAGTTGTTAAAATAAAAACCAATAAATAATTCGAGTAAATTATTCGCCTACGCTCATCAACACGTAGCGAAATTGGTGGTTTAAATTTAGTAGGGGATGGTCAAACTCCGCGTATCTCTCGTATCTCCACGGATTACAAATAAGATACGTGAAAATCCTCGTGATACGCAGGAGTGTTTTATAGTTCCATTCTCCCCTCCTTCGGAGGGGTTAGGGGGAGGTTCCTACTCATCTTTATCCACATCATAAGAGTCTGCCTCCTTAAGCTGCACGTCGAGCTTGAAAGATGATGGAGAGAGGTCGCCAGTGGCACGAGCGCGGAGGCGGTAGCCCGTCACGTTGTCCTTTGCGTTAAATTCACTGGCTGAGTCGGCTGGTGTGGTTTTTATGCCCACAGAGAAGATTGCCAGGTCATCCAGCTTCACGCCCTTGCCGTCGAGCACAAGTTCCTTGATACATGTGATCATGTCAGTAAGCACTCCGCGTATTACACCCTTTGAGTAAGGCGAGTTGTGAGTCGCCATGTGGGCTGCAAGACCGTCTAGGTCTACGTTGTTAGTCACAGATGCGCGGGCATACCACTTGCCAAACTGCGCACTCTTCTCGTTTGTGTTCTTGTAAAGTTTATAACGAATCATACGGTAAAAAATTAATTAAGGGTTAATAAAAATTGGTTGACTAATGTAGTTCTTTAACTACACTACAAAGATACTAAAAATATCTGAGATACACAAATATATGTGCAAATAAATCAGGTAAAAGTTTAATTATTTTCAGTATATTTTTTAGTGCGAAAAGTCAGTTGTAAATGGGCATGATAGACAATGAAAATGCACCACTTAGACGTGCTAAATGGTGCATCGGTGAGAAGTTAGAGGGGAGGTTAGGTGTGGATTGCCAGTCTCCACGTATCGCTCGTATCTACACGGATTATTTATCATTCACAATTAAGATACGAGTAAATCCTCGTGATACGCTGGAGGTGCTTCCCATCCCAGTTCCCCCTTTCCACCATCCCCCTCTGCCTCCCCCTTTTTCTCATCCTGAGCTTTGCCGAATGGGCAAGAGGGAGCACAGTTTGCTTGTCACGCTATTCAGGTTCCTCCCCGTAGTAAGGGGAGGTTAGGTGGGGATTGCCAGTCTCCACGTATCGCTCGTATCTACACGGATTATTTATCATTCACAATTAAGATACGAGTAAATCCTCGTGATACGCTGGAGGGTTTCCCATCCCAGTTCCTCCCCTGGGGGAGGTTAGGTGGGGGCTTCCTTCCACCACTCCCCAAAATCCTTACACCCCAACGGCAGTTGATGGTGCTCCAGGTTGGGCAACAGCTGTTTCAGTTGCATGAAGAGCCGCTCGCCCGGTTCGTCGCGGTCGGGATACATGTGGAGAGGCGTGGATAGGCGTGATGTGATTGCCGAGAGCAGTTCAATATCCTTTGCGTTGAGCAGCGTGGCCGACGGTATGGCTATTGCCTTGTTGCCCGCCGAGAGCATCGCCCAGCAGTCGCTGCACCCCTCGGTGATGTAAAGCGGTTCGTGTGGCTTGAGCATCTTCATTACAGGCAGATTGTAGATGGTGCACTTGGCACCGTAGGGGAAGCGGAAGCGGGGAGGGGGAGGAACCTCCCCACCCCCTCGGAAGGAGGGGCTTTTGGCATCAAGAGTTTCGTCAGCTCTTTTGGCACCAAGTGTTTCTCCATTCTCCCCTCCTTTGGAGGGGAAGGGGGAGGTTGTAATCCTCCTATTCTGCACCCCAACCAACTTGCCCTCCATGTCGTAGTAAGGTATCTGAAGCCAACTGATGCCCTGCTTGTCGCGCCACGATGTCAGTCGGCACCACGCAGCCACTCTCAGGTCAATCCTCCGCTCGTCGAAGAGAAACTGCCGTGCCTCTGCCGACAGCCACGGTCGCTCGAAGAAACGCTCGTAGCGACTGGCATCGAAAGTGCCGAAAGCCCCCCTTTTGTCCCCCGAGGGTGATGCGTTAGTCTTGCGGTCAGTCACCTCCCCTCGGGGAGGATGTGAGGGGGCATTTGGGCCTCCCAACCACCTGCACGCCTCTAAAAAATCCACATTCCGATATTTCATCACCAAGTCAATAACGCCCCCATGCGCCCCGCACACGAAGCAGCGGAAGGTGTTCTTGCCAACGTGATATGACATGCTCGGGTGGCGGTCGTCGTGAAACGGACAAAGGCTCTTGTGTCGGCTTACTCCGAGTCCGAGTCGCTCTGCGACCCCCTCAATAGGCAGGTCGCGGAGCTTTTGCAGTTCGATATTGTTCATTGCTTAGATTTGGTGTAAAGTCCTGTATGCTCGTTGTAGGTTATGAACTTGCGGAACACCCATTTATAGAGTTGATTCTTCGTTCCCTCTTTGCTCTTGCCCATCTGCGTGCGCAGAGCATCTAGTTGCTGTTCGTTGAACTCGTTAGGCAAATCGTCCAGCATGTTCTTCGGTCCTCGACGCTGAGCCTCGCTCACCACATCGGCATCCTGGCTGAGCATGTCGGCAAAGAGCTGCATCTTGCTCCATAGGTCGCGATAAACAAGCCACTCCACCAGTTCGCCCATCGAGCGTGTCCACGTCTGATTATTCAGCACCCACATGATGCACCCCGCCTTCCATGCTGACACGATGGCACGCTTGGAGCAGTCCCACAGGATGTCGTCGTCGGTAAGGTCGGCAAGCGAAGCCATATCCTCCGCCATCTTGTCTGCCAACTTGTTCAGCTGACGAATGATGTAGCGACCCTTGCAGATGTCGAGACGCACGAGATAGCTGTCGAGCTTCTGATAAAACTCATCTGAATACTTACCCTGACGAGGTATGCGGCCGTCGCGATTGTTACGTGCCTTATATGAGAATACCATGCGGCCGAAGGTGCCGTTGAATAGTTCCGACTTAAAGAAACTGCGAGCGGCTACGGGAGTGGCAGAGAGCGTGATGTTGGCTCTGAGCAACGGGTTGCCCGTCACACCGTCGGCCGTGGCACGCAAGGCACCCGCACGCTGGCGGTCGTAGATGTTGCGCAGCATCTGACTTACCTGACGGTGTCCGCCACACATGCCGTTGGCCATCTCCACCTCGGGCATGTTGAGATACTGAGTGCGCTCTCCCTGCGCCTCCAGCGCCATGGCATTCTGAAGAAAAGCTGGTCGGGTGGTGTCAGACGGCGGAAACCAAAAACTTACATCTGGTCGCGCAGGCTTCTCCTTTGTGCTCGCCTTGGTCTTCATCTGCTTCTGCCACTCCACAAGCTTCTTCAGTTCGGCATCGTCGTGCTGACGGAAATCCCTGCAAATGGCTTCCACAAGATTGGTCAACTGACCCTTGTTGCAGCCCGAATCGCCCACGAGGGTGGCCATTAAGCCACACGGCTCCTTCCAAGTGAGGTCGGGATACTGAAATTCCGCACCCGAGATATGTGCGCCAAGTACAGGAAAGAGCATCGGAACGAGGGGTTGATGCATGTCTTTTGACGTCTGCATGAGCAGTAAACGGATACATTCTGTGCCTTTACCAAGCTGTGGCATAGCTGGCGCAGTAGCTTTTGTAATATCGTATGTCATTGATAATTAACTTTTTAGATGAAAAATTGATAATTTGTAATTCTCTAAATCTTCCAATTCCAGTTCTTCCAATTAATTTTTTGGCATATATACATCTTTCTTATTTATTATAACTATCTGTATATTAATTAGTTATATATATTATAAGGAGGTGGTTGTCCTCAAATTAAACTGGAAGATTTGGAATATTGGAAGATTTTCTCACTCACTCTGCTGCCTCCTCCTTTTCTTCCTCTATAAGGTAAGGCAATTGTGCTAACTCTCTGGAAGCCTCGCGGCAGAAATCCTGAAACGTGTAGTCAACCGTGAAGCGAGGCTTCTTGAAAGTAGTGTATAGCGAACCGTCCGCTCGCTGGTGTACATTCACGCATTTGCCCTCATAGATTTTCGGATTACGCTTGCCGTCGGTCGAGTGCGGTATCTCCGTAAACGTGAAATGCTCCTCGTAAAGATAATCCTCGCACACTACGTCGCGCTTTACAGTGCAACGATACGTCTTGCCTGGCACCATTTGCTTGTCGCTAACCAGTCTTGTTTTTACGTTGACGCACAGATGTGTGTTGTTGTGGTAACCTTGCTCCTTATTATTTTCTGCAGGAGGGGTTGTCTTTAAATTTGTTGACATAATAAATGTCCTTTCCGAGTAAACCCTCGGTCTCACACGAGGGGCTCTCCGTACAGAGAGAAGTGAGACAGGCCTACGGTCCTACGCTTGACCATTTTCTCTCTTGTTTGGTGATGCAAAGATAGAAACAAGAAAAAATAAAAAGCCCCTATATAGGGGCTATATGTAGTACCTATATAGGGGGATTTAGATTGGCAATCAGGTAGTTAGGTTAATTCTTGAAAATGCTTTCTATGCCATTGTATATCCTTACAAAACCACGAAACTTGTCGAAGACTATAAAAGGAAAGAGTAATTAAACTAGTTTTTAAAATGACAATGTGACATTAAGGATACTAGTGATTAAAAAGATAGTATTATATTAACTCATGTCGTAAACCTACACTTTGGATAGTTTGAGCAACCGCGGAAACTTCCATATTTGCCTTGGCGCTCAACAAGAGTGCCTCCACACTTGGGGCATATTCCAGATGCGATTTTACTGTTTCTCTCAAATTTTTTTAGGTGAATATTATAGACATGTGCATTGTTGTCTATGTATCCACTTGCGTCCTTATTTAATATTGCATCTGCCACCTTCTCCACTTCTTTGTCAGGTAGATATATGGTGCGATATTTGTTTATGGTGTCAAGAAGCTCAAAATCATAAACAACATGGTGATTAGTGATAACATTCTTAAGAACGGCATCGCCAGCAAAGACAACAATTGGCACAACTTTCAGATGGGGCCACTCTTTGAGCAGATTCTTTATGGCATAACAATGAGCAAGTGATTGTTTTATGGGATTGTAAAAATGATTTTTCGTTACATAAGTATATGTCTTATACCACTTGCGTCTATATGTGACATCGGTAACAATAAGTTGTGTCCATTGCTTTCTGTTGTCATCGCCATATATGTCGCCCCTATAGTTTTTTGTCTCTATGGCAAATATCCCATATTTAGACACTACGACGTGGTCTATTTGTGTTGTCCCTTTTCCTGTGTCCAACATTATGTTGTTAAGCACAAAATATTCATTAGGAAGATGCTGTAGAACATTGTTTATGAAACTTTCACCTCGTTTGCCTTTTTGGGTGGATGAATTATACCATCTGATATAAATCGCCCACCCAATAATTGCTAGGGTAATAAGTATGTAAAATACAGAACTCACGCTAATTCTTAATATATTCTTAAAACACCTCTGTTTTCAGGGTCAATACTCCATTGAGAATAGACAAGTAAGCAAACCACTTACTAAGTTTGTCATTTGTTTGTCATTTCTAGTATTAAATGGATAGTTCTTTCTGGTCATAATTACTTCCTTATCCCTTCGGCTACGGCCTTATCAAATTCTTCCTTAGTGCAAGGTTTGCGGATAATCCAATATGTAGATGAATAGCCTGTACCTTCATATGTTGAATTTGTTGCTCCATTAACATATAATTCCCATCCTTCTGATACAAGGTACATCAAAGCGGCTGCTGGTGTATTGAACTTTATTTTATTTCCATCCTTATCCCTTAACTTCATGATCTCCTTGCCATTATCCAAATCTACTCTAAAACCTTCATTCTTTAGGCTTCCAGAAAAGGTAACTATATTATAGATGTAATACTGCTTTTCCGTTGTCTGTGCAGATGCAAACAAAGTAAGGCATACCATAGCCAGTAATATTAGTGCTTTCTTCATATAATTCTTATTTGTTATAGGTTTTTATTCCAATACATTCATATTTTCCTTGTTCATAGCGTTTACAAAATTACAAAACAAATCCCTAAACGCCAAAAAACATAACTGCATTTTTCTGACTTATTACGTTCAATCGGTTTCAAAATCCGCACGAACGTTGGTTCCTATATCCATCCCCCTCTAACTCCCCCTTTCCAAGAGGGAGAACGGTTTGCTTAGGTCACAATCCCTTCCTAACCTCCCCTTACTAAGGGGCGGAACAGGAATACGCAGGAACGTGAGAACTCTCTCTGGTCGGGCATAAAACAAAAAGAGCGAACCTTTGTGATTCGCTCTTCTTTTCATTTTATCATTTTTCCAAAACTTGTATTTATGTTATCTCTTTTGTTGCGGCCTTTGGTTGTGGTTTCTGCTCCATCCCTTTAGTTTGCCGCGGTAGAATTTTTCCTCTGCCTTTATTATCTTGAATACCTTTTTGGGGGATACCACTTCCAGGAACTTATTGTGATATTCTTGCTCGATGGTCTTAAGCTTCACGTCCATGCAGTCGCGCTTCTTTATTATCTCACGGCATTTCTCGTCGGAGTCTGGCATGTCGTGGCCCAGCTTTCTCATGTTGCGATATACTTCTCTTTGCTTTGTGCCCATCTCTCTGAACAGAGGGAGGAAGGCTTCTGCCTCCTTGCTGGTAAGGGCTGCCTCTTTGGTGATATATGCCTCAAGCTCTTCTTGAAACTTTTGTGGCGAGAAGGCTTTGTGTTCCTGTCCCTTGGCTAAGATGGCTGTTAAGCAAAGGCATAATAGAATTAGTAAATTTCTCATGTCGCTTTAATTTATGGTTGTGATATTAATTAGATTCGCTGTCAAGGCATGCGTAGATGTCCATGTTGTCCATCATGAGGTAGTCGGCCATATCGTCAGAGTAGTTGGTGGTGGTCTGACTGATTATGCCTGATGCGACAGCGCTCTCATTTTCCTTGTTGTGGTTGACGAATACCGATAATATAAATAATGTGGCAATGGTGCATGCCGCATAGATGAGCGGACGGTATTTCGTGCGCTTAACAGACTTCTGTGTGCTTTCTTCTGGCAACTTGCTCATAATCTGTGATGACAAGTTGTCGAAATAGTTGTCGGGCACTCTGAATGGATTGCCTTTTCCTATTGCTTTTATTATCTTCTCGTCTGCTTCCATATTTGTTATTTACTCTTATGACGTTTATATTTATGCAAAGTTTAATCGTGATTTTTTAAATATTCTGAAATTTTTTTTACTGCTATGTGGTATGACGCTTTCAGTGCTCCCTCGGTGGTGTCGAGAATATTGCTCATCTCTGAGTATTTCATGTCGTCGTAGTAGCGCATGGTGAACACCAGGCGCTGAACGTCGGGCAACTGGGCTATTGCTGCTTGGAGCAGCGCTTCGGCTCTGCTGCCGTCGAAATACTTGTCGGCCAGAAGGGTGTCGGCAACGGGGGAGTTGTCGGTGTATAGTTGATGTTGGGTTTTCTGTTTTCTCATAAAGTCTAAGCTTTCGTTTACGGATATTCTATACAGCCAGGTGTATATTTTTGACTCGTTGCGAAAGCTGTCGAGACTGTTCCATGCCTTTATGAACACATTTTGTACAACATCGTTTGCATCTTCGTGGGTTGTCACTATACGACGGACATTCCAGTATAGCTGTTCGCCATACATCTTAACAATTGTCTCAAAGGCCTTATGCTTGGTTTGAGGATTAGACAGATGTTCTATTAATATCTTCTCGTTAATGTTGTCCACGAATTTATGACGTTTTACTGATGTATTGGTTTAATGTACTGCCACATTATTTTATCGTAACCATATACATCATTATATTTTGTTATTACTCCATCTTGGTTGGGGAAAATGGTGAAGTATAACAGATAAACGGGTATTGTTGGGGTTACGTTGATGTACTTAACCAGGCGGAATGTGTTTTCTTCTGCCTCTTCGTTGTCTTTCATAAACTTCTTGCCTCGCTCGGTCTCGGGCTTCATGTCTATTGATATGCGAATCTTGTCTAACAGCCATTCGTCGGGGCTGCTGAGCAGGTAACAGGCAAAGTCGAAAGGTTTTTGTATTCTTACGCATCCATGCGACACGGCACGCTTTTCTCGCTTGAAGAATGCGGGTGATGATGTGTCGTGGAGGTAGATAGACTGGTTGTTGGGGAATCGGAACACCAGTCGTCCGAGTGAATTGCCTGGTCCGCTTTTCTGCACTATGCGGTAGTCACCGCTTTTTAGCATGTCGGCGTCAAGGGTTTCGGGGAGTATCGTGTCGCCTGTTTCCTTTTCTATTATGGAGTACATGTTGCGTGAGAAATAGGCGGTGTCGCCAGCATGATATGACACCTCTTTCTCTATGATGCTCTTTGGGATAATCCAAACGGGGTTCACATCAATCCTGTTGATATTGCCTTTTAGGAGCGGGGTTTTGTTTTTAAACGTGCCGCAGCCTATGCGCATATCTAATAAGGTGTCTTTGTCGTGGGCGTAGAGATGAAAGGCTGGTATGTTTACCGCCACATACTTGGTTGATGAGTCAGCGGGGTAGGTGTCTTGCCATCTGCATCGCTCCATGTTGCACAGCACCTTTATGCGGTCGGCCTCGCTAAGCGTGGTGTCGGCAAGCATGGTCTTCAGTTGGCTGTACAACTTGCTCTGCGGCTGTAATGCCCTGAGATAACCGCGCAGATTATCCGCTGACGATATCTTAGAGAGTGCCTCTGTGCAGAACAGGCTGTCGGCTTTGCTTGTCTTGATGTCGAAAAGTCGTTTGTATCTTTTTTTGCTCCAGTTTTTAGGGTCTCTGTCAAAGTCAAGTTTGTTGAGCACCCTGTTGGGGTTGAAGAATCCGAAACGTGTGCCTGTGACAAATCTCAGGTATGATTTTGACAGCGTGTACTCTATTTCTGCTAGTGTTTTAAGCGTGTCCTCGTTGGCGCTGAATAATCTGTTGTTTATTCTGTTTATGCTATTGCGCAAAGAGTCGATGAGGAAGGCATTGGGAGAGAGTCCGTAATCCTTTGACTCGCTTATTATGCTAATCAAGGTGTCGGCAGAGGCGATTACCCCATATTCGTTTACCCAATGGCAATGGCCGCCTTTGCGGTATAACTTGCGCAGCATGGCGTCGCCAGCAATAGTGTCGCGGTCGGCTTGGGCACACTCTGAAAGGCATGCTGCCAAATTACTCTCGCTGAAATGGTGGAGCAGGGGCTGGGGGGAGTCGTCAAATATGCTGCGATTGCCGTTACAACCGCTCAGCATACATAAGAATACAAAAATAACTGTTGTGGTTATTGAATGGAAACTTTTCTTACCACATTGCCTATTTTCAGTATGTAACATCCTTTTGTAATATTAAGTTGTACACGCTGCGAGTCAGAGTCGATTTTAATCTTGGCAATATGCTTACCTGTAAGAGAAATTATTTCAAGAGATTTGCCTTTTGCGCCAGACACAATAACATCTGAGCCATCAACGGTGATGGCAATGTCGTCAATGTCTAATTTCTCTTCTACTCCCAGCTCATAGTATGTGGCGGGGAATGCTTCTATGCTATTGAACATAAAAAAGCAAGAAATCAAAGCTGCAAATATTATTCTCTTCATAGTTTCCTGATTTTACAATGCAAATATAGTTTATTTTTGTGTTATCTCAAAATATTATTGATTATTTTTGTAAATGAGGCAAATAATAATTTAGAAATAATAATATTTTATTGTAATTTTGCAGAAGAATAAACGAGTCAAACGTTAAATGCAATGAAAAAAGTATCTGCATATACCAAATCCATGAACCCTCAGTACATGGATGAATTAAGAGAAAAGATATTGGATATAATTGTAATGCAGAAGAAGTATAAGGATAGTAGTTACTCTGCGTTACAGCTTGCTAAAGACCTGGAAACCGACTCTCGCTATGTGTCGGCTGTCTTCAGTTTGAAGTTTCACATGAATTACAGCACATTTGTAAATAAATACCGTACTGAAGAGGCCATGGGCTTGCTTTTAGATAAAAGGTATAGTGATATGAATGTTGATGAAATAGGCCATTCTGTGGGCTTCGCTACCCGCCAGTCGTTCTACAACTCATTTGTTGCCCTTGTGGGAGTTACTCCTCGAGAGTATCGTGTGATGAACAAGAAGGGGAAGTCTTTAATTAAGAATTATGACTGAGGAGTTCAGGCGTATGCTTGACATGCAATCGTTCATCTCTCATCCCTCATCTCTCATCTAACTTTAAGGAGTTAGAGGAAGTTAAAGGAAGATAGAAGAAGATAGAGGACGTATGCTTGACATGCAATCGTTCATCTCTCATCCCTCATCCCTCATCCACCTAAGGTATCTTAAATTAAAACAACATGGAAGAAACAGTAAGTTTGCAGTTGAAAGAAATAAAACGCTCTTTTCGCCTTATGATGAATGGAGTAACCGCACAGTCTATGCGCGATAAAGGTTCCGACTATCATGTTAATTGGGGAGCCTCATTGCCTATGCTTAAGGAAAAGGCAAAGGAAATAGGCAAGAACTACGACCTTGCCATTGCGCTATGGAAGGAAAACGTTAGGGAGTGCAAGATACTTGCCACAATGGTTATGCCTGCAGAGGAGATTCTGCCCGAGGTGGCTGATATATGGATGGAGCAGATGCCATCGCTGGAGATTGCTGAGTTGTCGTCGTTTAACTTGTTTCAGCATCTTCCTTATGCCAACGTAAAGGCTTTTGAGTGGATTGCCACCGACAAGCAATTATACCAGATATGTGGTTTTCATGTTCTGTCGCGCCTGTTTCAAAAAGGATATATGCCCGATAATCGCGATGTAAACGAGTATATCGACCAATTGCAGGTTGCTATATCAAGCGGCAACAGTCTTGTGGCAAAGGCTGCCGTTCAGAGCGCCATGCGTTTTGCTGATATAAATGACGATTGTGAGATTGTGGTGAAAAATGCCCTTAAACAATTGAATTTGGAACTTTTTAATCAATAATTATTGTATTCTGAATTAATTATAGTAATTTTGTCCTGATTTTTGAATGTGTTTACTCAATGAAAGAGAATGTAAAGACATCAGTTAAGCAGATTCTGACAGATTATCTGGAGAAAAACAAATTTAGAAAAACTCCAGAGAGGTATGCCATACTCGATGCTATATATAGTTTTAAGGGGCATTTTACATTAACAGAATTAGGCAATAAGATTTTTGAGGATTCACATTTTCAAGTTAGCAGGGCCACCTTGTATAATGCCATAAACCTATTTATGGAGCTGGGACTGGTGGCAAGGCATAAATTTCTTGGTGAGACTAAGTTTGAGGCCTGCTATGCCGACAACAAGCATAACCACCAGATATGCACAATGTGTGGCAAGGTTACGGAGTTTAAGTCGCAGGCCATCGCAAACGCTATAGGCGAACTGAAGCTCAACCGTTTTCGCAAAGAGGGCTATTCCCTGTATGTCTATGGTATTTGCAGCGTTTGCCAGGGAAAGATAACAAGGCGCAAGGCAATAGAAAGAAAAAATAAATTATAAATAAAAATATGAATAAAGGTAAAGTAGATGTCCTCCTGGGACTTCAGTGGGGCGATGAAGGTAAGGGTAAGGTAGTCGACGTGTTGACTCCTAAATATGATGTTGTTGCCCGTTTTCAGGGTGGTCCAAACGCAGGTCATACTTTAGAGTTTGAAGGCCAGAAGTATGTGCTGCGCAGTATCCCATCGGGAATTTTCCAAGGCGGCAAGGTAAATATCATTGGCAATGGCGTTGTTCTCGCACCAGACTTGTTTATGGACGAGGCAAAATCTTTAGAGGAAAGCGGCCATGACCTTAAGAGCCGTCTTCACATCTCTAAAAAGGCACATCTTATCATGCCTACTCACCGTGTGCTGGATGCTGCCTATGAGGCTGCTAAGGGCAAGAGCAAGGTGGGCACTACAGGCAAGGGCATTGGTCCTACTTATACTGACAAGATATCTCGCGTAGGTTTGCGAGTTGGCGATATATTCGAGAATTTCGCAGAGAAATATGCTGCATGCAAGTCTCGCCACGATGCTATACTGAAGTCGATGAACTACGACTACGATATTACAGAGGTAGAGAAAAAGTGGTTGGAAGGTATTGAGTATCTCCGCAAGTTCCCTATTGTTGACTCAGAGCATGAGATAAACAATATCCTCAAGAGCGGCAAGAGCGTGCTCTGCGAGGGTGCTCAGGGCACATTGCTCGATGTTGACTTCGGCTCTTATCCATTTGTAACATCATCAAATACCATCTGTGCTGGCGCTTGTACTGGTCTTGGTATCGGTCCTAACAGAATTGGCGATGTTTATGGTATCATGAAGGCATACTGCACACGTGTAGGTGCTGGTCCATTCCCAACAGAGCTCTTTGATGAAACAGGCAACACCATTCGTCAGCTGGGTCATGAGTATGGCGCTGTGACTGGCCGTGAGCGTCGTTGCGGATGGATAGACCTTGTGGCTCTGAAATATTCAATCATGATTAATGGCGTTACCAAACTCATTATGATGAAGAGCGACGTGCTCGATGGTTTTGAGACAATCAAGGCTTGTGTGGCTTACAAGCAGCATGGCAAGCAGATTGATTATTTCCCATATAGCATCGAGGAGGGTATCGAACCTGTTTATGTTGAGCTTCCAGGATGGAAGACAGACATGACTGGATTCACAAGCGAAGAGCAGTTCCCTAAGGAGTTCAACGATTATGTTAAGTTCCTCGAAGAGCAGCTCGAAACACCTATTTGCATAATATCAATTGGTCCAGACAGAGACCAGACAATTGTAAGAAACAAATAAGATGGCTCAGAAACCAAGTATACCTAAGGGCACTCGCGACTTCTCACCAGAGGAGATGTCAAAGCGCAACTATATCTTCGACACAATTCGCTCTGTATATAACCTGTATGGTTTTCAGCAAATTGAGACACCGGCGATGGAGTCGCTTCAGACTTTGATGGGAAAATATGGTGAGGAGGGCGATAAACTGCTTTTTAAAATCCTGAATAGCGGTGATTATCTTAATAAGTTGTCTGATGAAGAGCTTATTGAGAGAAACTCATTGCGCCTGGCCTCAAAATTGTGTGAGAAGGGTTTACGCTACGACCTCACCGTGCCATTTGCCCGTTATGTGGTAATGCATCGTGATGAGCTTCAGTTGCCTTTCAAGCGCTATCAGATACAGCCAGTGTGGCGTGCGGATCGTCCGCAGCGCGGCCGTTATCGTGAGTTCTATCAGTGCGACGCAGATGTTGTAGGAAGCGACTCATTACTGAACGAGGTTGAGCTTATGCAGATTGTCGATACCGTGTTTACACGTTTCGGCATCAGAGTGCAGATAAAGATAAACAACCGCAAGATTCTTACTGGTATAGCAGAAGTAATTGGCGAGGCTGATAAGATTATTGATATTACCGTAGCTATTGACAAGCTTGATAAGATAGGTTTGGATAATGTTAATAAGGAATTGGCAGACAATGGATTATCGGCAGAGGCTATTGAGAAACTTCAACCAATATTATCGTTGTCAGGAACAAACGAAGAGAAGCTTGACACCATATCAGGTGTCTTATCGGCAAGCGAGATTGGTTTGAAGGGAGTAGAGGAAACTCGCTTTATTCTCGATACTTTGAATAGTGTTGGATTGAACAACGAGATTCAGCTTGACCTTACTCTTGCCCGTGGATTGAATTATTACACAGGTGCTATATTCGAGGTAAAGGCACTCGATACTCCAATGGGAAGTATTACAGGTGGCGGCCGTTATGATAATCTTACTGGTATCTTTGGCATGCCAGGATTAAGCGGCGTGGGTATTTCTTTCGGTGCCGACCGTATTTTCGACGTGCTTAATACTCTCGACCTGTACCCAGAGGATGCCGTAACATCAACAAAATTGCTTTTCATCAACTTTGGACAAACCGAAACATCATACTGTTTGCCTATTGTTAGTAAGGCTCGTGCTGCTGGCATACAAACAGAAATGTATCCTGATGCGGCCAAGATGAAGAAGCAAATGAACTATGCTAATGCTAAGCATATACCTTTTGTTGCAATAACAGGCGAAAACGAAATCGCAGAAGGCAAGGTTATGCTTAAGAATATGGTTACTGGCGAGCAGCAGATGGTAACTCCTGACGAACTTATTGAAATAGTTAAAGCTTAAAACAGATGAGAAAAATTCATTTAATAGCTTATGCTCTTTTGGCTGTGTTTGTGCTTTGCGCATTCAAGCAAGACCGTGTGATTACCATCTTTATGATTGGTGATTCCACTATGGCAAATAAAAGCATTAAGAACGGTGCTAAAGAGCGTGGCTGGGGCATGGCTTTGCAATGCTATTATGATGATGGCATCCGTGTGGATAATCATGCGCAGAATGGCCGTTCGTCAAGAAGTTTCGTAAATGAGGGTCGCTGGCAGCGAATTGTCGACCAGATAAAGCCTGGTGATTATGTGTTCATACAGTTTGGACATAACGACGAGAAGCCAAAGCAAGACCGTCATACTGTGCCAGGAACAACCTTTGATGACTACTTGCGCAAATTTGTTCGTGAGACTCGCGAAAAGGGTGGTAAACCAGTATTGTTTAATGCTGTTGTGCGTCGTAATTTCTTTAAGATAACTCCTAAGAATGACGATGACGAGGCTTTAAGAAATACTACAGGCGCTAAGGCGGAACCTATTGAGGGTGATACACTTGTAGATACTCATGGTGACTACTTATTCTCACCAGCGCATGTGGCTCTGGAGATGGCCGTGCCTTTTGTTGACGCCAACCGCATAACACATAAACTTGAGGAGGGATTAGGTCCTAAAGAATCGCGCAAGCTGCATATGTGGTTCTTGCCAGGCGAGGAACCAACTATACCAAAGGGTCGTCAGGACAATACCCACTATAATGTTTATGGAGCTCATGTAGTAGCCTCTTTGCTGGCAGATGCCATAGGCGAGCAGGTGCCTGAACTTAAAAAGCATGTTGTTCATTATGACATGTCTGTTGCAAGGAATGGCATTGGTCAGTACTTTACAATAGAGGAGGCTGTAGCTAAAGCACCTACAGGCAAGAAAACTACCATTCAGGTGTTTGCTGGCGAATGGGAAAAACCAGTTGTTCCTTCTGAAAAAGAAATTGAATTCGTGATGCGAGAAGGAGCTAAGTGGAAAGAATAAGACACAATTACAATAAAAGCAATAAAAGTTCGTTTTATCTATTAAGATGAAACGAATTTTTTTATATACTATAGCATTGGCCTTTGGCCTTCTCTGTTCTTGCGATGATGATGATTCATTTTCTACAAGCACTTCAAATGTCCTGACATTCTCATCCGATACTATTAGTCTTGACACGATGTTCAGCACCGTGCCTACTCCCACTTATACCTTTTGGGTATACAATAATAGCGGTGATGGAATACAGGTTGGTCAAGTGCGCTTGCAACGAGGTAACCAAACGGGTTACAGAGTAAATGTGGATGGTTTTTATTTAGATAATACCATAGGTAGTCTTGTCAACGATATTGAGATAAGAGACGGTGACAGCATACGTGTTTTTGTGGAACTCACAAGTGCTCTTAATGGCAATGACGAGCCAACGCTTGTTGAGGATAATCTGTTATTTGTATTAAAGAGTGGAGTAACGCAAAAGGTAAACCTTAGGGCTTGGTCGTGGGATGCTGATATTGTAGACAGTATCCTAGTATCAGGAGATGTCACGCTCAACTCGCCTAAGCCTCTTGTTGTGCGCAAGGGCATACTGGTAGACTCTCTTGCCACGCTAACCATCAGTTATCCTGCGCATATTTACTTCGGAGCCAACGCTGGCATCGATGTGTATGGTCGGCTTCTTGTAAATCCCGATGCCAACGAGGATGTGGTTTTGCGTGGTGACCGCACAGACCGCATGTTTCCTTATCTGCCTTACGACCGTGTAAGTGGTCAGTGGCAAGGTATTCGTATCCGCCCATCTTCAAAAGACAATTACATACGCTATGCCGATATACATAGCAGCACAAATGGTATTGTCTGCGATTCCGTTGGTTACGACTCATTAGGCGTTAGGCTAACTCTTGAGAATGTAACTATTCATAATTGCAAGGGTGCAGGACTTGTTGCTTACAACTCTAACGTGAATATTGTAAACAGCCAGATTACCAATACTCTTGGCGATTGTGTGGCCATCTATGGTGGCAGGGCATTTATTGTCTACTCCACATTAGCACAGTTTTATCCTTTTGACGCCAATCGTGGCGTGGCGTTGCGCTTTGCTAATTACGATGGCAAGTATAATTATCCGTTATACATGTTTGAGTGTTACAACACACTTGTCACAGGTTATGCCGACGATGTGATAATGGGAGAGACAAACGATTCAACAGTAGCATTTAATTATTACTTCCAAAATAATCTGTTGCGCACTCCTGTTGTGTCTGATTCAATCAGATTTGTTAATGTGAAGTGGGAAACACCTGAAGACTCTGTTCAGGGAAAGCAGCACTTCGTGTTGATAGATGAGGACAATCTCATATATGATTTCCATCTTGATTCTCTCTCTACGGCTCGCGGAGGCGCAATACCAGCATCAGCTTATGGTGATGACCGTAATGGCATAATGAGAAAAGACGATGCGCCAGATATTGGATGTTATGAATATGTAGAGAAAGATAAAGGCATCAACTGACCAATGCCGTCTATCTTGTAGATATGCTTTGTGCCGTATAGCAGTATGCTAATCTTATGGCCATATCGTGTTTCTGCTTCAATAAGAGCCTGACGGCAACTGCCGCATGGAGTAACTGGTTCTTCAAGCAGTTGGCCATGCTCGTCTTTGGCAGCAATCGAAATACTAACCACCTTCTTGTCGGGGAATGAGGCGCCTGCTGCAAACAAAGCACTCCTCTCTGCACACATGGTAACACCATAAGCTGCATTCTCCTGATTGCAACCATGTATCATAGTGCCATCGTCAAGCAATACGGCTGCCCCAACGCAGAAATGAGAGTAGGGCGAATAAGACCTGTTTGTAGACTCAATGGACATGTCAACAAGAAGCTTGTCGGCTTCTGTCAATTCTTCATAACTGTATACCTCTATGATTGATTCAATTTTTCTCTTTTCCATATTATTTGATTTTTATGCAAAAATACAAAAATATATGATAAATTGTGGATTCTTTTAATTATTTTTGCACTTAATTATATACGGAAAACAAATGAAAAGAAAGATAATAGCAATACTGATTTTAATTCAGTTGCCTTTGATGGCATTGTGTGCCTTGAAGAAAAACAGCGCCTATGAGTTGTATATAGCAAAATATAAAGATTTGGCTATTGAGCAGATGCATAGGCACAAGATACCAGCAAGTATCACACTTGCCCAGGGACTTTTAGAGTCGGGCGCAGGAAACAGCGAACTGGCGAGAAAGGCCAACAATCATTTCGGCATAAAGTGCCATAACTGGAACGGAAAGCGAATGTATCATGATGACGACAGGAAAGACGACTGCTTCCGCTCTTACAATTCTGTATATGAGAGTTATGAGGACCACTCGCGTTTCCTGG
Source organism: Prevotella sp. (assembly GCA_045614255.1). Lineage (GTDB taxonomy): Bacteria > Bacteroidota > Bacteroidia > Bacteroidales > Bacteroidaceae > Prevotella. The sequence continues at coordinate 131,714 of JAZLCN010000027.1, forward strand.
TAAGCGGACAGCGTTATAGCAAACTGTTCAAGCTTAAGATTACCGACTACAAAGGATGGGCAAAGGGATTAAAAGCTGCTGGTTATGCCACCAATCCAAAGTATGCCTCAAAGCTTATTGAGATAATCGAACTCTATGAACTCTATGAATATGACAGGGAAAAGAAAGCAGAGAAGTTTGTCCCTGTAATCAAGATAAACAATAATGTTAGCATTGACAACTCTCACAAAATATATCAGTTTAATAATAATCTTTACATTAAAGCCCGTCAGGGAGATACCTTTAAGTCTATAGGCAAAGAAGTAGGTATTTCATACTACAGACTTGCTGATTTCAACGAGCGTGACAAGAATGACGTGCTGGTTGCGGGCGATATTATTTATCTTAAGAAAAAAGCTAAGAAAGCTCCTAAGCAGTTTAAGAATAAGAAACACGTTGTAAAAGCAGGGGAGTCTATGTATATCATAAGCCAGCTCTATGGCATAAGACTTAAGTATCTTTATAAGATGAATGGGCTTACACCTGATTATCAGATAGAGGTAGGTGATGAACTGAGAGTAAGATAATTTTCTAACAATTAATATTCAAATGAAAAAACTAAAACATTTACTATTCATTGCGGCGTTTATGCCTTTGTGCTCTAATGCTGCCGAAGAACCTGAATGGAAGAATCCTGCCGTGAATCAGCAAAATAGAGCTGAAAGACGCGCCAGTTTCTTTGCTTTTGAGAATGAGAAATTAGCCACAGGAGCTGACAAGACAAAGTCTTCACGCTATCTGTCACTTGAAGGCATGTGGAAATTCAATTTTGTAAAGGACTATACAGACCGTCCTCTGGATTTCTTCAAGCCAATGTTTGATGACTCAAAGTGGGTTGACTTCCCTGTTCCAGGACTCTTTGAGATTCATGGCTATGGTGACCGCATCTACAAGAACACTTCGTATTCATGGTATACAACATTTAAGAGCGAGCCTCCATATATTGGTGAGACAAACAATTATACAGGTTCTTACCGCAGAACTATAGAAGTGCCTGCTGATTGGAAAGGCTCTGACATATTTATCCATGTTGGTTCTGCCACAAGCAACCTGAAGGTTTGGATTAATGGCAAGTATGTTGGATATAGTGAGGATGCTAAGATTGCAGCTGAGTTTAATGTAACAAAGTATCTTAAACCCGGTAAGAATCTTATTGCCATGCAGGTGATGCGCTGGTGCGATGGCTCATATCTTGAGGACCAAGACTTCTGGCGTTTCACAGGTATTGCGCGTGAGGCGTATCTCTATGCTCGTCCAAAGGTGCATGTAAATGACATTACTATTGGTCAGGACCTTGTAAATGGATATAAGGATGGTAAGCTTGACGTAGCTCTTGAAATTGCTGGCGGCAAGAAGGCTCTTGTTGACATACAGTTGGTAGATGCTTCGGGCAAAGTGGCAGTTGAAGCCAAAGGTATCAAAGGTGCCAACAACTTGACACAGTCATTTACCGTTTCAAATGCTAAGGCATGGACAGCTGAGACACCTAACCTTTATACTCTTAACATAACACTTAAGCAGGGCAACAAGGTGGTTGAAGCAATCAGCCGCAAGGTTGGTTTCAGAAATATTAAGATTGAGGGCGGACAGTTCTTGGTTAATGGTCAGCCTGTGCTCATCAAGGGTGTTAATAGACATGAGTTAGACCCAGATGGCGGTTATGTCGTAAGTGTTGAGCGAATGATTCAGGACATACAGATAATGAAGCAGCTCAATGTCAATGCTGTTCGCACTTGTCACTATCCAGATGACCCACGCTGGTATGACCTCTGCGACCAGTATGGTCTTTATGTAACAGCAGAGGCAAATATTGAGAGCCACGGTATGGGTTATGGTGATGCCACACTGGCTAAGCGTGCTGACTTTGAGCTTGCTCACCTTGAGCGCAATCAGGCTAATGTGAAGTTGTTTAAGAATCATCCATCAATTGTTGTGTGGAGTCTTGGCAACGAGGCTGGCTATGGTCCAAACTTTGAAAAGGCTTATGATTGGATTAAGGCTTATGATGTGACTCGTCCTGTGCAGTATGAGCAGGCACGCCAGAATGGTAAGACTGACATCTTCTGTCCAATGTATTATGACTACCGCGGATGTGAGAACTATTCTAAGGGTGACAATCCACGTCCTCTTATTCAGTGTGAGTATGCTCATGCTATGGGTAACTCTATTGGTGGTTTTAAGGAATATTGGGATTTGATTCGCAAGTATCCAAAATATCAGGGTGGTTATATCTGGGACTTTGTAGACCAGGGCTTGCGTGATAAGAGTCCAATTACAGGCAAGCAAATCTTTACTTATGGTGGTGACTATGGCCGTTATCCTTCAAGTGATTATAACTTCTGCTGTAATGGTGTTATAGCACCAGATAGAAGTCTTAATCCACATGCCTATGAAATACAATATTATTATCAGAATGTTTGGATTACAGACAAGGGATTGAAGGATGGTAAGTTTGAGGTTTATAATGAGAACTTCTTCAAATCGCTCGATGATTTACAGCTTGTTTGCATCGTGCAGCCAATAGGATTGAACAAGGCATTTGTTGTTACACAAGACATCGAGATAAGCAATATCAAGCCACAGCAGCGCAAGCAGTTGCACTCAACACAGTTGGCAGAGGCAATAGCACAGTATACAGCAGAGTATCATGAGAATGAAATCGTTGTAAACTTCTTCTTTAAGACCAAGGAAGCACAGCCATTAGTAGAAAAAGGACAGATTATGGCAAAGCAGCAGTTTGTAGTTAAGGAATATCCATTCCCAACATTAACTGCTCAAACAACTGAGGTAGATAAGGAAGAGACCGTTTCTTATATTGCTCTGACAGCAGGTGGAACAACTATGACCGTTGGCAAGTGGACAGGTTGGATTGATTATCTTGATGTTAATGGCGAGCCAATGTTGCTTGACCGTCGTTCTATCACTCCTGAGTTCTGGCGTGCTCCAACAGATAATGACTATGGAGCATCATTACAGCGCCATTTCCAGGTATGGAAAAATCCTGAGATGAAGCTTAAGAGTGTAGAGAGCAAGGCAAATCAGGTGGTTTCTGTGTTTGAGATGCCAAGCGTAAAGGCAACTCTCACTATGACATATACTCTTACAGCTAATGGTGAGGTTATCGTTAGTCAGAAGATGGATGCTGATGAGAATACTAAAGTATCTGACATGTTCCGCTATGGTATGCAATTGCAGATGCCAAAGCAATATGACATGGTTAAGTATCATGGTCGCGGACCAATAGAAACCTATGCCGACCGCAAGGATAGTGAGTTTATTGGTACATATCAGGGTAAGGTGAGTGAGCAGTATTACTCATATATCCGTCCGCAGGAGAGTGGAAATCATACTGATATACGTTGGTTTAGTGTTTACAGTCAGCAGACAGGCAAGGGTTTGAAGTTCTGTTCAGTAGCTCCAATGGAGTGTAGTGCGCTTAACTACCTTGTTGAAGACCTTGATGATGGATGGTCGAAGGATAAGACTTGGGGCCGCCATAGTGGAGACCTTATTGAGCGTCCTTTGACTCAGGTTCACATCCAGCAGCATCAGCAGGGTTTGGCATGTGTCAACTCATGGGGAGCATGGCCATTGCCACAGTATCGCATACAGTATAAGGACCGTGAGTTTGTTTTTGTAATCACTCCTTTCGATGCTAATAAATAAAATTATTATCTCAATTATAGCTGTGCTGCTGCCTTTGTTGGTGGCAGCACAGTCTGTTTCTGTTGTCAGGGAAAACAAGCAACAGAAGTTTCACAAACAAATGCCAGCTGGAAATTATAGTGGTGTGGCATATCTTGGAAACAACCGTTATGCTGTTGTTGATGATAAATCTGAGGATGACGGTTATTATATTCTTAAAATAACCATCGACACTATAACAGGAAAAATATTAACTGTATCTGATGAGGGTTTTGTAAAAACAAGTAATGGTAATACCGACCTTGAAGGAATTGCTTATAATGCCAGTCAGGATAGTGTTTATACAATAGGAGAGCGATATACAGGCAAAGAGTCGCTGACTTATAATGAACAAACGCATCGTTTCTGGACAACAACTGAAGCACCTATAACTGAAGATGGTATGCCTGCTACGCCAGAAAATGGATTGACAAACCGAATGAGACTAAAATGTTATGATGATAATATGACTCTTGTTGGTGAGTATTTATATGAAATGGACAAACCAACGGCTAAGTCTTCAGGTCGTAATTATGTCTTTGGCGTAAGTGAGTTATGTGCTTTAGATGATGGCTCTGTGCTGGTGCTTGAAAGAGAGTTTAGGGTAACAAGAACTGGAATTGGTACTTGGTGTAAATGTAAATTATATATAGTTAATCCAAAAATAACAGCTGTGGATAATGTGCTGAAGAAGTCGTTGTTATGGGAGAGTAAGACACGCCTGAATATCCTTTCGCGTAGTCTTGCTAATTATGAGGGAATGTGCCTTGGACCTCGACTATCTGATGATCGCCGTTTGTTGTTGCTAATTGCTGACTCGCAATACCGCCATAAAGGAGTAATGAAGGATTGGCTGAAAACGCTGGTAATAACTGATAGATGAGGGTAGAGGGATGAGAGATGAGGGATTGGAACCTACCCCTATCCCCTCCCGAAGGGAAGGGAACTGAGATACCTTAGGTGGATGAGAGATTAGAGATGAGTGATGAGCGAAATTGTCGACCTCTTTTATCGCTTAAACTCGATTGTTTTTGGCAGTTTCTGCCATTTTCCATTGTTTGGTACTTTCAGTGGACTGCCCTCTATATGCTTTAAGATATAAACAGAGTCGTTTTTCTTTATAAGCTCTGCTTTAAAGTCCTCGCTTCCATAATCGTTGATGAAGCTAAGTGTAGCCTTGTTTTTCTTCACTTCGCCATTGGTTATTAGCCAGAAAAAGTTGTTGTTCTTTTTGCCGAGATATCCTGATAATGGACCAAGTAGCTCATGACCGGGCACTTCTATGTTGTTGTCATAAAGATTAAATTTAATATATATATTATATACATTATTATATATGTGGCCCTTAAAGCTTAAGCTGTTATTTTGAGCGCTGGCTGTATATGTCAGTAACGTAAAAAATAATAAAAGATGTTTCATTATTTTTATTAATAATTTGATTTTTTTTCTGTTAGTCACAGACATTTTTTTTATTATCACATACAAAAGTACTAAATATAAATCAATTAAATGACTGATTTTTCGAAATTTATACATTATAAATAGTTGTGTTTTATATTTTTTAGGTAATTTTGTCGTGGTTATATATAATGTTATGGGAAAAGAAATGTTAACTCCTGACTATATTTTTGAGTCAAGTTGGGAGGTTTGCAACAAAGTTGGCGGTATTTATACCGTATTGTCTACTAGAGCAAAGACACTTCAGGATGCAATGAAAGACAGGATTATTTTTATAGGTCCTGATTTCTGGAAAGTTAATGAGAGTCCTTATTTCAAGGAAGACAAATCATTATTTGCAGATTGGCAAATAGTAGCATTAGAGCAAGGGCTTAGCGTTAGAGTAGGGCGCTGGACAATTCCAGGTGAACCGATAGCGATATTAGTAGATTTTAATCCGTTCTTTGAGCAGAAGGACGAAATATATACATGGCTTTGGGATAAGTTTAAGGTAGATAGTCTTCATGCCTATGGTGACTATGACGAGGCATCTATGTTCTCGTATGCAGCCGCTCTCGTTACTGAGAGTTTCTACAATCATTATCTCGACTCAAGCAAAAAAGTGATTTATCACGGCAACGAGTGGATGACAGGTCTCGGTGTTTTGTATATTCAGAATAAACTGCCTCAGATAGGTACTCTGTTTACTACACATGCCACCAGCATAGGCAGAAGCATTGCGGGAAATATGAAGCCTCTTTATGATTATCTGTTTGCCTACAACGGTGATCAGATGTCTAACGAGTTGAATATGCAGAGCAAGCACTCTATAGAGAAGCAGACAGCTATGCATGTTGACTGCTTTACTACTGTTAGTGATATTACTGCTAAGGAGTGTCATGAACTTTTGGATAAGCCTGTAGATGTAGTTCTACCTAATGGTTTTGACAATAGTTTTGTGCCTAAGGCTGCAACATTCACAAAAAAGCGTAAACTGGCGCGTAAAAAGCTTCTCGATGTGGCGAACGCCCTTCTTGGTGAACAACTTGATGATGATACTCTGATTGTTTCAACAAGCGGACGATACGAGTTCCGCAATAAAGGTGTTGACGTGTATATCGAGGCAATGAACAGACTTCTTAGGGTTAAAGACTTGAGCAAGAAAGTGCTTGCGTTCATTGTAGTTCCAGGTTGGGTCGGAGAACCTAGAAAAGACCTTATGGAGCGTCTTGCAAGCGGTCAGCAGTATACAGAGTCTTTGCCTGTGCCTCAGATTACCCATTGGTTGCATGAGATGAGTCATGATAACGTGCTCAATATGCTTAAGCACTATGATATGCACAACCGCAAGGACGAAAACGTTAAGGTTATTTTCCTTCCATGCTATCTCGACGGTAAGGATGGAATACTAAATCTTGAGTATTATGATGTAATTCTGGGCAACGACCTCTGCATCTATCCGTCATACTATGAGCCATGGGGATATACTCCGCTTGAGGCTGTAGCTTTCAAGGTGCCTTGCATCACAACTGACCTCGCTGGTTTTGGTTTGTGGGCAAACAGCATTATCGGAAGGTATGGCGATATAAGCGATGGCGTAAAGGTGATAAAGCGTACTGACTACAACTACTCGGAAGTGGCTGATAATCTTAAGGACACAATCGTAGAGTATGCCTCATTTACTCCAAAGCAAGTTGAAGCCGCTCGCAAAAAGGCAGATGCCTTATCAAAGAAGGCTCTGTGGAGCGAGTTTATTCAGTATTACAATAAGGCTTATCATATTGCCCTTGAGAAAGCTGAGAATAGAAAATTAGAAAACAACTAAGGATATAGTTAAACTAAATAACAAATTATGAAAATTAAAGCAGATTACACAAATGCTCCTGCATGGAAGGAGATTACAGTGAAATCAAGTCTTCCAGAAGCACTTAAGTGTCTGGATGAGATTGCCCACAACATGTGGTGGGTATGGAACTATGAGGCGCGTGATTTGTTCCGCGACCTTGACCCTGAACTCTATCGTGAGGTGCGCCACAATCCAGTAATGCTGTTGGAGCGTCTCAGCTTCGACCGTAAGGAGGAGATTGTTAATGATAAGGCCTTGATGAAGCGCATCAACGGTGTTTATGACCTCTTCCGTGCTTATATGGATGTAGAGCCAGACGCAACACGTCCTTCTGTTGCATACTTCTGTATGGAATATGGTATCCACTCAGCTCTAAAGATTTACTCAGGTGGTCTTGGTATGCTCGCTGGTGACTATGTTAAGGAGGCATCTGACTCTAATGTTGACATGTGTGCTGTAGGTTTTCTCTATCGTTTCGGATATTTCACACAGTCACTCTCTATGGACGGACAGCAGATTGCTAACTATGAGTCACAGAACTTCAACTCTCTGCCAATAGTACGTCAGCTTGACAATGAGGGCAACCCAATGGTTGTTGATGTGCCTTATAATAATTATATGGTACACGCATACGTTTGGTGTGTTAACGTTGGTCGTGTAAAGCTTTATCTGCTTGACACAGACAACGAGATGAACTCAGAGTTCGACCGCCCAATCACTCACTCTCTCTATGGTGGCGACTGGGAAAACCGTTTGAAGCAGGAGATTCTGCTTGGTATCGGTGGTATGTTGCTTCTTAAGAAGCTTGGTATCAAGAAAGATGTATATCATTGCAACGAGGGTCATGCAGCACTTTGCAACTTGCAGCGTCTGTGTGATTATATTGAGACTGGTCTTTCATTCAATCAGGCACTCGAGCTCGTACGCGCTTCTTCACTATATACAGTTCATACACCAGTACCTGCAGGTCACGACTACTTCGACGAGGGTCTCTTTGGCAAGTATATGGGCGGCTATCCACAGCGTCTTGGCATTACATGGGATGAGTTTATCGGTATGGGTCGCATCAATCCAGAAGATCACAACGAGAAGTTCTGTATGTCAACATTCGCATGCAACACTTGTCAGGAGGTTAATGGTGTAAGTAAGCTTCACGGATGGGTAAGTCAGAAGATGTTTGCTCCTATCTGGAATGGCTATTATCCAGAGGAAAACCACGTTGGTTATGTAACTAATGGTGTTCACTTCCCAACATGGGCAGCTACAGAGTGGCGCAGAGTATATGCTCAGTACTTCGATAAGAACTTCATGAGCGATCAGAGCAACGAGAACATCTGGCACGGTATCTATAATACTCCAGACGAGGAAATCTGGTCAACACGTATGGCTCTCAAGCAGAAGCTCGTTGACTATATCCGTCTTCAGTTCCGCGATACATGGTTGAAGAATCAGGGTGACCCATCACGTGTGGTATCACTTCTTGAGAAGATTACTCCAAATGCTCTTATCATCGGCTTCTGCCGTCGTTTCGCTACATACAAGCGTGCTCACCTTCTCTTTACAGATCTTGAGCGCTTGAGCAAGATTGTTAACAACCCAGAGCGTCCAGTGCAGTTCCTCTTCGCTGGAAAGGCTCACCCAGCTGATGGTGCAGGTCAGGGTCTCATCAAGAAGATTTATGAGATTAGCCAGCGTCCAGAGTTCCTTGGTAAGATTATCTTCCTTGAGGACTATGACTTCCTCCTCGCACGTCGTCTCGTGTCAGGTGTTGATATCTGGATGAACACTCCAACTCGTCCACTTGAGGCATCAGGTACATCTGGTGAGAAGGCTGAGATGAACGGTGTTGTAAACCTCTCAGTACTTGACGGTTGGTGGCTCGAGGGCTATCGTGAGGGCGCAGGTTGGGCTCTTACAGAGAAGCGCACATACCAGAACCAGGGTTATCAGGATCAGCTCGATGCTGCTACTATCTACTCTCTGCTTGAGAACGAGATTGTTCCTCTCTATTACAACAAGAACGAGAAGGGCTTCAGCGAGGGCTGGATTAAGGTTGTGAAGAACTCTATTGCACAGATTGCTCCTCACTATACTATGAAGCGTCAGCTTGACGATTACTATAGCAAGTTCTACTGCAAGCAAGCTAAGCGTTTTGCTGAGATTTCTGCTGACAACAATAAGCTTGCTAAGGACATCGCTCTCTGGAAGGAGACCGTTGCTGAGCGTTGGGATGCAATTAACGTGGTATCTAAGGAGTGGAATGTTCCTGCAACAGGTGCTGAAACTGGTAAGGAATACACATTGAAGTATGTTGTGAATGAGCAGGGACTTGAGGATGCAGTAGGTCTTGAACTTGTTAATGTATATACAGACAAGAATGGTGAAGAGCGCATCTTTAGCATCGTGCCTCTCACAGTTACTGGTAAGGAAGGCAATAACTATACCTTTGAGGGTAAGTATGAACCAAACAACGCAGGTACATTCAAGAGCGCAATCCGTATGTATCCTAAGTGTGATAAGTTGCCACACCGTCAGGACTTCTGCTACATTAAGTGGTTTGAACTTCCAAATGCTTAATATAATAAAAGAATCTTAGGTTTTTGCCTAAGGTTCTTTTTTTTATTCGCCATATTCTCACTATTTCCGAATAAAGGAACTGCTTTTTATATTTATAATTCATCTCAATAGATGACTCTCTCTTTTCCTTTTATCACAAGGTAGGTGAAATTATTGAAAAGGGCAGGGAAGTAAATAACAATCAACTTCAATTCAAATACAATCTTTGTTGGTCATAAAAAATAGGCAGAACCTACGTCCTGCCTATATCTTTATTATGTCTTTAAAGTTTGAGATATTTACTTGTTACTCAAGATACTTCTTTACAAACTCAGCCAATTCCTCGCCACGTAATCCTTCAGCCACAATCTCACCATCGGCATTTACAAGAATTGTGTGTGGAATAGAGTTTACCTCATACATTCTTGCTGCAGCGTTTTCCCATCCTTGAAGGTCTGATACTTGGAGCCATGTTATTCCGTCTTTCTCGATAGCTCTTTCCCAACTGCTCAAGTCATTATCTAAAGAAACGCCCACAATACCTAAACCATTGTCTTTCTCCTCTGCATAAAGCTTAACCAGCGAAGGCATTTCCGCACGGCAAGGTCCACACCATGATGCCCAGAAGTCAACAATGGTAATCTTGTGTTTAGCTATCTCGTCGATAATAGCCACAGGATTGCCTTCTGTGTCGTTCATTGTAAAGTCAGTAAATTTGTTTACTGTACTGTCGTTGGCAGTAGTGTCGGCAACTATTGTTGTCTCTGTGCTGTTGTCAGCTGGTGCCTTTTCCTTTTTGCCATCGCATCCCGATAATATCAGGACAGAAAAAGCCATAACAGGTATTAGGAACCTCTTCATATTGTTTGATTTTAATTATACAAGATACTGGCTGCTTATGCTCTCGTTGTTTATCACGCGACGAATGGTCTCAGCGAACATGTCTGCCACGCTTAACTGCTTAACCTTTGGACAACGGAGAGTGTAAGGGATTGAGTCGGTGAAAACAATCTCTTCAAGAGATGAGTTTTGCACTCTGTCGCTTGCAGGACCACTCATAACACAGTGAGAAGCACATGCGCGTACGGTCTTTGCTCCAGCCTCCTTCATGATGTCAGCAGCTTTGGCAATAGTGCCTGCTGTATCTACCATGTCGTCGATGATTATAACGTTCTTATCTTTTACGTCGCCAATAATCTGCATGCTCTCAATCACGTTTGCGCGTGCTCGAGTCTTATTGCACAACACCAATGGGCATCCAAGATATTTTGCGTATGTGTTTGCTCTCTTTGAACCGCCGACGTCTGGCGATGCGATAACCATATCTTTCAGATTTAGGCTCTGAAGATAAGGAAGAATAACTCCAGATGCATAGAGATGGTCAACAGGTACATCAAAGAATCCCTGTATCTGGTCGGCATGCAGGTCCATTGTGATAAGGCGGTCGATGCCAGCCACACTTAAAAGGTCTGCAATAAGCTTTGCGCCGATGCTTACTCTTGGCTTGTCCTTGCGGTCTTGTCGTGCCCAACCAAAATATGGCACTACAGCATTGATGGTTCTGGCAGAGGCACGTTTGGCTGCGTCAATCATGAGCAACAGCTCCATAAGATTATCTGAGTTAGGGAATGTGCTCTGGACCAGGAATACGTCGCGTCCGCGAATAGACTCTTCGTATGATACAGCAAACTCACCGTCAGAGAATTTTGTAATTTGAAGGTTACCAAGTGGACATTCTAAACTTTGGCATATTTTTTCAGCCAAATATCTCGTGCTTGTACCCGAGAAAACCATGTAAGAGTTTTGTGCACTCATTTTTATTTAGTTATATTTCGTTTTAAATCTTTTATGTTTATATTAGCCAATGGCTTTGCGTAATTTTTCAAATTCAGCTATTACCTCTTTGTAGTCGATGCCATTGTGTATGTTAAACCTGTTCCATAGGTCGCCGCAAATTACCACGCCTCCAAATCCCAAGTCTTTTATTATCCTCAGGTTGTCCATGTTTATTCCACCCTGAGCATACACATGTCTGTCTATTATTCCGTTTCTTGCGGCCTCCTTCAGTTCTTCAATTGAGAAGGTTGCTTTTTCGTCAGGATTTGTCTGACTATCAAAGATATTGCGCAGCATTACATAGTCAGCATTCTTTTTGGCAGTTTTCAGCTCTTCTATGCTTCTGCATGTGCGGCTTACATTACCCTTATAACCAGTAGGCACGTCTGCTGTTGCGCTGTTTATGTTGATGCCTTTCAGTCTGTACTCGTCTTTTAAATAAAGATGGTCGTGCACCATTATGCGTTTTCTGTAGTCATCTGCCAATAATGTAAGCAGGCGCTCAGAATAAACAGGTGCTGAATTGGGCTTAAACAAATGCAAATTATCTAATCCCTCCTCGAAAAGGGTTGTCAATATCTTGTCCTCTTCCACGAAAAACGTGGGTTTAGTCATTATAATGAGCTTCATTTTTCAAGTATCTCTTTTCTAATGTGCAAACTTACATAAAATTTTCCATTTGGCATAATAGTTTTGCTAAAAAAGTTTGCTTTCTGCCTATCTTTTGATTTGTTTTAGGTAACTATTGTCTATTAAGCATTTTTTATTTAACTTTGCATCACCAAACTTTAACTATTAAGATGATTTATCCCGAAACACCTATTTATATAATAGAGGAGTCAAAGTTACGCGCTAATCTCTCGCTTATCAGCGATGTGGCAAAGCGTGCTGATGCTGAGTTTATCCTTGCTTTAAAGTCGTTTGCCCTTTGGCGTACGTTTCCCATTTTCCGAGAGTATATCACAGCCACCACGGCCAGCTCTCTTTGTGAGGCTCGTTTGGCGGCTGAGGAGTTTGGTTCCCTGGCTCACACTTACTCACCGGCTTATACCTCAGGTGAAATAGAAGCTATTGCTCTTAATTCAAGTTATATTACTTTCAACTCCCTTAGGCAATATGACGATTTTCATGCAAAAGCTCTCGCTGCTAATCCAGCATTGTCATTCGGGCTAAGAGTTAATCCCGAATATTCGGAGGTGGGCACAATGCTCTATAATCCCTGTGCCCCTGGTACGCGATTTGGTGTTTCCGCACAATTGTTGCCAGCGGTTTTGCCAAGTGGCATAAGTGGTTTTCACTGCCATTGCCATTGTGAGAGTGGGGCAGATGTGTTCCAGCGTACACTTGCTCATATTGAGGAGAAATTTGCGAAGTGGTTTCCACAACTTCAATGGATTAATTTTGGTGGAGGACATCTCGTTACTCGCGCCGACTATGACGTTGAACTATTTATATCGCTTGTAAAAGATTTTCATAAACGCTATCCTCATCTTAAAGTTATCTTTGAGCCAGGTAGCGCTTTCGCATGGCAAACGGGGTATCTTGTGTCGCATGTTGTAGATATTGTTGTCGATAATGATATAAAGACTGCTATTCTTGATGTTAGTTTCACATGTCATATGCCGGATTGCCTTGAGATTCCATACCAGCCAGTTGTGAGAGGTGCTGAGATAACCGACCTGACTCTTGCCACTGAACCGCATGTCTATAGGCTTGGCGGCAATAGCTGTCTGTCGGGCGACTTTATGGGTGCATGGCGCTTTGATAAACCATTGGAGATAGGCGACGAGGTGATTTTTGAGGATATGATACATTACACAACAGTAAAAACTAACATGTTCAATGGTGTTACACATCCATCCATAGGTATGCTAACTTGCGACGGAAAACTCGATATTTTGCGTGATTTTGGCTATGAAGACTATAAAAATCGCATGAATTGACACTTTTTTTGAAAATTTCTCTCGAAAATATTTGCAGGTTCAAAAAAAAGCATTACCTTTGCACCGCATTAAGAGAAATGCTCCTTGCAAAAGGATATTAAAAGCGGAAATAGCTCAGTTGGTAGAGCACAACCTTGCCAAGGTTGGGGTCGCGAGTTCGAGCCTCGTTTTCCGCTCAATTTATTGAACGAAAAAGAGCGTAAAAGATTGGCTTTTACGGTTTAAAATGCCCAGGTGGCGGAATTGGTAGACGCGCACGTTTCAGGTGCGTGTGCCGAGAGGTGTGCAGGTTCGAGTCCTGTTCTGGGCACTCTTTTTTATTCAGCATTTTTATGTTGGAGGGGTGGCGGAATTGGTAGACGCGCTACTTTGAGGGGGTAGTGTCAATTGTGACGTGTGAGTTCGAGTCTCATCCTCTTCACATCAATTATGCGGAAATAGCTCAGTTGGTAGAGCACAACCTTGCCAAGGTTGGGGTCGCGAGTTCGAGTCTCGTTTTCCGCTCTTCTTTATTTAGAAGATTTTTTTTATACCTTTTGTAAAAAACACTTTTCAATGAATTTATATTTAAGATATTTCGACAAGGAGATACTTGTCAATAATGTCGATGATGCTATAGCTTTTCTTGCAGGAATTGATGAGATTGGCATGAATCCTGTACTCGAACAAGATGTTCGTGACTATGTTGTCAGCGATGTTTATTATCCTAAGAGATATAAGATACGTCCACGTGTGTATTTTATAATTATAAAGACTGAGGCTTCTACCATGCAAGACTTCAAGGAGAAGAAGGCTGTTCATGTGGCTCCGTCTGCCGATGATAAGGATAAGGTGTCGCCTGTTATGGCTCGCTTGCACGAAGAGCAATTAGGATGGTATGAGGGTACTATAGATTTCAAGCGAGTTCAGCTTGTGCCTGGTACTGGAAAATTTCAGTATCGTGATACCCGATTTGTAGCACAGTGCAAGGCCTATTCTGGTATTGACTGCTATAACCGCATTGTAGAGCATCTTCGTCAGAGGGTAGACGCAAGAAGTCAGTTCCCTTCTGCTAAAGGTAAGAATTTTCATTTTCGCTATCTTGGTCAATGTAAATAATTGTGTTGCAATATGAATAAGATAATGTTAATAGGTAACGTGGGTAAAGACCCCGAAGTAAAATATGTAGAGCAGGGTGTTGCTGTTGCTCGTCTCTCGCTTGCCACAACAGAGAGAGGATATGCTTTGCCCAATGGCACACAGGTGCCCGACAGGACCGACTGGCATAATGTTATCCTTTGGCGCCGTCTTGCAGAGGTAGTAGAGAAATATGTCCATAAAGGTGATAAACTCTATATCGAGGGACGTGTGCGCTATACTACTTACGATGATAAACGCGGTGTGCGCCATAACATGACCGAGATTTGGGCTGATAACATGGAAATGCTATCTCCAAAGGCTCAAACTACTACTCAGCAGTCTAATATTTCCGCAGCGCCTATTCAGCCAGAAGAATCTGAGATTAGCGACGATGAGAAGCTGCCATTCTAATTTGTTTGTCAATACATAGACCAAAAGAGATTAATAAATATTTTAAAAAAGGACAGATTCTTCTGTCTTTTTTTTATTGTCCTTTGTTCCTCCTTGTATGCCATTTACTCCCTCCTTGCCATAAGTTTAAGTCCTCCTTGCCATCCGTTTAACCCTCTTTTGCCATCCGTTTAAGCCCTTTTCTTGCCCCCTGCTTAGTCTTCCCTTATCCCACTACAAAGATACAAAATAAAGGGGCGGTTTCCAAATATCGAGTCTCCGTAATCTGTAAAATTTTGTTAACGTCACTCCTTATTTCGCAATGCTCCCCAAAAAAATGACAAATGACAAATGACAAATGACAAATGACATTAAGGATGTTTCAACTCTTCCGTGGAGGGTATAAGTGAAGATAAGTATATATATAATATTAATATTA
>JAZLCN010000028.1:0-54093 GCA_045614255.1 Prevotella sp.
AGAAGACCAATGGCGGTCCATATCAGTTCGCGTATTCTTACGATGAGGGCAACAAGGATGCCGGCATTGGTAGTCAGTGCCAGCCCTGTGGTAGACATCATGAAGCCGCCCTCTCTGCCGCCCAACTGCAACGGCATGAAGAACAGCATGTTGGCTATGAGGGAGGTGAAGGCCAAAATGAGTATGCACTGCAAGTAACTGGCTTCGGGCTGGATAACCAATAATACAAAATAAATCTCCAGCGCTGATACCACACGGCAAACCAACTCAAGCATTACCGCTGTGATAAAACTTTTACGATTCTGATTGTGCAGTGCTGCAATCTGGCGGTCGATGGTCTTTAGTTGTTCGTCGTGACGCTCTATAAATCCTCTAATCTTTTTCTTAATCAGCGGGAAGTGACTAAGAATGTTCATGCAGCTCACCGCTATTCCTTTCTTGTATCCTTTTACGAAAAACCATATTGCCAGTGAGCAAAAACCGCCAATAACAGAAAGGAATCCCCACATAAACAGGCTAACATCTTCTATTATAATATAAAGGACGACAGACAGCAACCAAAACCAGAAATGCGAGAAGATATGCGTCATGGCATAGAGGATTACTGAGGATGATGCTCTCTCTGTTCCTATTTTTGGAGCAAGTGACATAATGCGGTATGGTTCACCGCCCATCAGTCCGCCTGGAGTAGCGTAGTTAAGAGCAAAACCACTGACAGTGATTTTGTATAGCCACCAGAAAGAAACCTTCGACTGTTTAGTGTTAGGTGTTGTCTGTTGGATGTCATCTGCGGGTTGCGATGCCTTGATGATGGTCATCCATGCGGCAGTATTAAATAAGTATAGGAAGAACCACAGCACCACTACGGCCAGAAACCAATAGCCGGCACGCTGCAGTCCGTCCCATACTTGTGCAAAGTCGAGTTGTGTGACCATTATCACCAACACGACGATGCCAAAGATGAAGAATCCGTTTTGATATTTTTTCTTCATGTAGTAGTAACTCATTAACTCATCAACTTGTCAACTCTCAACTTATCAACTCGTCAACTTATCAACTCATCAACTTATCAACTCATCAACTTGTCAACTCAATAAGCTTATTCCTCAGCCTTTTCCTGTCTAGCCTTTGGTATGGCAAATCTCACCTTCTCGCTGTCGTCGCGCTTTTCGTGATAAAGCTTTTTCAATGGGTTGGCAAGTGGTTCATCGTAATTTATACGATTGCGGAATATGTCGATGGCTGTATAAATGGCATGTCTAAGTGAACTTTCGTCTGCCATGTTCTTGCCTGCTATGTCGTATGCTGTGCCGTGGTCTGGCGATGTGCGTACTATTGGCAGACCAGCTGTATAGTTTACACCGTCTTCTATTGCGATGGTCTTAAAAGGAGCCAATCCTTGGTCGTGATACATGGCTAGTATGGCATCAAACTTAGAATATGTGCCACTGCCGAAGAAACCATCAGCTGCATAAGGACCGAATGCTTGTATTCCAGCTTCCTCCAGTTCGTTGATGGCTGGAATGATAATTTCCTGCTCTTCTGTGCCAAGCACGCCGCTGTCGCCTGCATGAGGATTGAGCGCAAGGATGGCAATGCGCGGATTAGGAATGAAGAAGTCGCGTTTCAGACTCTGGTGTAGTATCTTTGTCTTTTCAACAATCAGTTCCTTGCTGATGGCTCCCGCCACATCCTTTATTGGCAGGTGGGTGGTGGCCAATGCCACACGCAGGCGGTCGTTCATTAGAATCATCAGAGCCTTGTGCTCATCATCGCCAACCTTGCTCTCTATGTACTCTGTGTGGCCGCAGAAGTTAAATTGCTCACTCTGGATGTTGTTTTTGTTGATTGGCGCAGTAACCAAAACGTCAAACAACCCTTCTTCATAATCTTCCATAGCCTTCTCAAGAGCTTTAAATGCAGCTGCTCCAGCCTCTTTAGAAGGCTGACCCATCTCCACTTTCACCTCCTCGTCGAATGTGGCGAGCATGTTCAGTTTGCCTGGTTTGGCATCTTCTGCCTTATCTATTATGCTGAAGTTGGTTTGTATGTTCAGCAGATTGCGGTGATATGCCGCTGCTTTAGGTGAACCATATATAATAGGTATGCACAATTCCAGCATCTCAGGTGCCTCAAACGCTTTGAGGATTACCTCATATCCAATGCCGTTAGTGTCTCCATGCGTGATGGCCACGCGAATCAATTTGTCTTCCATATATAATAATGCTTAATTATTAATGCTTAATTGTTTAATGAGGGAGATAGATGAAGATAGAGGGAGGTAGAGGGAGATAGAGGACGCAACCTCATAACCTCATAACCTCACAACCTCACAACCTCATAACCTCACACCTCACACCAGATTTCTTAGCTGTTGACAACAGGCCGCAGGCGGCAAAGATGTCTTGTCCGCGACTTGCCCTGATAGTTGTAAAGATGCCATGGCTGGTCAGATAGTCGCGCAACTCCTCCATGCGCTTCTCGTCAGATTCCTTCAAATCCACATCAGGGATGGTGTGATACCGTATCAGGTTGATGCGGCATTCCAGACCTTGCAGCAGTTTCACTATTTCGCGTGCATGCAGTGGAGAGTCGTTTGTTCCGCTGAATACAGTGTATTCAAACGAACATCTGCGCTGATGAGAGAAGTCATACTGCTTGAGCAGTTCCACAACCTCAGCTATTGGCATCTGCCTCTCTGCGGGCATAAGCATCATGCGCTGCTCGTGGATAGGAGTGTGCATGCTTATTGCAATATGGCACTCGCTCTCGTCGAGGAATCTTTTTAGCTTGTTCTTTATGCCCACGCTGCTCACCGTTATTCGCTTGGGGCTCCATGCGTATCCCCATTCAGCTGTTAGTATCTGTGTGGTGCGCAATACGTTGTCAAGATTGTCCATTGGCTCTCCTTGGCCCATGAACACGATGTTTGTCAGCGACTCGCGCTCTGGCAACGAATATATCTGGTTTAGAATGTCTGCGGAGGTAAGATGTCCCTCAAAACCTTGCTTGCCTGTCTGGCAGAATAAGCAATTCATGCGGCAACCCACCTGGCACGACACACATAGTGTGGCGCGGTCGTGGTCGGGTATGTATACCGTCTCAACAAACTTACCCGAGGCAGTTGGAAATAGATATTTTATTGTGCCGTCCTTGCTCTTCTGGCAGTCAATAGGCTGCATCGCTCCCACGGTGAAATGCTCCGCAAGGCGTTCGCGGTTGTTTTTCGAGATGTTGGTCATCTCGTCAATGCTCATGACATGTTTCTCGTACAGCCATTTGGCTATCTGTCCGCCCGTAAATGCCGGCATGCCAAGTTCCTTAACTGCTGCCTTCAACTCGTCGGGCGTCATTCCCATCAGTATATTCTTGCTGCTTTCCATCGTGTTGCTTATCGTTTCAAATGTGCAAATATACTTAATTTTATGCGGATGGCAAAAGAATTAGGAGAAAAACAAGAAGTTTTAAGGATGACTCTGTGGCTCTGGGCTTAAAGGACGGCCGCAACTACGCTTCTCGATGGGATACTGAAGTCATGTCAGAGCGTATTGCTACGCTATGTGCTTTTACGTTCGGGCGGATTTGAAATCCGGCAGCATAGAGCATTAGCATTTATAATGCGGGAAAAGACAAGGGGTCATAGCCAGCGCCAGTCGGACTCCAACTAAACATTTTTTTCGAAACAACATTTTTCGCTATTTCGTCACTTTGATGCTTAACTCCTTGTTATTTAAATCGTTAAAACGAGTGATGAACTTTTTTGAAACGTCACTAACGTCACTGCTGCAAAACAACTTGTTTTGGTTCTCAAAATCTATCATTTGCCAATGCAAAACCTATCATTTGGCAAACCAAAACAGTTGTTTTGTTTTTATAAAAATACTTGTCAAATCACATAAGGCGTGCAACTGAGAATATTTAGGTGAGACTTTCATTAATCAGAAAGGTCGCAAGCCCCGTGTTTATCGGACTTTGCGACCTTTGTAGTTGCGGAGACACGACTCGAACGTGTGACCTCCAGGTTATGAGCCTGGCGAGCTACCAACTGCTCCACTCCGCGATGTTATTTCTCAATTGCGGGTGCAAAGGTACTATATATTTTTCAAACTGGCAAATATTTATGTTACTTTTTGCTGTTGACTGGCATTTTTTGTTCTTTTTCTTGTTTATTTCAAATTAAATTTCTACTTTTGCACACTGTATAGTCAATGTGCAATTTTTAAAAAGGAGGGTAAAAAAGAAGATGTCAATATCTAAAACAAGGCAGATGCTAATAGACGTTGCTCGTCAGTTGTTTGCTAAGAATGGCATAGAAAACACAACGATGAACGACATTGCACGTGAGTCGGGTAAAGGCAGGCGCACTCTGTATACATATTTTAAAAGCAAGGATGATATCTACTTTGCTGTGATTGAGACTGAGTTGGAGCGCTTGAGTGACCGCCTTGATGAACTTTCAACGAAGAGAATCCGTCCAATGGATAAAATCATTGAGATTATCTATACCCATCTGAGTATGATTAAGGAAACGGTTGTGCGAAATGGTAACCTTCGTGCAGAGTTTTTCCGTAATATATGGATGGTAGAGAAGGTAAGGAAGAAGTTTGATGAGGATGAGATGGAACTGTTCCGTAAGGTGTATGCCGAAGGAAAAGAGGAGGGTGAGTTTGACATAGACAATGTGGAAATGGTTGCCAGCATCACCCACTATTGCATAAAAGGTCTTGAGGTGCCATATATCTATGGCCGCTTGGGACATGGCATGACCGAAGAAAACAGCAAACCGATGGTGGCCAAGATGGTTTATGGCGCATTAGGTAAGCATGTGGTGAAATAATCAAGAGAAAAGAATAATCATTAATAATAAACTTAATTTTAAAGAAAATGGGATTATTAACAGGTAAGACAGCTCTGGTTACAGGTGCTGCACGTGGTATTGGTAAGGCTGTGGCTATGAAGTTTGCCCAGGAGGGAGCTAACATTGCTTTTACAGACTTGGTACTTAATGATGAGATGGCAGCAGGCCTTGAGGCAACACGTCAGGAGATTGAGGCGCTTGGAGTAACTTGCCGCGCTTATGCTGGCAATGCTGCTGATTTTGCAGAGACAGAGACATTGGTTAAGCAGATACATGCAGATTTCGGTACTATTGATGTGCTTGTAAACAATGCTGGTATAACAAAAGATGGTTTGATGCTCCGCATGTCTGAGGCACAGTGGGATGCTGTTATCAATGTAAACCTGAAGTCAGCGTTCAACTTCATCCATGCTTGCGCTCCAATCATGCTTCGTCAGCGTGGCGGTTCTATCATCAACATGTCTTCAGTTGTTGGTGTTCATGGCAATGCAGGCCAGTGCA
Source organism: Prevotella sp. (assembly GCA_045614255.1). Classification (GTDB taxonomy): domain Bacteria; phylum Bacteroidota; class Bacteroidia; order Bacteroidales; family Bacteroidaceae; genus Prevotella. The sequence goes on from JAZLCN010000028.1 coordinate 5,360, forward strand.
ACTACTCAGCTTCAAAGGCTGGTATGATTGGTTTGGCAAAATCTATAGCTCAGGAACTTGGTCCTAAGGGCGTTCGCGCTAACGTAGTGGCTCCAGGTTTTATTGAGACAGCAATGACATTGCAGTTGTCAGAGGAGGTTCGCAAAGACTGGATGCAGAAGATTCCACTTCGCCGTGGCGGTCAGACAGAGGATATCGCAAATGTTTGTCTGTTCCTTGCTTCTGACATGTCAAGCTATGTTACTGGTCAGGTTATCCAGATAGATGGTGGAATGAACATGTAAACAAATTATGAATTTTGAATTATGAATTATGAGGATGGAGCAGTTGCTTTCCTGTTCATAATTCATAATTCAAATCTTATTATTTCAATTAATAATGCGCGTAGTTTACGAGGACAATCACATAATAATCGTTTATAAGGAGAGTGGAGAGATAGTGCAGGGTGATAAGACCGGTGATACTCCGCTGTCTGATATTGTCAAGGACTATATCAAGGAGAAATACCAGAAACCTGGTAACGTGTTCCTTGGTGTTGTCCACAGGTTAGATCGTCCCGTAAGCGGACTCGTTGTTTTTGCGCGCACATCAAAGGCTCTTTCAAGACTCAATGAGATGTTCCGTAATGGCGAGGTGCATAAGACCTATTGGGCCATTACCAAAAACATGCCGGCGATAGAAGAAGGCAGGTTGGAGCATTGGCTTGTGCGCAATGAGAAACAAAACAAGAGCTATGCCTATACGAAAGAGAAGCCAGGCGCAAAGAAAGCCGTTCTCGAATATAAGATGATAGGCAGAACCGATAATTATAGTCTGTTGGAGGTGCGTCTGCTCACAGGCCGCCATCATCAGATACGATGCCAGCTTGCAGCCATGGGATGTCCTATCAAGGGTGACCTGAAATATGGTGCACAGCGCAGTAATCCAGATGGCAGTATCTCACTGTTATCACATAGGGTAGAGTTTGTTCATCCTGTGAGCAAAGAGCGTATTGATGTTACATCGCCTGTGCCATCCGACAATTTGTGGCAAGATATAACTAAATAATTCAAAATCATTTGTCTTTTTTATAACCAAAAAGTCGTTTTCTCCTTTTTTTTCGTTTACTTTGCATCTTATTATTATTAATAAGGTGTTTACTCTATAGGATGAAGAAGGTTTTTTGGGCAATAGGGATTGTTTTGTTGAGTCCCATCCTGCTATTTATCATACTTACAATACTTTTGTATATGCCTCCAGTACAGAACTGGGCGGTGCAGAAAGTTGTCTCTGTAGCATCAGAGGCAACAGGCATGGATATTGGCGTCGGCCGTATATCATTGAAGTTTCCGCTTGACCTCAAGGTTGAGCAGGTGAGCGTTGTCCAGCAGCCCGATACTATTGCGTCTGTAGGCAATATTATTACCGATGTGCAGCTGATGCCATTATTCTCAGGCAATGTGATTATCGACGCTTTTGAGATAAACGACGCAAAGGTAAACACAGCTAATATGATAGCCACTGCAAGTGTAAGTGGTACTGTGCGCCACTTTGCCATGGCAAGCCGTGGAATAAACCTTAATGAGGAGACAGTGGAACTGAATGGTGCGCATATCGACGGAGCACGTTTGGAAGTTCATCTTAACGACACCATAGTTCCAGAGGATACCACAACCACGAAGGCCATGTGGAAGATAAAGGCAGACAGTCTTGTTGTCAATTCCACCTTGCTTACACTGCTCATGCCTGGCGATACAATGATGGTAAACACATATATGGGCAGAGCTGCAGTGGGAGATGTGCTTATTGACCTTGGCCGCGAGGCATACTCCGTTGGGTATGTCCGTCTGCATAATGGTGCTGTTGCATACGATTTGACCAATCAACCACAAATAGAGGGTTTTGATTACAACCATATATCTATTAGCAGCCTTAACCTTGGAATTGATTCCATATTCTTTCAGGCACCAGAACTAAAACTTAATGTCTGCGACCTTCGCATGAAGGAAAAGAGCGGTTTGGAGATAACCCATCTGCATTGTCCTGTGGTAATGGACTCTATGCGCCTGATGGTTCCCGGAATGCGTCTTGCCACTCCTTACTCAGATGTTAAGGCCGCTGTAACAATGGACCTTAATGCCTTTGACGAGAGAAATCCAGGTGTTATGGATGCAAATATGATGGCTTCGATAGGAAAGTCAGACGTAATGCTTTTCTGTCAGACAATGCCCAAGGCTTTCATCAGCCGTTATCCCAACTGGCCGCTGACCATCGACGGAGATGTTAGCGGCAATATGAAACGCATGGATGTAGAGCGCTTTAGCGTTTCTCTGCCAACTGCATTTACTATAGATGCAGATGGTTATGCCGAGAACGTTACTGACATGAAGTCATTGCTTGCCAATCTTGATGTAAGCGCCAAGACCTACGACTTGGGGTTTGCTGCCGCATTGGCTGGTATGGATGAGAAGTCAGGACTCCGCATACCCGCAGGCATCACCCTTGACGGCAATCTCAATGCTGATGGCATGCGCTACACAGCAGACATGATAATGCGCCAGGACTGTGGACGTATTGCGCTTAACGGTTTGTTTGATATGGAGGCTCAGTTGTATGAGGCAGTCATTGATGTCGATAGCGTCAACATAAACAACTTCATGCCTAACGACTCGCTTTACCATTTCTCAGGAAACGTAACAGCTCATGGCAAGGGCTTTGATTTCTTTGACAAGCGCACTTTATTAACCGCTAAGGCAGAGATAACGCAGTTTATATATGGCTCTTGGAACCTTAATGACGTCAAGGCCGATGCAAATGTTGCCGACGGCAGGGCACAGGTGAATATCGTGAGCCATAATCAGCTTGCTGACGGAACCGTTGGTCTTGATGCTCTGATAGACACCAGCAGAGTGGATGCTACGTTCAGCACCGACCTGCGTAAGGCCGACTTCTATCGTCTGCGCATTGTAGAGAAACCGCTAACCACATCTATCTGTGCACATATCGATGTTGCCTCAGACCTTAATCAGTATCACAAACTGGAAGGTTCGCTTAGTGATATCACCTTGCGTGGAGAGAAAAAGACATTCCGCCCTGCTGATATAACCGTTGACATGCTCACACGCACCGATACCACATGGGCAAAGCTTAATAGCGGCAATCTGGAACTTGACCTTAAGGCAAGCGGCGGATACATGACATTGATAGACCAGGTTACGGCATTGGGCGATGAGATGGTACGCCAGCTGGAGCAAAAGGTTATAGACCAGCCGCGTCTGCGAGAGCTCTTGCCAACAGTTAAGATGCACTTCTATTGCGGCAATGACAACCCGTTTGCCGGAATGCTTCGTGCCAAAGGACTTGAGTTTGACGACCTCACCCTGAATATCAACACTTCGCCTGCTAAGGGACTCAATGGCGACGGCCATCTCTATTCGCTCATATCAGACAGTCTTCAGATAGACACCGTGGCATTTAAGATATTCCAAGACGACAAGAACGTTCACTATAGCGGTCAGGTACGCAACAATTACAAGAATAAGCAGTTTGTTTTCAATGCCTTGTTCGACGGTATGATACTTGAGCGCGGTGCAGAGCTCAATGCCCGTTATTACGATGCGGAGAATGTGTTGGGCGTTAAGTTGGGAGCTATTGCCGAGGTCATAGACAGTGGCATCAACGTGCGTCTGCAACCAATGCGCCCAGTGCTGGGATATAAGGAGTTTAATCTCAATAGCGATAACTTTGTATATCTCGGTGCTGACAAGAAGATAAAAGCCAAGATAGACCTTATTGCCGATGATGGCACTGGTGTAAAGATATATTCAGAGGAGCAAGACCCAACACTGCTGCAAGACATCACCGTCAGCTTAAACAAGTTTGACCTTGAGAAGATAACTGCAGTAATACCATACTCACCACGTGTTACAGGTCTCCTCAATGGTGACTTCCGTGTGCTTCAGGATGCCGAAGAGAACATTCAGTTGCTTTCCGACCTCGGTATCAGGAACATGACATACGAGAAATGTCCTGTGGGCAATCTCAACAGTGAGTTTGTTTACCTGCTTAAAGATGAGAATACGCATATCGTAGATGCGCATATCTATCACAACAATAATGAGGTAGGTGTGCTCAGCGGTTCTTATCTCACAGAGGGAAAGGGTTATCTTGATGCGATGTTTGATATTGTAAGACTTCCAATGTACACTGTCAATGGACTCGCGCCCGACCAACTGTTTGCCATGAATGGCTATGCCGACGGACGGGTGGCAATAAAGGGACCTCTGGATAAGTTTATTATTGACGGTGAACTGAAACTCGACTCTGCTAATTTGGTTAGCGAACCTTACGGTGTTAAACTGCGTTTCGACACAACGCCTATAAAGGTGGAAAAGAGCAATCTCGTGTTTAATAACTTCACGATGTTTGGCAATAATAACAACCCATTGTCAATAAATGGAAATATTAACTTTGCCAACCTTGACCAGATAACAATGAAGATGAGCATGCGTGCTCAAGACTATCTGCTTGTAGACTCAAAGCAGACTCGCCGCTCTATAGCATACGGAAAGGCATTCGTTAATTTCTTCGCTTCTGTCAACGGACAGCTTGAAAACCTGAAGATGATGGGTAAGCTTGATGTGCTGGGAAAGACCAACTTGACATATATTCTGAAGGATTCGCCATTGAACACCGATGACCAGCTGAAAGACCTTGTTACCTTTACCGACTTTAAGGATACGGCAATAGTGGAAGTGGAACGTCCGCCGCTCAATGGTCTTGACATGACCATGATGCTCAATGTGGAGCCTGGCGCACGAATAATGTGTGCCCTTAATGCCGACCAGTCAAACTATGTAAACCTTGAGGGTGGAGGAGAGCTGCGCATGGTCTATAACCCAATGGACGACCTTCAGCTTTTCGGACGTTATACACTTAATCAAGGCGAGATGAAGTATGAACTGCCAATCATTCCTCTTAAGACGTTTAAGATACAGGAAGGCAGTTATATCGAATTTACAGGCGATATAATGAATCCTCGTCTTAACCTCACCGCTACCGAGGAGGTTAAGGCCCTTGTTGCGGCAGAGACTGGCAACAGTCGCACAGTATTGTTTAATTGCGGTGTAAAGGTAAGTCAGACACTTAGCAACATGGGACTTGAGTTTACGCTCGATGCGCCTGAGGATATGACCGTTAAGAACGAACTGGCAGCCATGAGTCTTGAGCAACGAGGAAAACTGGCTGTCACCATGCTTACCACAGGAATGTATCTTGCTGATGGCAACACTGGAGGCTTCTCTATGAACAATGCCCTCAACTCATTCCTGCAGAGCGAGATTAATAATATCACAAAGAGCGCGCTCCGCACGGTTGACCTCAGTCTTGGTCTTGACCAAAGTTCCGATGCCGCAGGCAACACTCATACCGACTATTCGTTTAAGTTTGCCAAGCGCTTCTGGAACAATCGTTTCAACTTTGTTATCGGAGGAAAGTTCTCCAGCGGCAACGACTCGCCAACAGGCAATCAGGACAATACATTCATTGATAATGTGTCGCTTGAATACCGCTTGGACCAGACTGCGATGCGCTATGTAAGACTGTTCTATAATAAAGAGGCTGACGACCTGCTCGAAGACCGCATCTCAGAGTATGGAGCCGGTTTCGTGTGGCGCAAGAAGATGGATAATCTTAGCGACCTGTTTAAGTCAAATAAAACAAATATGCTCCGCCCAGCAACTCTCAGGCGGGATACTATAAAGACAAATGAAAAGAAGTAATATATTTTTAAGGATAGGAGTTCAGGAGTTCAGGAGTTCAGGAGTTCAGACATTAGCTCCAGATGCCAATAACTCATCAACTCACCAACTCACCAACTCATCAACTCGTCAGTTCTGCAGAACTGCGAGGTGGGTTTTCATCCTCTTGCTTTTTGCTTCCTGTTCCACAACAAGTAATTTGCCGGAAGACGAGGTGTTGTATACGGGTATGACCGATATAGAATATGACACCCTGACCAACGATGCCCATTTCATTAACGTGCAGACCGAGGTAGAAGCTGCTCTTGCCGTTGCTCCCAATGGTGCACTGCTTGGCAGTCCTTATTACCGCTCGCCACTCCAGTCGCGTCTTTGGATATATAATAAATATGCCAATTCCACGTCAAAGTTTGGTCAGTGGATGCTGAAGTCGTTTGGCAGCGAACCGGTGCTCATCAGTGCCGTTCGCCCCGACCTCCGCGCCCATGTGGCTCGCAATGTGCTGCGCAATAATGGTTATTTCGACGCTGTGGTAAGCTATAAGACCATCGAGCAGAAAAATCCCAAGAAGGCAAAGATTGCATATAGCATAAAGCTCAATCAAAGGTATACTATCGACACTGTTAAGTATGTTGGTTATCCTTTAGGACAAGACACACTCATACGTGCCAATATGGATGACCGTCTGATTAAGAGTGGTGATGTGTTCACCGTTTCTGGTCTTGACAGCGAGCGTACGCGCCTTGGAAATATCTTCCGCAACAATGGATACTATTTCTATCGACCAGGTCATTCAACCTTTGTTGCCGATTCTGTGTCAAAACCAGGCAAGGTTGAGGTGCGTCTGCAGCCAGTAAAAGATGTTGACCCATTGTCAAAGCGCACATGGTATCTTGGCAAATTGCGTGTGGAGATGCGTAAGTCTGTTATGGAAAAGCTTACCGACTCTATCAGTCACCGCTATTTGTCAGTCCATTATTCAGGCAAGAAGCCGCCGATGCGTTTGCGTACACTTCTCAGGGATATCAAATTGCGTCCGCGCCAGTTATATAGTCATGCCAATTATCTGGAGTCATCAAGCACCATCAATAGTCTTGGACTGTTCAGTATGTCTGATGTAACCTTTACTCCTCGTGATACAGCCAACAGCGATACGCTCGATATGACGCTCAATTGTGTGTTTGATAAACCATACGACGCATCGATAGAGGCCAACTTCGGACTGAAGAGCAACGACCGCATGGGACCAGGACTTGTTCTCGGCCTTACCAAGCGTAATGCCTTCCGTGGCGGTGAGAAACTTACGTTAAGTCTGAAAGGCTCTTACGAGTGGCAGACTGGCAGAAAAGTGGCAGGAGCAGATAATACTATCAACAGTTATGAGTACGGAGCAGCTGTCGACATCGAGTATCCGCGTATTGAGGCGCCTTTCGGTTGGTTCCAGCGTTACAGGTTCTATGCTCCGCCGTCAACAAAGCTGTCGTTGGCAATCAACTTCCTTAACCGTGCCGACTATTTTAAGATGCACACGGTTACAGGAGGAGTGAACTATAAGTTCCAGACCTCTGCCAACTCAAAGCACGACTTCAGTCCGTTTATGCTCGACTATAACTACTTGCGCCACACCACGGCCGCCTTCGACTCAATAATGGCGAGCAGTCCAGTTGTATATGTGTCTATGCGCAATCAGTTTGTGCCAAAGATGCAATATACATATACTTATACCAGTCCTGCCACATACAAGAACCCAATTGTTTGGGAAACCACCGTCACCGAGTCGGGCAATCTGCTCTCGCTGGCATACATGGCATCTGGTAAGAAGTTTAATGAGAAAGAGAAAGACCTCTTTGGCAATCCTTTCGCTCAGTTTGTTAAACTCACATCAACTATCCGCAAGACATGGCAGACAGGTTTTAAGTCACAGTTGGTAGGACGAGTGTCTGCAGGCGTTGTAGTAGCATACGGCAATAGCGAGCATGCTCCTTATACAGAGCAGTTCTATGTGGGTGGCGCCAATAGTCTTCGCGCCTTCACTATCCGAAGCATTGGTCCAGGAAAGTACATAGCTCCAAATAGTGTCTATTCATATCTTGACCAGACTGGTGATGTTAAGTTTGAGGCAAATCTTGAATACCGTTTCAATATCTTTGGCAGTCTTTATGGCGCTGCCTTCCTCGATGCTGGAAATATATGGTTGCTGAAAGACGACCCAAACAGACCCGATGCTAAGTTCGATGCGGCTAAGTTCTTAACCCAACTTGCCACAGGCACGGGATTGGGTATTCGCTACGACCTCGATTTCTTTGTCCTCCGTCTTGATTTGGGTATTGCTCTCCATGTGCCTTATGACACAGGAAAGAGCGGCTACTATAACATTCCGAAGTTCCGTGATGGTCTTGGCCTCCACTTCGCTATTGGTTATCCATTCTGATGAGGCCTAATCCTTTGTAAGGTGTAAAAATGTTTTAATAATATACTACAATGAAAAAGATTCTAACTATTGCCTTGATGCTTGTAGCGGTGGCTACAGTATGGGCACAGCATGGCCCGGTGGGGTTTGCAAACTATAACGATGGCATCAACGGCATCACCGGAGGTATGGGTGGTGACGTTGTTAGAGTTACTAACAGAAGCGACTTGGCAAAGTATGCCAAAGACTCAAAACCATACATCATCATTGTAGATGGAAAGTTTGAGGGTGCGGGTCTTAACCGTCAGAAAGATTTGATCGAGATAGCCTCTAATAAAACTATCGTTGGTGTGAAAGGAGCCGAACTGGCAGGCATTGGTCTGGATATCAATGGCAAGCAGAACATCATAATCCGCAACTTGATAATCCACCATGGCAGTCCTGACGGAATAGCCGCTCGCAACTCTCATCATATATGGGTGGACCATTGCGATGTATATAGTCAGGATGAGGAGAAGGAAGACTGGGACGGACTCGTTGACCTTACTGTAGGCAGCAGTTATCTCACTGTCAGCTACTGCTATTTCCATGACCATCACAAGGCCTGTCTGCTAAACTCAGGCACAATGCATGCAGAGGATAACGATAAGAACCGCTGCACATATCATCACAACACCTTCCTTCGCATAGACCAGCGTTGTCCTCGCATAGGCTATGGTATGGCACATGTGTTTAATAACTACTATCAGAATATAGGTTCTTATGCCATTGGCGTGCATACTCAGGCACAGGTGTTGTCAGAGAACAACTATTTCGGACAGAGCGTGAAGCACCCTGTAGAGCAGATGTATGCCAGCAGCAAAGATGATGCGTCATGCGGATTCTGGGATGACAAAGGCAGTTACTTCACAAAAGCCATGTCTACAGACTTTAGTCATAAACCAACAGGCACAACACTCAATCCAGAGTGGTGGTATGCCTATGATTTCGCAAGAGAAGAGGCTGCAGCAATAGCAGGCATCACAGCCAAGACAGGACAGGTAGAAGGATTGGAAAATGAACCGATACTTTGGCCGGGCAATGGAGCCGTTGACATACAGACAAACATTAAGCCAAAATATAGCAGCATAGAGGGAATGACAGGTGCTGAAGTGGTGATGGGAACATCCAAGGACAATATGCAACCTGTTGACCTTGCAAATATTGCGCTTTCTCCTGCAACAACATACTATTGGCAGGTTACGGCTAAAACAGCCAGTGGCAGTCATGCCTCTCCTGTATACCAGTTTACAACAGCAGGCGAAAAGGCATCAAAGCCAATACCTGCCGATGGCGAGCAGAACGCAAAGTTGCGCGTGATGAGCAGTGCAGAGGCAAAGACAGCTCCAATGCCGCTCACATGGCGACCAGCTGCCGATGCTAGAACCTATGATGTGTACATAGCCACATCAGAGGCAGAGCTTGACAATGGCTATGTGCAGACAGTGAATACAAATATCTGTAACCCAGGTACTCTGAACTACGGACAGACATACTACTGGCGTGTGGATACAGAGAAACATAATGGTGAATTGCTGAAAGGTGATGTGTGGACATTCTCTGCCCCTGCATGTCCTATAACAACAGGACGTACAGAGATGGAGCATCTGGCACGAAGTGCCTTTGCATACCTTGAGTATTCTGATGGTTCTTGGTATAAGGCAAGCAACGACTCTGCAACTGTAGGTGAGGCCGGTCCAGGAGCAATGACTGGTGTTTGGCAGGGAGAAGACGGAGTGTATTTGCTTAGTGTCGACTTCTTTGATGAAAAAGCTGGTCAGGCATGGATGGGACTCTCTGTTAATGATGTGCTTGTAGACTCATGGAAAGGTGTAAAGCAGTATCTGATGACCACCCACAAACTGCCAAAGGCTGTAACGCTTAAGCATGGCGACCAGATACGTATTGACTTCTACACTCAGAGTAAGATGCGCTGCCGCATCGACTGCATGGATATCAATGCTGATCCTACGGGCATAGGCGAGATTATAACAGAGGAAACCATCAATCAGAATACAAATATCTACGATATGATGGGGCGCAGGGTCAATGCTGGACAACTTAAGCCAGGTGTATATATCATTAACAATAAGAAAATAGTGATTAGATAAAACATTTCGGCTTAACTTAGATAAGTTAATCTGCGTCTCGGGATAAAAAATAAATAAATTTATTTTGTTTTTCGCTTCGCTCAACAACTCGTCTCCGCTCAACTTAGATAAATTTCTTGCGCTCGAACATGTAAATAAATTTACATTCTACTCGCTTAATCGAAATTTTGCATTAACTTTGCATGCAGAAATATATTAATTAAAAAATAATAAGGAAAATTTATGAAACCTACATTAGTACTCTTGGCAGCTGGAATGGGCAGCCGTTATGGTGGTTTGAAACAGTTGGACGGATTAGGTCCAAATGGTGAGACAATCATGGATTACTCTATCTTCGATGCCATTAAGGCTGGCTTCGGTAAGATTGTTTTTATCATCCGCAAGGATTTTGAGAATGATTTCCGTGAGAAGATTCTTAATAAGTATGAGGGACATATTCCTGCTGAGTTGTGCTTCCAGAGCATCGACGCACTGCCAGAGGGATTCACTTGTCCAGAGGAACGTGAGAAGCCATGGGGTACAAACCACGCTGTGCTGATGGCAAAGGATGTTGTAAACGAGCCATTCTGCGTTATCAACTGTGATGACTTCTACAACCGCGACGCTTTCCAGGTAATAGGCAAGTTCCTTTCAGAGCTTCCTGAGGGTAGCAAGAACGCATACGCAATGGTTGGTTTCCGTGTAGGCAACACTCTCTCTGAGAATGGTACTGTTGCTCGTGGTATCTGCTCTACCGATGAGGCTGGCAATCTGACAACTGTTGTTGAGCGCACAGAGATTATGCGTGTAAATGGTCCTGTTTGCTACAAGGATGAGCAGGGCGAGTGGCAGGCTGTTGAGGACAATACTCCAGTGTCAATGAACATGTGGGGCTTCACACCAGACTACTTCGTGCATAGCGAGGAGTATTTCAAGGAGTTCCTTTCTGACCCAAAGAACATGGAGAACCTCAAGGCTGAGTTCTTTATACCTCTGATGGTTAACAAGCTTATCAACGAGAACACCGCAACTGTTAAGGTGCTCGATACAACAAGCAAGTGGTTTGGCGTTACTTACGCTGCCGACCGTCAGGACACTGTTGAGCGCATACAGCAGCTCATCAACGAGGGTGTTTATCCAGAGAAATTGTTCTAATTATATGCCTTTCCCTCTAATCGGGGGAAAGGCTTTTTTATTTCAGGCATTATAGATGCCTTTTTTTATGATATAAGGAGAGAGACAATAAGTGACTCCTCCATTTTAACTACTCTTTTTCACCAAAATAATTTATGGGTAACTTAAAACTAAACTTGTGTAAATTATTGTTTTTGGCATTTATCATGCCAACGATAGCCTTTGCTCAGGACAAGCCACAACATAAGGTTGACCTGAGTATGAACAGAAGTAACAACGACGAGGTAATAGAACCGGGATATACCGCATGGCGTGTGGCGCAAGGTGCAACAGACGCATTGACTATAGATAACGTAAAATATACTTTATATGTTCCGGAAGGTGCCGAGTATACATTGCGAACAGGATGGAACAAGACAGCAGTACAAAATGCTGACAACAAATCAAAAAACGGACGACTGACCTACGACGGTCTTGCTCTTGACCCTAATGAGGTGTACGGAACATTCTTCCTAAAGATAGAAGGACTGCCTGTAGGACAGCATACACTTCAGACATACCATAACTGCTGGGAGAATCCAGACAAGTTTTATGCCGCGCCGATGACAATCAAGTATAACGGTGCTTTAGTACACGACTATTTTGACGTGTCGTTTGGCAAGGCTGTGGCCGCCGACGCTGCTATCAAAGTGGTTGTTATAAATATCGAGAAAGAGGGCGATGTGGCAACTATCGAGTTCTCAACATCTGCCGATAAACCAGGAACCCCCTCAAAGAGTTCTCAGGTAAATGCTTTTACACGTCCGTTGTGCAACGGTTTCGAGCTGAACACTATCAGCGTTACCTCACAGGCAAAGAATCCATATCCAGCCAGTGGCGATACTCATGCCGACGTGGATAAGAGCGTTACACTGAAATGGTCGCCAGCCAATAAGGATGTAAAGAAGCATGCGATTTATGTAGGCAAAGACTCAGCAAGCGTGGCACAGATGACAACACCATTGGCCACACTCGCCGATACAACATATACTATTAACGACATCTACTCTATGGACACATACTACTGGCGTGTGGACGAGGTAGATGCCTCTGGCAACGTTACTAAGGGCGGGGTGTGGTATTTCAAGCCACGCCAACTGGCTTTCCCTGGTGCTGAAGGCTACGGACGTTTCGCACAGGGAGGACGTGGCGGACAGGTTTATCATGTCACAAGTCTTAGCAATGAGCGTGTGCCTGGTACATTTATCTACGGACTTCTTGACCTCAAGGGCCCGCGCACCATTGTCTTCGACGTGTCGGGCGTAATCGATATGGGATTCCTTGCCGTATTCCCAAATCCTTATGTCACCATAGCTGGTCAGACAGCACCGGGCAAGGGTATCTGCATTAAGGGAGCAAACATCAATATTGGTTCCGATATCATCTGCCGTCACATGCGCTTTAAGCACGGATATGGCGACACAGGAAATGCAATGGGTATGTCGGGAGCCAACCACGCCATCGTTGACCATACCACTGCGGCATGGGGTACTGATGAGACCGTTTCAGGTCGTGGCGCCAAGAATGTTTCTTTCCAGTATTCAATGATTGCTGAGGCACTTGGCATTGCCGACCATAAGAACTATGACTCGGGCACTAACCATGGCTATGCAGCCACTATCGACGGTAAGATTGGCTCATGGCACCATAATCTGCTCGTAAACTGCCATGGACGCAACTGGAGTATGGGCGGTGGCATGGACGGACAGAACAAGGCCATTGGTCAGATGGATATATTTAATAATGTGGTGTACAACTGGGGCAGCCGTACCACCGATGGTAACTGCCATGAGGTGAACTTCGTGGGCAACTACTACAAGATGGGACCTGCCACAGGCAGAAAGGTGCTTTTCACACAGCAGTACGAGAACGTAGGTCATGAGGAGAGCACATGGCGCGCATATATCAAGGGCAATATCCGTGAGAATAAGGACGGCACGCTGACACATGACAAGAAGAACGAGACATACAACGTGCAACTGAGCAATGGCGACCCAGGTCCTGACTATGAGTCTGTGGTCAGCGAACCATTCTTCCCTTCATACGCTCCAATCCATTCTGCTACTGACGCATATAAGATTGTTGTCAGCGAGGCTGGAGCCACCATGCCAATGCGCGACGACCAGCATCTGCGTGTGGTTGATGAGACTCTCAACCGCTCATATACATACGTTGGTTCACGCTCGGGCATAAAGGGACAGATAGACCATGAGAGTGATGCTGGCGGATGGGAGGCATATCCGGAGGATAAGCGTGGCGATGATTTCGATACCGACCAGGATGGTATGCCTAACTGGTATGAGAAGTTGATTGACAGCAATCCTGATGTGGCCAATAACAACGATGATGACGACCGCGACGGATGGACACTGCTCGAGGGATATCTGGAGTTTATGGCTAATCCATATCTTATTGTTAAGCCAGGCGAACAGGCTACTATCGATGTGAAGCAGTTCTTCAAGGGCTTCACCAAATCGCCTGAATATAGCATAACAACAGACAGCAGCCTCTTCACAGCCGCTGTCAACGGTTCTGTTATCACCGTTAGCGGTGGTGAGTATGGTGGCATTGGCGTTATCACCATGAAGGTGACCGATGGTGATGGCACAACCTACGAGAAGCGCCTGAGCGTAGCTGTTAGCGGTGAGGTTACTGGCATTGAGAATGTATGGTGTGAGGTCGGCATCGACGTGGCAAAGCGCGAGTTCTTCACCCTCGATGGCAAGCAGGTAACCACAATGAAGCAGCACGAGCTGTACATCATGAAGATTACCGACAACAACGGCAACGTTCACAGCGTGAAGGTGATTAAGAATTAAGTTTATCAGGCAATAAAATTCGAGAGAGGTCGTGTCAGAAAGTAACTGACACGACCTCTTTTTATTTTCACAGAATATTATTTTGCGAAATTACAAAGTGCTTGTAATGCTCCTACAAGGCTTTGGTAATAGTCTTACAAACACTTTGTAATGGTTTTACAAGGCCTTTGTAATCGGATTACAAGAATTTTGTATAAAACTTGTAATTGTTTGATGCATCTTTTATGCGTTATAAATTTGAATCAATTTTGATTTTATATCACTGAATGACAAGTTTGTGCTTATGTCTGTTAATAGTCCTGTATTTATAACATAGACAAAAGACTCTTTACGATAATATTTCTCACCAAATATTTGTAGAGATTTATCTATAGTATCAGCTTTAGCCAACAAACAAGTAAGTTGATAATCCCGATCAATAATTTGAGTTTTATTATCAGGGTGTGCTTTTGTAAAATGTTGTGTTGCCGTAAGTTTAATCAAATTTTCTATATAATGAGCAATTTGCGGATATTGCGATTTGGGGAAAATATGATGAACTTGTGTTGCTTCGCTATTTCCCCATTGATCGTGTACCTCGCTTTCTTCTTGTATCTTGCGAAGTAGATTCATTGCTTTCTGAACATAGTACTGATTGTATGCTTCTTGTTGTTCGGCATCCTGCTTTTGCAGTGCTTCTTGACGGGTTATGGATTTGTCTTTATTAAGGTCTCTCCAGTTTTTGCGATTATACATCAAATCAGAGAATGTAAATGCATATCTAGACATATGTCCTTTCTCTGTTCCATTTATACCATTCTCAACAGCATATATATTTAAGATTTTGGGGAACATTCTTCTTACTTCAACATCTCCATTAACTTTGGTGTGCCCTATGATAAATCTTATATAACGTTCTTTCAGTTCTGAGAAATCTGATTTTGTAATAGTGCCCAAATAACATTTACTTTTGTATTCCTCAAAATACTTCCACATATCACTGTCTTTCAACACTTTCTCAAAATAGCAATATAAGAAGTTGTAAGCATTCCTTTCTCTTCGAGCAATATAATCGAGTATATCAAGATTTACAATCCTGTAATAATTTGTCCCTCCTGCTTTAGTCACCTCAAGAACATGAGCATACCCCAACATACGCAATGGCTGTTGTATGAATTTATCATACTCATGACGTGCTTTTTTATTGGTAGGCAATGGTTTATTAAATACGGCTTTCGCATTCTTAATAAAATATTGAGATTCCCATATGTCATTTACAGTGAATGTTTTTTCAATATCAATAATTGTGTTAATCACGCTATCCGCAATAAAGCAGACTACATCTGGAGTGCATTTTTGATCCATGAATCGTGCGTCATTTGACTTGCGTACATCCAAATCAAATTGGTTAAGATATTCGTTAATTACATTTCTCATATCCTTTGTTGCTTGAGTTTACCAAAAAAGAAAACTGAGTTATTATCTATGTTAAGCGAGCGAGTGCCCAAATTACGGGCAATCGCATAAAATTTTATAAAACTATCAGTAGCGTAAAATGACAAATCCTCTTTGGTTACGACATCATTATCTTTTGCCAAAGTAAGTATTGCTACAGAACCGTCTGCGATACAACCTTTTGGCAAGAAGCAAGCACGAGGACTGTATGTTAAATTTGGGAGCAAGACACAATTCGCTTGATTAAGGTATTTTGCTACATCCAATCCCTCAGTACTATCAATGTAACAGTCATAATCAGGGATATTAACAATTTCATTGTTGCCAATATTTCGAGATTTTAGGACTCTGATTTTACCATTATCCTTTGTAATAGCTTTGGTAATAACTCTATCCCTGTATGCCTTGAATACATTAAACTCCATTTTGTCTGCAACTTCATCAAAAGCCTCATTGCGATAAATTATCCAATAAGGGAATTTGTCATCTGTTAGATATGCTTGCTGATGACACCTGACTTCATCAGTAATATATGATTCCACAAATGTTTTTTGAGGCTTCTTTTGAGTATCAAGAATAAAACATATAGTTTCAATCTTTACACCTTTGAACCCTTTCTCTCCAAAATCAATTATGCGAGATATATTTTTCTCTTTCATAAGTGTGCGTGTTGTATCAAACTCAGGAGCGTTTATCAAGCTCTTGGGTACTATCAATGATACGACATTTCCAATTCTCATTGCTTTCTCAATGAAGAATGAGAAGATATTATTGGTATCCTTATTGGATGCGTCAATCCTGTATTTAACTAATAACTGTTTCTCTTTGGTTAGTTTCTTGTATGGAGGGTTTCCGACAATAATATCATACTTCTTGTCGAAGTTATGCAACAAGAAATCGGCATTGATGTAATTAATGTGAATGTTATTGGGTACATCAATCTTTGAAACCAACTCTCTTAGTATTTCCAAACTATTTGCATCAATATCTGCCACATCAATATTAACAGACTGAACACTTGCGTATTTCTGTATAAGAGCAGGTAAAAAATTACCTACCCCAATTGATGGTTCTAATATATTAAGCTCTGCATAGCTTTTTGCATCAGGCAGACTCTTAATTATTGTATAGCATATATCTTGTCTTGTATAATAAGCCGCATTGTCCTCTCTTTGGGCATTTGCCAACTCCGCTATTTTAGACAACTCTGCAAACCCATAATGCACATTATTCCTAATGTAATCCACCAAACAAGAATGTGTAGCCAATTTCTTCTTCTCTATCAATACCTTTATATCTTGTTCTGTTAAGGTCGGTTTGCATAATATTTTACGAACCTTAGCTGCAATTTGTTTGAATATAATAGTAGGCACAGCCTCACCCAAGTTTTGGCGTATATTCATTTCTTCTTTCTTCAAGAAAGCTTCTTTCTCTTTTAATGACATTCTGTTTAATTCACCAAAAGGAATATCGCTCCAATTAAAAGATGATGGAACGGACATCATAAGCATAACCTCTCTAATACTAAATACTCTATTGTCAACAGGATGAACAGTATTTTGGCTAGCCATAATGTCGTTACGAGTGTGAATACAAGGTGCTACCTTATCCCAATATTGGCGAGTGTATTTATCACCATTCTTGCGAGCATTATACACGACAACACCATTCTTTACACTATGAGGTATCTTTGTAATATCTGTATTGTCAAATGCTGATTGTCCCTCCTTAATGTCTGCAATCCAAGACTCCATACGAGGAGAATATTTTCGGAAGTTATGATAAATATCATTTTCTGAAATTTCTCCCATTTTCATTAATGGCGGCAAATGACCGATAACCTGTCTTAATGTTCGCTCTGGTTGCCTGTCAGGGAAAATATCATATGGAGTAACCTCTTTCAAATCTTTACGAACACCTATAACCAATGTTCTCGTTCGACTTGACGGATTACCATAATCCTTAAAGTTTACAACTTGATATAAGATATTGTATGCCCCTGACAAATTTGCCTCAATGGCATCTTTAATAGACTTGTCTAGCCCATCAATATCAGTACATACAGAAGTCAGAAAAGCTCTAACATTCTCGAAAATAAAGAATTTGGGCTTTATTTGTTGAGTCATTTTAATAGACTCAACAACCAAAGAGTTGCGTTTTAGTTCGTCTTTCTTCTTGTGGTTGGCAACTGACATACCTTGACAAGGAGGCGTTGCAATTAGCACATCCAAGTCGGTTAGGTTAAAACCTCTTTTCCACATAGCCAACTCCGCAAAAACTTTATCCTTTGTTTCTTGCGTAGTCATATCGCCACAAATATATCCGCTATTATATGCGCATTTCTGATTGTACTTTTGGATTTTCAATCTTCGCTCTAACAACTCAACAGTAGCAACACAATAGAATCCCTCTTCCTTAAAACCATAGCAACCAACACCAGCACTGCTAAATAGGCTGACATATGTCCTCAGGCCATAAGTAGAACGCCGATCCGCCAATAGCATTTCTGGAATCTCTAACTCAGGATATAATTTAACTTTTGCCATATCAACCTATTCTTCTTAAATTTTCAGCTGCCATAGAAAGAGCTTCCGATGCAACTACATGTTCATCAGATACCATATCAGTTACTTTATCGGCTAGCCACAATGTTAGGAGGTCTGTCATTTCTACATGAAACATCTCCGACAATATTCCTACTTGTTCTTTCTTAGCTCTGCGTTCACCTTTTTCTATCTTACAATATGTTGCAGTATCAATATCAAGAGCTGCAGCAATCAGTCTTTGGGGCATCTGATTTTGAATGCGTAGCTCTTTTATTCTCTCCGTAAATAGCATATTACTTATTTTTGTCTTGACATTATTTGGCAAAGGTAATGAATTTTATTCATTGTTCATGCTATTTAACTAATAAAAATTTTATCTTATGCTGATGAAGTATTTTTAAAAAGAGCGCAAATAAGAGAAATATAATATCTTTTACGGATGGAATGGTGGTGAACTCCTGAAGAGTAAATGGGTGATGGTCCATGTACTTTTCAACAGAATTGCAGAAGAAGCAATTGGGTTGACCTGATTAACATTAAATTTTGTAGACTCCACTTTTATAAATAATAACCATAACGTACTGTATATTTATACGATAAGATTGTTGCAAATACAAATACCATTTTTGACATATATTTATAGCCTTTATAGAGAAATGACAGATTTCGATGAAAGTGGCGCAATCTCTAAAAGAGGTCTGGCTGTTCTTAAAATCGCATGTTTCAGGTTGTCTTGCTGAATCGGATATCTATACGGCTTTGATATCTTTTTCTAATAATGTTCATACAGTTTGAAAAGTTATAATTACTCATTACATCTGTCACAATCCCATACTCTCTGATTTACAACTTGTTATTGGATAAAATATTGGTGAAAGATATGGATGGAGGTAAAACATAGAGTAAACACGAAAATGAAGTCATTAATAAGAACTTATCATTCTGACACAAGATCTTATAATGACGATAACATAATACTTCAATCTTATTCATATTATGTTAGAATTTTATCAAGTTCTTCAGTTGAGATACTCCTGAATAGTACAGACTTTTCTGTAATTCGTTTAATAGGTATTTTTGCAATCTTTTGATCTGTTAGAATTTGATAGAGCGTTATGCCAATTTCATTTAAAGTGTGTTTTGTCGGCCCAATACTAGGGCCATCGTTTTCATTCCTGTTATTTTCGTACAAATTTCCAGATTCTGCTAAAATGCCAAGAGACACAAGATTATCTGTAATGTATGTGTTCTTCTCAGAAACTTCAAGATAGTCCCCCAGATAACTAATATCTGTGATATATGCTCTATTGATTATCGTACAAAGACGAAGTAGCATATCGATATCAATCTCGCTTAATACAAACCTCTTGTAGATTTTACCCATCAAATCAGCTTTGCAATCCTCTTCAACAGTATATAATATTTGTGTTAGATAATCAGAAATACGTTTCTTGTCTTTCAAAGATAGACCTTGTATAAAAGAGGTTATTTCATTTTCTGGAATCTCATTGGCATGTTTTAAAAAACGAGCCAATCTGCGATAAAATCGGTAGTTTATATAATTTATCGCAATCTTTCCAATCTTAAGAAGTGAACCTATGTATGGAATATCATCAGCATGCTCAATGATGTCAGCTGTAATTTCAAATTCCAATTCTGCATTATTAATTATAAATTGAGTGTCTTTTTTCGATTGTTGTAAATCAAAAATAGTTTCATTATTTGCCATTTCTTTAATTGTTTTAATGTGGTTGATACATAGTAATTAACACATTTAAAAAATAATCATACCTGATTTCGGCAATTAGATGCAACGTTCTGTGTGTATGAAAAAATTAGTGGAATATAGTGGTGAACATACCAATACCACCGAAGTTAAAGAGGAATTTCCGGGTGCTGAACAGACAAAGGCATATCCTTTTGCGACAGATAGAACATATAGAGCACAACAGGTTCTGTGCCACGGTTCTCGCCATGATGTATGGCATCGACCATTTCTACAACCACCTCACCTGCACGCATAACCTTTGTTTTCCCGTCTTGTGCAATGATGGTCAATTCGCCCTGCACCAATACGCCATGGTTCATAGCAATATGATGATGCCAGCCCAACTTCTTACCCGGCGGAATAATATATTTTACTGCCACCAATTCTGGCTTGCCCTGTGGATAGTCAGGCAGGTCTACTTCATTCCAGCTTTGACAGGTGCTCAACAACTCAACACTTTCAACCTCACTCTCTGCGCTATTCTTGTTGCAACTATAAATTGCGCAGATTAAACATAGTGCAAGGCTGCCAATAATCCAAAATCTTTTTCTATTCATATTAATGATATTATTTTATTACATACAACGTTTAATTTTTTCGTAGCAATTGTAAAAGTATAAAATATTTTTGACTTGGTTGTATGCTTACAACCTTTTTTTAGTATTTACGGCAAATACTGATAGTAATCTGCCCGATTACTCATAGTATTTGGCTTGCTTACTCTAATAAATATTATTTTTTTTACTAATCTTTGTAGTTTTTTTATAGCTTTGCATGTCTAATGAAGTGAGGATTGATTAGCGATTAACGTTTAACGATTAGGGATTAACGAATAAAGATTATTGAGATGAACAATTTAAATAAGCCCGATGAACAGTTTGCGCAGATGGTGAGAGAGCATAAGGCTACAATCTATACGGTTTGTTATATGTTCTCGAAGGATGCAGATGAAGTGGCAGACCTGTTTCAGGAGGTACTGATAAACCTCTGGAAAGGATTTGATGGTTTCCAAGGCCGGAGTGATATTAAGTCGTGGATATATCGTGTGGCTCTGAACACATGTATTACCATCGACCGCAAGAAGAAACGTAAGAATAAAGCAGAGCTTAGCATGGACATTAATCTGTTTAGCGACAGCGATAATGACACAAAGCAAGTGGAGATGTTGCGCCAACGCATCAACAGGCTGAAACCGTTTGACCGTGCCATTGTGCTTCTATGGCTTGAGAACATGAGCTACGATGAGATAGGAGCAGTGGTGGGCATCACGGCAAAGAATGTATCTGTAAGACTGTTTAGAATAAAGGAGGAACTGAAGAGGATGTAGATTTTATAATTATGAATTCTGAATTAAGAATTATTACTGAGATACAGACGACCTATAAAATAAACAAAAACATAGAATTATGGAAAACTATAAAGAATTAGAAGAGATGCGCCAGCAGATGGCTATATTGAAAAATAAACTTGAGTCGCAGACAATTGTTAACGACCGTTTGTTGCGCAGGGCAATGAAGGAAAGGTTAAACTGGATAAACCGCACTTATATTTGGCAGATTGTTATTACACTGTTTGTTGCGCTCCCTTATTGTTGGTGGTCATTAAGGTTTATTGCAACGTCAGTAGAATTTACTGTTGTAACAATGTTGTTTCTGCTCTATGCTGTATGCTATACTGTGTGGACAGGGCTGCCATTGCGCGACAAACTCTTGATGCAGGGCGAATTGCTGCAGGTATCAGAAATAGTTGCGAGGGCAAAGAAACGCGATGCTGACTGGCTCTTGCAGGGTATTCCGTTCTTGATTATATGGTTTGGATGGTTTGCTTATGAAATGTATCAGAAACATGGGAACTTCTATCATCTGACGATTTCATGCCTTACTGGTGCCTTGATAGGTGGTGTAATTGGTTTCAGTATTCATCTGAAGACTCAGCGCAAGTATCGTGAGATATTAGAGAGGATAGAGGAAATGAGGGAGATGTAAACAATAAAGGGATGCGCTGGCATCCCTTTGTTGTTTTAGTTATTTTTATGTTACTTCGCTATTCTCAGCACTGGAGCAATCTTGTTGCAAGGCGCTGGCAACTGTACGATAAGACCTTCGGCAGTTTGGCGCGCTTTGAGGTTGCCATGACCAAGAAGGTGTACCTTGGTGATGCGCTTCTTCATGTTGGTATTGCCTTGGGCAAGCGACTTTATGATTAGTTTGCCATCTTCTGGCCATCCCATGGCTGTTACATAAAGGTGCTTCTGAGTTTGATTGAAACGTATGTCGCGGTAGTCCATATTGCTGTACTGACCGTCGTTGAAGCCCTGAGCATTAAGTTTGATGGCTTTCTCAGCCACTGGTCCCTCACCGAACTTTACCCATGGACGTGTGCCGAAGATGCTCACTCCATTGACGCTCATCCATTCCTCAAGGTCGTCGAGAATCTTTGACTCTTTCTCATCGTATGTGCCATCGGCACGAAGAGGGATGCTCAGCAAGAGGTTGCCGTTCTTTGAAACTATGTCGACAAGTTGTTTAACAACAGTTGCCGCACTCTTATAATGTCCGCGCTCATAGATGCCAGTGTTGTAGTGCCAGCCTCCGATGCAGTTGCATGTCTGCCATGGCTCTTCTATTATCTCGTTGGGTGCTCCGCGCTCCACGTCCCATGTGAGGGCCTTGCGCTGCTCGTCGTCGAGAATCTTGCCGAACACCACACTGCGTGGATTCTTGTTGTAAAGGTGTGTGGCTATGCGCATGCCGCAATCGCTTATAGGATAGAATGGCAGAACTGTGACATCGAAGTAGATGAGGTCTGGATTATAGCGGTTGATGGCATCGAGGGTGCGGTTGTAGAAGTTGGCCACAAACTCGCTTGATGGCGGACAGGCTCCATGACTCCAGTCCCACTGACTGTGTATGCGGCCGTTGTCCCAAGAACCCTGACTCATAGGGTGGTTCTGCTGGTATAGCTCTTGAGGGTCGAGTCCTTCCCACCATTTGCCTTTGCCATCGGCCTTGGTCAGGTTGCCGTCATACCATACACCTGCTTTTGGACCATTGAGGTCGTAGCGCTGTGAAGGCTCATACCATGTCCATGCGTGGTCGGCATGGAAAGAGATGCCAAGAGGCAGACCGTATTTCTTTGCGGCCTTTGACCATCCGTCGAGAATATCTTTCTTTGGTCCGATGTTCATGGAGTTCCATTTCTGGTATTTCGAGTCCCAGAGGTCGAAGTTGTCATGATGATTGCCCAGTACGAAGAAATACTGTGCGCCGCATCGTTTGTAGCGCTCCACAAGTTTCTCTGGGTCCCATTTCTCAGCCTTGAACAGTGGGAGGATATCCTTGAAACCAAACTCCGATGGGTGACCATAGTTCTTTACATGGTGGTTATATTCGCGTGTGCCCTCCATGTAGAGTGAGCGTGCCATCCAGTCGCCAGAGCCTTCCACGCATTGTGGTCCCCAGTGTGCCCATATACCGAACTTTGCATTGCGGAACCATTCTGGTGTCTCATGTGTCTTCAGCGACTCCCATGTTGGCTCGAATTGTCCCTTCTGCATCTGCTCATCCTGTTCAGATACTGGAATCCTGTATTCCTGTGCCGTTGACATTGTTGCCATGCACAAGAGCGTAAGCGATAATAAAATATTCTTCATAAGTAGTATATATTTATGTTTTTCTTTCTATTATTAGGACCCCTAGATTTTCTAGATTCTCTAGATTCTCTAGTTCCTCTAGATCTTCTAGATCTTCTAGTTCCTCTAGCCGGTCAGGGGTTACTCCCCATCCATAATAACCTGAGTGATGTTCTTGGATTTAGCAAGTGTGCGTGATATGCGGTTCACGTCTTTTGCTGTTACCGATTGAAGTGCCTCGTGATAGAGCAGCTGATGGTTAGTGCCATGACGCTCGCGCTCTGTTATGGCAGACAACCAAAAGGCATTGGCAGTACGGTATTCGTCGTGGCGCTTCTTCAGGTTTTCAATAGCCTTGCTCATCTCAGCCGGGGTGATGCCTTTTTCTGCAATCAAACTCAACTGCTCTTTTGCGGCATCAAGCAATGGCTCTGCCTGCTGGGCATTGGTAGTAAAATTATACATGATGGTAGCCTGCTCCTTAGGCTCGCGGGAGATGCGGGCAGTGACAGAAACATTATATGTGCCTCCCATCTTCTCGCGTAGTTGCTCAGAGCAGCGTATGTCCATTACCTGGTTGAGAATGGCGCAGGCTATATTGTTGCGAGGGGTATATTTGCAATCTGCCATGATGTTGCAAACTACGGTTGTGCTTGGTTCAGGCATGGCAATTGCTATGCGGCATGCCTTGCTGCCGTAAGACAGTTGCGGCATGGTTTTTATGTTGCCCTTCTCTGTCTTTCCTTTTTGTGAAGGCAGTGAGGCAATATATTGGCATATTAATTTTTCGAGAGAGTTGGAACCATTGATGTTGCCAACGATGATAAATGAGAAATCGGCGGCATTGGCAAAGCGCTCAAGGAAGAGCTGGCAGGTGCGGTCGTAATCCACACTGTCGGCTTGCGCTAATGATGTGGCACGGCTGCGTACATGAGGTCTGTACATCATAGAGCGCAGGGTGTCGCCAAAGAGGCGCATCGGGTTGCTTAACTGGCGCTGCAAGGAAGAGCGCATGTAGTTCTGCCAGCGCAGGAAGGCTGCGGTATCTTTTTTTACTGTGGTAAAACGAAGATGAAGCAGTTGTAATAATTGCTCAGCATCAGCTGCCTCACACGAGCCAGTGAAGGTCTCGGTGAGTGCGGTGATGTTTGTCTGATACGATGCGCTGTTGCCTTCGAGGGCACGTCCAAGCTGTTCGCCTGTGAGATGAGCCAGACCGCCAAGTGATGGGAGCGTGTTAATAGCACTGAAATTGTAGTAGTCGGCATCAGACATCATAGATGTGCCGCCGCGGCTAAAGGCTGTGATGCGAATCTCATCGCGACCAGTGTCGTTGTGCTTGAGTATTACCTTTGCCCCATTGCTGAGAAGCAGTTCGCGGGTGTTATATAGCTTGTTGTATGTTTCTTTGACAATGCTGCCTGCCGCTGGCTTATGTGGCATAAGCACAGGTCTTGGAGTTGTCTCAGGAATCTTATGGGCAATGGTTGGCTGTTGCCATGCTTTGCCGTATTCGCTAAGAACAGTTGAATTATTTAGTGACTTAATCCAGTTGGCTGCGGAAGAGGTGGTATTTGGTGAACTGGCAATGTGTAATTGTATAGCAAGGCCACCGCTGCTATATAAGTATTGTGAGAAACGGTTGTTGATTTGCTCAAGAGTGATGTTGTTGAGCGCTTGTTTGTATAGACTAATCTCAGTGGCATCGCTGATGAGAGGACGAGCGAGCAGGAAGTGCTGCTTGCATTTCTGTGCTATGGCGGCATTACTTAGCTTAGTCTTGCCAAGGGTTCCCTCAGCATACTGCACCCAAGATTTTATTCGGTCAGTGGCGCGTTGGTATTCCTCTGCTGTAAAACCATGCTCCATGGTTCGCTTCATTTCATAGACAATGCTATGAATGGCTTTTTGCCAGTTGCTGTCGTTGAAATAAGTTGTTGCTGAGAATGCTTTCTTGGTGCGTGCAAGAGAATAATCTCCGTCGTTATAGGAGAGAGTAGGGGAGGCATTCTCTAATCCTCCCTTACCTCCAGTATTCTTATCAGCCTCTCTCATTGTCAGCATTTGGAGTATCATGTTGCGGCAATACTCTTCCATTACCCCTTCTGCGGAGAGGGTAACATTGGCTGGCAGTGGGGCGTACTTGTAACTTATGCTTGCCATGGATGAAGACAACTGGTCATCGGTGGCAATAGCTACAATGGGCGACTGATTGTCGGCTACTTTATAATATATACGCTCTGCTGGGTTTGATGGACCTTTAGTTGTTGCCCACAAACTGCGGATAGCCTTTTCTATATAGTCGGCATTGATATCGCCAACGATGATTATCGCTTGAAGGTCGGGGCGATACCATTTCTTGTAGTAGTCGCGTAATGCCTTATGAGGGAAATTGTCTACTACCGACATTAGTCCGATAGGCATACGATGGGCATAGCGGTTGCTGTCAGGGAATAGCTTAGGCAATGTCTGTTCATAAATTCTGTCGCGCATGCCACGCTTGCTGCGCCATTCCTCATGAATTACCTTGCGCTCAGCATCAATCTCTTTGCCGCTGAGAGTGATGTTGCAGCTCCAGTCATGGAGGATAAGCAGGCATGAGTCTGCTACTCCAGTGCGTAGGGTTGGGACATTGGTTATGCTGTAAACCGTCTCATCGAAAGAGGTGTAGGCATTTATGTCGTTGCCAAACTGCAGACCGAGCGACTCAAGATAACGTATAAGACTCTTTTCAGGGAAATGCTTAGTGCCATTGAAGGCCATGTGCTCAAGAAAATGGGCAAGACCTCGCTGGTGTTCCTCTTCTTGCATGGAACCAACCTTCTGGACAATGTAGAAATCAGTGCGCTGGGATGTCTTTGTGTTGGGACAAATATAATATGTCAGTCCATTGGCAAGACGCCCATGTCGCACAGTGCTGTCCATAGGTAATGGCTCTGATACGGCATTGACAGTAGACAATGACAGCAACAGCGTGGCAAGAAAAAAAACTATACGCATTATGATGGATTATTTTTTCTTGTACATTATCTTAACAGGCTTGTAGCATACATTGTCGTATTTCTTGAGAATATCGCCCTTGTCGGTATCTATTACCCATACGCTGCCGTTAAGACCTGATTGCTCTGGTTCATAGAAAGCAACATAAGTAAGAGTGTGGTCGGCACTCATCTCAAGACCTGTAATGACAGCCTTGCCTGAACCTACTGTCTGAAGAACATCGGCCTGAGTAATCATCTGACTTGATGTGTAGTTCCAGCGGCGAACCTTATTGCCATCGGCAAAGAGCATGCTGTAATAGGTGTGGTTGGCAACACAAGGTGTGGTCTCTGTGAGAGGCGCAGCGCCAATGCCGCACATCTTGCTGCCTCCGTTGTCAACAAGCACGTTTTCCATTGTCTCGAAGTTGTGCTCCCAGAACGAAGTGCCAAGGAGAGTCTTCTGGAACATTCCGCCCGCTGTGGTGATGACCAAAAGCAAAGGACGCTCAGTCTTCTTCTGTTCTGCTGTGAGGCGCACCAGCTCCATCTTTACGATAGAGCGGCCATTGAAGTAGTTGTCGCTGCCCTTGCATGCTTCACGCTGCAGAAGATATGTCTTACTGCAATAGTAAGGACCATATCCGCCCATGATGACAGACAAACCGCCTACTTCCTTATCCCAGAACAGCAAGTTGTAGTTGCCTGCAGCACCGCCATCGTGGATGGCCATGGTCTGTGCGTAGTTATAGCGCATCTTTGTTGGCTTAGCCAGTGCACCTTCGGTGATACTGAACTCATAGCAGTTTCCGTTCTCGCACAATATAGGATAAGCCAGACCTGATGAACTGACACTTGGAATGGCCATGCGTGTAGGACGGAAATCAGGATACTCTGGAGCAGAGAGGTCGTTCTCTACCACAAAAGTCTTCTCGTTCATATAGTATATGGCACCTGGCTCACCTGTCTCTTCACTGCCACGGCATGCTATAATCAAGTTGCCTCCACTCTGGAGCATATCGGCTGGATAAGAGGTCATCTGCATGTCGGGGTTATTGACTGTAAAGCACTCCTGCTGGAGGAAACCAGTTGGCTCGCTGCCATCAGGAGGTGTGAGCATGAATGCAAGATGTCCGCGGCCCTGTGCGTCGTGACTGAGCACTGTTATACCTTCCTCGTAGGGACTGTTAACGTGGAGCTTAAATGCGAAGAATGCCTTGCCATCACTGTTTTCAACAATCAAACGGCAATTATAAGAACCAAGTTCTTTGCCAACAAAAGTAAACTGACTGTCGTGGGCCACAGCCTCAAGCTCCATCTCCCAGGTATATGAGAGTGGCTTGTCTGGATTAGTCTGACTAACAACAGGGGTGATGACAAGAGTCTCGTTCTTGTCTATGTTATACACTTCTGCAATACTGGTGCTGTCGATAGTTATCTCACTAATGGTGCCAGTGCCAAGTGTGGTGTCGTCGTCAAAACATGATGTGAGCAGAAACAAACTGCAAAACAATACCATAAGGCCTGTTATACGTAGTGTCTTCATCGTCGTTTATAGTTTATTGTTAGAACGGATTAGGGAAATCGAATGGGAAATCTGGATACAGCGACAATATCATCTCGCGGTTGGCGGGATCATTGAAGTGCTCATACATTGGCAGGTAAATATACTTCTTGAATATGGTGCGGTATTGATAAGGGTCACCATATTCTATATTCTCAAGATTCTCGCCATAAAGAGCGACCATCTTCTTGTATGTTTCAGGGATGGTGTTCTTGAGCTCATGGAAATATTCCACCATCTTGATAAGCTTATACGGATGCCACTGACCCAATGTTGACAGGCTCCATACCTTCTGGCCATGGGCATTATACCATGCTGGCTGGTCTACTGCGTTGTCAAAGAACAATACTCTTTCATGACTCAAAGTATCGAGCGTAGGAGTGAAACCATTGCCTGAAACGAGTCGGAAAGTAAGCTTATAACGTGTGTAGCCATTCTGATAGTCGCCCTCTAATCCATCGCGGAGTATCTCTACGGGGATATAACCGCCAACACTGTCGGCTGGTATCACTGGCTGACCTATTCTGTATTGCACTCCCTCTGTGCCGATGCACTCACTTTCCACAAGTTGGTATTCAAAGTGGCGGTCTTCTGAGGCCAAGGCTCCCATAGTCATCACTGGCACCTTGACTGTGTGATGCCTTACATCAACAGGCGTAACGCTAAAAGAATATCTGATGGTATCGCCTGTGAAATAGATGCCAGTATATGAGGTGTCATAAACCAGATAGTTCTCATTGTCACAGGAAGCAAACATGCAAGCTGCAGCAAGTGTTGCTAATATATGTCTTATTTTCATTGTCTGTTCTCTATTATATATAATAATGTATATATGTTACAAGTCTCCATTAAGAACGATAATCAGAATCTGTTCTCGTATTCGCTGTCAGGTATAGGAACAACAAAGACAGCCTTTGATGGCGCTACTGATACTTCCTTGCCTGTTGCTTCATCAAAATGAACTAAAGGCAGGTGCTGGCGCTTCATGTTGAAGAACTCCTGACCTTCGCCAATAAACTCCTTGTAGCGCTCAAGATTTATTATTTCTTGTGTGAGTTCTACGGCTGGGTTTCTGTTTGCCAACGGCTGCAGACCGCGTGAAGCAAGCATAAGGTCAAAATAATATGTAGCCTTGTTGATATCGGTGTCGAGCAACGCCTCTGCTGCTATGAGATACATCTCAGGCAAACGGATGAGGTTGATGCCAAGGATGCGTTCCTGTGGACGGCTTGATGCCATGCCCTGCAACCCATAGATATCTGTAAGCTTGCTCAGGCGCAGTGTTGGTGTGCCGCCAAGGTCAACAGAGGTGAAGTAAGCTGCTGTACGGTAGTCAAGACCATCGGCCATCTTCTCGTATATGCTCTCTATGTCACTGCGTGGGTTGAGGGCGTAATAGCTTGTTGTAGCCTGAAGCTTGTTGTATACATTGGTATAGAAATCGGCAAAGTAGATACCGAAAATGGTTTCTTTTAGAGAGAGCACACCAGCAAGGTCGTTGACAATCTCTGTCTTTAGGTTGAGCTTATAAGGACTCTTCTCTATTACCTTGAGGGCATAGTTTAAAGCCTCTGTCTTATTGCCCATGGTGAGATAAACACGAGCAAGAAGAGCTCTCACGGCATGCAGATTACAATGGATATGACGTGAGGTCATGAAATATGTTTCGTTGCGGTGGTCGTCCTCACCAGTCAGCAGGCGCTCGGCCTCAAGAAGGTCGGCAATGACATGCTCATAGTTTTTTGCCAGCGACTCGAAGTCAGGAGTCTTAAGCGAGAACTCGGTGGCATAAGGAATACCATCGGCCTGAGGGTTGACGGTAATCTGCTCGGCATAAAGGCGCATAAGGTCGAAATGCATGAAGGCTCTCAGTCCCAATGCCTCACCACGATAAACGGTGTATGGATATTGTGTTGGGTTGTCGAGCAGAGGACATCCCAGGATATTGTTCACAGCAGAGATATTTGAATACATCTCGGTCCACACGCCAGAGAATGTTGACTCTATGGCAGAGTAGTTGTAATCATACTTCAGCAGTGCCTCTACTGTTTGGTTGCCCTTGCAGCTATGATAGCCACCCATCACGTCGATGGTGCTGAACGATAGTTCCTGGCCATAGAGCGATGATGTGCGCATCTTGGCATAAGTGCCATAGAGAGCATCTTCGATACCTTCTTTTGTGGTGAGCAGTTCGTCACCTTTTATCTGTCCTTGTGGGGTGATATCAAGATAGTCGTCACATGCACAGAGGCTTAGCGTAAGAAAAAGGAATATATACTTGATTTTCATTGTAGTCTAATGTTTTTATTATTCAATTTTCAATTAAAAAGTAGCACTAAGGTTCATTTCGACTCCCTGACTATAGAGATAGTCGGTACCACGCTCAATCTTTACTGAAGAAAGGCGGAACAGGTCGGTGAAGTTCACACCACAGCGCAAGTTGCGAAGGTGAAGCTTCTCACAGATGTTCTTTGGGAACTCATAGTTGATGTTGAGTGAACCCAATGTAAGCACATTCTCTTCTTCTGCGAAGCGGTCGGTCTGCTTTGGACGACTGGTGTCTGCAATGTCCTTGTAGATGGCAATGTCACCAGGTTGCTTCCAACGGTCGTCAAATACGCGCTGGTCGGCATTCTGCATAGGGTCGCAACCCTCAACCTTTGAGGCACGTGTGGTATTGTAAATCCATGCTCCCATGCGGAAATTGAACAGGGCATAGACACTGAATCCTTTATAATATACGCTGGTGTTGAATGTACCATAGTAGCGAGGCTCGGTATCACCGATGAGCACGCGGTCTTCTGGATCATAGTCAAAGGTGAGCGTACCGTCGCGCTTGATATATATTTCCTTACCAGTAGTTGGGTCGATACCTGCCGACCTAACCAGTTTAAGGGCTGTCGTACTTTCACCCTCAGCATACTGTGGCAGTGGAGCAAGTGATGAGTAGGCATTCTCTTGATTCTCCTTGTTTATTTCCTCAAGAGCCTTGTTTATCTTTGTAATCTTGTTGCGGTTCAGATAACCAGTTGTTCCAATCTTCCACTGAAGGTCTGGAGTGCGGAAGATATATCCGTCGAGCTGTATCTCAAGACCCTTGTTCTGCAGTTCGCCGAGATTAGACTTTGCTGTGGTAACACCAGTAGATGGTGCCATTGCCTTGTCAAGAAGCAGGTCGGTGGTGTTACGGATATACGCATCGACAACGAGGTTAAGGCGGTTGCCGAACATACTGAGGTCAAGACCAACGTTGTAGTTCATAGTACGTTCCCAGCAGAGGTCTATATTACCAATGGCAAGAGGCACAGCGCCAATTCCATACAGGTATTCATAGTTGTTGCTGTACTGGTACATGGTGATGGCCTGGAAAGGACTGAAGCTCACCTTACCAGTGTAACCCAAACTACCTCTAACCTTGAATATGTCAAAGTGTTTGCTTATGTTCTTCATGAAAGGTTCGTTCTTGATGTTCCATCCAGCACCACCTGACCAGAAGTGACCGTAACGGTTGTTCTCACCAAACTGTGATGAACCAGTCATTCGCCATGTGGCATCGGTGAAGTAACGGTTGCGCCAAGAGTAGTTGGCTGTGATGAAGGTACCCACATCTGCCGACTCAGCCAGATTGCCGAATGGTGCCTGACTGGTAGGATAGCCTGCGGCATTGCCTATGTATGAGTTCTTGTCGTTGAAGAATCCAACTGCCTGCATGGTCTTGCTGCTGGCGTCAGAGTGGTTAATCTCCCATCCTGCATTGGCACTGATGAGCGACTCGTCTTTGAACATGTGGTTGAAAGCAAGCACCACATTGGCATTGTAGCTGGTGCCACGGCTGTCGGTCTGTGTGCTTGAACCCTTCTTGGTAAGGTCGGTAACATCCTTGAAGTCGCGTGACTTAGGACTGCGGAAGATATCCACCCATCCTGTCTGACTTGTGATATTGAAATGTCCTGACAAGCGGAACATATTACTGATGTCCCAACGGAAATCGGTAGAGTTGGTAAAGGCATTGCTGCCATTGCGGCTGTAACTGCCAAGGCTCGCCTCATAAAGAGGGTTGTCCTGGTCCCATGCAAGGTCGGTGTTTGGAGTGCCGTCCTCGTTGTACATACGCTCATATGGGTTCATAAGAACATATTCTCCAAAAGAACCGTATGGAGTGTTCTGAGATTTAATCTCGGTGTATGTGGTGCGGTTAGACACCATTATAGAGTTGTTTATATGATAGTCAAGTTTGAAACCAAGATTGTAGCGATGACGATAGTCGTCCTTCATTACACCCTCGGTATTGGCAAAACGACCAGAGAGTTCGTAGCGTATGTTCTGAGAACCGCCGTATACTCTAAGAGAGTGGTCGTGGCTGAATGATGTGCGTGCAGGCTGTGCCAGCCAGTCACTGTTCTGTCCGGCTCTTACTGTCTTATAGCGCTCGTTGAAAAGTTTGTCAAGCTCATACTGCTCCTCTATGTTGCCGCCTGCATCATAGAGACCAGCCATCTGCTCATAGCGCAGTTTTTCCTCAGCGTTGAGCACGTTGTAGTCGCCGAGCATAGGCACCTGCACATTACCTGTGAAGTTATATTGCACTCTAAGGGTTCCTTCGGCCAAAGGACGGCGGGTGATTACAATAACACCGTTGGCTGCCTTAGAACCGTAAAGGGCTGTTGCAGAAGCGTCCTTGAGTACGTTGATATTCTCAACCTCATTGATGTCAAGGTCATAGAGGTCTTGCATGGTAATCTCAGAACCATCGAGGATAATGGTAGGCTGGTTAACGCTCTGACCTTCGTTGCTGAACGAGGTCATACCGCGCAGCACCAGTTCTGGCACCTGATTAGGATTTGAACCCTGACGGCTGTTCTCCACCATTGCCATACCAGGAGTAAGTGCTGCAATGGCTCCAATCAGGTTTACGCCACTGACCTTCTTAAGGTCAGCACCCTTTATCTGGGTTACAGAACCAGTAAAGGTTTTCTTGTTCATATTAAAGAAACCCGTTACAACCACGTCGTTAAGGGTTGTCTCATCTTCTTTCAGACGAACAACTACTCCATTCAACTGGTCGCGACCTGGTACCAGTACATGCACCTTATAACCGATATATGATATGTGCACCTCATAACTGCCTTTAGGAGCTGTTAAGGAGAACTTACCATCTATATCTGTAATGGCACCGCTTATCATTTTGCCCTTATCGGCTATTGACACAGTTACACCGATAAGAGGTTCGCCTGTTTGGTCGTCAAGGACAGTACCCGACACTTTTCCTGTCTGTTCGCTCTGTAACATCTGTTCTGGAGCAGCAGCTGATTCTACTGCCGACTCAGCATGCAGACCACATGTTGCAGTAGCAAGTGCGGTTGTCATAAACAGTCTGATAATGTTTTTGCTGAAAGGATTAGTCTTCATCCGTATAATATATTAATAATGTATATTTAAAGGAATATAGGGTGGACGATATTATCCACCCTATAATGTTGTTGAATTATTTTACAAAATACTTCTTACCGTTCTTAATAACGATACCCTTGTAGCTAGCGTCAACCTTCTGACCAGAAAGGTTGTAGATAGCGTTGTCGAGAGCAGGAGTTACAACTTCTACGTCTGCAATACCGTCTGTACCACCACGTGTGATGATGAACTTAGTGATGAACACGTTTGTGCTGGCCTTTGAGCGAGTGAGCTTGAGGCTCTTACTACCAGCACCTTCACCTACAGTGTAAGTATTAGTATTTGGCTGCTCACCGAGGTCTGGGTGAATGTTGTTCCATACTCTGTTGTCGCCTTCGTCAATTACAGAACCATTTTCGAACAAGAACTTAAGAGTACCGTTTGCATCTGTATCCTTGTTACGGAATGCTGTTACTTCCATCTTGTCTGTAGCCTCGAGAGCCTGATCAAATGTAATCTCGATATAGTCAGTATCGATGTTAGCAGGTTTACAGTTTACAGAGATTGTATAGTAATCTTCATTTGGATAGTTTACGCGACCATCGCATGCGCCATAACCAACAGCTTTACCACCCTTCTCTACTGCTGTGCCTTCTGGAGACTCCCAAGAATAGATAACATTAGAATCACCGCCAACCTCTGGAGCTGGTGTGTAACCTACTGTTGCTGTCACGTTTGAATAGAGAGCAGCTACGCTTGTCTCACTTGTGTTCCAGTTGTATACGCTTACGCAGAAGTCATCGATAGAGAGTGTGCCATCCTCATTTACAGTAACTGTAAGTGGAGTAGTGCCAGCGTTCATGTCAAACATCTTGAAGTAGAGAGAACCTGGCTCGATTGTTGACAGGAATGCGTTAGTATCGATAGTAGCTGATCTTGGGTTCTCTGTTGATGGAGTAAGAGTAATACCACCATAGTTCAAACCTGTAACGTCAAC
The DNA here is from genome assembly GCA_045614255.1 of Prevotella sp. Taxonomy (GTDB): domain Bacteria; phylum Bacteroidota; class Bacteroidia; order Bacteroidales; family Bacteroidaceae; genus Prevotella. Next base: position 39,938 of record JAZLCN010000028.1, read on the forward strand.
ACCAAAGAACTTGGTTACAAGGTACATCTGCCATGCGTCGTTGTACTCAACAACCATTTCAAAGTTGTTTGGATATGTGTAAGCATCGTTGTAAACAGTGATGTTGCCTGCCTTAACGGTATAAGTGTTAACCCAGTTGTATGGTTCTGGCTGTGGCTCTGGCTCAACTGCAGCACCAGATGTTGCAACTACATTAGAGTAGAGAGCAGCGGCTGTTGCCTGATTTGTATTCCAATCGAATACGCTTACGCAGAAGTCATCGATAGAGAGTGTGCCATCCTCATTTACAGTAACTGTAAGTGGAGTAGTGCCAGCGTTCATGTCAAACATCTTGAAGTAAAGAGCGCCTGGCTCGATTGTTGACAGGAATGCGTTAGTATCGATAGTAGCTGACTTAGGATTCTCTGTTGATGGAGTAAGAGTGATACCACCATAGTTCAAACCTGTAACGTCAACACCGAAGAACTTGGTTATAAGGTACATCTGCCATTGCTCGTTGTATTCAACAACCATTTCAAAGTTGTTAGGATATGTATAGGCATTGTTGTAAACAGTGATGTTGCCAGCATTTACAGTATAGGTGTTAGCCCAGTTAAATGGTTCTGGCTCAACAACAGCCTCCTGCTTTGTTGCTGTTACATTCATACAGAATGTTGCCAATGTGTTGGTCTGTTTATTGCTTGCATCAAATGTCGCATAAGCAACACAGAAATCATCAAGTTTGTATGTGCCATCCTCCTGGCGTGTAATTACCAGCGTAGAAGTGCCAAGGTTCATATCAAGCAAAGCAAGATACTCTGTTCCTGCAACGAGAGACTTCAACAGAGCGTTTGTTGCAATCTCTGCCTTGTTTGGATCGTCAGCAGAAGGAGTGAAGAGAATACCGCCATAGTTAAGAGCTGTAACGTCGTTGTCCATGAACTTGGTTACAAGGTAGATGCCCCAGTCCTGGAAATACTGAACTTCCATCTCAAACTCTGCAGGAACTTCATACTGTGTCAAAACAGGCATTGGATTGCCAACCTTTACCTTGTAAACACCGTCCCATGTAACAGCAGCTGCCTCGCCGCCCTGCTTCTTGGCTGTACCAGACATATACCACTGCAGATACTGGCCCTTGTTTTCCTCGCTGATAGAGTCCTGAGCAATGGTCATACCGCTATAGAGTGAGAGTGTTGTCTCGTTAACAAGGTTGAACTCAACAGTTCCAGGACGAACCTCACCATACATGTTTACAAGACCAATCTTGTTTTCAGCATCGAAGTATGTCTCGTTGAATGGAATAGTCAACTTCATACCGTCAAATGTTGCAGTAAGAGCCAAAGGAGCAAAGTCGCCCAGCTTCATGCTGATGCTGTAGTTCTTCTTTGTTTCGTCTGTTGCAGTAAGAGTCATGTCAAACTCTGTAGGCAGAGTTGAGTTCTCCATAACATCATAAGTACCCTTGCCTGCTGTGAAATGCCAGTCACCGCTAAGGTCAACAACATCGATATTCTCTTCTGATACAAGTGTAAGCTTAACATCCTTGAATGAAGCGATGATAGTAGCAGAAGGCACGCTGTGGTCACATGTAACGAGAGTGAAATCAGGCAATGTGATAGTCTTAGTAGCATCGTCGTATGTATATTCGATACCGCTGTAGTTACCACCAAAAGGATAGATACCCTCTGCATTACTCATATAAAGACCGCCTTCCCACAAACCGTTGCCGTTAGGGTTGGTAATCTTGATGGTTTTCTTTGCAGTGTCAATACCATTAATCTTCTGGAAATCGAGAGTGCTACCAGCAAGACCTTGTATCTCACCGTCATAGATGTTGTATGAGTCGGCAGTGATAACCACCTCACACTCACCTTTAAAATAGTCCTTAAATGACTGACCAGCCTCGGTAACAGTCATTGTAGACGTAAACTTGTAGGTACCGAACAAATCGGCAACCGATTCAACGGCAGCATTTGCAGGTATCACAGCAAAGAGTGCTGCAACAAGAGCAAATGTCCATTTAATAAGTGTACACTTTTTCATAAACTGTTTTAATTAATAAAAATATAATTGTCTTTAATTGTATGTTATCCTTGTTGTCGTCTCTCCGACTTTACTTTCCAAGACCTTCGAGCAGTTCCACAACTCCACGTCCCTGACTTGGGCGTGGCGCTCCATGCATATATAACTTACCCTCGGCGTCGTATATAACGAAGAAAGGAATGCCTTTCACGTTAAGAGCCTCGCACAGGCTGTTGTCAGGGTTATGCAACTGGTTGCCATGCATATTGAGCTGCTTCATCTTCTGTTTCCATGGACCTTCCTTTGCGTCTACAGAAACAGAAAGGAATACAACCTTGTCATTCTTAAGCTCGCGCTCCATTTTCTGTAACATTGGCACTTCCTTTAAGCAAGGAATGCACCATGATGCCCAAACATCAATGTAGACATATTTTCCGCGGAACTTGGCAAAGTCTACCACATTGCCCTGTGGGTCTCTCAATACCACATTCTCAGGGAATGGCTGTCCAGGTACAGTTGCCTTGCGTTTGGCAAAGTCATCAGCGAACTTCGGATCAAGACCGTATTTCTCTGTGGCCATGCGAAGACGCTCCAGACCTTTGTCAAAATCATCGGTATAGTCATAGCGGTTTACATATCTTGTAGCGATATTATTCTTTACTATTTTCTTTAAGTCGGCATTTGTGTAATGTAACTCAAGATAAGTCATTGCGCTATCTAAATTATTTCTCTCTGGGAGTGCTGCATAGACAATGTCAGGAGTATTAGGGAATAATGCCGCAAGCTGAGAGTCTAAAATCTTATAAGGCAATGGCAGGATGTCCTTGCGCTTAAATGGCAGGTCGTCATATCTTAGCTTCAGGATACGAGGCAAGAACGAAAAACTGTCGTATGCACTGATATAACTCCAAATGTTAAGATATTCTTTCGTTGGCTCTGAACAACCATAAACTTTGCAAATGGAATCAGCGCTGGTTAAAAGGCTTTCTATAACGGCGCGACTATAGTCGGCTCCCAATGCCGCATTTTTCCACAGCGCCTTGTTACATTCTATCAATACCGTGGCATATGCTGACAGTGCTTTGTTGTCGTTACTGCCTTCTGCTACAGTATTTTCCTTGTTGTTGAAATCAAATCCCAGTTTAAGTGTCTCATTGCCGGGCTGATAAATTGGCTGTATTAACTGAGAGTAACCTTTGACAGATATAAGGTTGTAAAAGCCACTTTGACTTTTTTCAACAGTGCCTTTATAGGTTTTGTTCTCACAAGTTAGCTCTGTAACCTTTCCGTTTTCACCCATCGGCATAATCATCACCTTTCTATCGGTTGTGTCGTCAACATTAATGATGACGTTTAATGCATCCTGTGCCTGCAGCAGTCCTGGCATACAGCAGAGAACTGCAAATAACATAAACAATCGGTAATAATTTTGCATAAATATTCTGGGTTTGTTATTTAATAATGTGCAAAGATAGTGTATTTATTTCATATGAACAAGAAACATAGACTATTTTGATATAAAATATATAAACTATTGATTTTGCATTATAAGATAAGCTGCGTTTCCGCTTAACTTGCATTACCTTTTGATAAGGTAAGCTGCGTTTCGGACGTGCTGTTGAGTGAAGCGAAAAATAAAAAATAAATTGATTTATTTTGTTCTCCGCTCAACTTGCATTAACTTTTGATAAGGTAAACTGCGTCTCGGGATAAAAAATAAATAAATTTATTTTGTTCTCCGCTCAACTTGCATTACCTTTGCACTTGTTATGCTGAAAAATATTTTATCTGAACAAGAACGCGAAACGCTCCTCACGCTTATTGATGAGGCAGAGAATATCATAGTGTGTTGCCATATTAGTCCTGATGGAGACGCAATAGGGTCGACGCTGGGGTGGACGGAATATCTGCAAAGCCTTGGTAAAAAGGTTCAAATAATTGTCCCCGACCATTATCCAGACTTCCTGCATTGGATGCCAAATACTGAGAAGATACTGCGCTATGACAAACATCCCCTTGAGGCTGACGCATTGATTGGCGATGCCGACCTCGTGTTTTGCCTCGACCTTAACGACGCCAAGCGTATGGGTGACTTGGGTAAGGCTGTTGTTGCGTCACAAGCGAAGCGTGTGATGATAGACCATCATCTTAATCCGTTGTTGGATTGTGAGCTCACAATCTCTCATCCTGAGATGTCGTCAACATGCGAACTGGTGTTCCGCGTAGTATGGCAGTTAGGTGGTTTTGAACAGATGAAAAACCATTTTGCCGTGCCTGTTTACTGTGGTATGATGACCGACACTGGAGGCTTTACTTATAATAGCAATGACCCTGCTACGTTCTTTATTATCAGTCAGTTGCTTACCAAAGGCTTTGATAAGGACAAGATATATCGCAACGTTTACAATAACTATAGTGAGAGCCGATTGCGCTTCATGGGATATGTGATGTATGAGAAACTCTGTGTGATGCCAGAGCTGAAAGCATCTTTTTTTGCTTTTGGTCGTGAAGAGATGGAGCGCTTCCATTATATCAAGGGCGATGCAGAGGGGCTGGTTAACATGCCTTTGCAGATAAAGGGAATGAAACTGTCGGTCTCTTTGCGTGAAGATACCGAGGTGGATAATAAGATACGTGTTAGCCTGCGTTCTGTCGATGATTTTCCATGCAATAAAATGGCTGAGATGTTCTTCAATGGAGGCGGTCATCTGAATGCATCTGGTGGCGAACTGCATTGCACTTTAGATGAGGCTATAGAGAAGGTGAAAGAGGCAATCTCTCATTTCTCTGATATGTTGAAATGATATAAATATCTCACATTTGAAATCTTTAACCACCAGTATTGGTGTATTTACAGATATTTTTTGTAATTTTGCCCTGTTTTAAAAGATTTTAAAAAAGAATTATGAGAAAAATATTATATGCGCTGTTTGCAGTAGTCGTTGTGATGTCATTCTCATCGTGCGATGATTACGAGACATACGGAGAGAAAAAGGAAATAGAGCGTGATGCTATAAAGGCGTTTATCAGAGACTCCTCTATTGTGGTTATCAGTCAGAGCAAGTTTGAGGAACAAGGAAATAAGACTGATGTTAGCAAGAATGAGTTTGTTTTTCTCGACAACAGCGGCGTCTACATGCAAATTGTCCGTAAGGGATGTGGTGAGCCTCTTCCTGATGGCAGACAGACTAATGTGTTGTGTCGCTATTACGAATATAATATCCTTGACCAGGTGATACAGACCCGCAATGATTATAGTCCTCGTGTGTACGACAAGATGACTGTTAAGCGTGTTGGAACCACATATACTGCATCATTTGCCAGTGGCATGATGTTCAGTTCCTATGGAGCATCGGTGCCTTCTGGTTGGCTTGTGCCTTTCAATTACATTAATGTTGGGCGCCAGACAAATCCAGATGATGAGATAGCAATGGTTAAGCTTATCGTGCCTCATACTCAAGGACAGGCCTATGCTTCGTCAAGCGTATATCCTTGCTATTATGTGATAACTTATCAGAGCGAGAAATAGTTTAGTAGACAAGTAATCGAGTAGACAAGTAAACAAGTTAACAAGTAAGCGACTAATACTCGCCAACTTAATAAATTTAATATATGACATTAATTAAATCAATTTCAGGTATTCGCGGTACAATCGGTGGTCGCACTGGTGATACACTGAATCCGCTGGATATAGTTAAGTTTACTACAGCTTATGCGACATTTATCCGTCGCAGCGGTAAGTCGCAGAGCGGCAAGATTGTTGTTGGTCGCGATGCCCGTATCTCAGGAGAAATGGTAAAGAACGTTGTTTGTGGCACACTCATGGGTGTTGGCTATGATGTTATCAACATCGGTTTGGCAACAACCCCTACCACAGAGTTGGCAGTGCAGATGGCTGGTGCAGATGGTGGTATCATCATCACTGCAAGCCACAATCCACGTCAATGGAACGCCTTGAAGTTGCTCAACCACGAGGGCGAGTTCCTTACAGCAGCCGAAGGCGCAGAGGTGTTGGCCATAGCAGAGAAAGAAGATTTTGAATATGCAGATGTAGATCATCTGGGACATTATATTGAGGACAACACATTCGACCAACGTCATATCGACAGCGTGCTTAATCTGAAACTTGTAGATGTTGAGGCTATCAAGAAGGCAGGTTTCAAGGTTTGTGTAGATGCTGTCAATAGTGTAGGTGGTGTTATCCTTCCTCAGTTGCTCGACCGTCTCGGTGTAGAGTATAAGGTGCTCTACGGTGAGCCAACAGGCGATTTCGCGCATAATCCAGAACCATTGGAGAAGAATCTCGGTGGTATCATGGCAGAGATGAGCAGCGGCAAGTACGACCTTGGTATCGTTGTCGACCCAGATGTAGACCGTTTGGCGTTTATCTGTGAGGATGGAAAGATGTTTGGCGAGGAGTACACACTGGTTAGTGTGGCCGACTATGTGCTTGCCAACACCCCAGGCAATACCGTTAGCAATCTTAGTTCTACACGTGCCCTGCGCGATGTAACAGAACAGCATGGTGGTGTTTATACCGCTGCAGCTGTGGGCGAGGTTAACGTAACCACAAAGATGAAAGAGGTTAATGCCGTTATAGGTGGCGAGGGCAATGGTGGAGTAATCTATCCAGAAAGCCATTATGGCCGCGACGCATTGGTTGGCATTGGTCTGTTCCTCTCTTCATTGGCACATAAGGGCTGCAAGGTGAGCGAGCTGCGTGCTTCTTTCCCAGAGTATTTCATTGCAAAGAATCGCATTGATCTTACTCCTACTACCGATGTTGATGCTATCCTTGTTCGTGTGAAAGAGATGTTCAAGAACGAGCAGGTCAACGATATCGACGGTGTTAAGATTGACTTCCCCGACAAGTGGGTGCATCTGCGCAAGTCAAACACCGAGCCAATCATCCGTGTGTATAGCGAGGCATCAACCATGGAGGCTGCCGATGAACTTGGCAAGAAACTCATGGAGGTTATATACGAAATGGCAAAGTAATTTGAGAGAATATTAATAGCAGCGGATTACAGTTTGATGTAAAATCATTCTGTAATCCGTTTCTTTTTATTAAATTTGTAGCAGAAATCCTAAAAACGAATAATTATGAGATTAAACGGAAGAAGGTTTAGCAGTAATGTTGACGACCGTCGTCGCATGGGCGGTGGCAAGAAAGCTGGTCTTGGCATTGGCGGTTTGGTAATAGCAGCAGTAATAACATGGCTTATGGGAGGCAATCCTCTCAGTGTGCTCAGCGATGCCGATGTGATGGGTATGATGACAGATCAGTCTCAGTCGGCGGCATATGAGCCTACGGCCGAAGAGGATGAGCTGGCAAAGTTCTCAAGTCAGATTCTTGCAGGAACAGAAGATGTGTGGACAAAAGAGTTCCGCAAGATGGGCAGAACCTACGAACCGCCTCGTTTGGTGCTTTTCACTAATAGCGTACAGTCGGGTTGCGGTGGCGCAACATCTTCTTCAGGTCCGTTCTATTGCTCTGCCGACCAGTGCGTGTATATCGACTTGTCGTTTTTTAGTCAGATGCGTCAGCAGCTTGGTGCCGATGGCGATTTTGCCTATGCCTATGTGATAGCCCATGAGGTTGGGCATCATGTTCAGTATCTGTTGGGTATTCTCGATGAGGCGCATCAGCAGATGAGTCGTGTAAGTCAGAAGGAAAGCAACCGTATCAGTGTGCGCCTTGAGTTGCAGGCCGACTTCTTTGCTGGTATCTGGGCACATCACGACAATAAGATGTTCAATTCGCTCGAAGACGGTGATATAGAAGAAGGTTTGAACGTAGCATCAAAAATCGGCGACGACTATCTTCAGAAGAAAGCTCAGGGATATACCGTGCCCGATGCCTTCAACCATGGAACATCGGCACAGCGAGTGCGCTGGCTGAAGAAGGGACTGGCAAGCGGAAACATCAACGATGGCGATACCTTCAGCCCTGCTTATTCAGATCTTTAGTCTTATTGCTATTACGGCATCCATATCTCTGCCCTCTAATAATGCGCAACCATCTTTCATTTAGCGCCTTATTGGAGGGCATAACTATATAATAGGCAGTGGAAAATGTGCTAATTATAGGCAAAAGTGAGGCTATTCTTCTTTTTTAACAAAAATAGTCATGTGAAAACTATGTTTTATTGTATCTTTGACATCAATTAAACTATTAACTTTTTTACGGAAACTTATGATAAATAATCATTTTAAAGTATTTATCTGTGCAATGTTATTAGGTTTGGCATTGTTGCCTGCCGGTGCACAGAACGGTAAGGAATTGGCGTTTCAGAAGTGGGCGCTTACTCCGCCAATGGGTTGGAACTCTTGGGATTGCTATGGCCCGACAGTTGTTGAATCGGAAGTTAAGGCCAACGCCGACTATATGGCAGAAAAACTGGCAGCCTATGGCTGGGAGTATGTGGTTGTTGATATTCGCTGGTTTGTAGAGAATGATAAAGCTGGAGGATACAATCAGACTAATCCTATATACGTTTATGATGAGTATGGCCGCTATACGCCTGCTCTCAACAGATTCCCTTCTGCCGCAAATGGCGTAGGTTTTAAAGCCTTGGCCGACTATGTGCATGGCAAAGGACTCAAATTCGGTATTCATCTTATGAGAGGACTGCCCAAAATAGCAGCAGAGAAAAAACTGCCGGTCAAGGGAACCAATGGCATTACCTGCGACATGATAGCCAGCAACGACTCCGCGTGTACCTGGCTCAGGGATAATTACAAGGTTGACTATCGCAAGGAGGGAGCACAGGAGTATTATAACTCTTGCTTCGAACTATACGCCCAGTGGGGTGTTGACTTTGTGAAGATTGACGACCTGTCACGTCCATATCATACTGCCGAGATAGAGATGATACGCAAGGCAATTGACAAATGCGGCCGTCCGATAGTGCTAAGTATCTCGCCGGGCGAAACACCTTTGGACAGGGTTGATCATGTGAAAGGTCATGCCAATATGTGGCGTACAGTGGATGACTTTTGGGACAACTGGAGCCAGTTGAATTATCAGTTCGGGGTTTGCGCAAAGTGGGCACCATACATTGCGCCTGGTACCTGGCCCGATGCCGACATGTTGCCATTGGGCAAAATCAGCATCAGAGGCGAGAGAGGCAGCGAGCGTTGGACAAACTTTACTCGCGACGAGCAATATACAATGATGAACCTTTGGACAATTTTCAAGTCGCCGCTGATGTTTGGCGGTGACCTGCTGCAGAACGATGCTGCTACTGATTCGCTGCTGACAAACCGCGATGTTATCTATATGCACAACTATTCTGCAGCCAACCGCCAACTGAGCAATATAGACAATAAGGTGGTGTGGACAGCCGATGACCCGGCCAACGGTGACAAGTTTGTGGCTCTGTTCAACCTAGGCGGTTCTGATTTCGTGAATACCAAGGATGTGATGTGGCGAAGCGGTACGATATCTTACCTTACTACAGGTTACGGCACTGCGGTTGAGGCTCAGATACCAGAGGGCTCACGCGAATTGGCACTTATTGTGACTGACGGCGGCGACGGTTATGATTGCGACCATGCCGATTGGATAGACCCTGTTGTAACAACGGCAGACGGCAAACAGTATGACCTTACGGAAATGAAATATCTGCGAGGAACATGTGGGTGGGGAAACATTGCCGTTGACAAGAACATCAATGGCGGTGCACTTTCTATCAATGGTCAGCAGTACCAAAACGGTATAGCAGTTCATGCAAACTCCATATTGCTTTATAAACTGCCAGAAGGTGCGGTGAAGTTTACCGCCTATGCCGGACTGGACAACACAGGAACAGACCAAGGAAGCAAGTCGTCGGTTGAGTTCATGGTATGCAACTATGACCCTACCATACGCACAGAAACAACCGACCAGTGGAATGGAGGCAACAAGACCATAAAGGTTGACCCTTCACGCCAGGCAGCAACAAGTGGATTCATAGGAAAGGATGCTGGTGTGAAGAGTGCTCAGATAGAAGCCGACATAACAGGGGCGGAAAAACTCCATCTCGTGGTTACTGACGGAGGCGACGGATTGAGTTATGACCATGCAGACTGGGCAAATCCTGTGCTGATAGACAAGGATGGCAATGAACATTCGCTCACAGAGATTGCATGGGACGCAAATCCGATAAACGGTTGGAATGCACCTAAGCTTAACAAAAACAACGATGGCAATACCATGACAATTAATGGCGTGGCATACGATAAGGGCTTTGGTGTCAATGCACCTTCAATGCTTACCTTTACGCTCCCGGAAGGTCATCAGTATGTGGCTTTCCGCTCGACGGTTGGCTATGATGACGATGTAAACAATGCTCCGCAGGGAGTGACGATGGAATTCCGCGTGTTCACTCAGAATCCAGAACCCGACAACACTGCTGCTGTGGCGCTCGACCTGGTTGCACTCGGATTTGCAATAGACCAGGAATGCAAGATTGTAGAGATGTGGAAAGGCACAGAGATGGGCGTGTTCAAGAATTCTGAATTTGCGCCAGTGCTACGCTCTCATGCAAGCGGATTGTATAGGGTATCTGCAGTTGAGCGCATTCCAGGTGCAAGCGTTTCCATGAGCGTGCCTTCAGGAAAACTCACCGCTGCCCCTTTTGATATAAACGTTAGCGTTAGCGGTGGCGAGGCAGAGGGAGCATATATACAGCTTCTTTGCGACGGGAAGGTGATGGGCACTATGCCAGTAAGCACTGACGGCACGGCTGTTTATACCTGTTCCGGACTTTATGCTGGCGAGTATGAACTGCAGGCACTCTATAGCGGTACGACAAATGTGGCTCCGGCCGCATCAACACCTATGACCATCAGCGTAGAAGGAGAAAAAGAGGATTTGTCATTGCTGAAAGCAAGTTTGCAGACGTTGATTGAGGAGGCAGAACAAATAGATGCATCTGTGGTAGCAGGAGCATTACGCGAACCGCTGGCTGCTGCAATAAGTGAGGCTAAGAGCGTTAAAGGGGAAACAAAGGCAGAACTGGAAAACGCTATTGCAGAGTTGAGGAAAATTGTTGAAGAGGCGCGCCTGTCAATCAGCAGCATGAATGCCTTGCAGGCAGAGATAAACAATGCTAAAACTTTTCTCGATGCAATAAGAGAAGGAGAGGAAAAGACAAAACTTGCAGAGGGCATAGCTCAGGCACAGTTCGCCTATGAATCTTCAACATCTACTGTTGAAAATATAAAGGATGCAGCAACTGCTCTTTCGCTGTTGCTGCTTGAGATAAAGAAAACGGCACAGCCTAAGGAAGGAACCTGTTTTGACATGACAGAGTATCTGGTAAATCCAAGTTTCGAGAATAAGACTACAGGATGGAGCGTAAGCAAGGTTGTTTCTGGCTGGGAATCTTTCGACACATGGAGTGACCGACCAGCTGCCGATGGCATTTTTTTCGTGAGTCTTTGTTATCAGAATATCACCTCCATCGATCTCTATCAAGAAGTAAAAGGCCTGCCTGCAGGTAACTATTCTGTTTCTGCTGCATTGAGAAATACCGATGGCCCAAGTTTTGTTACTGACCAGCATATCTATGCTTCTGCCAATGGCAAGGAGTATAAGTCGGATGCATTGAAAGAAGTGAGTGGTGACGGAAATAACAACTGGTATTATTTTGAAATTACTGACGTGGAATTGGCAAAAGACGGTGTGCTGCGTTTGGGTGCAAAGTCGTCAGGTACAGGGACAGGCACAAACGGATGGTTCCAGGCAGACAAATTTCAGTTGTTCTATTGGGGTGAAAAGGTGACAGATGGAATTAGTGAACTGAAAAGTGATAGGGCAGTACGGGTATTCCCTGCAAACGGTGGTGTCTATGTCGTTGCAGACAAGGCTGTCGTCTTGACAGTTTACCATATCAACGGTGTTGTAGCAAGAAAAATTGACGTTCATACAGGAAGTAATTTTATTGCTCTTCCCAAAGGGTGCTATATTATAGAGGGCAAGGTTGTCGGTATCTGATGCTTAAACGGTTGCCTAATAAACAATGGGATGCTTCGCATGAAGGCATCCCATTTTCTTATTGTTATTTATCCCAATTGGTCAATAGAATATATTAATGGTTGTTTTTAGACATACAGACAGAAATTCTTATAATTAATATAATTCTTTGCTTTCGCTATATTATTTTTACGACAACTAATTAAACGAATTTGACGAATTTATTTGGTGAGATAAAGCCAGATAACAATTCGTTTAATTCGTTCAATTCGTTGTTTTTAAGACATAAAGACATAATAAATGTAGAACATAAAGACACAAATTATAATCCATTCAATAATTACAAGTTTTCTACAAAAATCTTGTAATCCGATTACAAGCGCCGTGTAAAACTATTACAAGCTTCGTGTAGAAACATTACAACGCCTTTGTAGGTGAGTTACAAAGGCGTTGTAATACATTATTTATTGTTGTCTTATTTCTCTTCCCCGCAGTCAACTGTGAACTTTTGGTGGCTAATGCGAATATTTATTGGGGAGAGAAAGACAAATGACAATTCGTTTAATTTGTGTAATTAGTGGTTTAGGCTATAATCAAAACAATCCTATAAACCACCCGATGAGCTTTGCCACGAGTATGGCCATAAGCACAATCAGAATGAGCAGGATAATCATCACGATGAACGACAGCAGTGCGCTTCGTCTCACAGCCTTGACGGTCTCTTTGTCGCCCTCCACATAACCAATAATCATGTTCATGCTCTGCAGGTTGGATTTGTGGAAGAAGTCGATGATGTTGCCAATCATAAACGGAATCATACCTATCAGAATGTCGCGCAGGCAGTTGTTTATCACAGCCAGCGTAAGAGGCACTGACTTGACTACAAACAACGTTACGTAGGCAAAAGGGATTAGTGCTACAGCCGAGAAATAGTCGCCAACGTATGGCACCAAACCAATCATACCGTCAATATGGTATCTGTCCATATACTTTGCCACCGTCTGCAGCATCGCATATTCTTTTCTGTTCTTTATTTCCTCTCTGTTTCTCATTTAGTTTTTGAGTTTTTTAGTTCCTGAGTTTTTTAGTTCCTGTGTTTTTGAGTTTTTTAGTTTTGAATTTCTATAATGTAATGTCTTCTATCTCCCTCTATCTCCTTCTATCTTCCTCTATCTCCTTAAAAACACTTCACAACTATTAGACGAATGACAATATATAAAAGTTGCAAAGGTCGTGAAATTTTTGTTGCAGTCAATCCGTTTTCCTCAAATCGGCTCTATGTATTTTCCCCTTGTCAAATTCGCAATATAAAACATACTTGCCGCTTTTAGCAATTTTACCGCAATTATTCAAGTTTTTAATAAATTTGATAAACTCATTTTTTGCTTTTTTATTACCAGAGAGAACCTTAATGTCATTTGCAGACATTGAAGGACCTGATAAACTGAATTCAATATAAAAATGTCCTTTGCTATTATCTGTTAGTGTTACTTGACTATTTAAATCATCGAGTAAAAGTTGTTGGTTGTAGATGTATTGTTTGTAATGAGGGATGTCCAATTTTATTTCAGATTTAATGTTGCGAACTTTCAAATCCCTTAATTCGATTTTCGTCAAATCGGCTTTAACAATTATCCCTTTATCGAATTCGGCATATAAAACATACCTGCCACTTTCTGCAACCTTACCGCAATTCTTTAAATTGTTGATAAATTTTATAAACTCATCATTTGCTTTCTGTTTGTTTCTGGAAAGAAAAGTTATGTTATATGCATACATTAATGGGTTAGACAAACAGAATTCAATACAGATATATCCTTCGCTACTGTCTTCAAGGTTAACCAGACTATTTAAGTCTTCAAGTAAAATTTTATTGTTGATTGTGTATTGTTTGTCTTTACGAATAATCTTAGAACCCTCTTGATGGTGTTTTATGCGTGCGTTTTCTGTGATTGGTATATTAGTATTCCAGAGCCCATTGCGAACTTCAAAACAAAATGTATCCTTTCTGCTCATGAGGTTGTATTCCTTTTCTGATAAAAAATGTGTAAATATAACGCCTTTATATTCTGTTTGGACATAATATATCTTCCCCGTTCTTCCCTTATCAATGCTTTTGCCCACGACAATAGAACTAATGTATTTTTTTTTGGTAATTATTGCGTTGGTTGCAATAATTGCAAAAAATATT
>JAZLCN010000029.1:0-19201 GCA_045614255.1 Prevotella sp.
TGCAACAAATCAGGCTACTCACAATGCATCTGCAAAGAATTCACTTACTAATTTCGCTAATGTATTGAAAAATAACACTGGTTGCGACGTTGCAATCTATGGTCATACAGACAGCACTGGTTCTGATGCAATTAACAATCCACTTTCTGTAAGCCGTGCTAATAGTGTTAGCAATTTCCTTAAGTCATGTGGTGTTTCTTCTGCTCAAATCAAAACTGTAGAAGGTCAGGGTTCAACTAACCCAGTAGCTGATAATTCATCTGCAGCAGGTCGTGCACAGAATCGTCGCGTTGAAGTTTACATGTATGCAAGCCAGGATATGATTAAGGCAGCTGAGGCAGGCACACTTAAATAATTGATGTTTTGAGAAAAATTATAAACATAATTAAATGGATGGTGGTAACATTTTTCGTTACCACCATTTTTAGTGTTATTATATATAAATATGTGCCTGTCTATGTAACTCCTCTAATGGTTATAAGGGCGGTTAGTTCGCCTGAAAGTATTCATCACGAATGGATATCTTTAGAAAAGATGCCTAAAGACATGGTTAAGGCGGTAATTGCTAGTGAAGATGCTCATTTCCTTAGTCACAATGGTTTTGATTTCAAAGCCATAAAACAAGCAATTGAGCATAATAAAAAAAATAATAAGACTAAGCGTGGTGCAAGCACCATCAGTCAGCAAACTGCAAAAAATGTATTCTTGTGGCCATCACGCTCATGGCTTCGTAAGGGTTTGGAAGCTTACTTTACAGTTCTTATTGAATTTTTTTGGGACAAGCAACGCATAATTGAGGTTTATCTTAATTCCATAGAAATGGGAGATGGAATATTTGGAATAGCAGCAGTTGCCGATAAGCATTTTGATAAAGCACCAGAGAAGTTGACAAAGCGGCAGTGTGCATTAATAGCAGCAACACTCCCAAATCCAATAAAATTCAACTCAGCCGCCCCTTCGCCTTATATGCGCAAAAGGCAGAGAGTGATTCTGCGTGAAATGAATAGCGTAAAGATTGAAGATGAATGGTTTCAATAATTGAATATAAACAAAAAATCAGCAAATATCTTGCTGATTTTTAATTGCTTATGCATAAACTCTTTCTCCAAATATTGAAGAACCAATTCTTACATAGTTACTACTGCATTTTATAGCGATATCCTTATCATCACTCATGCCCCAGGAACGGATATTGAAGTTATTGGAATCTTTAAAATGTGTATTTTTAAGTTCATCAAATAGGGTCTCTACTTTCTTGAATTCTGATAACACTTGACTTTCGTCATCAACAAAAGATGACATAGCCATAAGTCCACAAATTCTTATGTTAGAAAGTTCTCTCCATGGCTTTTCCTGTAATAGCTTTCTGCATGCATCAGGAGTTAAACCATACTTGCTTTCCTCTTGAGCGATATGTATCTCCAGCAGAACACCTTGGATTATGTTATGCTTTTCTGCCTGTTTGTTTATCTCTTGGAGCAGTTTGAATGAATCAACAGAATGTATTAATTTTACATAAGGAATAATATACTTTACCTTATTGGTTTGAAGATGTCCTATGAAATGCCATTCTATGTCATTAGGCAAAGACTTTTGTTTTGGCAACAGTTCCTGCACATAACTTTCACCAAACATCCTCTGTCCTTCATCATATAATGCTTTGATGGCTTCCGCTGTGTTAAACTTGCTTACTGCAATTAGTTTAACGTGTGGCGGTAAAACATTTTTTATATTATGAAGATTTTGTTTTATATTTTCAAACATTTTCTTTGTTTACATTCTATTCTCCTTGAAATTCAGGTGTTGATTTTTTATATTCGAAAACGTCCATTATCGTTGTCTCATTGATTGATGATATGACGTAATCTTGCATTGTGCCCTTCATTCCCTCCTCAATATTGCTAAGCGCTTCACGGAATGTTCCAGCTTGTACTAAGAAGTTAACTGAGCTTTTCTTCTCCTTGCCGCTTTTCTCATCTAATATTATGAATTGTAGTTTTGTCTTAAACCAGCGGTCAGCGTTGCTGTCATCACTGAAAAAGATTTCTCCAAATGCAGCTTTTTTGATATCCTTTACATCAAAACTTCCGCTTACATATGCAGATACTTCTTCTGTTATTCTTTCTTCAGCTTCAGAAAAGCTCAATGCATCTACTACATACATTTCTGTTACTGGCTTCTGAGTGCCATCTTCAACGGTTTTTTCGTAACGAATCTTACATTCAAACCAATTTGCTGTTCTACTTCTCATTTTGAATTTAATATTATTAATTATTTTTGTATACCATTTTTAATTATCTTTTTCTGCTTCTCGGTTGTAATTTTGTCAATTACTTCCGTGGCAATACGATGACTTTTTGATTCTTCAAGCCCAGCCTCTGCCGCAATTTTGTTTCTTATGTCAATCAACTCGTTTATATGAGTCTGACTGCCACTTATGAAATTGCCAATATTTGTGCCGGTATTGCTAGTGTTGTATATCTTAGATAATATCCTTTCTGCTTCAACCGTGTATTTCTTTCTAAATATTTCCTCACATTTCGATTGATATATCTTTACGTCTTCTTTGTCAATAAAATCTTGTAAAGTGTCAGCATATCCATATTCAGACACTGCATCAAAGCCATTATTTAAAATATCATTATTCTCAGTGTTGTTAACTGGAGTTACGTATTCAATTTGATTTGATTCAGGCATTAATCCAAAATATAAACCCAAGCAAACCAGTCCGCATATTATTGATATTATAAAGGAAGATAAAGTTGTGAATATCTTGTTTTTTTTCTGTATGTCCTTTATCATCTCAGGAAGAGTAGCATATCTGTCTTCTGGATTACTTTGTGTGGCTTTACTTATTATCTTTTTATAACTTAATGGCATTGGTTTATAAGAGTATAAGTATTCCATGAATTTTCCCATGGAATATACATCCGACCGTTTATCAGCCGTGTTACTTTCTAAAACCTCTGGAGCCACAAAATCCACCTGATTTTGATAGAGCTGTTTCTGATTGTAATATTTTAAATAAAATGAACCATGATTTATTAGTATAGGCGTATTCTCACCTTTTCTAAAAATTATAGTAGATGGTGAGAGGCAGATATGGTAAACATCATTATCATTTAATATTGATATAAAATCTGCCAAATGAAAAATCATTTTCTTTAAAAACTTATCATCAGATACCAACTGCGGATTATTTCTATACATTTCTTCAAATGTTATAAAATTTCCCATTTCAGCAGTTAGCATATCAGAATCTCCGTCAAACATACCAAATGTGAAATGCAATTGGCAATCATCAGTAATGGAAGAATTAAATTTACATTCATCAGATATGCCTTCGGTAATATTAGAGCTATCCAATAAATGTTTGTTTAATTCAATCACATTAACATACTTATTACCAATAAGTTTTTTTTTGAAAACACCAATTGGCAAGTTTGATATACGATTGGTATTGCAATCAAGTGAAATTTCAGTTTTATCTGAATACATATATAGTTATTTTCTAAATGACAACAAAATTAGTCTAATTATTTGAAATTTAAAAATTATGAGATAAAAATTATGTTAAGCATGTAAAAATCTCAATTAATAATATTACCTTTGCAAATTGTAAAATACGTAATAATAAAACTAAAATTATGCCAGAAATATCGGTCCGCGGATTAGAGATGCCTGAATCTCCTATCAGAAAACTCGCTCCTCTTGCTGCTACAGCTAAGAAGCGCGGAACAAAAGTATATCATTTGAATATCGGACAACCAGACCTTCCAACACCAAAAGAAGGCCTTGAGGCTTTAAAACATATAGACCGTACAATCCTTGAGTACTCACCATCACAAGGATATTTAAGTTATAGAGAAAAACTAGTAGACTATTATGCGAAATACGACATTAAGGTTACTGCAGATGATATTATTATAACATCTGGTGGTAGCGAGGCTGTGCTTTTCGCTTTTCTTTCTTGTTTGAATCCTGGTGATGAGATTATTGTTCCAGAACCTGCTTATGCCAACTATATGGCATTCGCTATATCGGCTGGAGCAAAAATTAAGACTATTGCAACGACTATAGATGAGGGATTCTCCCTGCCAAAGGTTGAGAAGTTTGAGGAACTCATTAATGAGCGCACACGTGCCATAATGATTTGCAATCCTAACAACCCAACAGGCTACCTGTATACCCGAAGGGAAATGAACCAAATCCGTGACCTTGTAAAGAAATATGATTTATATCTTTTCTCTGACGAGGTTTACCGTGAGTACATTTATACTGGTTCTCCATATATTAGCGCTTGCCATCTTGAAGGAATAGAGCAGAATGTTATTTTAATTGATTCTGTATCAAAACGTTATTCTGAATGTGGCATACGTATTGGAGCACTTATTACCAAAAATGAGAAGGTAAGAAAGGCTGTGATGAAATTCTGCCAAGCTCGTTTGTCTCCACCATTGATAGGACAGATTGTAGCAGAGGCTTCACTTGATGCTACAGAGGAGTACTATCGTGACGTTTATGATGAGTATGTAGAGAGAAGGAAATGCCTTATTGATGGTCTAAACCGTATTCCTGGTGTATATTCTCCAATACCAATGGGCGCTTTCTACACAGTAGCCAAATTGCCTGTTGATAATGCAGAGGAGTTTTGCCGTTGGTGCTTAGCTGAATTTGAATATGAAGGTGAAACTATTATGATGGCTCCTGCAGCAGGTTTCTATACCACACCTGGTGCTGGAATAGACCAAGTCAGAATAGCTTATGTTCTAAATAAAGAAGATTTGAGCAGAGCTTTAATAGTATTAAGAAAAGCTTTGGAGGCCTATCCAGGCAGAAAGGAATAATCATTTTGAGTTTTCCCAACTTAATAGCAAAAAGACTTTACAAATATCAGGACGACAAGCACAAAGTAAGTCGTCCTGTAATTAAGATTGCCATACTGGGAATTGCCGTAGGATTGGCAGTAATGCTATTAACCGTAGCTATAGTAATTGGTTTTAAGCAAACTATTAATGATAAAATTACAGGTTTTAGCAATCAGTTGCAAGTAGCAAATTTCCTTACCGTTCAAGGTGCTGGTCATCATCCAATATGCCTAAACGATAGTCTTTCTCAGAAAATTAAAAGCATTGAGGGGGTAAAGCACATTCAAAAATACACCCTTACGCAAGGTATATTAAAAACCAATAGCGATTTCAATGGCATAAACTTCAAAGGTATAGGACAAGATTATAATATAGATTTCCTTAAATCAAATCTTATAACTGGAGAGATACCCAATTTTACCGATTCAGTAGCAAGTAATCATATACTAATCTCCAAGATTACTTCCGATAAACTACATCTGAATACAGGTGACAAAGTATTTGCTTATTTTATATCAGAAAGCGATGTAAGGGCAAGAAGATTTGTTGTAAGTGGCATATACCAAACAAATTTGGCACAGTTTGACGAAGCATTATGCTTTACAGACATTTACACAACCAATAAAATCAACCACTGGAATAATAATCTATGCACTGGTGCAGAGATATCAATAATAGAAAATGTTGAATCAGACAAGGTTTACCAAAACTTTGTCAATACTATTAACCGCACAAGCGACAGTGAGGGTAATGTTATAGGTTTCTTGTCAGTCAAGGAACAACACCCGCAGATATTCACATGGCTTGAGTTGCTCGACCTTAATGTATGGATTATTATAGTGCTAATGATATGCGTTGCAGGATTTACCATGATTTCTGGCTTGCTCATAATTATCCTTGAGCGAACACAAATGATTGGTACGCTTAAAGCCTTTGGAGCAACCAACAATACCATAAGAAAGATATTCCTGTGGTTCTCGTTCTTTATCATCGGTAAAGGCTTAATCTTAGGCAATATCCTTGGTATAGGTTTAATACTTATTCAAAATTACACAGGAATAATTACTTTAGACCCCTCGACATATTATGTAAAAGAGGTGCCAATGCAAATAGATTTACACCTTATTTTATTAATAAATATAGCCACATTATTAATATGTATGTTTGTATTAATAATGCCAACATACATGATTTCACGTATTAATCCTGCTAAATCTATAAGATACGAGTAGAAATTGCACATTTTTTTTGGGATTGTGCAGAAAATATCTTAACTTTGCACAGATTTTTATAATTTGTGCAATGGAAAAGACTTTTAGCAGTATTAATGCTTATTTTGAAAGAAGCATTATTAACAATTGGGACTTAGACGCCCTGACTGACTACCAAGGTATTACACTTCAATACCACGATGTAGCACGAAAAGTAGAGAAATTACATATTTTGTTTGAAAACAGTGGTGTAGTAAAGGGTGACAAAATTGCCATTTGCGGAAGAAACAGTGCTCATTGGGCTGTGTCATTTATTGCCACAATTTCTTATGGAGCAATTGTTGTTCCTGTTCTTCACGAATTCAATGCAGAACAGATTCATAACATTGTAAATCATAGCGAGGCAAAATTGCTTTTTGTCGGAGATGTTGTTGTTAAAACAATTGTTCCTGACGAAATGCCATCATTAGAGGGTATCATCAATATCCCAGATTTCTCGCTGCATACATCACGAACAGAGAAACTAACTTATGCTCGTGAGCATCTTAATGAGCTGTTTGGTAAGAAATATCCAAAAGCCTTTAGAAAGGAGCATGTGCATTACCACAGAGATGAAGCAGAGGAGTTAGCATTAATCAACTATACCAGCGGAACAACTGGTTTCTCAAAGGGTGTGATGCTGCCTTACCGCTCATTATGGGGCAATATTGATTTTATTTTCCATATGCTTGACGGCAAGGTGCATAAAGGCGATAATACTCTTAGCATCCTTCCTATGGCCCACATGTATGGTTTGGCTGTAGAGTTTATGTATCCATTCTGCAATGGATGTCATTTGTTCTTCCTCAATCGTCTGCCAAGTCCAGCTATCATAGCTCAGGCATTCACAGATGTTAAGCCAGCATTGGTTATTGCTGTACCGCTTATTATTGATAAAATAATCAGAAAGAAGGTATTCCCTAAGATTCAGACAAAGCTAATGACAATCCTTCTTCACACACCTGTGGTTAACAAGCGTATTCGCCAAAAGATTTGCGAGCAAGTTTATCAGGTATTTGGAGGCAAAGCCTATGAGATTGTTGTGGGTGGAGCTGCATTAAATCAAGAGGTAGAGCAGTTCTTGAAGAGCATAGATTTCCCTATAACAGTTGGTTATGGAACTACAGAGTGTGGACCATTGGTATCCTTCAGCGACTATAAGGAATTTATTCCAGGAAGTTGTGGTACACCTGTTGGCCACATGGAGGTTAAGATAGATAGCCCTGATCCAGAGAATATTGCAGGTGAGATTCTTGCCCGTGGTGCAAATGTAATGTTGGGTTACTATAAAAACGAAGAAGCAACCAAAGAAGTGCTTGATGACGATGGATGGTATCACACAGGCGACCTTGGCACAATGATGGCTGATGGACATATATTCATCAGGGGCAGAAAGAAGAACATGCTTTTAAGTGCTAACGGACAAAATGTATATCCAGAGGAAATTGAGGATAAGCTTAACTCACTTGCACTTGTTAGCGAATGTATTGTAGTACAGAAAGATGAGAAATTTATAGCACTTGTTTATCCTGATTATGACGAAGCCAAGGCTATGGGACTTGAGGCTGAGGATATAAAGGGTATTATGGAGCAGAACAGAAATGAGCTAAATACTATAATTCCAGCATACAGTAAGATTTCAGAAATCATTATTCGCGAACAAGAATTTGAGAAAACTCCAAAGAAGAGCATAAAGAGATATTTGTATCAGAATATTTAATATTATATTAAAATGAATAAAATACCCAGCTTTAACGCTATTATTGAGAAATGCATCATTGACAACTGGGATCTTGATGCACTGACAGATTTTAAAGGAGCAACACTTCAATATCATGATGTGGCAAGAAAAATTGAGAAACTCCACATCATGTTTGAAAACAGTGGCATCCAAAGAGGTGACAAAATTGCTTTATGTGGACGAAACAGTGCCAACTGGGCTGTTGCTTTCCTTGCAACACTTACCTATGGTGCTGTTGCTGTTCCTATTCTGCATGAGTTTACACCCGATCAGGTTTATAACATTGTTAATCACAGTGAGTCAAAACTGTTGTTTGTTGGTGACGTTGTAGCCCCAACACTTGATTCAGAACAGATGCCCGACCTTGAAGGTATTATCAATATACCTGATTACTCATTGAAGTTATCAAGAACAGACAAACTTACATTTGCTCGCGAACATCTTAATGAAATCTTCGGTGCTAAATATCCTAAGTATTTCCGCAAGGAGCATGTTAAGTATTATCATGAGGAAAGCCCAGAGGAGTTGGCACTTATCAACTACACAAGCGGTACAACAGGTTTCTCAAAGGGTGTAATGCTGCCATATCGTGCTGTTTGGAACAACTATAACTTTGGTGAAAATGCTTTGGGTAGCAAACTGAAGAAGGGTGATAATGTTATCTCTATCTTGCCTATGGCCCACATGTATGGCATGGCTTTTGAGTTTATCTTCGAGTTCCTGCATGGTTGCCACATCTTCTATCTAACCCGTGTACCAAGTCCAGCAATCATAGCACAGGCATTTGCAGAGGTTAAGCCAGCTATTATCATTGCCGTGCCATTGGTAATAGAGAAGATTATCCGCAAAAAGGTTTTCCCAAAGATACAAAACAATCTTATGCAGCTGCTTCTTAGAACTCCAATCATCAATAAGAAGATTCAGCATAAGATATGTGAGCAGGTTAAACTTGCTTTTGGCGGTCAGTTCTATGAGATAATTATTGGTGGTGCTGCATTTAATCAGGAAATAGAGAAATTCCTTAAGATGATAGACTTCCCTTATACTGTAGGATATGGTGCTACAGAGTGTGCTCCAATCATTACCTATAGCGATTACCAAACATTTGTTCCTGGCAGTTGTGGACGTGCTGTAGTTAATATGGAAGTAAAGATTGATAGTCCAGACCCAGAGAATATCCCTGGTGAGATTCTTGCTCGCGGATATAATGTGATGCTCGGCTATTATAAGAATGAAGAGATAACAGCTCAGACACTCGACAAGGATGGATGGTATCACAGTGGTGACCTTGGCACAATGGATAGCGAAGGCAATGTATTCATCAAGGGACGCTCTAAGAATATGCTTCTCAGCAGCAATGGCCAGAATATTTATCCAGAGGAGATTGAGGATAAGCTTAACTCAATGGCTATGGTTGTTGAGAGTCTTATCGTTCAGAGAGACAGTAAGCTTGTAGGTTTGGTATTCCCTGACTATGAAGAGGCAAAGAACCTCAATATGACTAAGGATGAGCTTAAGGAGATTATGGAGCAGAACCGTATCCAGTTGAACACCGAGATGCCATCTTATTCAAAGATTACTGAGATTGAGCTTTACGACGAGGAGTTTGCCAAGACCGCAAAGAAGAGCATTAAACGCTATCTGTATAAATAATCATTTAAATTAGGTTTGCATATTAAGATAAATAAACCTATCGTTTAGCAAACTTAAACCTATCATTCAGGATATGAAAAAGGCCCAGTTATTATTAGTAACTGGGCCAATTTGTTTTCTCAGGATTAGTCTATTGTATAAGCAATTATCACAAATATGAATAGTAATATCGCTATTGCCATAAGTGACTTGTACAAATAGCTTAGAACTAATTTACGCCTTCTAATTGAGGTTAAGCCTCTTTGCTTAAATTTAGAAGCGTAATCCTGTTTGTGAGAATGATGATGATTTGACATGTTTATATATATTATTTAAGTTTCAATAGTGTTACGTTTGAGTTCAAACCACTTTTTACAGCTTCCCAGTTGGCATAAGATGTCTTTTTGTAGTTGATATCCACTACGTTAATCTCGTCAAACTTACGCCATTTTACACCCTGACGGTCTAACTCTGATATACGATTTGCTGGAAGGTTGGTTACCTCAATGCGCAATGTGTTCTTGCCAGCCTTGAAAGCATCTTTGCAATCAAGAATAAATGGCACTGACCATGCACAGCCAACAAAGTTGTCATTAACATATACACGAGCACTCTCACGCACATCACCCAGATTAATAGCCCATTTTGCCTTAGCCTCTTCCTTAGTCATATTAACAGTTGTGGTATATACGCCAGTACCCATCATAATCTTGGCAGTATCATTATTCAGGGTTTCCCATGTCTGGATATTGTCAAGTGTATATGTGCTGTTAATAGCAGGCTCACTCTCCACAAAACTTAGTGACCATTTGTCTGTGAGCTGTTTTTCTGTGCCCTCAAAGCTTATCTGCTCAGCATCATTCGTTGGCAATACACTATTGTAGGTCTGCAATATCATAGACTCACCGCTCTTCAAATCTACGAGAATACCTTCATTGTTGATGTCAGTCTTGTATATCTCGCCATTCAGAGGGTTGAACCAACGTGCATCTTTCATTGTCACAGTAAGAGGAATGCGTGCATTAACATCGTTTGGAGTAAGGTTGGCTATGAAATAGTGGTGGCCACTGTCATTCTTACGGCGTATAGCACTAAGTCCAAACTTGCTCTTCATCTGCTCTGCTTTAGCTGCCTTTTGCATGTCAGCTGTGCTAGTGCCATAAATAATCTTAGCACCTTTAGCCTTCAAAGCGTTGATATGGTTTTTCACTTCTTGTGGCATATTTCCGCTTCCTGGTATGATAAGAGCCTGATAACGTGTGCCTGCGGCTGTTTGAAGCATGCCATTGGTGTAGGTTGTGCCCATGAGATACTTCTCACTGATATAGTCACAGTCATATCCAGCACGGTCTATCTCAAGAATGCTCTTAATAAAGTCTGGAGCTTTCTTAGCCATAGAGTGAATGTCAAACTGCATGAGAAGTGAACCAGGTCCTTTGCCTCTGCGTTCTGCCCACATATCACGAACAGGCAGATAAACAAGGAAGTCATTATCTGGTTGTCCCATTTGCAAGAAACTCTGACATCTTTCTATATATTTAAGAAGATAAGGAGCATCACGCCATATACTGTTAGTAGGACTCATATCCACAGATGCATAGAAACGCCATCCTGGCCATGGGTCATTCTTTGGTGAGTAGCAGATGCCATGGAAATACATGTTATTCACACCACATGTAAACATCAAGTCCATATCTGGCTTCATCTGTGAGAGTGATGTGCGGAAATGTTCTGTTAGCCATGTAAATGTCTCACTGCTTACAAGTGTCTTTCCATTGATATGTGCTGCAGATGATGCATATTTAAGCATGCTTACATCAGAGTCGTTTTTGCGTGTGTATCCATCATCCTTGCGCAATCCCTTAATGCCAAACTCTGACAATCCAAAACCTTCTATCTCAGGGATGTCAACAGCAGAATAAACATCTATAAGGTTGGCTGGTGAACCATGTGCCTGATTGCGTGTCTTTGCACCATGTTTATGTGCCCATGCTGTCCACTGCTCTGTAAAGTTCTCAAGCAAAAGGTCGCCTAATGTCTCACGATAGTCTGACAAAACCTTGTTGCCTGGGTCTTCAACCTCACCAAGCAGCTCAAGCAATTTGCCCTCAAGCTTATAACCTCTGCGCTTCTCAAACTCCTCAAACAGGTTAGGTGTCCAGTTGGCTTTGTAAACTTCGTATGAGTCATTGAAGAAAGAATGAGGGTAGGGCACACCGCTCTTTGCAAAGGCATCCTCAAATCTCTGAAGATAATTAGCTACAGCCTTGCGGTCAAAGTGGTCAATAACATATCCTTGTCCACCTGGAGCAGCACGCTTCACCATCTGTCTTGTGCGTGAGCAATAGATTGATATTATTCGGTAGTTGTTTTTCTTAGGTGCTTTTTTCCATGTTACGATACCATTAGCATCGGTCATAGATGTCAAGTCTGTCATCTCACCATTACAATATGCTATAACACGGCTCAGTTTTGCAAACTTCTTTTCCTTTACATCCTTCACACTAATGTCAACACCCTTTCTCAGGTCTTTGCCATTTGCTGTAACATCAGTATGCACAAGTTTGGCAGCAGCCTCTTCTATTGGCACGTATGGACCACCAAATGGCCATCCTGTACCATTGTTCATGTCTATAAGGATGCTGTCTTTGGCACCTTCTGCTTGTACAAACTTTAGTTTGTCCATCCATGGAGCAGTGAGAAAATCAATCTCGTTTTTCTCATTGCCCTGCACTCCATACAGAGGTGTTATCTCCAATGCGCCAATTCCAGCCTTAGAATATTCCTGCATGTTCCATCTAAGGTCTGCCTCTGATACTGCTGACCCAAGCCACCACCATCGTGCACCTGCTTTTGCCTCAGGATTACTTGCAGGCCATGATTGTGCAAATGATGCTCCAGACAGTATAGACACTGCCATTGTTGCTATCAGTTTCTTCATAATTTATTTCGTTTGTTATTGTTTATTATTCACTCTTGTTTTAGTTGCCATCAGGCTTTACCATATCGGCATTCATGGCTGGTGCCCATTTGAATGTCTTCCAGTCGTCTGGCTGGTTTGGGTCAAAGTCTTTGAAATCATCTCTAAGGTACTTGACTACAGGATGATTAAGTTTTTTCAAGCCCATAACCACAATCTTTGCCACCTCGTATGCGCCAAAGTTATTAAAGTGAGTATTGTCTGCCAGTTCCTTTGGCTGATTAGGGAATGTGTTGGCAGGGTAGTGCACCAATGCTCTTTTGCTATCCTCATATCCCAGAGCCTCGAAGAAGTGGGTTGTCTCCTT
Organism: Prevotella sp.; assembly: GCA_045614255.1. Lineage (GTDB taxonomy): Bacteria > Bacteroidota > Bacteroidia > Bacteroidales > Bacteroidaceae > Prevotella. The sequence goes on from JAZLCN010000029.1 coordinate 12,779, forward strand.
GTGCAAGTCAATCAGAGGCACATTCTCACGCTCAGCCACAGCTTTCATTGCATCTGGGAATTCACCATGTGTGTTAACCAAATGCTTTCTGCTGTCATCAAAACGTCTGCGCTGTGTAGGTGTGCAGAATATAAGTTCACCACCAGCCTTGCGCACACGATCAATGAATATCTTTAAGTTTCTTGAGTAATGATACCATGCGCCAGAGCCTGGACCTTTCTCTTTCTCATCGTTATGGCCAAACTCACAAAGCACATAGTCGCCAGGCTTAATGGTTGAGAGAATCTTGTCAAGACGGTTTGATGCAAGGAAAGAACCAGCTGTCAGTCCACTCTCAGCATGATTAGATATGGCTATTCTGCCGTCAAACCATCTTGTAATCATCTGTCCCCATGATGCCCAAGGCTCATTGTTCTGGTCTACAACGGTAGAGTTGCCGCATAAGTATAGAGTAGGGCACTTGTCATCTCTCTCTATCTGTATGCTCTTTACCACAGGAGCTGTGCCATTAACCTCAATAGTTAGTTTCTCGTCCCATGCCAGATAGCCTTTCTCACGTTCTTTGATTCTAACGCGTGTCTTATCATCAATCTTTGGTGAGCGTTTGTTCACAATAAACTCGTAAGTAACAAACTCACGCTTCTTAGTGTCTATGTTTTCAACCATAAGTCTTCTGCCTTCAGCTCTTACAGTTGTGTTGCCTGCTTTTTTCTTTGAGCCAATCTCCACTCTTACCTTATAGTTGCCATCGGGCACATTTACAGAGAAATAGTAAGGCAAGTTGCCTTTCTTTGTGGGAGCAGGCAAAATGTCATATCCATAACCAGCTGATTCTGAAAATATCGGCTGTTCTTGTGTCATGTCAAAGTTGAATGTTTGCGCGCTTGCTAATGTGGGCAGAAAAGCGGCAAGTAATAAAAAAGTTTTTCTCATTGTTCTGTTATTAGTTTTAATTGTTTCTATATTGTATTTATTCTGCAAAGATAACATTTTTTTTTATTATTACCTATTTAATTTATATAATAAAAAAGGTGGACTACGATGTTTGTCGCGTCCACCCCTATCAGTTTGATTTTGATGTTAAATCAAATGCATTCTTTAGTTAATGTATTCCTGCCAGCTCTTAACCTTTATGTTGTTTTCCTTGCCCAATGCACAGAATGCCTCGATAAATGCCTTAGCAAGGCGCACATTAGTCATAAGAGGAATATTATGGTCAATAGCAGCACGGCGAATACGATAGCCATTTGTTAATTCACGCTTAGTGTGATTCTTTGGCACATTGATAATCATATCAAACTTATGCTCAGCAATCATATCCATTACGTTGTTCTCAGTACCTTCATCTGGCCATCCTACGGTAATTGCATTTATGCCATTCTCGTTGAAGAACTTAGCTGTTCCTGCTGTTGCATAAATCTCATAACCTTGCTTCTGCAGTGCCATAGCTGGCTCAAGCAATGAAACCTTGCCCTTTGCGCCACCACTTGAGATAAGTATGCGCTTCTCTGGAATAGAATAACCAGTGGCAATAAGTGCATTGAGAAGTGCTTCATTGAGGTCGTCACCAAGACATCCCACCTCGCCAGTTGAGCTCATGTCAACACCAAGCACTGGATCGGCATTCTGAAGACGTGCAAATGAGAACTGACTTGCCTTTACACCAATTCTATCGATGTCAAACTCACTGCTGTCTGGCTTCTGATATGGAGCATCAAGCATTATTCTTGTAGCTGTCTCAATGAAGTTGCGCTTCAATATCTTACTTACAAATGGGAATGAGCGAGAAGCTCTAAGGTTACACTCGATAACCTTTATCTCACGGTTCTTGGCAAGGAACTGAATGTTAAATGGACCACTTATGTTCAATTCCTTAGCTATCTTGCGAGAAATCTTCTTGATTTGGCGTATTGTAGAGAAGTAGATATTCTGTGCTGGGAATACCATTGTTGCGTCACCAGAGTGTACTCCAGCATACTCAACATGCTCTGAGATAGCATATTCCACAATCTCTCCCTTATCAGCAACAGCATCAAACTCAATCTCCTTTGTGTCTATCATAAACTGACTTACCACAACTGGATATTCTTTTGATACCTCTGTGGCCATCTGGAGGAAACGCTCAAGTTCTTCTTTGTCGTAGCAAACATTCATTGCTGCACCAGAAAGCACATAACTTGGACGAACAAGAACTGGGAAACCTACCTTGTCAACAAACTCATTGATGTCTTCGAATGATGTAAGTGCTCTCCATGCTGGTTGGTCAATGCCAAGCTTATCGAGCATAGCAGAGAATTTATCACGGTTTTCAGCACGGTCAATGTTTACAGGTGATGTGCCCAACACAGGTACTCCCTGATTATGAAGCTTCATAGCAAGGTTGTTTGGTATCTGTCCACCTACTGACACGATAACACCGCGTGGCTCTTCCAAGTCAATAACATCAAGCACGCGCTCAAGGGTAAGCTCATCGAAATACAATCTGTCACACATATCATAGTCGGTTGATACTGTCTCAGGATTGTAATTTATCATAATTGACTTATAACCCAGGTTGCGAGCAGTGTTAATAGCATTTACAGAACACCAGTCAAACTCTACAGAAGAACCAATTCTATATGCTCCTGAACCTAGAACAATCACAGACTTGTCGTTCTTATAGAAGTTAATGTCGTGCTCATTAAGGGCGTATGTGAAATATAAGTAGTTTGTTAGTTCTGGATGCTCACTTGCCACTGTGTTTATGCGCTTAACAGCTGGCACCACACCCTTAGCCTTTCTGTATTTGCGAACATCCAAAGCCTTCTTCTGCATGCTCTCAGAAGCATCTTTCAATACAAAGCGAGCAATCTGGAAGTCAGAGAAACCAGCTGCTTTCACTTCTTTAAGCAAAGAATCGGGTAGGGCGTCTAACTCATTATATCCCTGAAGCTTATGCTTAAGGTCAACAATATTCTTCAGACGGCTCAAGAACCATGGGTCAATCTTTGTAAGCTCCTCAATCTTCTCGATTGTATAACCTTCTTCAAGTGCTTGTGCAATAGCAAACACACGAAGGTCTGTTGGGTTTGACAGTTCCTCATCAAGGTTGTCAAAACGTGTGTGGTCATTGCCAACAAATCCATGCATGCCTTGTCCAATCATGCGCAACCCCTTCTGAATCATCTCCTCAAAAGAGCGTCCGATAGACATGATTTCACCAACTGACTTCATTGATGAACCAATCAGGCGGCTAACACCAGCAAACTTAGTAAGGTCCCAACGTGGAATCTTACAAATCATATAGTCAAGCTGTGGTGCTGCATAAGCTGAGTTTGGTGTGCCCATCTCTCCAATCTGGTCGAGTGTATAACCTAAGGCAATCTTTGCTGCAACAAAAGCAAGAGGATAACCAGTAGCCTTTGATGCAAGTGCTGATGAACGTGACAAACGAGCATTAACCTCAATGATACGATAGTCATTGGTTACGGCATTGAAAGCATACTGGATGTTACACTCACCAACGATATTAAGATGGCGAACACACTTCACGGCAATATCCTGGAGCATCTTAACCTGCTCATCTGTGAGCGAGCATGTTGGAGCTACTACGATAGACTCACCTGTGTGTATGCCCAGTGGGTCGAAGTTTTCCATTGAAGCCACAGTGAAGCAATGGTCGTTAGCATCACGTATCACCTCAAACTCAATTTCCTTCCATCCCTTAAGAGATTCTTCTACAAGCACCTGTGGGGCAAATGTGAATGCACTCTCAGCCAGTTCCTTAAACTGCTTTTCGTCTTTGCATATACCTGATCCAAGACCACCAAGGGCGTATGCAGAGCGAATCATTACAGGGAAACCAATCTCAGATGCAGCCTTAAGCGCATCATTCATATTTTCAACAGCCTGGCTTACAGGAGTCTTGAGCTCTATCTCGTCAAGTTTCTTAACAAACAAGTCACGGTCTTCAGTGTACATAATAGCATCTACTGATGTACCAAGCACCTCAACACCATATTCTTTGAGTGTTCCATTAAGATATAACTCTGTACCGCAGTTAAGAGCTGTTTGACCTCCAAATGCTAAAAGTATACCATCTGGACGTTCCTTCTTAATTATCTCAGTAACAAAAAAGGGTGTCACCGGCTGAAAATAAACGCTGTCGGCAATACCCTCTGAAGTTTGAATGGTGGCAATGTTTGGATTAACCAAAACAGACTTAATGCCTTCTTCACGCAGTGCTTTCAATGCTTGTGAGCCACTGTAGTCAAACTCACCAGCTTGTCCAATTTTCAAAGCACCTGAGCCAAGAACTAAAACTTTTTCGAGCTTTTTCTTCATACCTTATTATAATTATATCTTAATATTTTCTTCGTTAAGCCATATAATTTTAGCATATGCTTAAATTGATGCAAAGTTAATATTTTTTTATTTAATAATTCTTTACTGATACATTTTTTTATACATCATCCGTTTATTTTTTTAGTTTTTGATTGAAAACTGGAAAAAGATGCTTTTTAAAAAGGAGATAGATGGAGATAAAAGAAGATATAAGAAGATAAAAGACGTATGCTTGACATGCAATCGTTCAACGTTAATCTTTCAACGTTAATCCTTAATCCAATTATATAATATAATCGGTGTTATGATAAATAGCATTTTACAGTAGTACTCTTTCTTGTTCTTTTTTGACTCTTCAATCCTTAAATCTTCAATTTTTCAATTTTCATTTATTGTGGTAGCAAATTATTCGCTTACGCTCATCAACACGTCTTCACTGTTCATTTATTTGAGATTCTTCACTCTTCATTCTTCACTCTTCATTTAATTAGTTTAATTAGTTTAATTCGCTAAATTCGTTGTTTTGTATAAAAGTTTAATTCGATGTTTGGTATATTAATTCTTAATTTAATTAGCGGTAGCAAATTCTTCATTCTTCATTCTTAATTCTTCATTTAAGTTAATTCGTTGTTTTCCACCAAAACCGTTTCAAATCATCTATAATGCAATCATAGTCCTGTGCTGTGAAAGTCCCATCACCCATCATCATTATCGTCATGGTGACAGTGTCGAAGGTTTTGTAGACATAAGTATCTCTGAATCCATTTCTTTGATAAAAATCATGCCTGCGCTTTCGCTGTTCAGGATTATCACAAGGATGCACAGGTGACTCTATGTCAAGAATGTTTCGTTGACCTTTATACTTATTTATAAAAGCTGTAAGTATCTGCTGCCCAAAGCCTCTGCCACGCAGATCTGGTTGTACGGCAAAGTACCAAAACCAGTTGTAGCTGTTTGTGGGATAAACTATTGTGAAGCCAACCAGCTGATTGTCAAGGTAATAAGCAGTAAAGTCGAGATTCATCTTGCCGATTAGCTCCACCAGACTCCCCCACGGTATCTGCTCATCTTGAGGAAAAGCCTCTTCGTAGAGCTGTCTCAGAGCCACATCTCCACTATCCTCACCTGTTATCTGTCTTTGTTTTAGTGCTCTATTTATCATAATGTAAGATTTTAATATTAAGTAGTCAAGGAGTTAAAGGGAGTCAAAGGCCATTACTTCATAAACTCAAAAACTCATAAACTCAAAAACTTACCTAACTGCAAATTTACATAGTTTTTTTGAAATGAATGACATAAAGACATAGTTCTTTAAAAAAAAGAGACAAAAGTGATTTTCAATTTTAAAATTCTAAAAAATCCCCACCCTCCTACTCTATTCGGAAGATGGGGAAGAATGTATAAAGTCGGTTGAGAACTGATTATAGAGCAACCTTTAATACTTTATCAGCAACTTTTACAATATAAACAACACCTCTAGTCAATGGTATTTCAACCCTGTTGCTGTTTGCATTGACGCTTGTTATCTTCATTCCGTCTAGTGTATAGACGTTGATTGTTTCATTCAGAATGGCGTTGTCAACTATAATGTTGTTGCCAGAAGCCCATACCTTTATTTTGCTGTCTGATACAGAATTGACAGAAGATGAACCTTGTGCATATACAATATTAAGACGTGAGTCTGTACCAATGGCAGGTGTAGTATATTCGCCATCTGCAGAAAGTTCTGCTGTTACGTCTCCATCGTTGAATGTCACACTATGTATATGCCACCCCGTTTCAGCTTCAATCTTCAAAGTAAAGTATGGCTTGTCTTCATCTACTTTTAACTTCACATTTCCATTAGCACAATCAGTTATTGTTAGATAAACGTCTGTTTCTGTCTCAGCAATTTCTCTTATTATAACGAAGTCCTTCCAGTTTGCTGCTGCCTTATATTTTAATATGCTTCCTTGGGGTACATAAAGAGGAATTGTCTTGTCTATTCCCTCAAAAACAGAAGTGTTAATTGTTGGCGGTGTTTCTACTTTGCATGTGATTTCTTTTGTACTGGTGCAAGCTTCAAAAGCACCATCGCCAATGCTTGTAACGCTGTTAGGG
>JAZLCN010000030.1:0-14875 GCA_045614255.1 Prevotella sp.
GTCTGCGTGACCATCCTGATGATGTCGTCTCTGTGGATGAAGCCGGTGAGAATCTTCTGGAGGGTGGCATGGGTGAGCAGGTTGTTGATGTTGGGCATCATGCCGAATACCGGCACGTTGTCGATGCGGTCCAGGTCGCCTCCTTCGGCATCGGTACACTTGAGCATAATGCTCTCCTGGTGTATGCCGTCGTAGAAGGTGGCAATGGGTATGCCGCTGGTGTATGCGAGGACTGAAGTCGCCACGTCGCTGCGGCTCAGGCCTGTAGTGCGGGCAGCGGGTTGGTCGTAGTCGATGGAGAGCACCGGCACTTGCGGCTCCCAGTCCGACGTGGGCAGATACACCTTGTCGGAAGCTGCGATGATGGCCATTGCCGAATCCGAGAGTCTGTGCAGGACAGAGGGGTCGGGGCCGCTGAAGCATACCTCGATGGGGTATTTCTTGAACATCAGGTTGTAGCGCTTCAGTTTGATGTAGGCATCGGGATAGCGTTTGCGCAGTTCCTCCTGGATGTTGTCTATGTTGCTCACCAAAGCCTTGGGACTCTCGAAGTCGATGATGAGTTCACCGTATGAGAGTGACGGTGTGGCGATGCTCCTGACCAGGTTGTAGCGGCTGGGTGTGCCGCCTATGGAGGTCGTGATGTGCGTTATCTCCTTCCGCGTCTTCAGGTATTCATTGATGCCTTCCAAGTCCTGTGCCACCTGCGTGTGGTTGGTGCCCTCGGGCAACTTGTATTCCATGTAGAGCTGGTCGTATTCCATGTCGGGGAAGAAGGCCTGGTTGAGGAACCTGTAGCTCCATACACTAAGCACCACCAAACCGACGGCAACGCCAATCATGATGATGCGGAAGCGGAGTCCGAAGTCCATAATCTTTTCTAATATGGCATAGCTCCATCCCTTGTATAGTTCGTCGCCGTCATGAGTCTTCTTCGGAGCCTTGAGCAAGCGGTCTGCCATGATGGGTACATGCACGAGGGCGAGAATCCAGGACAGCATGAGCGAGACGGCAATGACGATGAAGAGGTCGCGCACATAGACGCCTGCCGTGTCGGGGCTGAGGAAGATGGGCCAGAAGGCCAGGATGGCAATGAGCGTAGCGCCGAGCAGCGGCATTGCCGTGCGGCGTCCTATCGTCGTAAGTGCGTCCATGTGTGGACGTCCCTGTTTCAGGTCAACGAGGATGCCATCCACGATGACGATAGCGTTATCTACCAGCATACCCATCGCCAAGATGAATGCGCCGAGACTCACGCGCTGTAGGGTGCCGTCGAAGCCTTTAAGCACAAGCAGCGAACCAAGCACGATGGTGAGCAGGCTGAGGCCGATGATAAGGCCGGACTTGAAGCCCATCGTGAAGATGAGCACGGCAACGACGATGAGCACCGATTCCAGCAGGTTCACGAGGAACGTGTTGAGAGCCGTCTCCACACGCTCAGGTTGGTTGAATACCTTTTCGAACTTTACGCCCAAGGGTATGGTCTTGCTGAGTTCTGCAATGGTCTTCTCCACCTCCTTGCCGACCTTCACGATGTCCTTGTCTGCCACGCCGGCAATTGAGATGCCGAGGGCACGCTGTCCGTCGCGCTTCATTTCGTTGCGCGTCGGGTCTGCATAGCCCGTATAGACTCGTGCCACGTCGCTGACGCGGAGCTGCTCATCGTCGTGTCCCTGTATAATCATGTTGGCGATGTCCTCCACACGCTTGAAGCGGTCGTTCACGGTGACGCGAACACGGTGTGTGCCGTTGTCGTAGTAGCCGGAATAGGTGGTCTTGTTCTGGTTGTTGAGCGTCTGGATGACCTCGACGGGCATTACGCCAAGGTTCGCCATCTTGTCCTGATGCATCTCAATGTAGATGCACTCATGGCGCTGTCCGTATATCTCTACTCTCGACACGCCATCGATGTCTGCCACGTTGCGCTTCACCAGCTCGGCGTAATCGGACATCTCCTGGTCGGAAAGCCCATCGGCAGTGAGGGCGTAGAACATGCCATATACGTCGCCGAAGTCGTCGCGCACCATTGGAGTGGATGCCGTGGACGGGAGTGACGATGCAATGTTGCTAACCTTGCGGCGCAGGATGTCCCAGTGTTGCTCCACGTCCGCGTCCTTTACGGTTGTCTCCAGTTCGACGGTGATGAGGCTCAGGTCGTTCATCGACTGGCTCTGTACATTGTCTATGCCGGACATCTCGCGGATGGCTTTTTCGAGTTTGTCTGTCACCTCAAGCTCCACTTCATGTGCCGAGGCGCCCGGATAGGTGGTGACGACCATAGCTTGTTTCACCTTGATGGCAGGGTCTTCCAGCTTTGGCATGATGTCGTAGCTGATGATGCCTCCTGCCACCAGGATTGCCACGAAGAAGGACACGAGCTTGCGGTTGCTCAGTCCCCATTTGGAAAAATCAAGTTCCATAATTATCAATTGTCAATTATCAATTGTCAATTATTAAAGCAGTCCTCCCACGTTGGCGTCGGATGTCTTCTCCATTTCCTTCACACGCTGGCCGTAAAATAGGGCTCGTTTCGGGGGAAAAGACCCTAAAATAACAAATAACAAAAATAACATTTTTGCTTAATTTGCTGAAAATGAGTAGTGCCGCGTTATCACAACGCAGCACTACCGCTCAAAAACCTTTAAAAAAAAATGGAAAATGCATAAAATACTATGGAAAAAGTAATTTTTCCACAGTATGGGGTATGATTTTTAGATTCATGGTGATATAATCCACATCAATTGGTGACAATGCAATGCCCTTGCGTACCTTACGGATTACCGTTTCACCGCGTCCCAATAGGCACACGATTTTCTTATCTAACTTTTCCACCATCGCATCTATCATATTATAGTCTGTATCTGACTTATCTCTAACCGCGATGGCGATGTCCAGAACTTCCAATAAAACTTCGGCGGCATCGTTTATTATAGCCTGGCTTGCATCTTTATTCTGTACTATAGTTGTCTGTGCCATAGCCGTATTATTTGATTTAGTTATTTTCTTGCACATCTTCATTAGTATCTGGTTCATTTTGGGGCATCATTTCGTTTATCACGGCTATTGTAGCACTAACTACAGGGTCATCTGAAAACTCCTGCTCTGCTGTGGCCAGCATCCATCCATCACACATTGATTTCAAGATTTCCTTGCACTCGCCATTCATGGGATAATAGTCATACCCATTTTCAACCCAACACATTGCCGCCGCTATTTGCAGCATGCGAATGGTTCGGAAGTCTATGGGCACATCTTTGTTAATCCTCGTTATTGTTGCAACACGATTGACATATTCCTTCGTGTTGTTTTCTGTAGATGGTGCCCACCTGCTCACTATCTTCTCTATGGTATCCACACCATAAGTGAAGATGTACCTACGGAACAAGCAGAATGCAGCCCGCCAGCCATATTTCATTTCGTCAAACTGACAGAAACTATAGTCAATTGGTTCTTTGAAAACCTCATGTTCCCACTTTAACCTTGACCTACGTATATTGAGGGGATTGTTATTTCTGATGCCCCTCGGTGTTTTCTTCTTTGCCATATTACACATATTGAATTCGTTGTACATTATAGTTCTTTAATCTCTTCTCCAGATAGTCCCAGAGGTAGCCGTAATCTGGTGCATCTGACGCAATAACCCATTCAAATACCAACGCATTGGGTGTATCTGCGATGACATGTACATAAGATGTCTTGCCATTATTCAGAGCATCCGCAATAAAGGCAGGTGTTGAATCTGAATACATATACGCATATTTCTTTGCCTCTACACGAAATACCTCTATGGTTCGCGTGGGTTTGCGGTCGGGATTATCCCAGTCGCTATGCTTGGGGTTTATCTTGGCCTGCTGCCTCTGTGCCATTGTCATTGATGCCATTTTCTTCTGATTTAGTTTGTTCTTTCATTAGGTCTAAATAATGGGTCTTTAGTTTTAGGTTGATGTGTTGGATTGCATTATCTAAAGACTCCATGAGCAGCAGAGCAAAGTCTGAACTAACTGCAATCTCTTGCATTTCTATATCATCTTTATTTTCTTGCAAAATATCTAATGATGTTTTTGCCAAAGACTTAAGGTTAGATTTTAGTTGCTCTAGATAACTTGTGTTGCGCTGCTGATTCAGTATCATCTGACGCAATTTTTTGTTGAATTGTTTAGTTTCCATTTTCTTCAGATTTAGATTGTTCTTTCATGAGTTCTTTATTATAGGACTTTAGATTTTCGTTGATATGTTTAAACGCATCATCTAAAGACTCCATAAGCAACATAGCAAAGTTGGAGCATACCGCAATATTCTGCACATATACATCAATATTTTCAGATATTGTATTCAAATACTCAACTGCTGTGGTTTGCAGCAGAAAGAATAGTGATTTCAGACTCGCAATATCCCTATCGTAGGATTGCAGTATGATGGCATAATCACTCAATTCTTTCTTTACATCCTTAGTTTCCATCTTCTTCTGTTAGAATGAGTTTGTGCATAAGTTTAATTTCTTCATTGATTTGCTTTGATGTTTCTTCCAAAGCCTCCTCGAGTTTCTGTGCAACACGCGATAATGCATATATTTCTTTCATTTTCATACCCTTTGATATCTTGTTCAAAGCCTTATAGTTTGATTTGAGATGCTTGATATGATTGTCGTTGTATTGCTGCATCAGGGTTAGACCACTCAATAATTTATTGAAATCGTTTGTTTCCATAGTTACTTTTCCTTTTCGTTTGGTTTGGTCTTTTCGTACTCTTGTTTACCTACTTTCTTTAGTGTACCGAGTTTGAACCACCCGTGTATGATGTTTCGCACTGGAGTCTTAATGCCCAACCTCATGCACATAGCAAAGACTTCGCTCTTGGTGAAATTCTGTGGCAGTTCATTGTAGAGGGAACGCTGTGGCATTGTTGGAGCAGTTTCCGTTTCTGAATTGTACCTTGCACCCCACAATTGCAGTGAACGCTCTATATCTTCACTCATCCACCACTTTATGAACGGAATGCATTTCTTCAAGTCCGACTCTCTGGGCTTATCCCAAAGGGCATAGCACATCAACCCAAGACGGAAGCCACGCACCGCCACGCGCCTACGGAAAACGTCACGCGCCTTGTCATAGTCAATAGCAGCCTTCTTTCTTTGGGATTCCAAGAAATCATCAATGATGGGACGCAGCCATTCCATGTTTACGGTTTTACGCTTTTTGTAGGTGAACCGCCACTTGATTTCCTCATCAAACTTATCATCGCTCACACTATCCACATCGTCAGGAAGAAGATTGCATGGCTCATCATAAGTGTTTTCGTCACATCTATTCATAAACTTCTTGATAACATCAAGTTCTCTTGTATTGAGATTTTTCCACACGGGGGCTTCTGCAAACTCTTGGTTATCTATGGACGTGAAGGAGCAGCGTGTGATAAGACCATTCTCTACGTTCTTGAAATAGGCCATCAACTGTTGTACAGTTCCAGTTATGAGCACATTCCAATAGAGAGATACAACACCTTTGAATGTATTGGCAGATTTGAACTGCTGACCATATTCGCCATTATCCCAAGCAACACGAATCATATCATCCTTGTTGCCGTTTGCAGCCCTGACACCTTTCGCCCATGAGTCCATTTCAGCTGCATAGGTGAACATGTGGTATCCGCAATTGTCTTTCATCTTCTGTAGAAATTCCGCTTCGGAATTCTTGGGAGGAATAATGCGCATGGTAACATGAGGGTCTTTGGGGGCTTTCTCATTTGCAGCCTTTCTCTGTAGGGTATTGAGGAAGATGTTTTCACGCGCCTGCTGCACATAATCACGGATTTTCAGTTGCTCAAAGAGCAAGTTCACTATCCTCTCAACAAATCCCTTGCCAGTGCCCGCGGGGGCATAGATGATGGAGAAGAACGACGTGGTGTGCATCCTGCCATCATAGTAGTAGGGAGCCTGCAAATAACTTGTGAGGGTGCCCATGACGGGCAGCAGGGCATTGACCATCGAGGCGCGGAAATCCTTAGGGGCTATCCTGATGAACTCACGGAAAATAGGTGGTAGCCACGGCAATTTCTCATCATCCTTCTTTTCCTCATCGCTCAACATGTATTCAGCCAATGAGCCAGCGGCCTTTATTCTATAAAAGCCGTTGTCTTTGAGGAAGAAATAAAACTCTCTTTCCAATTTGGAAACGGTGTTAAACTTGCAGATAGAAACAACGCTCGACCAACATTCAGAGTCAGTATGGCCAAACCTCGGAAGCAGAGCAAAGACAGCCCGCTTGTCATTGTTCATCAGATTGCGGAAGTTCTTCACCATTTCATTGTAGTAGTTGTGTATCTCTCCGCTGCCTGGTGTTCCCTTTACTTCTACATACTTGTCAATGATAACTGGTACTGGAGTACCTTTGTATTCCAATGCCTTGTATTTCTCAATTTCCTCGTCTGTATAGGTGGGGATATCGTTTGCTGAGGGCTTGGGTGCAGCCTTTTTGTCTGCACCCTCAGTTTTCTTGGATTCCTCATCTTGTGGGTCAAAGAACTCATTGACGAGATATTCTGTTTCAATCACCTCGCGATTGAAAAGTTCTTTGTTCCAGAACAAGATGTCCTCAAATTGCGGCAGGAAGGAAACACGCGCATAGTCTTTTGTGACAGCGTCGAAATCCCCAAAGAGATTGCACTGAAACTCATCATTAAACCATGTCATGTTATCTTCTAATGTCTTGAAACTCTCACGTGCGAGGAAAACCCAGCGCAAACCCTTGCCTGACGGTGTAATGAACGCACAAAGCACGTTTGCATCAAGCCACTCTTGCCCTCTATACTCTGCCATCTGCCTATAGGCAAGTAGAGGTTCTTCACAATGGTCAATATCAATCATGACGAATTGTGTGGGCAGCATGTTCTTTGAGAGGCGATAGTTTGTTTGGCACTTGCCTACAAAGCAGATTGCAGGAAGTTTCTCTTTGAAAGTCTTATCGCCAGTGTCCCGATAGCCCTTTATCCATTCATGCAAAACCTTGTCTTTAGTCAAAAACAAGATTTCGTCTGATGACATGGGTTTGGGACGAAAGCCAGGTTTTAACTCACCCTCTTTGTTCTTGTGTGGAAAATAAATATCAAATGTCATAGTCTTGTAAAAATTTGAAAATGTAGTTATAAACTCTTGTTAATTCTTGTAAGTATTCCAACTTTGAGCCTTTCTTCTCTATGTTGAACTTAACCATCAGGAGATTTTTTGTTTCTGAAACGCTGATACCCTCTCTTGTGAAGATGGCTTTCACTCTGCCTGCATGCGACCCAGTGTTTTCGGGTTCAAAGCAGAACTCCTGAAACTCATTGATGAAACCATAACCGCGATACCTTTGCCCTGGTATCATTGCGCCTTTCTTTAAAATTGCCATAGTTGTAAAATTTAATGTGTTTTCGATTACCTAAAGACTCCCCCGCAGGGGGGGAGACTTTAAATGTGTCATGCTCCGTACATAATGCCAAAATTGTTCAGACGAATAAGGTTGGATTTGAAATCCCCCTTTTCCGAATTTACCACCTTGACATTGAAAGATAGGTCAACGCTCATCAGCGTGTTGGGTTTGATGGGATGGTCAATGAGAAGCTGTGCCTGCTTGTCATAAGCGGTGACTGCAAATTTACTGAGGCGGTCGGTTAAAACCACGTCAACGGCCTTGACTACTTGTCCATCAGTACCAGTGAACTCCCTCACTGGACCGGTACTCTCTAAAAACAGATAGAACTGCATAAATTAATGAATTAAATAAGTGAATAAATAAAATATGGCAGCACACACACACCATACCAGTGTACAACACCACACGATGTGAGCGAGCCAACCTTTGAAGTCTTGATTGTTCTTTTTCATGCTATCCATATACCTATAGCAATATAGACGATGGCCGTTGCCATGAGAACTACATACACGACGCTCGTCAAAACGTCGGCCAATTTAGAGAAAAACTGCTTGAATGAGAAATTTTGACTCATAGTTTGAAAATTTAGATTGTGTAACATGTTAATTATCAGAAATCTTGTGCAAATGTACGAAATGTTAAAAAAAAAAAAAAAATCGTTAATATTTATTAACGAAAAACGTTCTTTTTTAACATTCGTTAACTAAATATTTGGCTTCAAAAGCCATTTTTGAGCAAAAAATGTTATTTTTGTTAATTGTGAATTTGGGGTCGTTTCGCCGCCCATTATTATTGACGTTATATATTTTTAAAAATTAATAATGTATTAAATTTTAAAAAATTAAACCCCTATACCATATAATAACCCCCGTGCCGTCTGGATATTGACCGTCAAATAACAAATAACAAAAATAACATTTTCGGGTATCATTCTGAAAAATCCATAACGATAGCCCGAAATGTTAAAAATATGTTAAAATTTCTGTAAAACTTTGTAAATTGAAATTTTTGCCCGTACTTTGCCCTCGGAAACGACAAATGCGAGGACATTCGGGAAGATTGAAGTGTCAACCTCTATTACTACGTAATAGCCACTCCGAAGCCACTCCGAAGCCGCTCCGAAGCCAATCCGAAGCCGCTCCGATGTCAGTCTAACCTAAAGGTTAGTAATAAGGTCGAAGCAGAGCCTAAGATGCTGTTTTGCAGAGGTTTAGTGGAAATGTGATTCGCAGGGTATCGCGGTACATGTTTAACTATCTTATTATCATTGCTTTATGGCACAAATGACACAAGAGATGTACGGTGCATCTGGAAAGGTTGGTAACAAGGTTTACTACCGTTCGAACGGAAAAACGGTTGCAAGGGAAGCCGTGACACCGAAGAATCCCAAAACTAATGCGCAGACCATTCAGCGCGTGATTGCCTCTCAGGTAACCAAGACTTATCAGAAGTTCAAGGAAATCTGTGACCACGCTTTCGAGGGCTATTCGATGGGTGCGCAGTGTGCAAATCAGTTCAAGAAGCTGAACATGCGGAATCTCCGTGCTCGTGCTTCTGAAATCAATCAAGCAGGTCAGAGCCTTGCCCAGTTCTACAACTTCCAGCCCGTTGGTGCAACTGGTTGGGTTCCTGGTTCTGTCATCCTCTCGCAGGGTCAACTTCCTCGCGTTGCAACCGAAATGGTTCAGAACGAACTTGGCCTTTATTGTGGCCGTGTGGCTATCTCCGAAAACACCTATGCAGGTGTCATCAATTCATTGGGGTTGAAGCGTGGCGACCAGCTGACGTTTGTGACGGTCAGCAAGGTGAACGATGAGTATGTACCGAGTTTTGCTCGCGTCATTCTCGACCCCCGCAGTGGTGATGGTAGCGCACCTCTCTCTACTCAATTCGTTGATGCAGAGGGTGTCATCCAGAATCCCAGTTGGAAGAACAAGGGTAGCATCTACCTTGATTTCGACACCGACCAACTCGATTTCATCGCCAACCCAGTCAATGGCGCAGTTTGCGTTGCATCTGCCATCATCGTCAGCCGCAAGGACGGAAATGAGTGGTTGCGCTCTAACTCCGTGCTCGTAATCAGCGAGGCCGCCATTGGTTCTGACCTGACGAGCCTTTGGGATGCTGTAGAACAAAGCTATCAGGCTTCTGAGATTGACCTGGAGAATGAGCAGTATCTGAACAATGCAGGTACTGGCGGTGCAGAGGGCAGCAGTTCCAGCACCACGCCCGTGACTCCTCCTTCTTCCGACCCCACCTTTAGCAACACTGTTAGCTTCAATGGAGCAGGACAGAATGTGGCAGGTGGCAGCGTGAATGTAACCGCACCCCTCAACACGGTTGTTGTGACAGGTACTAACCTCTCCGAGGCTGGCATCTATGCCGTGAAGAGTGGCAGCGCAGAGCACATCGTGCCCACCAAGACTGCAACCACAGCAACCTTCAGCGGACTGAATGGTGCAGCAGCAGACACCTTCACCTTCTATAAGGCTGATGGCGATGCAGCATGGTTCACTGTTACCGTGCAGGCTGGCGGTGGTGGTGGCACTGGCCTCGATGATTAAGGTTGTAGGCACAGCCAAAGATTCTAAGTTAGCAGGGCACACCCCTGCTAACTTTTACCATTTTCATCAACCACATAAATTGCAATCATTATGAACAATACTTGGAAAACGATTCTCCGCATCATATCGTATATCGTAACGGCAATCCTTGGCGGGGCAGGAGCAGCCACAATGTTGTAACCATGTCAGCTGATAAGCAAATACAATACATCTGTGCTGTGGCATTGATAGCTACCAGCATAGCAATGGCAGCTTATCAAGTGGTCACAATGAGTGACGTTGCCAATGGGACACTGATGTATATTGCCCAAGCATTCCTATTGGCAGGGTCAATTTTCGGCTTAAACTACTATGTTTTTAAGCTATCCAAGCGCTTTTCGGGCGAAAATAACCCGCAAAATTGAGTCATTAGTTTGAAGTTAAGATGTGTTTCTCGTTAATAAAGCTACGTCGTGAGGACGTGGCTTTATTCATTTTCAGTAGGTTAGGTAAAAATGTTATTTTTGTTATTTGTTATTTTAGGGTCTTTTTTGCGAAGATGGACATGTACCAGACGCTCTCTGGACTGCCCAACGGCATCTACGAACTGCGGGTGAATGGCGCTTTCCGTCCCACTCCCTA
Source organism: Prevotella sp. (assembly GCA_045614255.1). Classification (GTDB taxonomy): domain Bacteria; phylum Bacteroidota; class Bacteroidia; order Bacteroidales; family Bacteroidaceae; genus Prevotella. The sequence goes on from JAZLCN010000030.1 coordinate 10,595, forward strand.
CAACGACTTCTACAATGTCAACTATGCCGCCACGCTCTATGCCAATGGTGTACACAATTACTTCATGACTAACATCGAGGACATGATTGACGTGGAGGATGCCATAGACGGCGTGAACTGCAACATCAATGGACCAGTGGCCGACTTCGCCATCGAGGATGAAGAGGGCGAGGTGATTGGCTACACGATGCAGGGTATCGTGAGCTGCTGCAATGCTTTCCAGGCAGGACGCTATCCCAACAGCGTGCTCTGCAAGGTGACCGACGGCACGTTGACCATCGGTGTCCGTCAGCCTGGCACAGGACTTTCTCGCGACTGGCTCGGGTTCGGCAACATCAAGGTGTTCTACTATGGTCAGTTGGACGATGCTGCCGAGAGCCTGGACCGTGTGCTGGCATCAATGTCAGACCGCGCATCTACCATCCTCAATGTTTATGAGTTCGACTACACCGACAACTATGCCGTATATCCCAACTTCAGCCAAGCCCTGAAGGACGAGTTGCAGCAGACGCTCGACGCTGTCGCCACCGCTTCCGAACCAGAAGCCAAGTTCCAACTCATCGAGAAGTTCTCCAGCCTCTTCTTGCAAATCTATGAGTGCAAGCAGGCATACGTCACCCTCATGGACAAGGCCGAGGAGCTGAACGGCCTGCTGTCGGCATTCTCCAGCCTCCTCAGCGAGGACGAGTTCATCAGGCTGGAAGACCTCTATTCCGATTTGACCAACGGCTACATCGACGGCTCCTTCTCAACAGAAGAAGTGTTGGCCATCGACCTCAATAAGGAAATCACTTTCTTCCCTGAGGAAGAGGATGGCTACTACCTCCTCCACAACGACAGGGACTTCTTCGTCTTCGCAAGCATGGTGAATGGCGGTTACACCGACATCAACGCCAAACTCATGGCAGACATTGACCTGCGTGAGGGTGACTACGCCAACACGATGATAGGCAATAGCGGTGCATCCTTCGCTGGCACGTTCGATGGACAGGGACACACCATCACCTACAGCTATGACTTCACCGACAACTATTGCGGTCTCTTCAGCTACGTGATTGGCGCCACCATCCGCAACCTCCGCGTGGAGGGCGACGTGGTGACAAGAGGCATCCACTTCGGCGCACTCATTGGCTATGGCGACGGAACAATGCTCGTGGAAAATGTGATAACGAACGTCAACATCACGGGAGAACACAGCGGTGTGACCGGCAACGGCGGTATGATTGGCGCCCTCTACGGCAACATCACTTTCAACAACTGTGCAACGCTTGGCACGATGGGCTATGAGGGCAGCTCGATGTACTGCGGCTTCACGGCATTCGCCACCAGCGGTGTCACCTCCACCCTGAACAACTGCTATACCGCCTGCACCCTGACCGAAGGCACGGGAACCGACTACTGCTTCACGTTCTGCCGAGGCGACATGAAACTCAACAACTGCTACTATCTTAATGCGATAGGAACCAAGCAGGGCACACAGAGGAGCCTTGAGCAGTTCCAAAACGGTGAGGTTTGCTACAAACTCAACGGCAATCAGAGCGTCATCAGCTGGTACCAGACCATCGGCACAGATGAGTTCCCTGTGCTTGACGACACACATAAGACGGTCTATGTGAATGCCGATGGTTCCTACACCAATGAAAAGGCGCACGCTGGCACACAAGACGATCCGTTCGTGGTGAAATCTGCTGCCGACCTCTCCAACCTGATAAAGTTGCTCATCTCAGGCCGCATGAACTATGTAGTGATGGAAGACGATGTGGATATGGCAGAGGTAAGTGACTGGACGCCTCTCTTCGACATTGATGACCAATCGAACGGATATCCATATATCGACTTCAACGGCCAGAACCATGTCATCCGCAACTTGACCTCCAACACGACAGGTGCTTATGACTATTGCGGTGTCTTCGGTGTACTTTGCGGCAACGTACGGAACCTGGGTGTAGAGAATGCTACCGTAGAATGTGCAGGCGGCACAGGCATTCTGGCCGGCTATCTTGGTCACTCCTCGTATGGACAGCCCTGCTACATCGAGAACGTTTGGGTAACAGGCAAGGTAACTGCAAACGGCTATTGCGGTGGCATGTTCGGTAACATTGCCGACGAGAGCCACATCACCAACTGCTATGCCAATGTGGAAGTGACTGGCTCGGGCGACCTCACGGGCGGCATCATCGGACGTGTACGCAATAAGGTAGTGATGAACAATGTCTATGCAGCCGGCACCATCAACCGCGGTGGCGGCATCATCGGTGGCGGCTTCCAGGCAGCAACCCCTGGTGGCTCGTACACAAACGTAGCCGTATGGAACAATACGGCAAACAACTTCGGTCCAGCCCGCGACACAGATGCTATGAGCGGCATTCTCTACTATAATGGCTCCAACTTTGCCGACCTGCAGAGTAAGGTGGTTGCATGGGATTCTTCTGTATGGTCTTGCGATATGCAGCCCGGCAGTTATCCCATTCTGTCAGCCTTCGACCCCGACGGCATAAAGGGAGTGACGGCAGACGAAAGCAACCAGACCGTTGGCATCTACAACCTTGCCGGTCAGAGCATCAGCAAGTTGCAGAAGGGTATCAATATCGTGAATAAAAAGAAAATTCTTGTCAAGTAAAGATGAATAAAAAAGCATTTCTAACTACTATCCTCTGTGCCATAGCCTCGGTTGCTATGGCACAGAGTTTCACCGTATTTGAGAATGGCAAGACCCACGGATTCAACAACGAAAACGTGGACAGCATCGTGTTCAGTGCCAATCAGGCTCCAGAGGCAACTCCCGAGCCGCGCAAGGTGAAAGGCCGCTGGTGCTCGTTAGGCACTTCTATCTCGTGGCTCAATGAGAATACGGCTTCATACCCCCTCACCAAGGGCTATCAGACCCGCGTCATGGAGAAACTCGCCTTCACTAATTTCAGCAACAAAGCCGTCAATGGCGGTACCATCTCTTCTGCTGTTTCGTCCGTTGTCTATGCCGACTACTACACCATAGAGCATGGCATCAACGATTGGGGACACTCCACTCCTGTGGGTACCATCAATGACTACATCAACAATACGAAGAACGGCACCTTTGCCGCCTACTACCGTCAGGTTATCGACCGTATCTTCTTACGTAATAAAAAGGCGCGTGTCATCCTCTGTACACCACGCAAGGCATACGGCTACGGCAACTACCTCCCCGACCACTGGTACGACCCCCTGAACGGCATCTACCTTCAGGAATATGCCGACATCATTCGCCAGATAGCCGCCTACGAATCGTTCCCCGTGGCTGATTTTTTTGCCGAAGCAGGTGGTCAGCGCCAGCTTGACAATTGGAGCTACGACACGGCTCTGCATCCTAACGACGACGGAATGCAGATAATGGCCAACATCCTAATTCAGGCTTTTGAGAAGATACTGGCAGAAGAATAGGATACATCAGATGAACCAAAGCTGCTATACCATACCAAACGTCACTATTGTCAATGAGGGCGAGTGCTATCAAGCATCCGTCCTCATTGAGAATGGACGAATCGCCGCCATACACCCCTCCTCCTCGGGGGATGGGTCGGGGGATGGGGCTTTTTTACTTCCTGGCATCATTGATGGACATGTACACATGCGGGAGCCAGGGCTTACTCACAAGGCAACAATGGAAAGCGAGACACGGGCCGCTGCCAGAGGTGGCGTGACAACCGTACTCGATATGCCTAATGTAGTGCCTCAGACCACAACACTCAAGCTTCTGAGGGAGCGATATGCTCTTGCCGAACATCAATGCCATGTGAACTATGGCTTCTACCTTGGTGCCACCAATGACAATCTGGAGGAAATAGAGCGAATAGACCCTTCAAGCTGTCCAGGTGTGAAGCTTTTTATGGGCAGCAGTACAGGGGGCATGCTCGTTGACCGTGAAGAAAGGCTTCGCCAAATTTTCCGTCACTCGCCTGCGCTCATCATGACACATTGCGAGGACACGGCTCGCATCAATGCAAACATTGCTGCCGTGAAGCAACAATATGGAGAAGACCCTGACATCCGCTTTCATCCCATCATCCGCGACCATGAGGCCTGCTACAGAAGCACAGTACTTGCCGTACGTCTTGCAAAAGAAGAAGGGGCACGGTTGCACGTGGCACACATTACGACGGCACAGGAACTGAAACTCTTTGAGCCAAATGATGAGCGTATTACCGCGGAGGCCTGTGTGCCACACCTGCTCTTTACCAATGCCGACTACGAGACACTTGGCGCACGCATCAAGTGTAACCCAGCCATCAAAACGGCTGCAGA
>JAZLCN010000031.1:0-83778 GCA_045614255.1 Prevotella sp.
TACGATTCCCTGTCACGACTCGGCATTGACAGCAAGCTGTCACTGCTCTCGCTGCTCAGGGAATTGTATAAATCATTTCTATATCTGCTCAGAACGACTGTCCGGAAAAGCTTATCAAGTAAACACCTAACATATAAAAAAATATGACGGCAGTTCATTTACCCAAGTGACATATAGTCACTCGCTTCTTGTACTACTTCTCTCGTATCTGTTTATGTAAATCTATCAAAGAACTCTTTCTTAAGTGCTTCAGGAAACGTTGCTCCTTGAAAGCGGGTGCAAAATTACGCACTTTTTTAATACCAACCAAATATTTTGAAGAAAAAATCGTGTTTATTTTACACTTTATATTCTTATTTGATATAAATCAACCTGAATTTTCCTTACACATTATTATATAATATAAAAGGAGACAAGGATGACAGAGGACAGCTGAGGATAATTGAGGATAGCGGAGGACAGGTGAAGGCAATTGAGGACAACTGAGGACAATTGAGAGAAATGGCATGGATTTAAATATCACTTCTTTTCTGGCTGCTTGTTGAATCTATATGCAAGTGTGAACATGACGTAGCGGGGCACGCTGCGATACCACGTCTCCGTTCTGCCCTGAGCATTCACGTTATAACTGGTGGTTGAAAGTTTCTTCAGCAAGTCGTAAGCCGTGAGCTTTGCAATCAGCTTGCCCTTCAAGAACGAGCGCGACAGCTGTGCGTTCCATATCAGTTCGTCGGTATTCATATCGCTTGTGCCATAACCGCGGCGACTGAAATTGTTGAGGTCGGTAGCCACATTCACGTTGAGTACCGGCACCGTGTACTGAACGTTCATGCCATACTGATAGTCATATACATTCAGTCGCTGGAAGTTCTCCCTATTGCCGCTACTATGGCGCGAGGTCAGCTTACCGATAGCGCCCACAGTCAGCTTGCCCAATTTATACGTCAGTTTGGCCGTTCCCGAAGTAATCACGGTGTTTACCTTGCTCAAAGCAACAGGTTCGTCATCGTAAGCCACATCGAAGTCAACGCTCCTTTCGTATTTCGCCCTGCCGTCGATACTATAGCGCAAGCGTTTCTTCTTGTCGAACGAACCATTAGCACCCGCCGACAGCTCTCCGAACCAGTTGGCCTTGCCTATATTGTCGGTCATGTAAGTATAAGCACCCGTCTTCGTGTTGTAGTTTGTACGCGTACCCCAGGCATTGTGCCTAATATTCGCTACAAGCCTAACCCAATAGCTGAGATCTATCGAGTCGCACTTAATGTTCAGTCGTACAGCTAAATCATGTTCCGTTCTGTCCTTCACGTCGGGATTGTTTATCCGCATAGCCAGCGGATTGCTATTGTCGTAAATCGGCATCAGCGTAGAAAACTCCGGCTTCTGAATGCTCATGTAATAATGAAATTCAAGCATTTTCTTTCCATAGGTGCGGAATAAAATTGATGGAGCAAACATGCTGTAAGAGCGACGCGCCGTGGTATCTAGAACAGCGCGCGCATAGTCCATCTTCTCCTTATAATAGCTTATTGGTAGCGATACAGAGAAGTACATATCATCATTGGAGCGATTGATTTCAATCTCAGTACGATACCTTTGTGTTGTCATCTGCATTTCGTAACTGTTCTGGCTGTCCATCGCCATCAGGAGCGAGTCGCGCGACGACGGCAACACGCCCAACTGGTCGTAAGGGCTATCGCCGCCCAAACTGTCCAGACGGAAGCGGTCGTTCTTATTGTCCTGATTTTGATATTGATACGACAATCCCATATCTATGAACCAGAAATCAGGCAACTGATAATCATAACTCAAACCGAAATACCCCGAATACGACTTGTTATAGCTGTCAGAATAGTTGTTTCTCAGTTCATGCTTGTCTGTCTGTGCATAATAAGTGCGGTCGATACTATGCTGCACGTCTGGTTTCGAGATGTTAACATACGGCTGAAAGCTGAATGAAAACCCGTCGCCCGTTTCCCATCTTTTATACAGACTTACAACTCCGTTCAAACTGAACGTCTCTCTCTTTCCGAAGCCGATGCCCGTAGAGCGGTTGGTCAGCACATCGCTATATGTCGAGTCGGCACTCTGCCAGGCATTGTCGCTTTTCGAGTATCTCATCGACAGATACGAATGGCTCAAATTATCGATTCGGAGATTATTAGTTATGCTCAGGTTGAAATTGTCTGACGAGCTTACCGACTGCGAACGTCGGAATATGTTTCCGCTTGTGGCGAATGTCTCGCGCAGGTTGCGGCTCTCGCTGTCATTGTCGTCCCACCCCACTTTCACGTCAAGCCTCTCTTTAACCTTCTTCTCCTTATCGCTCGTTTCCAGATGCAGCCCTGCCTGACGTGTTGTTACCAGCGAGCGCGACACCTTTGACGGCGACCACTCTCCGTCGCTGCCCGGTTCGCGCGTCTCGTTCACGTTGTTGGCATTGCCAAACACCGACACACGTGTCCGGTCGTCATAATAGAGTCCGAACAGCCTGCCCGTCCAGCGGTTTTCTGTTCCTATTCCTGCCTCTGCATTTGCAATATATCCACGCGCATACTCCCGCTTCAGACTTACATCCATCACGTAGTCACGCTGCTCGACATCCTTGCCTATCATCTCGCTCTTCTCCGTCATCTTGTTATACACCTTTATGTCTTTCACTGTGTAATATGGCAGATTGTCGAGCATCACCTTGTTCTCGCCCTTAAAGAAATCTGAACCGTTCAGCGTCAGATAGTCAACCTTCTTTCCGTTCACGTAGATGTCGCCATTGTCTTTCAGTTCCGCACCCGGCAACTGTCTTATTAGCGCATCGAGCATCGAGCCTTCGGGCAGATTGAAAGCAGAGGCGTCGTAAACTATCGTATCGCCACGATAGGCTATCTGCACCCTTGTACCCTTGACCACTACACCGTCCAGATTGACACTCTTCCATGCCTTTCGCTTCATCAGCAGTTCCGGCAAAGGGAACTGTTGATTGTGGCGTCTGCTCTTCAGGGTATAGTCGACGAGGAGGTCTTCATATCCCTCAGCCGTAGCCTTCAGAATATACTTCCCCTCTTTAAACGGCACAGCGAACTGATAGTAAGAGTTTCTGCCCTTGTCGTAAGCCGTGCATGTCACGGTATCTACCACGGTCGAGTCTTCGCGCATCAGTATTACGAAGGCCTTCACCCCTACCCTCGTGAACGAGTCAAAAACCTGTCCGTAAAGCTCCGCCTTACGTTCCTTTTTCTCTTTCTTCTCTTCTGCTTGTGCGGTAAAAGCCATTAGCAATGCCACGACAAAAAGCAATATCTTTCTCATTATTGTTTTGCTAAATCTTTATCTAATTCATCGGGCTAAAACATCGTTCCTCTATATTATATACGCAGAAGGATTCCGGATGTTAACTGGATTTAACTTTGTTTAACCACATTCAATCCAAGGAATTGTTTTTAGTTATTTCTTGACAAAAAGATAAATACCTACTCTATACCGAGAAAAGATTTAAGTGGTATTATACTGCACTTTATTTTTTTTAAAATTATCTGAACATCTGAACTTTCGAGCGGAAGCATTGAATATCAATAAGTTGCAAGCGTGCAGATGGAGTGCAGATGAGTGCAGATTTTTTGGGGAAAAACTTTTTCCCAAATTAAGAATTATAACTACCGAGCTGATAACACTTAGCAACAACATGATGTAAAGCATTTTAGCAAGAACATTAATAAAGTGTGAAGCAACTTAGTAAAACACCAATTTAAAGTGCAAAGAAAAATCAATCATAGTCAATATTTTATAGATTGCACCAAATCACGATGTTACTTGCATGAGATAACATTGTAACCTGCATGAGATAACAATGTAACTTGCATGAGATAACAAAGGTATATGGTGCATATACTGCGGCGAGGGTAAAAAAACAGACGCCACAAATATTTGCGGCGTCTGTTTGGATATTTTGGATATAAGAATCAGTTCTATTTCGTTTCGCTGAAGATGGCGCGGTTGGTCTTCTGTGGAGTCTTATAGAAGAGAGTTGCGCTGTCGTTAGACTTTGGATTCTGCTTCTTGATGAGGTTAATCATCTCGGCACCCGCCCAGATAGCAGGTCCATATCCATGAGCAGCATATACGTTGACAGGACGATAGTAGTAGAAAGCAGGGTCGAAGCCCATACCTGTGCCCACGCAAACACCTTCCACCTGTCCCTTATCGTTAATCTTTGTTGCTACGGCGTTCCATCCTAATGTGGCAATTGGTCCGTAGGTCATCGCACTCACCCAGCCCTTGTTTATGGCGTGGGCCATGCAGTAAACATAGATTGCTGTTGCTGATGTCTCGTAGTAAGAGTCATTGCGGTCGAGCAACTGATGCCAGAAACCGTCCTTGCTCTGACGCTCAGCTAGTCCCTGCAGATGTTTCTTGAAAAGGTCCATGATGAAAGCACGCTTTGGATGCGACTCAGGCAGCGCGTCGAGCACCTCACACATGGTGAGCAGCGCCCATCCGTTGGCCCTACCCCAGAAGAATGCTGGATGAGGGTCCATAGCCTCTGCCCATCCATGACGGAAGAGATTCTTGTCAGGCACCCACATGCGTGAAGCAAATAATTCAATCTGTCTTGCTGCCTCATCGTAATATTTGCCTGCATTGTCTGCAATCTTACCATAAAACGTTACAGGAGGGATGCCCATGAACATATCGTCGAGCCACACGCTGTTGATAAACGGACGGTTACGTGCAAATGTGCCGTCGGCGAGACGATGCTCCTTGGTCATGATGTAATTGATGTAATTCTCGATTAGTGGTTTGAGGTCGAGCTTAGAACCTTTCTCCAAAGCCTTAACCATGGCTGCGCACATAGCGCCAGAATCATCAAGCGCACCAGGATTGAGCACACGATTCATATTGCCATCGATTCTTCCGCCCTGCTCCTTCACCTTTTTGAAGTATGGAGCCGACTCGGAAAGCAGTTTGAAACGCTTCTCCACATAGTCCATATAAGCCTTGTCGCCTGTGGTCTCGGCAGCTGCTAGCATTGCTGAGTAGGTTACGCCCCACTCATAACTGGTAAGACGGAAGTCGCCTAGTTTCAATCTTGAGTTGGCATCAATCTTCTTATAGTCAGTAATCTCCTTGCCTGTATTCTTGTCTTCGATGACAGCAGGAGAAGCCACTTCCAGATAACGTAATATACGGTCCATATCTGCCTTCACCTCCTCCACGGTCTTGATACCGTAAGGTGTGGAATAGTCGGGTTTTAGCAGATGCAACGGTGTGTTTGAGTCGTTCACTTTCTTGTCCTGTGCATTTGCGTTTAGCGCACAGACTGCCATCATGGCAGCTAAGATTAATGTTTTCTTTTTCATGTTTTATAGTTTTTAAGTTTATGAGTTTTTGAGTTTTTGAGTTAACTCATTAACTACTTGACTACTTTATCCAAATCCACCATCATCAGATTAAGGCGCTTGCCGTTGGTGAAGTGACCCGACTGGAATATCAGTGTATTGCAGTCTGGACCAAACGCAGGATGTGAGTGGTCTGGTTTCATCTTTGTCTCTGCGGCGATGTGATAGCGCATTCCCGTCTCGTTGTTTATCAGCCATACGCTGCCTGCGAAGGTATCACCAGCCGACCACTTATCATCACGCGAAGCATTGCAATGCCAGAATCCGCGTCCGCGCAACTGGTCACCGTCGGCCTTCATCTCAACCTGACCAAGCAGTTCCACATCATCATTACGCAAGTTTATGCGAAGGATGCCTGATGCCTGCTTGCGCAGACGTGGCTGGAAACCAAGGATGTTGAAATAAACATAATCGCGCGATGCGAATGTCTCATGGGTAACCCAGTCGAGTGGAGTTTCTTTGTAAAGTGGTTTTACCACAGAGCCATCAGCCTTTGCATACCACATGCGCTGAGCAGCGTCGCCACCTGTCTCATTACAGAACACTATCTCGTCTGGATTGAAACGGCTTGACTGGATATGACCAACCTTAAACTCTACGTCGGCAATCTTTGTAACCTCACCTGTCTGCAGATTCATTTTGCGCAGTCCGCTCAGCACAGGCTTAATCTTTATAGGCTGGTTGCTCTCTGGAATGAAAGCGTTTTTGTTCATACGCTCTTTCTCCTCATCTGTGCCGTCGCGCTCTACAGATATGAAGGCATAAGTATCGTCGCTATTTATAGCCATGCCGCCAGGACGCCCCATCTCTGTAGGGAATGTGCCTATAAAGCGCTCGTAGTGTTTCTGTTTCTTGCACTTACCAGCCTTTACATCGGCAAAGAAAGAATCCAGGTCCATCTCGTAGAGGTTCCATTTGCCCTCTTCGCGACGGTTGTAATAAAACTTGTTTGATTTATTGCCCAAGAACACGCCACCCTCCTTGCCATCGGTAGCCTGTATAATCTTGTATGTTTCAAGATCGATGAAGAAATAGTTGGTTGGACGATACTTGCGCTTCTTACCGTCACGACCCACTGTTTCCTGCTCCTTACCGTCGCCACGACTTGATGAGCGGAACAGCAGATACTTGCCGTCGGCTGTCCACATAGGGTCGGTCTGATACATAAAGCGGTCGTTCTTTGTTGTATCTGTGAGTCCGATGATTGTTACACCTGTTTGTTTGTCTTTGTACTCATAGCGCTCTGATGGAGTGCAGTTGCCAAACTGTGCCATTGCACTTTGTCCGAGCGCAAGCAGTATCGCGATTGTTGTCAGTAGTTTTTTCATAAGTTTTTGTTTTTAAGTTGTTAGTTGAATATATAATGATTATAATCTTCCTTCCTCTCTATATGAGTAATAACTGCCATCGGTGATTATCACATGGTCGGCAAAATGGAGCCGCATCAGTTCACATGCCTTCCTCACCTGTTCTGTAAGCTGGTCGTCAAACCTGCTTGGATGAAGATTATTGCTTGGGTGATTATGCGCCAGTGCTACAATTGTGGCATTACATAATATCGCCTCTTTTACTATCACTCGCACGTCTACGGCCGTCTCGCTTATGCCGCCATGACTAATACGCTGCTTCTTTATCAGTTTGAAATTCTGGTTCATCAGCAATATCCAGGCCTCTTCCACATCTAAGTCCTGCATAACAGGATGCATGTGCTCATAAATGGCTGTTGCAGAGTCAAGCTTCTTGCGCTCCTCAGCCTTCTCCAGCTGTCTGCGCTTACCCAGTTCGCATGCGGCCAGTATGGTTATTGCCTTAGCCTCTCCCACGCCATTATACTGCATCAGCTCATGAATGCTTTTCTTTCCAAGGGTGTTTAGGTTGTTATTGCAGTCGCCGAGCACACGGCGCATCAGGTCAACAGCACTCTCCTTTGTAGAGCCAGAGCCTATCAATATAGCCAGCAGCTCAGCGTCAGACAGAGCCTGCGCACCTAGTCGTGCCAGTTTCTCTCGCGGACGGTCCTCCTCAGCCCACTGATTGATGTTCAGCTTCTGCAGATTATCCTCCATGGCCTTTATTTATAGAAGTTTTTTTCAAATGCCTGAAACTCATCCTTGCCCAGCACACAGCGTTTCCACCATGCCTCGATAAAGCCAAAGCCATAGCCAAACAACTGCACAAAGGCTGCTCCGATAGATATAAACCCTATATGGAGACTTTTATTTTGTATTGAGGAATCAATGAACAGCAGGAGTGAATATAATATAATAGGTGAAAGGGCTGATACCACCAGCCAGTACCAGTTGTAAAAATCATCAGGATTGCCATACACCATCATCAACCGGCCGAAACATGCCACAAGAAACAAGAATATAACACCCACGGTAAATACCATTGGCAGCAGGTGTACCAGTTTCATAGAACCAGGATGGCGCTTATGCAGGTTTATTCGCGCAATGCCGCTGTTGTATACCTGGCGGAAGAACTTGCGCATGTCAGTGCGGCGCTTGTGCCATACCCACGCTTCAGGAAACAGGCGGCAATGACAGCCAGCATCGAATATGCGGATGCTGAAGTCGATATCCTCGCCAAAGCGCATCTTAGAAAATCCGCCCAACTGCATATACACATCACGGCGGATGCCCATATTAAACGAGCGAGGATAGAATTTATCGAGTTTTTTCTTGCCACCACGTATACCACCGGTGGTGAAGAAGCTTGTCATGGAATAGCTTATGGCCTTCTGTGTATCGGTAAAAGAGTCGTGAGCACGGTCTGGTCCACCAAAGGCATCGGCGGGTTTCTGCTGCAATTCATCTTCTACTGCTTGCAGATAGCCATCGGGCAGCACCACGTCTGAGTCGAGCACAATAAGATACTCTCCCTTAGAGCGCTCAGCCCCATAATTGCGGCTTTGTCCAGGACCTGAGTTCTGCTTCATGAAATACTTCAAGTCAAGACTTTCCATATACTTATCGCACACTTCCTTGCATGGCATAGCCGAACCGTCTTCAACTATTATTACCTCAAAGTCTTTGAAACTCTGTTTGCAAAGGCTTTCAAGCAATTCATCCACCTCATCGGGGCGGTTATACACAGGAACAATGATAGAGTATTTCATAGATTGCAAATAAGTAGTAAAGTATCAGAAAAATAAGGAGAGACAGACTTGCTTCTGAGCCAACTCCGCCATGGAGGTATTCTTAATGAAAAATGAAGAATATGATACCACAAAAAGATTAGCGGCAGCAAATTCTTCATTATTCATTTTTCATTCTTCAGAAAGAAGAATTATTCTTTCATTCTCTGCAAGTAGCTGCCGTCGCGAGTGTCAACCTGTACCAGCTCACCCTCGTTGATAAACAGAGGCACGCGAATCTCAACACCAGTCTCCAGTGTTGCAGGCTTTGTTGCGTTTGTTGCAGTATCGCCCTTTACGCCTGGCTCAGAGTGAGTGATGCGAAGAACAGTCTTAACTGGCATTTCAGCATAGAGGATAGTATTTGTATCTGCATCGCTAACTACCTCTACGATGTCGCTTTCCTTCATGAAATCAACACCTGTAATCATATCCTTAGCGATAGGCACCTGGTCGAATGTCTCCTGATTCATAAAGATATAATCAGCACCCTCCTGATAGAGATACTGATAAGGACGGCGCTCAACGCGTACATCCTCTAAAGCCTCACCAATGTTGAATCGCTTCTCAAGCACGCGGCCGTTAACAACGTCCTTCAGTGTTGTGCGCATAATAGTGTTACCCTTACCTGGCTTCACGTGAAGGAAGTCGATACAGAAATAGAGCTTGCCATCCAAGCGGATGCAAGTTCCCTTTTTAATGTCTTGTGATTTAATCATAAATTTATAATAATGTTTAAAAAATCGATTTTTCGACTGCAAAGATACAAATTTTATCTGTAACAGACATAAATATAATGCCTTTTTAATCAAAAAACATAAAAGTTGCAACTAATTTCTTGTCAAATCTTGGTTGTTTTGAAAAAAATGCGTACCTTTGCACCCCAAAGTGTGAAATAATAACAATAAAAACAATAATAAAGCAATGAAAAGAACATTTCAGCCACACAACAGAAGACGCGTAAACAAGCACGGTTTCCGTGAGAGAATGGCAACAAAGAATGGCCGTCGCGTTTTGGCATCACGTCGCGCAAAGGGTCGTAAGAAGTTAACTGTATCTGACGAGCACCACGGAAAGTAATCCCACTCGTTTGAATAAGCGTTAAACTTAAAAAAGGCAGGCTTCGGCTTGCCTTTTTTTATTTATATACCAAACGCTAAACTGCTCAGCAAAAGGCATAATCCTAAATCAGCCAACATATTTGGAATAATCATTGCCACTATTCGAAAAAAAATGGAAAAATAAAGAATTTATTTTGCCATACACTAATTTTAGTGTAAATTTGCATATTACTAAGATTTTGTGACAGATGGACGTAAAAGAACTCTTAAAGAAAATAGTTTCAAATGTTTTGGTGTTAAACATACTGGGAATGATTGGCATTGTCATTATACTGATTATCGGTGTAAAAATTGGTTTGTCATCATACACCCGCCACGGAGAGAGCACACCTGTGCCCGACCTCAACGCCATGACATTTTCTGAAGCCAAGATGCTGCTTGAGCAAAACGGAATGTTTATCATGGTTGGCGACTCTGGGCACAACAAGCGCTTGCCCGCAGATTGCATATTGGCACAAAACCCTAAAGCCGGTTCAGAGGTGAAGCAAGGCAGAGTGATATATGTCACAGTTAACTCGCCTTCATCGCCAAGCTTTGTCATACCCGATATTATCGACAACAGCAGTGTGCGCGAAGCAACAGCCAAACTCACTGCCATAGGATTCAAACTGCTCGACCACCAGTATGTATCAGGAGAAAAAGACTGGGTCTATGGAATAATATGCAAAGGGCGCAACCTTATAAACGGCGAGCGCGTATCCATTGACACACCACTTAAGCTTCAGGTGGGCGGTGGATATGATGGCGGTGCGCAGGATATTGATTACTCTGACGCTGATTTTGCCACACCTGGCATCAGCGACGACTTTATGGAAGTATCAGAACCACCTACAGAAGGCATTATTGAATAGGATTATCCAAGAGACTATCTAGACAATCCAAAAGAAAACACTGAAGAAACAAAAGAAAATGATGACAGAAGAATTTGACGACATAGAACTGTTAGAAGACGACGGAGAAGGACAACAAGAGTTATACGAGCATTTCCGAATTGTCGTTGACCGCGGTCAGGTACCTGTGCGCATCGACAAGTATATGTTCGAGAAACTGCAACACTCCAGTCGCAACCGTATACAAAAGGCTGCCGACGCTGGTTTTGTGCATGTCAACGACAAACCAGTGAAGAGCAACTACAAGGTACGTCCTGGCGATGTCATAACGCTGATGCTCGACCGTCCGCACTATGACACAACCATCGAGCCAGAGGATATTCCGCTCGATGTGGTATACGAGGATGACGACCTGATGGTGATAAACAAACCTGCCGGACTTGTTGTGCATCCCGGATGCGGCAACTTCCATGGCACACTGGTTAATGCTGTGGCATGGCATCTGCGCAACTTGCCTTCTTATGACCCTAACGACCCGCAGGTTGGTCTGGTGCATCGTATTGATAAAGACACTAGCGGACTGCTTGTTGTGGCAAAGACCCCTGAGGCAAAAACGGAGTTGGGGGCGCAGTTCTTCAACAAAACAACCCACAGAAGTTATAACGCTTTGGTTTGGGGCCACATAAAAGAGGACAGTGGCACCATTGAGGGCAACATAGGCCGCGACCCGAAGGACCGCCTGCGCATGGCTGTGTTCCCTGTAGGCAGCGACATTGGCAAGCCTGCAGTTACCCACTATAAGGTAATTGAGCGCTTAGGATATGTTTCTTTGGTTGAGTGCATATTAGAAACTGGGCGCACTCATCAGATTCGTGCCCACATGAAACATATCGGCCATCCTATGTTCAGCGACGAGCGCTATGGCGGCACAGAGATATTGCGCGGCGAGCGCAGCGGCAGTTACAAGCAGTTTATACAAAACTGTTTTAAGTTATGTCCGCGCCAGGTTCTGCATGCCCGCACACTGGGCTTCGTCCATCCTCGCACAGGCAAGCAGATGGATTTCACATCAGAACTGCCTGAAGACATTACCGCACTAATAGAGAAATGGCGGAAATATGTAAAGAATTAGACTTTACATAATAAAGACAACCTTAAAAAATCAGAGAATATGAAGTCACCCTTGTTTACACTTTTCTTCACACTGTTTGTCAGTCTGTTCATCTCATGTGGCAGCAACGACAGCAATAAAACAGAGATAGATTCACTGCGATTGGTCCTTGAACAAAAGGCAACAGAACTGGATGATGTCAACCTGTTCCTTGATGCCGTAAATGCAAGCATGGACAGCGTAATAACAATGGAAGGAGACATTCTGCGCACCAGCAAGGAAAGTCCGCTGTCAAACAAGGAGCAGATAAAGCAGAACATCGAGTCATTCAAACTGATATTACAGCGCCAGCATGAGCGAATAGCGCAACTGGAGGAAAACCTTGACGACAAGAAATCGGGCAACACAGACAAGATGCTGAAGACCATCAGCAGCCTGAAAAAGCAACTTGCTGAAAAAGACAAGGCAATCGTTGAGATGGCGGAAGAATTGGAAAAGCGCAATTACGACATATCCAATTTAAAGAAACAGGTTAGGAGTCTTACCAACGACGTGGCAGAACTTACCGATGCCAATAAAGCACAGGAGGAGGTGCTCATCGCCCAAAGCGACATGCTCAACGTGGGCTATGTAATGATTGCCACAAAAGACGCATTGAAGAGTGCCGGTGTGCTGACGGGTGGTTCTCTGCTCAAGAAGAGCAAGTTGGACTTGAGGAATATTGACGTATCAAAATTCACCAAGATAGATATTCGCGAGACTAAGACATTTACAATACCTTCAAAGAAAGCCGAGGTGATGACACAGATGCCAAAGAAGGCATATAAGATAACAGCCAACAGCGACGGCACAAGCACACTCACTGTTACCGACGCGGCAAACTTCTGGAGCATATCAAAATATTTAGTCATCAAATATTAACCGAGCATCCATGACCACACTCAGATTTCTCATTGTAATTGCATGCTGCATGATGCAAATATGCTTGATGGCTCAAGAGAGAAAGCATATTGTGCAGAGCGGAGAAGACTTTGTGTCTATTGCAGAAAAATATGGCATCACGGTAGATGAGCTAAAAGCAGCAAACCCTATTGGCAGTGCTTGTTATGTAGGCAGGCGACTGGTAATTCCGCAGAAAGGAGTAGCAGTGAAAAGAAACACGGCTGCAGGCGACACATTGAAGTTTGACCTGAAGTCAAGCAATGATGACATCATAACAAAAAGCTCAGGCACTACCTACCAGGCGGGAATGGCCTTCTGGAACAACAAGAAATACTATGCAGCACACAGTTATCTGTTGGCAGCGGCACAACAGGGAGAGAAAAGAGCCTACTATACACTTGCCAACTGCTTTGCGTTAAAGGACATGCCTTTCTATAACGAGGAGCGTGCCGCCTATTGGTTTTTCAAGGCAACAGACTCGGTGAGAATAAAGTCGGAACCCAACTACTGGATGGCTTGTCTTGAACTCTCCAACCGATTTCTTGAGGGCAAAGGATTCAGAAAAGACATAGAAAAAGCCAGACAGTATTATAACGAATACAGAAAACACACCACATCTGCTGTAAGCAATAAGGCCATTGGCATACAGAAGGCTATTAAGAAAGAGGAGGATGCCATTGCCAAAGCTGAGAAAGAAAGAAAAGAGAGATTAGCAAGACAAGAGGCTGAGAGAAAGCAGAGGGAGGCTGAGAGAAAACAAAGAGAGGCATTGCTGGCAAAGGAAAGAGCAGCAAGAGCAAAACAGGCACAGCAAACCACCTATGCCTCGGCTAGCACGAGACAAAGAACTGCCACAACCTCTTCGGCAAGCACATACAACAGACAACAGGCTTCTGCCACACGACAACCCTATACTGTTAAAAACGGATTAGGCGAGACCACATTCTACCCACAAGCCGATGGTTCTGTGAAGACACATACAAAGTCGCCTTGCGTGTGGTGTTACGGTTCTATGCGCTGCAATAGCTGCATGTATGCTGGTATGGTGCAAAGCGTTGTCTCTTACAATTTTGTCTGTCCTCAATGTAATGGCACTAGAATGTGTTTGCAATGCAAGGGCAGAGGATATACTGAAAGCTGGGGCGTGATTAGCGGCGGCATAGGTTATTCTGTGAGCGAGAATGGCAACGTGGTTTCTACTGGTGGCGGCAGTTCGTCGGGAAGCTCCAGCAGAAGCAGCAGAAGCAGCAGTAGCAGTTCGTCAAGCAGCACAACAAGAGACCGCGGCATAAGGGTTAAGGAGTATGCCCCAAACTATACTGCCAGCGACATCCAGAAATGGTGTGACGAATGTGGTGGATATGATTACCCACATGTGCATATATGGAAAAAATAATCTACATTATTAATATACTATTATGAGCAAAAGAACAATAGCCATCGTTTGTGGTGGCGACTCATCAGAATATGAAGTGTCGCAACGTTCGGCACAAGGACTATATTCATTCTTCGACAAGGAGCGTTACAATATTTATATCGTACTGCTTAGAGGACAGGAGTGGAAGGTTTATCTAGAAGACGGTACAACAGCGACAATAGACCGCAATGACTTCTCGTTTATAGAGAATGGCAAGGTGGTGCAGTTTGACTATGCCTATATCACCATTCATGGCACACCTGGCGAGAACGGACTGCTGCAGGGATATTTCGATTTGATACATCTGCCCTACTCTACCAGTGGCGTGTTAGTAGAGGCAATGACATTTGATAAGTTTGTGCTCAACCAATACCTGCGCGGTTATGGCGTGAGCGTGGCAGACAGTTTGCTGATACGCAAGGGTTATGAGGAATTGGTGAGCGACGATGAGATAGAAGAGCGCATAGGCATGCCTTGCTTTGTTAAGCCAGCAGCCGACGGCAGCAGCTTTGGTGTGTCAAAGGTGAACAGCAAAGACCAGCTCGCACCAGCCATTCGCAAGGCAATGATGGAGAGCCCTGAGGTTATGGTGGAGCAATACTTGAAGGGTACAGAGATTTCCATCGGCTGTTATAAGACAAAGGAGAAGTCGGTGGTTCTGCCTGCAACAGAGGTGGTGACAAGCAACGAGTTCTTCGACTACGACGCCAAGTACAACGGACAGGTGCAGGAGATTACTCCAGCGCGTCTGAACGAAGACACTGCACGCCGTGTAGCAGAGCTTACCAGTCATATATATGACATACTCCACTGCAATGGCATCATCCGCATAGACTATATTATATGCCGCGGTTTAAACAAAGATGGCGAAGAAGTGGATAAGATATACATGCTCGAAGTTAACACCACTCCTGGAATGACAGTTACCAGTTTCATACCGCAACAAGTTAGAGCAGCTGGACTGAATATGGCAGACGTACTGACGGATATTGTGGAGAATCAGTTTTAATAAAGTTAACGAGTTGACAAGTTAACAAGTTGTTTGCTTATAAACTCAGACAATAAGGTATAACTAAAAAACAATTAACTTGTCTACTCGTTTACTTGTCAACTCGTCAACTAAAAAACAACTCGTCAACTAAAAAAAATATAATATGAACGCAGAACTAAAACAATTTGATGCCATCAGGCCTTTTGAGCCAGAGGAGTTGCCCGAAGTGTTCGATCGACTGATTGCCGACGAGCAGTTCCGCTCTGTCATAGGAATAGTATTCCCAAACATACCTTTCGAGGGCATCGCACAGAAGATGCGCCAGTGTAAAACAAACCTTGACTTCCAGGTGGCTTTCTGCTACGGATTCCTGAAAGACTTATTGTCAAAGGCTAGCAAGGGCTGTGACATAGACGTAAGCAATGTTGATATAACACGCAGATATACCTTCGTGAGCAATCACCGCGACATTGTGCTCGACTCTGCATTGCTCGATGTATTGCTTATTGATGCTGGTTTCAAAACCACCTGCGAGATTGCCATTGGTGACAACCTGCTGGCTGCGCCATGGATTAAGGATCTGGTAAGGGTAAACAAGTCGTTTATCGTTGAGCGTAGTGCTGGTGTGCGCGAGATGCTGATGAGCAGCAAGCGTATGGCAGAATATATGCATTATGTAATAGAGAAGAAGAACGACAACGTGTGGATAGCACAGCGCGAAGGACGCGCCAAAGATAGTAACGACCGTACACAACCATCAATACTGAAGATGATGGCAATGGGAGGCACTGGCAATATCATAGAACGACTGATGCAGTTGCATATCGTTCCGTTGGCAATATCTTACGAGTATGACCCATGCGACTTCCTCAAGGCTATGGAGTTCCAACTGAAGCGCGATGTAGAGGGATGGAAGAAGACTAAGCAGGACGATGTAATAAGCATGCGTACTGGTATCATGGGTTATAAGGGACGCATACATTATCATGCGGCACCATGCATTGACGAGTTCCTAAAGACGCTCGACCCAGATATGCCAAAGGGTGAACTCTTTGACACCATTGCTGCATATATGGACAAGCAGATTCATGCTAACTACCAGTTGTTCCCATGCAACTATATCGCTGCCGATATGCTGGCTGGCAATGATAATCTTGCTACAAACTATACAGCCGAGGATAAAGCGGCCTTTGAGAAATATCTGGAAAGCAGACTGGCCATGATAGATATTCCAAATAAGGATGAGGCATTCTTGCGTGAGCGCATACTGACGATGTATGCTAATCCGGCGAAGAATAAGTTAGTTGACAAGTAAATAAGTTGACGAGTTAATAGTTTAGGAGGTAACAAGTAAATGGGTTGACGAGTTACTTGCATCAAAAAGTAATGACTTAACTCCATTTTACTCCTGACTACTTGATTCTAGTTAATAGTAATTATATAACAGAAATGGTGCAGAAGATTTGGATGTATGCCATCCTTCTATTGCTGGTTGCATCTTGCGAGAGCGACAGCTACGACAAGGGAGAAGGTGAGTTGTCGCTTGCCACGGCAGAGTTTGTTGAGGCGCATGCCAACGACAAGAGACAGATGGACTTTGTTGTAACCGACAATGGTGAACTGCTAAGGCTAAGCATACAGCCTTCGGTTAAATGGATGACCACAGGCGACTCTCTCTATCGCGCTCTCTTATATTATAATAATATAGGAGAAGGCATCATAGAACCGCTGAGCATCACACAAGTGCCTACGCTCAGCATTTATCCCGACTGGATGATAAAGGACATCAAGACCGACCCGGTAACGTTTGAGAGCATCTGGCAGGGCGCCAACGGCAAATACCTTAACATGGCGTTCTACTTGAAAATCGGTGAGGTTGGCAAGGATGCCGAGTTGCATACCATCAGTATGATTCAAGACACAATAATCATAAACCCTGATGGCCGCACCACCGCATACATGCAACTGTATCACGACCAAGGCGATATGCCTGAGTATTACTCATCAAAATGCTATATAAGCATACCACGCGATTCCATCAAAGCCGATTCCGTTTGCATGGGGATAAATACGTACAAGGGAGTGATTTACAAGAAGATGGCACTAAGATAACAAAACGAAGCACTTAATATTGCTTTCACAAGCAAAGCATAAATAGAAATAGAGGAAGTTTTGAACTTCCTCTATTTCTATTTAATTTACTAAAAGATTGACAACCATCGTTGCCCTGTATTCCTTGTTGGCCGCATCTTTATAGATGAATGCCTGACGAATTGTATAGGTCTTGCCACGAGTGAGTTTGCCTGGATATTGACCTACATAACAACCATACTGGTCAGGATACCACTCAGCAAAGATGCCTGCACTGGTTGTATATGAGCACACCCTGCCATCAGTAGTAAACCAATGACCGTATTTGCGGTCAGATGCTGTTGATGTGGCACTTGAACTGGTTGTTGTTGTGGTGGCGCTGTTTATGGTGCCATCAGGATTTACGCCTACGAAACATGGGTTGTAGCTTCTGCTTGGCTTAATTGTTTTCAGTTGCGCTGTGCTCAAGCCAAGAGCCTGACTGATGGCATCCATGTCATACTGCACACGTACCGATGTATAACTGTCGGCACTATAGCCAAGGGTAGCATTAATAACCACGGTGGTGTCTCTGCGCTGATAGTCCTGCGGATAGTCTCCATAGGTACGACTCGCTCCATAAGGGTCTGTATTAGTAAACTTCACGGCATACGGCCACTGCTCATCGTCAGCGTCATTGTCATTCCATGAATGAGTCCAATATGTTGTTGGAGCACCCATCACCACAAACCATATATACTTGCAGTTTTCTGGGACAGTGATGCTCACCTCGCCCTCTGCCGTGCGACCTATATTGCCATAAGTGCGTGTGCCGTCGCTTGAATATGCCACAAGACCATAGCGCCATCCTGCATAAGAGGCATTAATGTTTCTATAGCCATCTATGCCTGTCATGCCTTTAAAAGTGGCCTTTACAACGGTTCCTGCAGCAGGCACCTTCAGCGGATTGGCATTATACCCATAGTTTTGCGGGCAATATGCAGGGTCGACAATCCACCATCCTTCTTCTCCAGCGAGATGCTTTTCTAATATCGCAGCTGGCACCTCCTTCAGGCGTTGCTGTTCACTGCCAATAAGTCCTTGTCCGTAGGTTTTCCAAGCATCAATATCCATGCTGGCTATATGGCAATATCCTTCAAACTGCTCATCGGCAAAGGTCTCTTCATTTAAACCGAACATGCGCATATAAGCCTGTATAGGGTCTTCTGGATTTATTGCCTCACGCCACACACGGCCAACAGTATTGAGTCCATGCTTCTGGCACCACCAGTCTTGGTAGTAGCAGTTATTATAGCGTGCGCCTTCATGCAATATATTCATGTGGTGCATATTCTGATTGTTGCTCCAGTTGCTGCTGAACTGCGCTGCTGGATAAACTTTGTGGGCCTGCCAGTTGGCACAGTCTTCCCACCACTCATTGCCTGATGAGTTTTGACCAAGTACATAGTTCAGTCCGTGCCTCATACCTAAGTCTGCGCTAACCAGATACTGGAATGTATGTCCTATCTCGTGAGCCACTGTCACATTATCACTTGCTGCCCATGGATTGCAATGGAATATACCTGTTTTATGCGACTGTGCTGTTTTGCTTGTACCTAGTCCTGGTTTCCATATTGTTCCGTCCACTCCACTGCCGTCGGCTCTCCAGTCAGACTGGTTAACGATATACATCTGTATCTTTACCCTGTCGGTAGTGGAGTTACCTGGTTCTAGGAATCCCAGTTTGTTTACATATACATCCCAAATTTTCTCTGCATTGGCAAGCAGGGTGTTCACATTGCACACAGAGCTGGATGCTCCGCCTGTGATGTTGCCGTTGGACTGCTTGGTTAGTCCCTTGGCCCAATAGATTATAAAGTGCTCACTCTCTGCACTGCGCTGAAAACACCATGTTGAATTCTCATTGGTATAGTTATTGCTTGAATAAGTGCTTGGCTTAACCAGATAACGTTGCACCTCATCCAAACGATACACACCGTCAGTACGATAGTTGAATGGCAGGGCTACCACCTGATTAGTGTTAGGGTAAAACCTATACAACTTAAGTGATTTATTGGTAAAAGCAATGGAGTCTACGTCTTTGAGGTCCATCACATCATTAGCAGTAAAACGGTCGTCAAACTGAAACCACAAGTTGGCAGGTTTCTCCTGTGCCTTAAGTTGCAGCGAGGACATTAAAACAACCAATAGAGTAAATATATAATGTATTTGCTTCATATATAATCCTCCCAGACACTACTGTTTTAAAACCTTAAATGATGATTCTCCTACTCGCACTACATACACTCCTTTTGGCAGTTGATTCAGACTAACAGCGACAACGTTTCCCGACAGTTCTACTGCTACACTTACCTTCATGCCATTGGCATTATATACACCAATAGATTCTGGGTTATCTGTATGGACAATGAGCGTGCCTGCCTTGTAGGTAATCTGCTGTTCTTTCAACAAGTGCTCAATACCGCTGGGATCGTCTGTCTCAGAAATATAAAAGTTCTTTATATTACTGAAAGTATACTCATCTGATTCTACACATACCTTGCCATCGGCAAAACGCATCATTGGATTCTTGGCGCCTCCCAGCATATAGTAAACCAATGTATTGTTTGCCAGTGTAAGCACTAAGCTCTTGCCAAATGAAATACCTATTGAGAACAACAGACAGGCAATGGCAATAACTATACGTTTATTCATAGATTTTCGAGCATTCTCTTTATTACCACAGAACAAGATATCTCACGGTTGGCTGCCTCTGGAATAACGATTGAGTTTTCGCTCTCTATCACTTCGTCGGTAACGATGAGACCACGGCGAACAGGCAGACAGTGCATGAACTTACCGTTGTTGGTCACTGCCATGTGAGCAGCGTCAACAGTCCAGCTCATATCCTTGCAAAGAATCTTTCCATAGTCATCAGGATTAGTTACGCCAGGGCAGCTCCAGTTCTTGGCATAGATGAAATCTGCTCCCTCGAAAGCCTTCATCTGGTCATACTCTACACGAGCATCGCCAACGAATTTTGGGTCGAGCTCATAACCCTCTGGGTGAGTGATTACGAAATCAACATCGGCAGCGTTCATCCACTGGGCAAATGAGTTTGGAACAGCTTGTGGCAATGACTTGCAATGAGGTGCCCATGTCAGTACTACCTTTGGACGGCGCTCCTTGTTTTTCCAGTACTCATTGATGGTGATAAGGTCAGCAAACGACTGCAGAGGATGCACTGTTGCCGTTTCCATAGCAAATACAGGTTTGCCGCTGTACTTGATAAACTGGTTGAGCACGGTCTCCGCATAATCATAATCACGGTCGGTAAGTCCTGCAAAACTACGAATACCAATAAGGTCGCAATAGCTTGCCATCACAGGGATAGCCTCAAGCAGATGCTCACTCTTGTCACCATCCATGATAACGCCACGCTCAGTTTCCAGTTTCCATGCGCCAGCATTCACATCGAGCACGATAACGTTCATGCCTAGGTTCATTGCAGCCTTCTGTGTTGACAAGCGTGTGCGCAATGAGTTATTGAAGAATATCATGAGCAGCGTCTTGTTCTTGCCAAGATGCTGATATTTGTACCTGTCGTTCTTTATCTCCTGTGCTTCGGCGAGTGCTTGACGGAGGTCGCCGAGATCCTCCACGTTGATAAATGTTTTCATAATATGGGCCTCCCCCGACCCTCCGAAAGAAAGAGGAATGGTCTTTGCTTCCCCTTGCCTTCACATTAATTGGTTATTAAATATATTAAATCCTTCCCCTTTAGACCGTAATACCCTCCTTTGGAGGGGTAAGGGGGAGGTTTCTACTCTCTTACCTGGCCATCGCCTTCAATAATCCACTTATAGGTGGTTATCTCCTCAAGGGCCATTGGACCGCGAGCGCCCAGTTTTTGTGTGCTTATGCCAATTTCAGCACCTAGTCCGAACTGAGCTCCGTCAGTAAAGCTTGTTGGAGCATTCACATATACGCATGCCGCATCTACCTCTGCCTTGAAGCGGTTGGCACTCTCGTTGTCATCGGTAATGATACATTCGCTATGTCCGCTACTATATTGTGATATATGCTCGAGCGCCTCGTCTAATGACTCAACGGTGCGTATCGCCATTTTATAATCCATAAACTCAGTTCCAAAGCAATTGTCGTGAGTATGGTCGAGCAGATGATTAGGATAACATCCACAAAGTGCCTGATATGCCTTTTCGTCGGCATATATGATTACGTTCTTGCCCGCTAGCGGAGCACATAGCTTACCGAGATCGCTCAGTCGGCTCTCATGCACAATAAGACAGTCGAGAGCATTGCACACACTCACACGACGTGTCTTTGCATTTGCTACAATACGCTGTCCCATACGAAGATCGGCATAGGCATCGAAATAAGTGTTCACCACTCCCGCACCAGTCTCAATAACCGGCACACGTGCATTGTCGCGCACGAAATCGATGAGTTTCCTTCCACCGCGCGGAATGCAGAGGTCTATATAGCCCACAGCATTTAGCATCTCGCCAGTTGCCTCATGCGTGGCAGGAAGCAGTTCCACCACCGACTTATCTATACCAAAAGAATCCAGCACCTCATGTATCAGTGCCACTTCCTCACGGTTGGAGCAGTCGGCATCCTTGCCGCCCTTTAACACACAGGCATTGCCACTCTTGAAACAGAGGGAGAACACGTCAAAGGTTACGTTTGGACGTGCCTCATAAATCATTCCTATAACACCGAATGGCACACTCACACGCTTCAGATGCAGTCCGTTAGGCAATATGCTTTCTTTCAATATGCGTCCTAATGGCGATGGCAATGTGCTCACACTGCGCATATCTGCCGCTATACCGTCAAGTCTTTCGTCGGTAAGTTGCAAACGGTCGTAAAGCGGATTATTGCAATCCATCTTTGCCAAGTCCTCAGCATTGGCTTTCAGTATTCTCTCTTTTTGGTTGATTATGGCATCTGCCACGGCGATTAGCACTTCATTGCGCTTCTCGTCTGACACTAAGGCCAGGCCTCTGCTGGCTTTCTTTACCTTTTTGAATATATCGCTTAGTTCCATAAAGTATTTATTTGGGGATTAGAGGCCGATGGAGTTATAGAGAAACTAGATTTCCTAGAGGTTCTAGATTACAAACTCCGTATGCCTTGTTTCTGCAGGATTGTTTACGAGGTTTATCAGGATATCATCTTTCTTGCCATTAGCAATGATGACACGTATTCCTGCTGTCTGCAGTTTACTTGCAGTAGTATATTTCGAGTGCATGCCACCACGTCCAAAGGCACTTTTCTCTGCCTTTATATATTGGCTAAGGTCGGTGTTTGGCTCAACACGCTGGATTAGTTCTGAGCCAGCCTCATCAGGATTACCAGTATAAATGCCATCGATATTACTAAGCAGTATCACAGTATCGGCATTCATCATCTGCGCAATCAGCCCGCTCAACTCATCATTATCGGTAAACATCAACTCAGTAACGCTTACGGTGTCATTCTCATTGACAATGGGAATGACATCGTTCTCAAGCATCACTGTCATACAAGCCTGTTGGTTCTGATACTGCTCACCAGGCTCAAAGTTTTCCTTCATTGTGAGAATCTGTCCCACGTGCAGGTGATACTCACGGAACAGGTCGTAATATAGTCCAATGAGCTTCACCTGCCCGAGGGCAGAGAAAAGCTGGCGCTGCTCCACAGAATCGAGGTCATGGTCAACCTTCAGTTCGCTTCGTCCACAGGCTACCGCACCAGACGATACCAGTATAACCTCGTAGTCGTTGGCATGCAGCCATGCTATCTGGTCAACAAGCGACGACACTCGCGTAACATCCAATTTCCCGTCTTTTCGGGTCAGCACATTAGAACCGACCTTAACAACTATCCTGTGTTTCATGCAGTCTTATTTCTTATCTTTTTCTCTAATCTCTACACGACGAATCTTTCCGCTGATGGTCTTTGGCAGCTCATCAACAAACTCAATGATACGTGGATACTTGTATGGCGCAGTCTCGCGCTTTACATGCTCCTGCAGTTCCTTTTTCAGTTCGTCGCCTGCCTTGGCCTTCCACTCATCTTTCAAGATAATGGTTGCCTTCACCACCATGCCGCGAGTATCATCAGGCACACCAGTTATGGCACACTCTACAACTGATGGGTGAGTCATCAGCGCGCTCTCCACCTCGAAAGGACCGATACGGTAGCCGCTGCTCTTTATTACGTCGTCGATGCGTCCTTCAAACCAGTAGTAACCATCTTCATCACGCCATGCCATGTCGCCAGTGTGGTACATGCCGTCATGCCATGCTTTGTCTGTAATATCGTCTGCACGGTAATATCCCTTAAATAAACCTATTGGCTTGCCCTTGTCTGTACGTATGACAATCTCACCTTTCTCACCATCCTCACAAGAAGTTCCATCGGTTCTTACCAAGTCAATGTCATATTGTGGGTTTGGCAATCCCATAGAACCTGGTTTCGGGGTGTTCCATGGCATGGTGCCGAGAGTCATGGTTGTTTCTGTCTGACCGAATCCTTCCATCATACGTATGCCTGTACGTTCGTAGAACTTGTCAAAAACGGCAGGATTGAGTGCTTCACCTGCTGTACAGCAATACTTCAGTGAAGACAAATCATAGTTTGAGAAATCCTCATGTATCATAAAGCGATATACAGTAGGAGGCGCACAGAATGATGTCACCTTGTGCTTCTCTATCTGGCGCAATATCTTGTCGGCTGTGAATTTCTCATGGTCAAACACAAATATTGCAGCACCAGCCAGCCATTGGCCGTATATCTTGCCCCATGCTGCTTTAGCCCAGCCAGTGTCTGCCACTGTTATGTGCAGACTATCTTCTTTCAGATTGTGCCAGAAAGCGCCTGTGGTGATGTGCCCCAGAGCATAAAGGAAATCATGAGCCACCATCTTTGGTTTGCCACTGGTGCCACTGGTGAAGTACATCAGCATGGTGTCGTCATTCTTATTGACAGGTTCTGCAGGGCGCACAAACTCTGGTGCCAGCATCCACTCTTTGTGCCAATCGTGGAAACCCTCATGTACCTCAGGTCCCACACTGATTACCACCTTGAGCGAAGGACTGTCGGCCATGGCATTGAATATTTGCTCCTGAACATATGTCTCGCCCACACAGATTATAGCCTTGATGTCGGCCTGAGTATTTCGATAAACAATGTCATGGGTAGTAAGCATGTGAGTAGCAGGTATAGCTATTGCTCCTATCTTATGAAGAGCAAGTATGCTTATCCAGAACTCTATGCGGCGCTTGAGCACCAACATTACAGGGTCGCCCTTGCCTATGCCCAATTGTGTGAAATATGATGCTGCGCGGTCGGTCTTTTCCTTAAGTTGCGCAAATGTTACACGCTCGGTTACATCCTCATCATTGCTCCATAAGATGGCGAGCTTCTCAGGATGAGTTTTTGCCCATTCGTCAATAACGTCATAGGCATAATTGAAGTTATCCGGAATAACAAACTGCAGGTTCTGTTTATAATCTTCTTGCGAAGTAAACGTTGTCTGCTTTAAAAATCTTTCTATCATAATCTTTTCAGAATTTCATTTAGTTTACAATAGCCAGGAATTTCACTGGCTTATCGTTTAGGGCACGCATGGCATGCGGCTGCTTTGCATCAAAAAAGATGCTGTCGCCCTCATTGAGCACCATCACCTTGTTGCCGATGGTCACCTCCAGACTGCCTTCAATTATATAGTTGAACTCATGCCCGCTATGTGAGTTCTGTGCGTGCTTGGCATTATTAGGAAGAGGGTCTACTTGTGTGAGGAACGGGTCGAAGTTACGTCCTCGGAATCCGCTTGCCAAACTCTGGTATTTATATTCCTTGCGACGCTCAATGCTCTTTCCTTGTCCTTTGCGTGTAAGGAAATAGTGGCGCATGTGTGGCTCTTCACCAAACATAAGTACATCAAGCTCCACATCATATTTTTTTGCAATCTTTGACAAACCAGATACAGAAGGTTCTGCCTCGCCATTTTCCACTGCTATATATTTTTCTGTTTCACAGCCATAAGTCTCTGCCATTTCTTCGACAGATATCTCAAGCACATCACGCAGACCTTTCAGTCTTTCGCTAATAAGCTTTATCTCTTCATCCATAGTTATGTTGTTTTTTGTTATTGTTTTTTGTTTTAGCTAGAGGTTCTAGAAGATCTAGAAAGCCTAGAGAATCTAGATGTTCTAGAGTATCTAGATATTCTAGTTTATCTAGAGTTCATCCCAGCCTTTATTCCCCTAATAACCGCACTGCTAAAGCCAGCATGCTCCATCTCATTAAGCCCTTTGATGGTTACGCCGCCTGGTGTTGTCACCTTGTCTATCTCTGCCTCCGGATGATTACCGTTGGCTTGCAACAGTTCTACAGCACCCTTCACTGTCTGCAGCACTATGGCTTTGGCATCGTCGGCCTTGAAGCCAATCTCTACGCCGCCCTCTGATGCTGCCCTTACATAACGCATGGCATATGCTATGCCGCATGATGCCAATGTGGTGCCTGAAGCGAGAAGACGTTCCTCAGTAATCAGTGTGCTGCCCATCTCATCAAACAGAGCCTTGACTATAGCTGTTTGTTCTTCGTTTGCGCCAACAGGCACAACAAAAGTCATAGAGCTCATCACGGCAATGGCAGTATTGGGAATGACGAGAAATAGCGGAATCATTGTTCCGTTGCCCTTATCAAGCCACTCCTTTATCTGTTCCGATGACACGCCAGCCGCCACGACAATGAGCATTTGGCGAACATAGTCGAGATTATCTTTTATGCCTTTCAGCACACTCTCAACAAGCCACGGTTTTACTACCACAGCCACAATGTCGCTTGCTGTGGCTGCTTGTGTGTTGTCGGTAGTTATTGTTGCGCCAGTGCCGTCAAACTGTTCCAGTGCCTTTGCTGAAGGGTCGGCCACTGTGATATCATCATTGGCAAATGTCTTGCCTTTGAGCATGCCCTGCACCATTGCACCTCCCATAGCACCGGCTCCGATAACTGAGATTTTCATAATGCCAATAATTATCTTTTACAAATTCTTTAATCCAGTACAGCCTTGAATCTTCCTATGAAGTCATCGGCCATATCTTTGGTCATGCACAACGGTGGCAACAGTCGTATCACGTTTGTACCACTGCAACCAGTAAAGCAATGCTGCTCAGCAACCAAGCGTCCACGTATCTCCTTGTAAGGGACATCCAGTTCGATGCCAATCATCAATCCACGGCCTCTTACATCAACCACATGAGGCAGTTGTTCGCTGCGCAAGCGTTCCATAAGATATTCACCAACCTCTGCTGCATTATCAACCAGTTTTTCCTGCTCTATAACATCAAGAACAGCCAATGCTGCAGCACATCCCAGATGGTTGCCGCCAAATGTTGTACCTAACTGACCATAGACAGGTGTGAACTTAGGTGATATGAGCAGTCCGCTCATAGGATAACCGTTGGCAATACCCTTTGCCACTGTTATCATATCAGGCTTTACGCCAAGATGCTGATGTGCAAAGAATTTTCCTGAACGACCGTAGCCACACTGTATTTCATCGCAAATAAGTACGGTGTTGTGCTCATCACATATGGCAGCCAGTTCCTTGAGGAAATCTGCTGTTACCATGCGTATGCCACCAACACCTTGAATACATTCTATTATTACCGCACACACATCGTCCTTCTCTATTTCCTTACGCCAAGGTTCGATGTCGTTGAGCGGCAGATATGTAACATGCCCGTTAGCATTTATCGGAGCGATAATCTTAGGATTTGCAGTAGCCTCAACAGCAAGCGATGTGCGACCGTGGAAAGCCTTTTCTGCAGACAGCACTCGTGTGCGGCCATTATAGAAAGAAGCCAGTTTCAAAGCATTCTCATTTGACTCTGCCCCTGAGTTTACCAGAAACAATTGATAGTCTTCATAGCCGCATGCCTTGCCCAGACGCTCTGCCAGTTGCTGCTGTAGCGGATTTATTACAGAGTTGCTATAAAAGCCCAGTTTGTTCAACTGGTTTGTCATCATCTCCACATAGTGAGGATGACAATGTCCGATGCTGATTACGGCATGCCCGCCATAAAGGTCAAGATATTCCTGTCCCTTATCGTCCCAAACCTTGCATCCTTGTCCTCTGTCGATGGTTACGTTCATCAGAGGATATACGTCGTATAGATTCATACTTTGTTAATGAAGAATGAAGAATGAAGAATGAAGAATTAATGAACAATGCCATTTCCCTTTTCTTCAATCATCAACTTTAGTTATTATTAAAACGCATTTACTTTGTTAATGAAGAATGAAAAATGAAGAATTAATGAACAATGCCATTTCCCTTATCTTCAATCATCAACATTGGTTATTGTTAAAACGCATTTGCCTTCAGGTTAAGACCTGCCTTCTCGTCAATGCCGAACATGATGTTCATGTTCTGCACAGCCTGACCAACGGCACCCTTGAGTAGATTGTCAATCATTGATGTAACGACAATCTTACGACCGAACACGTCAACGTGTACGATTGCCTTATTAGTGTTAACCACCTGTTTCAGGTCGGGAGCCTTGTCTGAATAATGAGTGAAAGCGGCATCCTTGTAGAAGTCCTTATACAGAGCCACCACTTCTTCTTTGTTTACAGTTTTGTCAAGTCTTATCACCTCTGTGCAGAAGATGCCGCGGGCAAAGTCGCCACGATAAGGGATGAAGTCAATCGTAATCTTGCCTTCGCCAACCTCAAATCCTTCGTTCAGCGTATCCACAACTTCCGGTGCATCTGCAGGACGCAGGATGTTCAGTGTCTGACAGATTTCATGCAGATGCTGGTGCGTGAACAGCTTATAAACAGAGAAGTTGTTGTTGCGCCAAGAGAAATGAGTGGTCGATGTGGGTTTCTGCCCTGCACCTGTCGAACCGGTAATGGCATTTACAGCCACATCGCTCTTCAAAAGTCCAGCCTTTGCCGCTGGCAGCAGACCCAGTTGTATGCAGGTAGCAAAGCATCCAGGGTTGGCCAAATGCTGTGCCTTTGCTATCTTATTCTTATTTATTTCAGGTAAACCATAAACATAATCATGGTCTCCTGCAATTCTGAAATCCTGTGCCAAATCTACAATCTTGACATTCTCAGGAATTGTATGTTCTTTCAGGAATTGCTCGCTCTTGCCATGACCAAAACAGAAGAACACCACATCTACCTTGTCAAAAGGCATTTCGTCAGTGAACTTCAGTTCTGTGTCGCCCAGCAAACCTTCATGCACGTCATAAACATAGTTGCCGGCATTACTCTCGCTATTGGCAAAAACAATCTCTGCCTCTGGATGGTTTATCAGCAGGCGAATCAGTTCTCCGCCTGTATAGCCTGCCGCACCAAGAATACCTACTTTAATCATGTTTAATTACTTTTTAGGAGCTAATATCCAACTCGTTTACTATAAGTCTACCTCTCCTCATCAGGATGAGCAAGGTAATAAGCGCGAAGAGCTGTTGATGTTACCTTGATGAATCCCTTGGCATCCTCAGATGTCCAAGCCTTAGCAGTCTCACCATATTCGCCGAGCTTGTTTTTCACAAGGTCGTCTGGTGAATCAACACCTACTGTCTGGAATCCGAGTGGACGCAGTTCGAGTGTCACAACACCATTTACATTACGCTGACTGCTTGTGAGCATTGCCTCGATATCTGGCATTACTGGCTCCAGATACTGACTCTCGTGGAGGAACATGCCATACCAGTTGCTTACCTGATCTTTCCAGTATTGCTGCCACTTAGATAATGTATACTTCTCAAGGAAGCGGTGAGCACCGATGATAAGCATTGGAGCAGCAGCCTCGAATCCTACACGGCCCTTGATGCCGATGATGGTATCGCCAACGTGGCAGTCGCGACCGATGCCATAGGCAGCACCAATCTCCTCAACAGCCTGTATGGCCTGTATCTTATCTTCATATTCCACACCGTTGACAGAACAAATCTCACCCTTCTTGAAACCAATCTTCAGCAGTTCCGGTCCCTCCTTTGTTGGGTGTTTCAGATAAGCACTCTCTGGGAGTCCTTGATTAGAGTCGAGAATCTCGCCACCACAGATACTTGTTCCCCAGATACCCACATTATAAGAATATTTCAGTTTGGTGAAGTCGGCAAAATAACCGTTAGCATTAAGATAGTCAACCTCCTCCTGACGGCTCAGGTTCTTGTCGCGTGTAAGTGTAATAATCTCAACACCTGGCGCAAGCACAAGGAAGGTCATATCGAAACGTATCTGGTCGTTGCCAGCACCTGTAGAACCGTGGGCAATAGCGTCTGCACCAATCTCCTTGGCGTAGCGTGCTATGGCTATAGCCTGAAAGATGCGCTCAGAACTAACTGATATTGGGTAGCAGTTGTTGCGGAGCACATTGCCGTAAATCATGTATTTCAATGATTTCTCATAATATTCTTTTGTTACGTCGAGAGTTACATACTTCACGGCGCCAAGCTTATAGGCATTCTCTTCGTTGGTTTTGAGTTGCTCCTCTGAGAAACCTCCTGTATTAGCACAAGCGGCATAAACTTCGTAACCCATTTCCTTTGTGAGGTACATCACATTATATGATGTGTCGAGTCCGCCCGAAAAGGCTACAACTACTTTTTTCTTCTTTTCCATATATATTTATTTTTTTGTTTCTTCATTTTCAAGCTTTAGGATTCGCGCAAGCACTTCATCTGGAATTTTTGCTGGCAGATGTTCCTCTGGATCATAAAGCATGGCTGTGCAGATACAGTACTTACGGCCAGTACGATGCAATACGTCTACGTTTACGCATCCCTCGCAACCGCGCCAGAAGGCCTCATCGTCGGTAAGGTCGGCAAAAGTAACTGGTTTATATCCCAGTTGTGTGTTCATCGCCATCACCGCCGCGCCGCTCGTCAAACTGAATATCTTTGCGTGAGGCCAGCGCTTGCGGGCCAGTGTAAATGTCATGTCCTTGATGCGTTTGGCAATACCTTTATTGCGGAAGTCGGGATGAACGATAAGTCCTGATGTGGTGACATACTGCTTGTTGCCCCATGTCTCAATATAACTGAAACCCGCAAAGCGGTTGCCCTCTAAAGCTATCACAGCCTTTGCCTCTTTCATCTTTGTTGTAAGATACTCGTGAGTACGCTTGGCTATACCTGTTCCGCGCACCTTGGCAGCTTCAGCTATTGTATCTAATATGGTGTCCACATAAACCTCATGCTCTGGACCGGCCACCAATATCTCTATATTATCCATGTATAATAAACTTCGTTCAACACTAATGTAAATTAGGCACCACCTCACTAAGTGCATTTACCACCTCATCCTCATGCACTCCTTGCTTTATCACAATAAATATTGTGTCGTCACCAGCTATTGTGCCAAGAATCTGAGGTATATCGCTACTGTCTATATTATAAGCAATGCTGCTGGCATAGCCTGGGCGTGTCTTTATCACTCCCATATTGCCAGAGAATTGTATAGAAAGAAATCCTGGCACCTGCATCATCTCCTTTATCTGATGTGGGGTGCTCACTCGCTTATACATAGTGACATTGGGCAATACATACACATAGTTGCCATTCATAGTGGCAGCCTTTGCCACCTTCAACTGCTTCAAATCGCGGCTCAGTGTTGCCTGAGTAAGTTTGAACCCTTCTTTCTGAAGGGCTATAAGAAGTTCCTCTTGATTTCCTAGTTCCTGACTGGAAATTATCATCCTAAGAGTTTCCAGCCTATTCTTTTTAACTTTCATTTGATGTATATTTATTCAAAACGAGTTGCAAAGTTATACATATTTATACAAATAGCAAAACAAATTGTTATTTATTTTAAGCAAAACTCATCAAAACATGACAGAAAAAGATGCTTTCTTAGTATTTTATTAACTTTATCCCGAATCAGTCAATAGATTTTATTGTTTTTGCCCCGTTGTTTGTGAATATTTTTTTATTTATTTGGGTTAAACCTGTTAAATAAAATGAAAGAAATATACAACATATAGGGGAAATGCGTAATATTGCAACGGATAACCAAATCACAAACAAAAGAAAGGTAAAAAGATTATGAAAAAACTAAGTTATTTATTGCTCGGCTTGTGGCTTACTGCCTCTGCTGTATCACTGTCATCATGCAGCGATGATGATGACAACTATGACTATGACGAGATTATGCCAACGGCTATGGTTACAGTAAAGCCAAACGCTGACAACTCGGCATTTACAATGCAGCTCAACGACTCTGTGGTGCTCTATCCCTCAAACATGAAGCGTTCGCCATTTGGCAATAAGGAGGTAAGGGCTTATGTCAATTTCGAGCGTGAGGATGATATGCCTAATCACAACGGACGATTGGTAGAGGTAAACTGGCTCGACAGTATTCTTACCAAGCCAATGGCACACAATTATGCCGAGAAGAACGATTCGGTCTATGGCAACGACCCTGTGGAGATTGTCAACAACTGGGAGACTGTGGTGGAGGACGGCTATCTCACCATGCGCTTCCGCACTCGTTGGGGCTACGGCATGAAGCATCTGGTTAGTCTGGTTAGTGCAGGCGACGAGAACGACCCATATAAAGTGGTGTTCCATCACAATGCCTTTGGCGACCTGAATGGTCCTTTGGGCGATGGCGTAGTGGCATTCCGCCTCGACAGTCTGCCAAGCACCAACGGCAAGACGGTTGACCTTACACTTGAATGGAACTCGTTTAGCGGCAAGAAGACTGTGAAGTTCAAGTACCGTACACGTCAAGAGACAAGGATGGAGTAGCCATTTGTGAGCAAGAAAGGAAAGGACAGAAATTTCTATAATTATAATTTCTGTCCTTTATTATTTTCTATCCCAACCTTTCCCTTCCTCTCCTTACAGATTAAATATCCACATTTTTTTGTAGTACTTAATTCTGGTATCGCTCACAAAACGTGCAAAACATACAAAATAAATTTTGATGATTTTACACTCGTTTGTTGTATCTTTAAATAAGATAACACTGCACTCGGTAAAACATACAAAATAAATTTTGATGATTTTACGCTCGTTTGTTGTATCTTTGAATAAGATAACACTGCACTCGGTAAAACATACAAAATAAATTTTGATGATTTTACACTCGTTTGTTGTATCTTTGCGAAAATTTGAAAAAAATCTATTTCCTACTTTACTTTTTTCTTTTCCTTACGCTTATAGAGTAGAATGACACAAGAAGAGTTTGAACATATAGCCCCTTCGCTACGAGATGTAATGCTGTCTGTTGGGCGAAGTTTCTTTGACAACGAGTCGGATGCCGATGATGTTGCTCAAGAGGGACTGTTGGCTCTTTGGAAATATAGCAGTCGTATGGATGCTGATGCTGTTCACACTGCTCTTGCCATCAGAATAGCAAAACACTGTTGCATGGATATAGTGAGAAAAAGAAAAACCACAATCCCAATGCCAGAAGACTACGCTGGAGCAGCTCTAAACAACGGAACAGCACAATCGCCACAGGAGATAATGGAACAAGGCGAATTGCTTGCTGCCGTTGATAATGCTATAAATAGGCTAACGCCCAGCGAACGGCGTCTTTACGAACTGCGCCAGATTGAGGGTTTGCCGCTCGACGATATAGTAAATCAGACCAATATATCGAAGACATCGGTCAAAAGCATGATTTCTGCTGCAAGAAAGAAGATTTACGAAGAACTTAAAAGGAACTTAAAGAGACATGACATATAAGGAAACGGAAATACTAATCTCGAAGTATCTCAATGGCGAGACCACCGTTGAGGAAGAGAAGAGACTGGCGCTCGAGGTGATGCGCGACGATGCTCCTGAGGAGTGGCGCATGATAGGGGCGATGCTCGGCGAACTAACCACCGACGAGGCTCTCTTCGACCACATCATGGCGCAGCGCTCTGCACAAAAACCAAAGCGCCCTATATATATTATAAGGTGGGCAGTGGCGGCATCGATATTGGTGCTAATTGGTTTCGGATTTTTGTTCACATACTTTAATAATGGGGAAGACGAGCAACCACTTATGGCACATGCAGAGACCATAAACACAGAACTGCCTGCGAAAGCAACTGAATCGCCAACAAAGGCACCTCAGAATCTGACAGTTGTTGCACAGGCAGAAAGTTCCCCAAAAGCACCAGTGGCGAGAAAGAGGCAGGTGGCAAAACAAGAGCCAAAAACAATAGAAATGCCAAAGGCTGAAACCATTTCAAATGACACAGTAATGCCTGATATACCTAAAGAAACTGAAAAAATACCATCAACGCTTATAATCACCCATGAGCCACAGGTGGTGCAAGCTTCAGATGACAGTCAGGATCCTGCTCTCGTTAATCAGTTTATTGGCACGCTTGCGAAGAGTCTTCGTGCTGACAGCATGCACTTTGAAAAGCCTACGCCTGATGACAAGAACGGTTTGTCTGCTCTCTACATCTTCGAGGATGACAAGGAGAAAGACATATTCGGAAGACTCATTCAAGTGGCCTGCTGGTACGACAACACACAACCAGGCTTCAGACTGAACATATCAAACAGACAACTGTATTTCGAACTGGTGGACAACCGCAACAACATACAGTATCTGTGGATTGCAGAAAGGAGCAGAGGCAACATACTGCTGCATTGTGCCAGGGCCACGGTTGGCATGCCTATATTGTCGCAGGGATATATGGATTTTAAAAAGAAATATTCGGATATTTATATATTGTAAAATAACTAAAACATTAAAAGATATGAGAACACTGAGATTATTTACTGCTGCTATGCTGGCAATGATGCTTATGCAGGTGCAGGCTCAAAAGAAATCAAATGTGCTGTATGAAAGTCCTAACTATGTGATAGGAACAGAAACTCCTACATGGGATGAGACATTGCAGAAGAATGTGATTAAGGCACGTCCAACAGAAAATGGTTGGGTTGGCGGAAACAAGATTGTTAATGCAACCGACGTAAACATTGTGGATGATACATCGTTTTTGTCAAAGAATGTTCAGGAAAGTTTAAAGCAAGGAGATATATGGAAGAATCAAAACAAAGATTCCAAAAACATATTTACCACAATTTTCTGGCGACTCACAGAGGAAAAGGACCAGACTCTGCTGCACTGCTATTTCCTGATGGCTGCTGATGTTATGACGGGGATGTGGCTCGGAGGAGATGAAACATATATCGTTGACCAGGAAACAGGCATCCACTACAAGGCAAGAAAAGCAACGCCTGATGTACTGGGCACTCATTTTACGGTGAATGCTCCTGAAGGATCGCTGATTGATTTAACTATAGCTTTTCCTCCACTGCCGAAAACAACCCGTAAGATAGCAATCTATGGTTTGCCAAGTTGGATGGAATGGGGGCAAAATGTGGTAACACTGCCTAAAAGGGGTGCTGGCAAGAAATCAGAATACGATGCTGCTCCCAATTTGCGTGTGCCACGACTTGTAAAAGACCCAGAGAATTACGACAAGGATAATCATCAGTCATGGCCCCGTGTAACTGATGTTCACACCATAAAACCGCTGAAGAGCGAGGAGATATATGCTCTTTGGAGAACGCCAGAGGCTACATATCTTGCTGTACCACGTAATCAAAACTGGAACAGGGAGTATTATGGCATAGATGATACTGTTTTCTTAATCGACAATAATGGTAAGCGATATAAGATAAAGAGCGTGCAGGGCTTTCCTTTGAATAAAACTGTATGGGTAGAGGAAACGGCTGGCGACTGGTGGGCGCAGGTGCTGGTGTTCGAACCACTGCCGCTCGACGTAAATACAATCCACTATATTGTTCCCGATGGCAAGCCGTTCAAGGCATGGGGCGCCAACTGGAAAGGCAAGCAAGTGACCGACCTCGATGTAGAGGAACTGCGCGACAACCAGAAATACTTCAAGTATTTTAAGCGTAAGGTAGTGAAATAGATTATGAATTTTGTTAGTAAATAATAATGATTAGTCAGTTGGCATGTGATATGTCAAATGAGGATTGATTAACCTGTCCTTTAGTCAAGCGTGACTTTAGGACAGTTTTTTTATCACATCAGCACAGTGGGATTTGCTTTGTAAAACAAAACAACTTGTTTTGGTCTTCAAAACCTATCATTTAGGAAGCCAAAACCTATCATTTGGCAGACCAAAACAAGTTGTTTTGCAGCAGTGACGTTAGTGACGTTACAAAAATGTTCATCACTTCGCTTAACATATTGAATAACAAAGCGTTAACTATAAGAGTGACGAAATATAAGAAAATATCATTTTCTAAAAATAATGTCAGTAGATAGATTATTAAACGTTAATCGTTAAACGCTCATCGTTAATCGCTCATCGTTAATCGTTAATCGTTAAACACCCAGAAAACCAAACATTTGTGGATTCTCTCATTTTTTTAGCAAGAAACATTTGTGGATTCTGCAAATTTAATTGTATTTTTGCAATACCTTTATACAAGACATTATAAATACAACATGACACAAGAAAAAAAACAAAGATAGAAGAGCGCATTGTAGATGTGTTGCGCACGGTTTACGACCCAGAGATACCAGTGAACATCTATGATCTGGGACTGATTTACAAGGTGGATGTAAAGGACGACGGCGACGTGGACCTTGACATGACCTTTACTGCCCCATCATGCCCTGCAGCCGAGTTTATGCCGGAAGACGTAAGACAGAAGGTAGAGGGTCTTGAGGGCTATCCTACATACAAGTTGATTGACAGAAATGGCAGAATTATGCCTGGCCGTTGCCCGCGACCGAGCCAACCAGACATGGTAAAAACGGCAATAGAGCAGTTGCAAGAGTAATAACAGCAACCGCCCATGTCCACAAAATGGTTTATGATTTATTAACAAACACCAGTGCAAGTTTACAGACTTGTTTCGTTTCATAAGCAAACAACAAAACCAAAAGAAAAAACTATGATTATGAAACAGACAAGACTTCAAAGAGGTATCATTGCCCTAATGCTGTCTATTACACTGACAGCTTGTAACAATGATGATGACAAGTTGCATTACAACACTGATTGTAATCTGACTGGCCAAGTTTACATCCCTGCCGAGAGTAAATACCTTAACAACGACCATGTGTATGGTGCCGACAAAATAGAAATAGAAGAGGTTAGCCGTAATGGCAATCTGCTGACAGTAAAGACACTCTTCTATGGCAATCCTGAAATGCCACATTCGATTACACTTGTGCATTGTTGGGAGGTAAACACACCGAATTATTACGCAATATATCACAAAGCCTATGGCGATACGTTGGGAGAAGCATGCAAGGCAACAATGATATTTGACCTAAGCAATACATACAGTTCTAATACAAGTGTAACCATTGATTGGAAATCATACGAAGGCAAGAAATCAATACGCATAGAATAGCACAAAGTATGATTTGGAGTTCAGACAGAGAAAAACAGCTGGCAAAGCAGATAATGCAAGGCGACCAGGATGCCGTGCAGGATTTTTACAACCGCTTTGCCAGCAGATTATTTGCTGTCTGCATCAGATATATAGGCAACGAAGATGATGCCAAGGATGTTCTTCACGACTGCATAATAAAAATTATAATCTCGATTGAGCATTTTGAATACAGAGGAAAAGGTTCTCTTTCTGCATGGGCAAAGAGAATAGCAATAAACCAATCGCTCGACTTTCTCAGGCAAAGGCAAAAGAAAATAATGGTACTTACTGATATTGATATATGTGAGGACAACGGAGAAGAACCCGACACGTCTGACATACCTCCAGACATCATATTTGAACTGATAAGGAAGATGCCCGATGGTTATAGAACAATATTCAATCTGCATGTCATTGAGAATATAAGTCATAAGGAGATAGCCGAAATGCTGGGGATAAAAGAAGACTCGTCAGCATCACAATTACACAGGGCAAAGCAATGGTTGGCAAAAGCAATAAAACAGTATAATAAATAAAAACTCCACATAATGAAAAAGGATTGGACCGAAGACATCAGAAAAAAGATGGAAAGCTACGAGCATCCTTCGCCTGAAATGGTGTGGAGTGATATGGAGTTACCCATGATAGCCAAAGGCAAGAAAGGGAACTATGGCACTAAATGGAAAGTGGCAGCTGCTATAATATTTCTTATAGGACTTACTGCTACATTGCCACTATTCACTGACCAAGAACAGGCTGAAGACAAAATGTCATACGATAATATAGTATCGCTAAACAAAGATAAAGAGACAAAAGGCAACAGTCAGATACAAACTGCACCTATTAACTTTTATGCAGAACTAAACGGTCATACGGTTATGGCTAAAGAAACTATAACGGCAGAAGAAGTAAAAGAAGAAACGGCTAAAAAACAAAAGCAGACAACGGACAACACAGACATTAACGTCAAAGCCCAACCAACAAATAAAACAGGAAAGAAGAAAAAGGAATCTGTTGTACCGACGCACAGCATAAATCCAATAAGCAACAAACAAGACTCTCGATTGACGGCAAAGGCATATATAAGCAATATGAACAGCACAAGCAACAGCATGTTTAACTTGCCAGACCCATCGATAAACGCTCCAGGTTCAACCACAGACACCAAACACAAACAACCGATAAAGATTGGTTTGTCGTTGAACT
Organism: Prevotella sp.; assembly: GCA_045614255.1. Taxonomy (GTDB): domain Bacteria; phylum Bacteroidota; class Bacteroidia; order Bacteroidales; family Bacteroidaceae; genus Prevotella. Next base: position 37,627 of record JAZLCN010000031.1, read on the forward strand.
TCCGTCTGAGCAGCAAGTGGGGTGTAGGACTTGGATTGTCGTACTCATTGTTAAAGTCAGACATCCGTACCGACGAAATGACAAAGTCAACCATAACCGAGCAAAAGCTGCACTATATAGGTATAACGACAAACATGAATTATTGTTTATGGCAATCCAACCATTGGACCGTTTATGCCTCGGCAGGAGCAACAATAGAGAAAGCCATCAGTGCCAAGGCTGTTACGATAGAAAAGAAAATTGGCAGCGAGTTAAGTTATGTATCAGATAATAGTCTGAGTACTTCTGCCTTACAATTCTCCGTTAACGGCAACATTGGCCTGGAATACCGTCTAACCAAAAGAATGGGACTTTATATCGAATCGGGATATAACTATAATTTCGACAACCATAGCCACATCACTACTATCTATCAGGATAAGCCTTTCAATCTAAATGTTAATGTGGGCATATCACTCAGATTGGAGCAAAACGAATAAGATAAAGGCTTGTTTAAAAGTGTATTTGCACCAAATACAAAGTGTATTTACGCCAAATACAGAGTGTATTCTGCCCGAATACACTTTTGATACTATACGTTTATAGCAGATTTTTTGCTACAATAAGCATAGAATCTGCGAATTTAGTTGTATTTTTGCAATACCTTTATACAAGACATTATAATTACAACATGACACAAGAAGAAAAAACAAAGATAGAAGAGCGCATTGTTGATGTGTTGCGCACGGTTTACGACCCAGAGATACCTGTGAATATATATGACCTGGGACTGATTTACAAGGTGGATGTGAAGGACGACGGCGACGTGGACCTTGACATGACCTTTACTGCCCCATCATGCCCTGCGGCCGAGTTTATGCTGGAAGACGTAAGACAGAAGGTAGAGGGTCTTGAGGGCATAAAAAGTTGCAACGTAAACATCGTGTTCGAACCCGTTTGGGACCAAAGCATGATGAGTGAAGAGGCAAGAGTAGAATTGGGATTTGATTAAGGACGCCCCCACCTAACCTCCCCGAGGGGAGGAAAAATACTCACACAACAAACAACTCGTCAACTTGTAAACTCGTTTACTTGTCAACTAAAAAATATGAAAAACGTATATTTCCTTTCCGACGCCCACCTCGGCTCATGGGCAATAGAGCACGGGCGGATGCACGAGAGACGTCTGGTGAGGTTTCTCGACAGCATAAAACATAAGGCAGCGGCGGTATATCTGCTGGGCGACATCTTTGATTTCTGGTATGAATACCGATATGTGGTGCCACGCGGATTTACACGCTTCTTGGGCAAGCTCTCCGAACTGACGGATATGGGCGTTGAGGTACATTTCTTTACTGGCAATCATGACATCTGGGCTTACGACTATCTAGAGCGTGAGTGTGGAGTGACGCTTCATAAACAACCGCTGACTACGGAAATCTACGGTAAGATATTCTTCATGGCACATGGCGACGGCCTTGGCGACCCGGACAAGAAATTCAAAGCGCTAAGAGCCATCTTCCGCAACCGTCTGTGCCAGGTGATGTTTTCTTCTCTGCATCCACGCTGGGGACTATGGTTCGGTATGTCGTGGGCAAAGCACAGTCGCATGAAACACCAGAAAGAGGAGGAGCCATCATATATGGGTGAGAACAGGGAGCATCTAGTGCTTTACACCAAGGACTACATCAAGACGCATCCAGATGTGGATTTCTTCGTGTATGGCCATCGCCACATAGAACTGGACCTTATGCTCACGAAAAAAGCCCGCATGATTATCCTTGGCGACTGGATAAGTCAGTTTACATACGCTATGTTTGATGGAGAGCATATGTATCTCGGAGAATATGTTGAGGGAGAGAGTGAGATGTAAAGGGGGACCTCCCCCGGCCCCTCCGAAGGATGAGGGACTCCCACACCCCCTCCAAAGGAGGGGAGATATGGATGAGGGATGAGGGATGAGAGATGAGAGTGTATTGGATGAGAGAGTTTTAGATGAGGGATGAGAGTGTATTGGATGAGAGATTATAGATTATAGATTATAAACAAAACAAGGGATTAAGGCACAAACCTTAATCCCTTATATTATTCTTTCAACTCCCCCCTCCTTGGGAGGGGCAGGGGAGGCACCCTCTTACAACAAATTCATAGTATCTGATGCAATCATCAGTTCCTCGTCTGTTGGGATAACCACCACTGTCACCTTTGAGTCTGGTGTAGAGATGATTGTTTCCTCACCACGAACAGCATTAGCAGCAGCATCGAGCTTAACGCCCATCCACTCCATGCCTTCGCAAACACCAGCACGCATGCCTGCCTGATTTTCACCTACACCAGCAGTAAATACGATGATATCGCAACCACCCATAGCTGCAGCATAAGCACCGATATACTTCTTGATACGATAGTTGTACATCTCCATAGCAAGGATAGCACGCTCGTTGCCAGCCTTCTCGGCAGCCTCAATCTCGCGCATGTCAGAAGAGATACCTGTAATACCCTGAACACCGCTCTTCTTGTTCAAGAGGTCTGAGATACCATCTGCATCAAGACCAAGTTTCTTCTGAAGGAAAGAGATAGCGCCACCGTCGATGTCGCCGCTGCGAGTACCCATCATAACACCTTCCAGCGGAGTGAGACCCATGGTTGTGTCAACACACTTGCCACCGTCAACAGCTGCGATAGAAGCACCATTACCGATATGGCAGGTGATAATCTTCTTGTCCTCAGGATTAACACCAAGGAAATCGCACACGCGCTTTGACACATAGCGATGACTGGTTCCATGGAAACCATAACGACGCACGCCATACTGCTCATACAGTTCGTAAGGAACAGCATACATATAAGCCTTTGCTGGCATTGTCTGGTGGAATGCAGTATCGAACACACCTACCTGTGGGAGGTTTGGCATAAGCTCTGATACAGCCTTAACACCCTTGAGGTTGGCTGGGTTGTGAAGCGGAGCAAGGTCGATGCACTCTTCAAATACCTTGAGCACCTCGTCGTTGAGGACAACGCTCTTATTGAACTTCTCACCACCGTGAACCATACGATGACCAACGGCATCAATCTCGCTGAGATCTTTGATAACGCCAATCTCTAGGTCGGTGAGCAGAGAGAAGATAAACTTAACACCCTCTGTATGCTCTGGTATGTCGTGCATTATCTGCTTCTTCTCGCCGTTTGCGAGCTTAACCTTTACGAACGCGCCATCGAGACCTACACGCTCAGCGCCGCCTGAAGTCATTACTGACTTGTCATCCATGTTGTACAGTGCGTACTTGATAGATGATGAACCGCAATTTAAAACTAAAATCTTCATAGCAATTAAAATGAAGAATGAAGAATGAAGAATGAAGAATTTGCTACCGCAGTTTCTTAATCTTCACTATCACTCAATTTGTTATTTTGGGTTATTCTTTTTTACTGTTTTAATTGATGAAACCAATATGGCAATCAACTCCCCACAGTCAGCAGTCATACTCTCATGAATATTTTTTTGAATACATTCTGTGTCATAAAGGAGATTCAGCCAATTCATCGTTTCATTGGCCTCTTTTAAAGCTATATGAAGTTTTGAAGCGAAGTCTGAAGGACTTTGTGCAAACTCCGATTCATGCACATTTGCAGAAATAGAGGTTCCTGATCGCAATATCTGCTTGTATATTGCCATAAGTTTCCAATCGTTAGAACTACATTGCAGAAACATCTTAGTGATACGAACAGCAAATGCATAGCTCTTTTTGTGCAGAACAGATTCTTCCCGCCTGTAACTATTTACTCTTGCGGCAGCAAATTCTTCATTCTTCATTCTTCACTCTTCATTTTCCTACTTCTTCGCATCCATCGCCTGGCAAGCAGTGATGGCTACAAGATAGTAGATATCCTCTACAGAGCAACCACGGCTGAGGTCATTTACTGGACGAGCGATACCCTGGAGGATTGGGCCAATGGCAACAGCATCGCCAAGACGCTGAACAAGCTTATAACCAATGTTACCAACCTCAAGGTTAGGGAATACAAGCACGTTAGCCTTACCAGCAATCTCACTGTCTGGACACTTCTTGCAACCTACAGATGGAACAAGAGCGGCATCAGCCTGCAACTCACCGTCAATCTTCAGTGATGGGTCTAGCTCCTTAGCAAGACGAGTTGCCTCAATCACCTTGTCTACAACCTCATGAGTAGCACTGCCCTTTGTTGAGAAGCTCAACATTGCCACGCGTGGGTCAGCAAAACCAGCCACGCTTCTTGCTGTCTGCGCTGTGCAAACGGCAATCTGGCTCAACTGTGCAGCATCTGGCATTGGAGTAACAGCCACGTCGCCCACAACGAGAACACCGTTCTCACCATACTCTGGTTTCTTTGTGATAAGAAGCATAGCACCGCTAACGCAAGTGATACCTGGAGAGCACTTGATAATCTGCAAAGCAGGACGCAGAGTGTCGCCTGTTGTGCTCAAAGCACCAGAAATCTGACCGTCAGCACCTTCTGTCTTGATAATCATACAACCAAGATACAGAGGATTCTTAACCAACTCGCGAGCCTTCTCGATTGTCATACCCTTGCTCTTGCGCAGTTCTGTAAGCAATGCTGCATACTCTTCGCTCTTAGGGTTGTTCTCTGGGTCAATGAGAGTAGCCTTATCGATGTTCTTCAGTTCCCACTTTGCTGCAAGAGCGTGAATCTCATCAGGATTACCGATAAGGATGAGGTCTGCCACACCTTCAGCCAATACCATGTCGGCTGCCTTCAATGTGCGCTCCTCGGTGGCTTCGGGGAGTACAATGCGCTGCTTGTTGTTCTTAGCGCGCTCAATGATTTGTTGTACTAAATCCATGTGTTTATTGTTATTTTATGTAGTAAATATGCTATTCTATGTCTCAAAAGTATCGTTTTGCTATTCCGACTTTGCAAAATTAGTAAAAATTATTCAAACCGCATCAGATTTAAGGGAAAAGAAAATAACTTATAGTCAAAATCTCTCATCCATTCTCTCTTCGCCTATGCAGGGGAGTTGGATGGGGTATTATTTCTCATTCCTCAGTTCCTCTGTCAATATGCTTTCGAGTTTCTCTGCCGACAGGAGCAACTGGAATTTTCCATTTATAGCAACCGAAATGCCTCCCGTCTCCTCAGACACGATAACCACAATGGCATCACTGTTTTGCGACATGCCCAAAGCTGCGCGATGGCGCAATCCAAGTTCTTTAGGAATATCTTGATTGTGAGCCACAGGCAATATGCAACCAGCTGCTTTTATACGATGACTTGAGATTATCATGGCTCCATCGTGAAGCGGGGAATTTTTAAAGAATATATTCTCTATAAGGCGCTGATTGACATTGGCATCAATAAGGTCGCCAGTAGCAACAACCTCGTTAAGGGCCTGATTACGCTCTATAACCATTAACGCACCTTCTTTCCTGCGACTCATATTAAGACAGGCCAGCACCACAGGCACAATAGTATCTTTATTAGCATCGCTGTCGCCTTTCTTATCGGAACTAAAAAAATTAAGCAGCACACGCATGCGCTGACGAGCGCCAAGTTCGCTGAAGAACTTGCGTATCTCTTCCTGGAACAATACTATCAAACCGATAACTCCCACGCTTACCAACTTGTCCATGATAGAGCCAAGCAGACGCATCTCAAATACCTGCGACACAAGCAGCCATACCACCACGAACATCATTATGCCAATAAAGACATTGAGGGAGCGTGACTCCTTCATCAAGCGATAGAAATAGTAGAGCATCAGCGCTACCAGAAAAATATCGACAAAGTCTTTTATTCCAAAATCAAAAAACATAAATTCAATGCTTAATGCGTAATTCTTAATGCTTAATTAGTTGCTTCGCAGTCATAACTCCAAACTCCTAACTCCTCATTCCTAACTCCACAACGCCACCGCTTCCACCGCCTCCTTTACATCATGCACCCGAAGTATGCTTGCGCCTTTGGTTAGCGCGAGGGTGTTGAGCACCGTTGTACCATTCAGAGATTGCTCTGGAGTACAGTCAAGGAATTTGTATATCATTGACTTTCGCGACACACCCACAAGCAAAGGCAGTTCGAGAGCATGCAGTTTGTCCAGTTCTTTAAGCAACAGATGATTCTGCTCTAACGTTTTTCCAAACCCGAAACCCGGATCTATTATAATATCCTTGGCTCCATGGTTGCGCAACATCTGAACTTTCTCTGCCAGTCCTATCAGCATCTCGCGCATGGTGGCCTTTACAGATGTCAGCACGTATGCCACGCCGAGGCGCGCTACCGTGTTTATCATAGCCTCATCAGACACCTCCGTCACATCATTGATTATCGCCACGCCATACTCCTCTACGCACATCCTTGCCACATCAGAGCGAAAAGTATCTACGCTTATAGCAGCATCGGGACACTCGCGCCTTATCACCTCAAGGGCCATGCGCAGGCGCCTCATCTCTTCTTCTTCCGCCACATCCGTTGCACCAGGACGAGTTGAATAGGCACCTACATCTATTATTGCGCCACCCTGAACTATTATCTCGTTGGCACGACGGGCTATATCAGCCTCAGTCTGCACTCTGCTGCCAGCAAAAAACGAGTCGGGCGTGGCATTGAGGATACCCATCACCTTAGGCACAGACAAATCCAGCAGACGTCCGTTTACATTAATGCTATGTTGTAATTGTTGGCGCATTACTTTCCTATTGTCTCGAGCAGTTTTTCCAGTTTCTCTATCATCACAGTGCCCAACATTATCTTGCCGTCGGGACCGATAACATATATTGACGGAATCCATTTTACGTGATAGTCGATAGACACCTGACTCTCGTTCTTTGGTTTCTGCTCACGGTGCTGCAACCACTCCATACCGTTTTCACGGATGTATTTCATCCACACCTCATCGTTCTTATCGAAAGAAATTCCTATGAAGACAACGTTGTCTGAAGCATATTTGCCATAGAGCTCCTTCATCTTTGGCACATCCTTACGGCAATCAGGGCACCATGTAGCCCAGAAGTCGAGCACTACATACTTGCCGCGATAGGTGCTTATAGGCAGGTCGTCCATGGTCTCTGCATCTATAACGGTGAAGTCGGGAGCCTCAACACCAGGTTTCAGCATCTCTGTGGCATACTTAGCGTCAAGGTCCTGCTCTTGCGCCATGGCGCTAATGCCAATACACAATGTGAGCATTATTGCTGTAAATATCTTTTTCATAAATCTTTCTTGTTTATAAATATCTTTCAGATTATAGTTTAATACCATTACCTTCAGGTATCCCACTATCTTGATTATTTTTTATATAGTTCCAAAACCTTCTTAAGGTATTCCCTGTTTCCCCAGTCGAAATCGGGCATCAGCATAAGCGTCTTCAAGTATCTGCGCTTCTCTTTGTCAAGCGTTCTCATGATATTGCGCTCGTGTACTTTCATAATCTCACCATCAATCTCGAAATAGTAATTGTTAACCAGCGGATACTTTGGTTCGTCACTGGCAGCAAGGTCGATGGTATTTGTTGCCACTTGCTCGCCGATTGAGAGATGAGTTACCACTTTGTCGTTAGCCGAGCGATGACGATAAGCCTCAATGTCGATGGTTGTGGTACAGAGTATTCTGTTGGTGCCAACAGTATCAAGAGCGGTGGCAAGCATCGTGTCAAGCTTCTCAAAGCTTCTGTCGGCAAACTCCACTTTCTTTATCTGACTCATGTTAGCCTCCATGTCAAACATTCCGCGCTTAAACAGCAATCGGCCGTTCTTCAAAAACACATTAGCCTGATTCTGTTTTATCACCTTACCATTTTCCATAGTAATCTTTGCAGGCTGGTAGGTCTCATAGAGAGTAACCCATGCGCTCATTCCTGCATGACTCTGAGCATGTACGCCTAACGACAGCACCATGCCTAATATTATCCATATAAACTTATTCATAATTACCTTGGTCTTAAACATTAATATTAATGCAATACTATTGAAAGACAAAGGTAGGAAAAAAAAATTAATCATCAACAACAATCCTTAAAATCTTAATATAATTTTAAGAATGGCAAAAATATGACAGGCAGTTACTATTAATTTGCTTAAATATGGCGCATCTTGTCAACCTTTTTTATTATTTTTGCAAAAACAAAGAATAATACAATGGAAATAGAAAGACTATACGAGATATACCAAGAGTGCGGAGCACTAACCACCGACAGCAGGGATTGTCCCGCTGGTTCGATATTCTTCGCATTGAAGGGCGAATCGTTCGACGGCAATAAGTTTGCAGAGATGGCAATCGAGAAAGGATGCGCCTATGCTGTAATAGATAATCCGGAATATGCGAAAGACGACCGTTTTATAGTGGTTGACGACTGTCTGAAGACGTTGAAACTGCTGGCACGCCATCATCGTCGCCAGTTCAACATCCCTGTCATCGGCATTACAGGCACCAATGGCAAGACAACAACCAAAGAACTTACTGCAGCCGTGCTGAGCGAGAAATACAATGTGCTTTATACACAGGGTAATTTCAACAATGACATAGGAGTGCCAAAGACATTGCTGCGCCTCAACAAAAACCATGAGATAGCAATAATAGAGATGGGCGCAAGTCATCCTGGAGACATAAAGACACTGGCAGAGACAGCGGAGCCTGACTATGGCATCATTACAAACGTGGGACGCGCTCATCTGCAAGGTTTCGGTTCGTTTGAAGGTGTGGTGCAGACAAAGGGTGAACTATATGATTATCTGCGCACAAAGCCAGATAGTCTTATATTCCTGCATAATGAGAACGAGCATCTTGCAGAAATAGCCAAGGGACTGAATATAATAAGATATGGCACTGATGAGGCAGCGGCGCTCAGCGTTAGCGGAAAGGTTGTGGCATGCAACCCTAAGTTGGAGATTGCCTTGAAGATGGCGGAGTCTCAGGATATCTATTCTGTGAAGACCAATATTGTTGGCACCTATAATCTTATGAATATGCTTGCTGCAGCGGCCATAGGAAAACATTTCGGTGTGGACAATGAGCAGATTTGTCATGCTCTAAGTAATTACATGCCAAGCAACAACCGCTCACAACTGACGGTGACCGAGAGCAATAGCCTTGTTGTTGATGCCTACAATGCCAACCCTACAAGCATGATGGCTGCGCTGCGCAATTTCCGTGAGATGCAGGTAGAGCGCAAGATGGTTATACTTGGAGACATGAAGGAGCTGGGTGAGGTTAGCGCAGAGGAGCATCAACGTTGCGTAGACTATCTGAAAGACTGTTCTTTCGACACTGTTTGGCTTGTCGGAGATGAGTTCGGCAAGACCGACTGCACTTTCCGCAAGTTCAACAACGTTGATGAAGTAAAGGCTGCCATCAACGAAGACAAACCAAAAGACTATTATATATTGGTAAAAGGCAGCAACTCCATTAAGCTGTATCTGTTGCCAGAGTACTTATAACTAAAAAACAATTAAGAACATGAAACTGAGTAAAACAATTTTTGCCGCACTGATTGCTGCTATGGCAATGTCATGTGCAGAGCAACCAAAAGAACAAACGGTTATGGAAGAAAAGAACCAAGTGATTGAAACTATTATGGCTCGTCGCAGCATACGCAAGTATCAGGACAGACCTGTGAGCCGCGACACACTGAACAAGATTATGGAGTGTGGCATCAACGCTCCTAACGGACAGAACAAGCAGTCGTGGGAGGTACGCATCGTTGACAATGCTGACTTTATGAAAGAGATAGATGAGGCAATGGCAAAATCGCATCCTGATGTTGAATTTGCAAAGGGTTGCATGCGCGGTGCTCCTGTAATGGTGTTTATTGCTCGTGATCCAGGTTATGATTTCTCAGCCTACGACTGCGGACTTATGGCAGAAAACATCATGCTGTCTGCATGGTCAATGGGTGTGGGTTCGATATGTTTGGGCAGTCCTGTGCGTTTCCTTACCGACAACGACACTTGCAAGCCAATTCTTGAGCGCCTTGGTTTCAGCGAGGGCTACGAACTATGCCTTTGCGTAGGATTGGGTTATGCTGATGAATCACCAGAAGCAAAACCACGCGATACGGGCAAGGTGAAGTTTGTTGATTAAATTCATGACAGAAGAACAAAAAGAAAGATACAAGCGCCACATCGTTCTCGATGGTGTCGGTGCTGAAGGACAAGAGCGACTTCTTGCTGCCAGCGTTCTTATAGTGGGCGCTGGCGGTTTGGGGTCGCCTATTGCATTATACCTAACTGCAGCAGGCATTGGCAGGATTGGCATCATCGATGCTGATAATGTGGAGGTTAGTAATCTGCAGCGGCAAGTTATCCATTTTACAGACGACCGCGGGAAGTCAAAGGTGGAGAGTGCGAAAGAGAAGATGAGCGCCATTAACCCCGACATAACCGTTGACGCCATAAATGGATTTTTTTGTAAAGAGAATGCCGAGAAACTGATAAAACAGTACGATTTCATCGTTGACGCTACAGACAATTTTGCAGCCAAGTTCCTGATAAATGATGTATGTGTAGCCTTGGGCAAGCCATTCTCTCATGGCAGTTTGCTGCGCTTTGGCGGTCAGGTATTCACCTATGTGCCCGGCAGCGCATGCTACAGATGTCTTTTCGGCAACGAACCAGAAGCAGGCAGCATGCCCAACAGCAACGACGCCGGAATCTTAGGTGCCGTGGCAGGAATAGTGGGAACGATACAGGCCACTGAAGTGCTGAAATATTTCACACAATGCGGGTCGTTGCTCACCAACCGCCTGCTGTGCATAGATGCTCTGACAATGAATTTCAACAGCATCGCATTCTGCCGCAATGCTGACTGCTATTGCAATCAATGTTAACAGCGTTCCAAAGTTCTTCCCTTTAGGGGAGGATTTAGGAGAGGCTATCAGGCGATAGCTGAAAAAAAGTATAGAAAATTTTGGTAGTCACAAGCATTTGACTATCTTTGCAACCAGAAAGTAAAAATCCGTCCAAAGTGGGCGGTAGGGGTGCTCGGGTGTTTGCCCGGGCTGAGATTATACCCGTAAAACCTGATTCGGATAATACCGACGTAGGGATTACTGACACAGACAAGCAAAGAATTGTTGTTAAGCGATATTGATAGCCATACGAAGGCTTCGTATCTCTTGTTTTAATCTCAGAAAAACTCCTTATCGTTTAATCTTTTATTAATTACAGTAATGGAAAAACTCATTATTGCAGGTAAGGAATTTAAGTCCCGTCTGTTTCTCGGCACGGGCAAGTTCAGTTCAAATCAAGTAATGTCGGAGGCAATCGACGCTTCTGGCACAGAGATGGTGACAATGGCAATGAAACGCATCGACATGCAGGATGCCGATGGCGACGATATGCTTAGTCACATCGCACGCCCAGGCATTCAGTTGCTGCCCAACACCTCAGGCACCCGCAATGCTGAAGAGGCTGTGTTTGCCGCCAAGATGGCACGCGAGGCGTTCGGCACCAACTGGCTGAAGTTGGAGATACACCCAGACCCGCGCTACCTCCTGCCCGACCCTGTCGAAACACTTAAAGCCACAGAGATGCTGGTAAAGGAAGGATTCGTGGTTCTGCCCTATTGTCAGGCCGACCCAGTGCTGTGCAAGCGTTTGGCAGAGGCAGGTGCTGCCACAGTAATGCCACTGGCGGCTCCGATAGGCACAAACCTCGGCTTGCGTACCATCGATTTCCTGCGTATCATCATCGAGGAATCAAGTGTGCCTGTTGTCATTGATGCCGGCATAGGTGCTCCAAGCGATGCCGCCATGGCAATGGAGATAGGTGCCGATGCCGTACTTGTAAACACCGCCATTGCCGTTGCTGGCAACCCTGTTGCTATGGCTTTAGCGTTTAAGAACGCCACCGAAGCTGGCCGCATGGCTTTTAAGGCAGGTCTTGGCAGACAGTCATTAGACATGGAAGCAGAAGCCAGTTCACCACTAACTCAATTCCTTAATCTCTAAAACCTAATACTATGAAAATAAGGATAAACAACTGTGAGACAGAGATTGCCAGCGGCACCACCATAGCGATGATAGCCCAGATGGAGAGTCTGCCAGACAAAGGCGTGGCCATAGCTGTGAATGGTGAGATTGTGCAGCGCAGTGCATGGAACGAGCATGTCATCAACAATGGTGATGACATTATAATATTAAAAGCCTTTTGCGGAGGATAGCACATGTTCTACGATGAAATAAAGAAATACGACTGGGACAGCACAACCCATAGTATTATGGAAAAGACCGACGACGACGTGCGCAGGGCGTTGGGCAAGCAGCGGTGCGATATTGACGATTTTATGGCACTAATCTCTCCTGCTGCCGAGAAGTATCTTGAGCAGATGGCACGACTAAGCCGTAAACTCACACGCGAGCGTTTCGGCAAGACAATAAGCATGTTAATCCCTGTTTATATATCAAACTCATGTGCCAACTCGTGCGTGTATTGCGGTTTTCATGTTCAGAACAAGATGAAGCGCACTGTGCTCAACGAAGAACAGATAATTGCAGAGTATGAGGCAATCAAGCGTCTTGGACCGTTCGACAGCATTCTGGTGCTTACCGGTGAGAATCCCAAGGTGGCAAGTGTCGAGTATATTGGCAGGGCGTTGGAACTGGCAAAACCCTATTTCAACAATCTGCAGGTGGAGGTGATGCCGCTGTCAACGGACGACTATAGTTTTTTGCGCGACAAGGGACTGAACGGAGTGGTTTGTTTTCAGGAGACATATAACGAAAGGAACTACAAGAATTATCATCCGCTCGGACCTAAGTCTGACTATCAATGGCGTGTGAACGGATACGACCGCATGGGAATGGCGGGTGTACACAAGATTGGCATGGGCGTGCTGATAGGACTGGAAGACTGGCGTACCGATGCCACCATGCTTGCGCGACATCTCAGATATATGGAAAAGACCTACTGGCGCACGCAATACAGCGTGAACTTCCCTCGCATGCGATGTGCTGAGAACGGTGGTTTTCAACCTAATACCGTGATGAGCGACCGCGAACTGGCGCAACTCACTTTTGCCATGCGCATATTCGACCACGATGTGGATATATCATATTCTACACGAGAGACGGCAACCGTCAGGGACAACATGGCGACATTGGGCGTAACGACGATGAGTGCAGAGAGTCATACCGAACCAGGCGGTTATGCCAATCCACGACAATCGCTGGCTCAGTTTGAGACAAGCGACAACAGAACAGCGCGTGAGGTTGCTGCTGCTTTGCAAGCCATAGGCATGGAACCCGTATGGAAGAACTGGGACCGCTCGTTTGATTTTAAGAAATAGGAGGTTATAGATGTATGATTGAAAACAAGACAAACAAACGATACATTGTAACACTTAGCATTGCGGGTAGCGATTCGAGCGGTGGTGCTGGCATACAGGCCGATATCAAAACCATGTCGGCACTTGGATGTTTTGCAGCAACAGCCATAACGTCGGTAACGGTGCAGAACACAATGGGTGTCAGTGCGGTGCAAAAGATAGAGCCAGAGATAGTGGCTGGACAGATAAGGGCGGTAATAGACGACTTGCAGCCGTCGGCAATCAAGATTGGTATGGTTAACGACAGCGAGACAATATGTGCCATTGCAGAAACGCTGAATGATTACAACACTCTGCCGCCTATTATCATCGACCCCGTGATGGTATCTACAAGCGGTTCAAGACTAATGCAGCAGGATGCTATTGAGACTTTCAAGAAGGAACTGATGCCGATGGCTACGCTTCTTACTCCAAACATTGCCGAGGCAGAGGTGCTGTCGGGTTGTCATATAGAGGATATTTACTCCATAGACAGTGCCGCCCAAATAATTTTGTCACAAAACTGCAATGCCGTGCTGATAAAGGGAGGACATCTGGTGAAAAAGACCGACCGATTGTATGTAAAATCCTACCAAAACGGCGCAACACTTGTAGCATCATATCATCATGACAGTATCAATTCTGCCAATACACATGGCACAGGATGTACACTTTCTTCTGCCATAGCGGCATTAATGGCTAAGGGAGAGAAACTGGAAGATGCTATCCTAAAGGCCAAAGAGTATGTCAGCGAGGCTATCGCCAAAGGTGCCGATATAAATATAGGTAGAGGTGCTGGTCCTGTTAATCATTTCTTTAATCCTCAAAAAATGATAGTAAGATGAAACAAATACAGTTTATCACTCACGAGAACAGCAGATTTTCTTATGCCGACGGTGCTGAAATGGCTCTGAGAGGCGGATGCCGATGGATTCAACTGCGCATGAAGGAGGCTAGCGATGCTGAGTTTATTGCTGTTGCCGAAAAGATTGCGCCAATGTGTCGAGAATATGGAGCAACATTTATACTTGACGACCGTGTACACCTTGTCAACAGTTGCAGAGCCGATGGCGTTCACCTTGGACGAAACGATATGCCCGTTGCTGATGCCCGCAACTTGTTAGGTGAGAAGATGATAATCGGCGGTACGGCAAATACCATCGATGACATAGAAAGGTTGTGGCGCGATGGAGCTGACTACATAGGTTGTGGTCCTTATCGTTTTACTACGACAAAAAAGAACCTCTCGCCAATTCTCGGTCTCAACGGTTACCTGCACATTACAAACGAAATGAAACTGCGGGGCATTGATTTGCCGATAGTTGCCATTGGAGGCATCACTGGTGATGACATCAAGCCACTGCTTGCCACAGGCGTTGACGGCATTGCTGTCAGTAGCGCCATTTTAAATGCCCTTAATCCAATAGATGAAATGGCAGAATTTATCAAACTATTATAACCAAAAGAATTATGAACAACAATATTAAAATAACATATCCAAATTCCGACAAGGTTTATCTGAATGGTAATCTTTATCCTAAATTGCGTGTAGCAATGCGGCGTGTAAGACTAACTCCTACGGTGACAGTGGAGAACGAAAAGCGTAAACTTGAGACTAATGCTCCCATCTATATATATGACACGAGTGGCCCAAACTTCTGTGCCGCACGCATCAGTCATTCACTAAAGGAATGTAAGGAACAATGAAACTGATAGTAATAACCTCGCCCCTGTTCATCGGGGACGAGGCTTCTCACATTACCTCAATGCTTCAAAGAGGCATAGACCTTGTGCATCTGCGCAAGCCTGACAGCAGTCCGCACGATTGCGCCAAACTGCTGGATGCCATACCTCAAGAGTTGCACCGGCGCATTGTGATGCACTATCATCACAGTCTGTGCGCTGACTACCATTTAGGCGGTATGCACATTTCACCCTATCACATGAGTCAGACACTGCCTAGATACGGAGGAACCATATCACGTTCTTGCCATAGCATCGATGAAATAGCTAGTTTTAAGTCATCCTACGATTACCTTTTCCTTAGTCCGATATTCAACAGCATATCAAAACAAGGTTATCATGGGGCCTTCAGCGCCTCGCAACTGCAAGAGGCACAGCAAAAAGGAATAATCGATAATAAAGTGGTTGCCTTGGGTGGTATTACTGCAAACAATCTGTCAACAGTAAAACAACTCGGTTTTGGCGGTGCTGCACTGCTTGGCGATGTATGGCAGCATGCAGGCACAAAAAAATTGGACGATTACCTGGAAAAACTGATTAGTCAGATAAAATAATTATATATCATCTTGCAATCCACGCCTCTGGGTTAAGCGTTCTCTTCTCGTTGCGCAATTGGAACTCAAGGATGTTGGTATTATCAACTCGTCCTATCACCTGACGTGTGGTCACTCGCTGTCCCTTCCTCACAGTGATGCCTGTAAGATTACAATACACAGAGATATAACTGCCATGGCGAATCATCACGCCGCTGATGCCTGCCAGACTGAACACTGCCGACACCTCGCCGTCAAAGATGGAGCGCACCTGTGCGCCCGGCTTCACCTCAATGTTTATGCCCTTATTGTCGAGACGCACGTTTTTCAGTCCCTCCACATTATACTGACCAAAACGGTTAATCACACGATATGGTCCAACCACAGGAACAGGCAGGCGTCCCTTGTTGCTTGCGAAGCTGCCACTGATGCGGCGGTCTTCTGAGTCGATGCGATATGGTTCCGACTTCTTCTTAGCTATCTTCTTGCCATCCTTGCCTGTGGACTGCTTTGCCTGTCGTGCTGCCTCCTCAGCCTGTCGTTTGGCCTCGGCTATCGCACGCTGGCGAGCCTTCTCCACCTCTATCGCAATAAGGCGCTCAATCTCAGCATTGAGGGCTGCATCTTTTTTCTGTTGTGCCGTAATTATTCCCTGTATGGTCTTCTGCTGTTTCTTAAGCGTAGCCACCATCTTCTCCTGCTCACCCTGCTTGTTCTCAAGCAGTTTGCGCTCGTTCTCGCCCCGCTTCAGCATGATATCCTTAGCCTCTTTTGTTGCCTTCAGCTCGTTCTGCTTGTTGGTCACCTCCACCTGTTTGGCCTTAACCATCTCACCTTGTGTACGCTGATGCCCCGCATATTCCCTCATAAAGCGCATGCGGCGATACATCTGTGTGAAGTTCTTGGCACTGAAGATAAACATAAGCTGACTCTGTGCCGAACTGTTTCGGTGCATATACCTCACCGATTTCACATACTTGTCTTGTCGGTCGGCAAGTTCCTCCTTGAGTTTTGCCAACTCCTTGTCGAGCCTTCTTATCTCCATGTTCAAGGTATCTATAACCAAGCGTATGGAGTCAATAGTTTTTTTCTTGTATGATATCTCGGTGTTTAGCGCCATGAGCCCCTGCAGACGCTGTTTCACGTCACGCTCATTGGCACGATAGCGTTTCTGCTGTTCCTCAATATCCTTTTTCAGTTTTGCCCGCTGACTCTTCAGGCTGGCTATAGATGCCTGTCCCGATTTTGGAGTAGCCTTTTTCGCAGTGGTTTTCTTATTTGTTGCCGCTGTTTTTTTGGTTTTTGCAGCGGTCTGTTTGGTTTTTGCCGTTGTCTGTTTCCTTGCAGCCGGCTTTTTAGTCACACGCGTTGTGGTAGCCTTCTTTGTTGTTGTCTTACGCTGCTGCGCGTAAGGCGACACAACAAAAAGTGCCATCATAACAATCAATATGCAAAGCCGTCTTGCCATCTATCCCACTTATTTATAATTATAATGCCATGAAACGGCGCAAAATCTCATCAATCATCACCTCTTTATAGCGTCCAGACACCTCTGTTCGTGTTTCCCAGTCGCTCTCATTGCCAATATAGTTAAGGCGCATGTTTATCTTAACCTCTTTCTCTGGCATGGTAAATGTTATCACATTGTTTGTTGGGAACTGCTTCTTGCCCACAGGCTCAAACTTATCATAATCCCAGTTCAACTGAGTGTTTCCGCGATACTTGTCTTTGTAAATCACGTTTGCCATCTTTATCATGGCATTATTCTTGTCAGCCAGCCATCTGTACGATAGTTTGTCCTTGTCGTATGAAATCACCACATCATTGGTTACCATGTTTGCCTGATAGTTGTCGAGTTTCTCCTCTGTAAGCTTATCCTCTCCTGGCTGGAACAGTTCATTCCAGAACAATGCCTGCAGCGAGTAGAAGTTTATGCCGCTATTACGCATAAAGGCAAGATAGTCATAAGGAACTCTCAGATACTGCTTGTTGATACGGTCCATGATAAGCACATATTCTTTGGTGAACTCCAGGCGTGCGGCCTCAACAAATCCAAACGCCATAAGCTGCAGGCGTATCACATCGTCGCGTTTCATCTTGAGATTGCCTGTCAGCGTCAGGTCTTGTGGTCCCACCTGCACCTGAAACTTTATCTTTGATGTAATAAACTTCGCATCCTGCGAATTATCAGACACCTTTTGCAGGAATTGGTGCTGTTCTACAATATTTCCTGTATCATTCGCAGACTCCTTCTGCAGGTTCTTGGTTGATTTACATGCTGCAAACAGCACTGTGACAGCCACAATGGCCATCAGTTTGATAATACTTAATGGTTTCATCTTCTAAGGTATTTTTTTAGTTTTATTTTTCTTATCAGCACTTTATTTTCCGGAGCCAGTTTTAATGCCTCCTTCCATTTCTCCATCGCCTTTTCCATCTCACCGTTATTGGCATAGATGTCACCTGCATGCTCAAGCACATCAGCACTAACATCCACCGTGTCAAACTTCAGTGTCTGTTCTATGTATATCTTTGCCTCGGCATATCGTTTCTGCCTGAACAGCACCCATGCGTAGGTGTCGAGATATGTTGGATTTTCTGGTTCTTTCTTTATCGTCCGGCGGCTCATCTCCTCTGCCTTGTCAAGGTGCTTGCCGTCAATACTCAGGAAGTAGGCATAATTGTTCAGGCATGCTATGTTGTCGGGGTTCCATTGCAAACACGAGTCGTATGCCTCGTAAGCCTCTGCCTTCATTTCTTTCTTAAACAGCAGGTCGCCCATGAGCATATACAAATCCGACACCATGTCCACATCACTCTCACCTGTTATCGCCCCCACTCCATTCTTAAAGGCATCGAGAGCGTTGTCGAAATCGTCTTTGTTGAAATATGCCAGTCCCTGATAATAATAAAATTTTATCTCTTCGGGATTATATATGCGTGCATCCTTGCACAGTCTTATCACCTCGTCGAATTGCTCTGACAGCCATGCGTCGCCCACCAGATGCATTCTTGCGCTGCTGTTGTCGGGTTCTATCTCGAGCACCTTCGTCACCACATTGTGCATTGCCTCGCGCGGCATCTTCTTCATGTCCATGTATGACACATAGAGCAGAGCCAGTTCAGTGTCGGTCTGCGGCTGTTGCATCATCAGTTCAAAAAGTTTTATCACCTCCGTGCTGTCGCGCTTGTTCTGCTCGTTGAATATTATCTCCTGACGAAGCATCTGCACCTTGTCTGCCGTTGTCGTCTTACTGTTGTTCAGTATGACATACAGCATTGAGTCGGCCTTCCCTTTTAGTCCTTTATCAAAATAGTAGTCTCTTGCCAGTTGCTGGGCAAACACGTTTGTTGAGTCTTCCTTGAATATCTCGCCTATCACGCCCATAGCCATGTCAAACTCTTCATTGAAGAACAGTGTCTGGGCGTAGCGTGCCTTCAGACTCATATCGTATGGATATTGCTCCGACAAACTTTGCATCTCATTTATGGAAGCCTCCTTGTTGCCCATCTCGCGGTATATCTCACTTTTCATGTGTGATATCTGCTCGTTCTTTCCCTCTATATTCTCGATGCGGGAAAGCGTCTTTATGGCATTGTCTTTATCGTCAACCTGAACATATAGCTGTGCAAGCAGTTCAAGGATATCAATCCTCACGGCATCCTTCTCCACAACCTTCTCAAGAATCTCTATCGACTCAGCAAACTGGTTATTGTTGATGTACGCCCTTGCCAGGGTTTCCATATATGTTTCATTGTCAGGATTGAGTTCTGCCGCCTTTTTAAAGCATTGCAGCGATTTTTCCTTGTCTTTGAGTATAGTATAATACTGCGCCAGAAAGTAGTATGCCTCAGGCTTGCTTGGGTCTATGCTTATGCAATGTCGCAACAGGTCAAACGATGCATCGATATTACCCTTCTGACGTTGCAACATCGCTTCAAGGAAGAAGTTGTTGTAACGCACATCAGATTTCTGTGCGGCGGCATCAGCACACCACAGCAGCACCGAGAGTAATATCAGGAGAAATTTATGCATTTACGTTATGAGTTTGGAGTGAGGAGTGAGGAGTTATGACTGCGAAGCAACTAATTAAGCATTAAGCATTATGAATTAAGCATTGGCATTAAGCATTACTTCACTCCCGTATGCCCGTAGCCGCCCTCGCCACGCTCGGTTTCGTCGAGCACTTCCACTTCGATGAAATCGCCCTGTTCGTGCTTTGCTATAACCATTTGGGCTATGCGCTCACCGTCGTTGACCACGAAATCCTTGTCTGAGAGATTTATCAGCAGCACCATCACCTCACCGCGATAGTCGGCATCCACCGTGCCAGGAGAGTTAAGCACGGTAATACCATGCTTCAATGCCAATCCGCTGCGTGGACGAATCTGCGCCTCATAGCCCTCTGGCAATGCTATATGTAATCCTGTGCCTATCAGCTTGCGCTCCATCGGGTGCAACACTACTGGCTCTTCTATGTTTGCTCGCAAGTCCATGCCTGCACTCTGTGGAGTAGCGTATGCAGGCAACTGCTGGTGACCTTTGTTTACAACGTTTATCTTTATCATAATTTTTATATAGTTGACGAGTTGATGAGTTGATGAATTCAAAAATTCAGGAGTTCAGGAGTTCAGGAGTTCAGGAGTGAAGACGTATGCTTGACACGCAAATGTCTTCAATCTTACTCTATCTCATTCTACTCTTTCATTTGAGTTCCCTTCCCTTTGGGAGGGGTTAGGGGTAGGTTCCCATCTTCTACCCCGCTCACCGTTTATTTATTCGTGCAAATTTAATGATTAATATCCATATCTCCACATTTTTTAATGCATATTTGAGGTTTTTTATCTAAAAAGCACTACTTTTGCAGATGTTATGATGAATTGGCAGCAACTGATTACAAACAAGAGACTCGGACAGGAAGACAAGCATATCGACAGGCACGACGACCGCACCGAGTTTAAGCGCGACTACGATCGGCTTATTTTCTCGGCACCATTCCGCCGTCTGCAAAACAAAACACAGGTGTTTCCCTTGCCAGGAAGCATCTTCGTGCACAACCGACTGACACATAGTCTCGAGGTGGCAAGCGTGGGCATGTCGTTGGGCAACGATGTTGCTGCTATACTCTGTCAGCGCCACCCAGAACTAAGCAGCACATTACTGCCAGAGATTGGACAGATAGTAGCCACCGCCTGCCTTGCTCACGACCTTGGCAATCCGCCTTTCGGTCATTCTGGCGAGAAAGCCATGCAGACATTCTTCACCGAGGGCAAGGGAAAGTTCCTCAAGGAAAAGGTTAGTCCTGAGTTCTGGGACGACATTACCCACTTTGAAGGTAATGCTAATGCGTTCCGACTGCTCACCCATCGCTTCAACGGGCGCCGTCCTGGAGGGTTTGTCATGACCTATTCCACCCTTGCATCAATAGTAAAATACCCGTTTTCATCGACATTATCTGGCAAAAAAGGCAAGTTCGGCTTCTTTTATAGCGAACAAGATACATACGAGCGCATTGCTCAGGAGATGGGCATCATAAAGTTCTCTGAAGAGGGCAAGCCAGCAAAGTATGCCCGCCATCCTTTGGTCTACCTCGTCGAGGCTGCCGACGACATCTGTTATGAGATAATGGACATCGAGGATTCGCACAAACTGAAGATACTTTCTTTCGATGAAACCGCCAATTTATTATTAGGACTCTTTGATGAGCAAACAAAAGAGAGTATCTATCGGCGCATTGAAGAGGAGTGTCTTACCGACGAGAACGAGAAGGTGGTATATATGCGTGCATGTGCCATCAGCAAACTGGAGAATGAATGTGTTAAGGCATTTGTTGACAACGAGAAGGCAATCCTGTCGGGCACGTTCACAGGTTGCCTCATCGACCATATCTCTCCGCTTCAGCGCAAGGCTTATGAGCACTGCGCAGAGGTGTCTAAAAAGAGAATATACTGCAGCAAACCAGTGCTCGATGTAGAGTTGGCGGGTTATAAGATAATGGCCACGCTAATGGAGCAGATGATAGAGGCTGCCGTACACCCCGACCGCTACTACTCACAGCAGCTTATAGGCAGAGTGAGCAGTCAGTACGACATCAACTCCGACGACCTCGAGACCCGCATCATGGCTGTAATAGACTATATCAGCGGCATGACCGATGTGTATGCTCTCGACATCTATCAAAAGATAAATGGCATCAGTCTGCCGATAGTGTAACCATTTTGTTGCATTATTGGACAATGATAATTTCAGCCTAGAAAAGGGTGCTTAAAAAACAAAAAAATGTCAAAATTTTTCGTAGTAAAAATTCCGAAAAATTTTGACATTTTTATTTTTCATTCTAGAGAAAAATTTGGGGCTTGAAAGCAAGAAAAATGGTCTTGAAAAGCAAAAAATACGAGTTTATTTTTCAAAAACATAGGTTTTGAGCTCCGTTTTCTATGGTTTTGCGTTGCAAAACCTATCATCTTGAAAAGCAAAACCTATGGTTTTGGTGAGTAAAACGATAGGTTTTGGAAATTAAAAAGGCCAAAAATATTGCACACTTTTGGTTTTTAGGTTATAATGTTTTGACGTTCAGGGTTTTAGAATTACACACGATTTTCAGCGTTTTTTCGACCAAAATATTTTTTTGTTCAGAATTCTCGAGTTTTGAGGGCGTTAATTGGGGATTTTTGGAAGGGGTTTGTCAAAAAAATTTCAAAAAAATGCCCCCTCCTAACCTCCTTGGGAGCCCCCTCCTGACCTCCCCCTTGGGGGAGGAATGAAGAAGGAGATAGAGGAAGATAGAGGGAGATGGGAATACTTTAAATCCCAATATCCTTAGAACGATTAACGATTAACGTTGAACGATTAAGGTCTGCGTGTCATACTAATGTCCTTTATCTTCCTCTATCTCCTTCTAACTCCCTTTAACTCCTTAAATCGGATTAACGCTGAACTATTCTTTTCCCTTCAAAGTCCTCATGTACTCATGTCAAATAAACCTGTACCCATGTCAATACTCAACCTGCAAGGAATGAAGCATAGTAGTGCTCTCACCACATGAGCCAGTATGCTGAATGGCCACACCGCCGAAGGTATTTGGAGCGATGTCAGCAGAGAGGTCTACAACCGTTGGCAGTAGTGAGTCTGGCAATGGCGTAGCTGTCTCCACATGAGCAGTCAGGCGGTTGCCAACAGCACTGAGTCTGATGATACAACCTGTGCGATAGCATCCCGATGAAATGGGCTTAGAAATAGGTTTTGTAACACCATTCTTATATTCCACGAGATAAAAATCTACGGCCTTGGCGTGCTTGGTGGTGCGAATGATGCGAAGAGCATAACCTGTGAGAGTGCGGGTGTCGAATTTTATGCAGACATCCATATACTGTCCTGTGGCACTGCCAAAGCCCTGACCAGCAGTCTTTGTAGGATCGACATTGAGCACAAGCGACATATCACCATAGGTGCCATCGAGCGGTGTGTACATGAGGCGCGCACCTCGCTGCGCCTGTACCAATCCCCAGCCTACAGCCCCATTAAAGCCCTTGGCGTATGCCCACATGTTTTTATCACGGACAAAGGTCCATGGAAACTCAGCTGTGTCTTGCGGTTTGAAACCGTCAACGGTCCAGAAACCAGGAATAATCTCTGGTTGCCATTGGCAAGGGAAATCAGAGAAATCTGTTTGGACAGATATTATTGGCTCAGCCTCTATTCTCTGTGCCTTGGCAGTACTTACATAAACCGCCTCACCCAAATCAGTGCGGTGGGTCTTTGGACTAACAGAAGCACCTATATAATAACCATTGTCGGCAGCAGTGAGTTTATAATAATATTGCGGTTTATGATGAGAGACACTCACAGGCACAGCATCCTTGCCATGCTTATCCTTGGCACGATACCACACAATCTGCGACTCGTCACGCTCATTATTGCGCTGCAGGCGCCAATTGATAGTAAGACTGTCATTGTTACATTTTAAAATACTTAATTTAGGCATGCTTGGTGGCACTAACTTCTTGGGGTTCACTGTTATAGCCACTGCTGACTGCAAATTTTCCTTTGTTAAGAATGTAACACTAAAAACTGCGTTTTCATCTGTATTATTAGTTGGAACAAGCAAGAACCTGCCACCACCTAACGGTTCTATGCTGAGCATATCTTCACTACCTTTGTCTACGCGCCAGAAAATAGTATCTGCCGACATTGGGTAACCGCCATGACGCAAGGCTTTTACGGTTACTATTGCACTGTCGCCACCTGTCAGCAGTGCCAGCCGGCGTTTGTCACACACCAAAGCCGTTGGCATATCCTTACTGCAACAAAGAGGCTGGTTTGTAGGATTCCAGCCATCATCACCCCTTAAAAGGTTGTACACATTGTACACACTTTTTACATTTTCCGTACACTTTGTACACCCTTCTGTCTGCTTAAAAGCACTTAAAAGCGCGATTCCATCGATATTTACGGTGTTCTCAGGCATTTCACCACCCACAACATAAGGTTTGCCGTTGAGAGTGAAGCGTGACTGATAGCAACGCATCCATGGTTCGGGATAATTGGTCCATCCCACATACGTTGAGTCGGTTGTATGATAGCGACAATCGATTAGCGAGAGCACACCTGGTGCCTTGCAGAACACCATCTCACGGTTATTGCCCATGACATTGAAGTCGCAGTCGAGGAACACCGCTCCACAACGATGCGTGGTATAGAACGGTTTTTGTCCGTACAGACGTATCGTGCAACCAAGGAATACGCCATTGCCAGTAAGAGCATCGTCGGTACACTCCATGTGACAATGGTCGAAGAGTATGCGCTTGGCGCCATTGAGCGGATTCATGTTGAGACGACTGATGAAGCGCACGTTTCTTGCCACCACCCTGTCGCCACGGCAGTAAGCCACATGAGCCTGGGTGATGGCATCACTACGGCGGTTCCTGCTCAGTTCGGGCTTGAGCGGATAGTAGAGGTCTACATTACAGTAGTTGCCCATAGTGAGATTATGCACCTGCAATCCATCGCCAATGAAGAGAAACATTGTGAAGTTGCCCACAGCACCCTGTGTCTGTCCGCGCATAGAGGCAAGAATTACATTCTGGGGTTTGTCTGTAAGACCTATAAGATGGAGATTATGACAGTTTATAACCATACCAAATGGCTCACGTCCGTCCTTGCCCATCTTTACCTCAGGACTGTCGGGATAGTCTGCCCAATAAACGTATGGGGCGATGAGCACACGCATGGGTTTTTCCGCTGTGCCATCAACAAAGTGAGCCGCCGCCTTTTGGAAGTTATTATAGACATGCGGATGGTTTGCCACCACTGCATCTGAGAGCGAACCATCGAGGAATATCGTAGTCTCATCAAGCACAATGGTGTCGCCCTTATAGACTATGGCGTTGCCAAGAAAACGTAAAGAACTGCCCGATTCCATCGGAGAATAAGTCACAGCAGCCAATGCCTGCAGCGATGAGCAGGCCATCAGGGCAAAGAAAACAAAAAGCCCCTTTCTGAGAAGGGGCATAGTAGATTTTTTATACACAGTCGAATGAATTATCTTTATATATAACCTTAGCGGCACCAGAGGTAATGGTAAGCTTGTCGCGGTTGTCCTTAATGAAACTATCGATATGCCGCACATACTTGTCTTCCAGAATCTCGTCGACAGCAATAAGTATTCCCGTTTCCTCAACATCGCCAAAACCATCGTTGATACCTGTGCCGAAGAGCCTCATCGTAGGACTGAGCCCCATATAAGCATTGACCAGCGGCGGAATGTTGTATCCCAGTTTGCGTATCTCACGGTTAAGAATCTTATAGTCTTCCTTGAAATTTTCTTCACTGAACAGTGTCTCGAGTTCCTTAACATCTGTCTCTATCTGCAGCGGATGCATTGGGAGTATAAGATTGTCCTTGTCGGCAAAATGCTTCTTCAGGAAATAAAGTATCATGTCGCGTCCCTTGCGGATATACGAAGGATACATGGTCATCTTGCCAAAATAGTATTTCACCTCTGGCTTAACCACTGGCAATGCTCCAAGACCATCCCAAAGGTTGTCGAGGGCAAACAAACTCTTTGCTCCCATGCGCGATGACTGGTATGGCAACGATACAAACGAGCGGCCCAGCTCAACGGTATAGGGCATATACTCATTCAGGAACTTGTCTGAGAAATGAAACATGTGACTTGTTGCGAGAATAGGCTGTCCATTCTCGTCGAGCTGCCAGTCGGAGCCAAGCAGATAGCGGTAGCCGCCTATAATCTCCTCTGCCTCTGGATTCCACACGATGAGCTGCTTGTAGCAGTTCTCGCATGTGTCGAACTCGTCGATGTCGGCCTCCTTGCCTGTGCCACCGCCAGCCTCGCGGAAGGCTATCTCACGCAGACGACCTATCTCAAGCATGAGATTGGGCGAGTTGTGTGCTGTAATAATGTAAATTTCATTATTACCCTTATTGGTTTTGCGAAGGAGCTTTTCTGGCGTAAGCTCACTTTTAAGTAACTCTTTGCTTACTGCTGGAATTATTGGCTGTTCCATTTCTAATCGCTTTTCTATGTTGAGTTAATTATTTTCCGTTGTTTGGCAACTGATATACTATATCCTGCACATACTGAGCCCACTCTGCAGGGGTACGGCTCTTGTCAAACGTTTGCCAAGGTATGGGCTTGCCTATTGTTACAGTGAACGTCTTATGCACATTTTTGTACATTTCATCGACAAGATATATCATTGCGATATTTACTTTTTTCACGTATTTGTCGCTGAAGTTTGCCAGTTTATAGAAGAAATCGGAGTTCTGACCGCCGAAATGTATTGGAACCACATCGCGCTGATACTGAACACTCTTCACAATAAAGGTCTTTGACCATGGGAGGTCTCTCACCTCACCATTACGACGGCGAGAGCAGAGTCCAGCTGGATACATCAATATATGATTGTCGCTCTCAAAACCCGCCTTCACCATGGCTGGAAAACTGCGTGCCTGTCCACCCGTCTTATTGATTGGTATGCACAAAGGAGCCAGTCCTGGCAAGTTCATCAGTATGTCATTAACAAGATAACGGAATTTGCTATCGTAATGCCTGCCAATGATTGAGCCGAGAGCCACGCCATCGGCACCGCCAAGAGGATGGTTGCTTACAAATGTGTAAAGGCGACCATCGTCTTTATCAGGCAGATTTTCAGAGCCAACCACCTCAAGAGTCATATCAAGATAGCGAACACACTCCTCAAGCCACTCAGTGCCTGTGAGATGACGACTTTCCCAGAGATAGCGGTTTACCTCGTCTTGATGAAGAATGCGTTTAAGCCATGACACGAGAGGGCGTGGGACAAACTTTGCCTTATCGCCCATCTTATCATGCAATATCTTGTCGATATTGATGGTTTTCTCAGAAATCTGATTCATTATCTCTCAAATAATATACTAACGATTTGCAAAAATAATTAAAATCTTTCTATTTCAAGACTTTTTTACAAGAAAAGTTTGATTTAGTTGATTTAGTTGACAAGTTGACAAGTTAACAAGTTGCTAGAATCAGGTTTTGAGTTGTTGTAGGGGCAGATCTGCGTATCTGCCCGTTGAGTTGTCGCTTTTTCGGGCGGATACGCCGATCCGCCCCTACTATCGTCTACACTCCTTCACTCCTTAAAGATAACTCCTCACTCATAACTCCTAACCCCTAACTTCTAACTCCTAACTCCTAATTCCTCACTCCTAACTCACCAAAACCTCCCCACCAACAAGCAATTTAAAAGAAAATAACTATTTATTTGATAATCAATGATTTATAAATTTTAACACAAAATAATTATTTTCTCTCAAAAAAAATCAATAAAAAAGTGGGGAAATGTGGGGGAAAATATGTAACTTTGAACCCGAATTATTTTACAAAGATGTACGTATGCGATTTTTAGGTAATATAGAAGCCAAAACAGACGCCAAAGGAAGGGTGTTCCTGCCAGCCGTCTTCCGCAAAATCCTGCAGGTGTCAGGAGCGGAAGGACTGGTGTTAAGGAAAGACATCTTCCAGGATTGTTTGGTGCTCTATCCTGAAAGCGTATGGAACAGCAGGCTTGACGAGCTTGACGCAAGACTTAACCACTGGAACAAGGAACACCAGAGAGTGTACAGACAGTTTGTTTCTGAAGTGGAAAACGTAACGCTCGACGGCAACGGCCGTTTCCTGATACCGAAGAGATACCTAAAAATGGCTGGCATCGAACAGGACGTGAAGTTCATTGGCATGGGCGACACCATTGAGATATGGAGCAACAGCAAGGCCGAAGAAGAAGCAATGAGTCCTGAAGAATTCGGAAAAGCACTGGAAGGTTTGATGGGAGGCGACAACGCATAAACCAGCCACCCTCTCCAAGTTAACTTACGCAACCCCATTTAATTATATACACAATGGCAACCACTGCAGGTACATATCACGTGCCGGTGTTGCTCGGCGAAAGCATCGACGGGCTTAACATCAAAGCCGGCGGCATATATGTCGACGTCACTTTTGGCGGAGGCGGACACAGCAGGGAGATTGTGGCGCGCCTGACAGGCGGCGCACACCTGTATAGTTTTGACCAAGACGCCGACGCTGAGTTAAATATCATTAATGATGATAGATTTACATTCGTGAGAAGCAACTTTAGATATATAAAGAACTGGATGAGATATCACGGTGTGGAGAAGATTGACGGACTGCTTGCCGACCTTGGCGTGTCGAGTCATCACTTCGACGATGAGACCAGAGGTTTCTCATTCCGCTTCGACGCTCCGCTGGACATGCGAATGAACAAACGCGCAGGGGCAACGGCTGCCGACATTGTGAACACCTACGATGAGCAGAGGCTGGCTGACATATTCTATCTATATGGCGAACTGAAGAACGCAAGACGAATAGCAGCGGCACTGGTTAAGGCACGAAGCGAACAGAAGATAGAGACAACAAACCAGTTTATGAAGGCTGTGGAAAAGCTATTCAAGCAGGAGCGCGAGAAGAAAGAAATGGCAAAACTGTTTCAGGCACTGCGCATAGAGGTAAACCACGAGATGGACGCACTAAGAGACATGCTGCACGGCGCCATCGACCTGCTTGCGCCAGGAGGAAGACTGAGCGTGATAACATATCACTCGCTGGAAGACCGAATGGTGAAAAACATAATGAAGACAGGCAATATCGAGGGGAAGATGAAACAGGATTTCTTCGGACGCATAGAGACTCCGTTCCGCTTGGTAAACAACAAGGTGATAGTACCTTCTGATGAGGAGCAGGAACGCAACCCAAGAAGCAGGAGCGCAAAACTGAGAATAGCCGAGAGGGTGTAGGCTACATTACAAAGAAAAGGACCAAAAAGAAAAATGAAAATTTAGCCCAATGGCAAAGAAGGGGAAAGAAATAGAATTACAGATTAACGTGGGACCGCAAACGGAGAATGATAACATCATAGCCACGGAAACAACTCAGCAGGAACCTGCCGAAAAGGAGGAGATGTCGACACTGGAAAAAATCAGAAACACAGTAAAGGAAGACACACCAAAGCCAACATCTCAGATTTCGTTGCAGAAGCTGCTGGGCGGCGACCTGCTCAATGGCGATACCGTGCGCCGGCAGATATGGCTGATAGTACTGGTTACATTCTTCGTGCTTATATACATAGCGGCACGCTACCAGTGCCAGCAAGACATAATAGAGATTGACAAACTGGAAAAAGAGCTTGCCGAGGCTAAATACAAGGCAATGTCGAGCTCGAGCGAACTGACCGAGAGATGCAGAGAAAGTCACCTTTTGATGATGCTGCAAGCCAACAACGACAGTCTGATACGTCCATCTGAGTTACCACCATATAAAATTAACATACCTGAAGAATGAGCAAGTTTGACAAGAAAAATATTATGTTCCGCTATTTCGCAATAGCGCTGGTGCTTACACTGCTCGGAATTGCAGTAATGGCAAAGGCCTTCTGCATTATGACATTCGAGAAGGACTACTGGGACAAAGTGGCCGACCGCAAGAAACGTGACAACGTAGAGGTGCCACCAACACGCGGCAATATACTTAGCTGCGACGGACAGCTCATGTCGGGAACACTGCCTGAGTACACACTGGTAATGGATTTCCAACCAGGAAAGACCAAGAACACCCCAATGGACACTGCGGCGGCAAACAAGCTCAACAAGCTATGGAACGAGAAGATGGACAGCATCTGCAATGGTCTTCACAAAATATTTCCAAGCAAAAGCGCAGAGGAGTTTAAGGCTCACATAAAAAAAGGAAGGGAGAGAAAGCTGAAAGACGGCAGCAAGGGCGCCAGATACTGGAAATTATGGCCAAAGCGCGTAAACTACAACACTTATTGCGAGGTGCGCAAACTGCCTATCTTCAACCTTTCCACAGGCAAAGGCGGTTTCAAGGGTGAGGAATATATCTCACGCCGACGCCCATTCGGTTCGCTGGCACGAAGAACAGTGGGCGAGATTGGTTCGGAGCAGATACGCATAAACGGCAAGATAGTAACTAAGGATACTGCACGCTACGGACTGGAGCTTGCATACGACTCGTTGCTGAGAGGTGAGAACGGACTGAAGCACCGCAGAAAGGTGTTGAACAAGTTCCTGGACATTCCTGTGAAAGACCCAATCGACGGAGCTGACATTGTGACAACAATAGACGTGGGCATGCAGGACTTGGCTGAGCGCGCTGTGCTCGACGAACTGAAAGAGATAAACGGTGAGATGGGTGTTGCCATTCTTATGGAGGTGGCAACAGGCGACGTGAAGGCTATTGTAAACATGCGCAAGGGTGAAGACGGCGAATACCGTGAATACATGAACGATGCCATTAGTTATATATGTGAGCCGGGCTCGGTGTTTAAGGTTGCCTCTATACTCGTGGCTCTTGACGACGGCGTGGTGGACACCAGTTTTATAATAAAGACTGGCACGGGCGTGATGCCAATGTACGGCAGTCAGATGAGAGACCACAACTGGCGCAGGGGCGGCTATCAGGACATCAACGTGGCACGCTCGCTCGAGGTAAGCTCAAACATCGGCGTAAGTTATGTAATAGACAAGTTTTATCATAACAACCCTGAGAAATATGTAGGCGGACTATACCGCGTGGGAATAAACGAGGACCTCAAACTGCCTATCAGCGGATATCACCCACCGAAAATCAGGATGCCTCAGAAAAACAAACGAGGCAAGTACACCAACTGGAGCAAGACCTCACTGCCTTGGATGAGCATTGGCTATGAGACTCAGATTGCGCCTATCAATACTGTAACGTTCTATAACGCCATTGCCAACGACGGCAAGATGATGCGCCCACGATTTGTAAAACAGGTGGTAAAGGACGGCGTAGTGATAAAGGACTTCCCGCCAGAGGTGATAAAGGAACAGATAGCAAAGCCAGAGGCAATAGCCACTATGCAGACAATGCTGGAGCATGTGGTGAGCCAGGGACTGGGCAAGAAGGCTGGTTCAAAACTGTTTAAGGTTGCCGGCAAGACTGGAACGGCACAGGTATCGCAAGGCAAGGGCGGATATAAGTCGGGACCAATGAAATACTGGCTTAGCTTTGCAGGCTATTTCCCTGCAGACAATCCTCGCTACTCTTGCATTGTATGTCTGAAGAAGACTGGCACACCAGCATCGGGCGGCGGCATGAGCGGCAAGGTGTTCCACTATATCTCTGAGGGCGTGATGGCCAAAGACCTCAAGATGGACGTAAGAATAGCAAGCGACTCAACATCGCTTTATGTGCCTGAGGTGAAAAACGGAAACATAGCTGCTGCCAACGCCATATTGGAGAAGCTCGACATAAACACCAACAAGTCATGGAACACAGAGTATGCCATAAGCAATCCAATATGGGGCAGTGCCACTACTCAAAAGGCAAATGTGGAGATGAGCACCACGGAGATAAAGAAGAACGTGACACCAAGTGTTGTTGGCATGGGAGCAAGCGATGCAATATATCTGCTTGAGAATCTCGGACTGAAGGTTGAGATTACGGGAAGAGGCAAGGTGAAGTCGCAAAGCTATAAAGCTGGCAAGGCCATAACAGAGGGCGCTGTATGCAAATTAGTACTACAATAATAAAAAAACATAAATAAAGATGACGCTAAACGAGTTACTCAAAAACATAAAACCTCTTGAAATTATCGGCAACGAGAGCATAGAGGTTACAGGAGTGAATATCGACTCACGAAAGATAAAGGCAGGTCATGCGTTTGTGGCAATCAAAGGCACACAGACCGATGGCCATGCCTACATAGGTAAGGCTATTGAGCTGGGAGCAACAGTAATTATATGCGAGAACATGCCCGAGACGCTTGCTGATGGAGTAACTTACGTAAAGGTTGAGTCAACAGAAGATGCTGTGGGCAAGGTGGCAACAGCCTTTCATGGCAATCCGTCAGCGAAACTGAAGTTGGTGGGCGTGACAGGAACAAATGGCAAGACCACCATCGCCACATTATTATATAATATGTTCCGCAGGTTAGGTCACAAGTGCGGACTGCTGTCTACTGTTTGCAACTACATTGAGGACACGCCAATAGAGGCAAGTCACACCACACCAGACCCTATTGAACTGAATGCACTGCTGGCAAAGATGGTGGAGGCAGGTTGCGAGTATGCTTTCATGGAATGTTCTAGTCATGCCATAGACCAGAAGAGAATAGGCGGACTGACATTTACAGGCGGTTTGTTTACAAACCTCACACGCGACCATCTGGACTACCATAAGACATTTGACAATTACCGCGACGCAAAGAAGAAGTTTTTCGACTCACTGCCATCAACAGCTTTTGCCATAACTAATGCTGATGATAAGAACGGCATGGTGATGGTACAGAACTGCAAGGCCACAGTGAAGACATACTCAACACGCGCCATGGCCGATTTCAAGGCGAGACTGGTGGAGTGTCATTTCGAGGGAATGTATCTGAACATAGACGACAGAGAGGTGGGCGTGCAGTTTATAGGCAAGTTCAACGTGAGCAACCTGCTTGCAGTATATGGCGCAGCAGTAATGCTGGGCAAGGCACCGGAAGATATCCTGACAGTGATGAGCACCTTGAAAAGCGTAAGCGGACGTCTTGAACCAATACATAGTCCGGAGGGTTACACCGCAATAGTTGACTATGCCCACACCCCCGACGCACTTGAGAATGTGCTGAAGGCCATCCACGAGGTACTCAACAAAAAGGGCAAGGTGATAACCGTGTGCGGTGCTGGCGGCAACCGCGACAAAGGCAAACGCCCGCTCATGGCTAAGGAAGCAGCCAAGCAGAGCGACAAGGTGATAATAACAAGCGACAATCCTCGCTTTGAGGAGCCACAGGACATTATCAACGACATGCTGGAGGGTATAACACCGCAGCAGCGCAAGAAGGTGCTTGTAATAACCGACAGAAAAGAGGCCATACGCACAGCTTGCATGATGGCTGAGCCGGGCGATGTGATACTGGTGGCTGGAAAGGGACATGAGAACTATCAAGAGATAAAGGGTGTGAAACATCACTTCGATGATAAAGAGGTGTTGATGGAAATGATTGGGAGTTAGGAGTTAGAAGTTAGGAATTAGGAATTAGGAATTAGGAGTTAGGAGTTAAAAAAATGCTATACTATCTTTTCAGATTTTTAGAGGATTTCAACATACCGGGCGCACATCTGTGGTCGTACATATCGTTCCGTGCGTTGCTGGCTATGATTCTTGCGCTGATTATTTCAGCATGGTTTGGTGAGAGATTTATAAAATTCCTCAAGAGAAAACAGATAACAGAGGTGCAGCGCGATGCCAGCATCGACCCGTTTGGAGTAAACAAGATTGGAGTGCCTTCAATGGGAGGTGTGATAATCATCGTGGCAATACTCCTGCCTGTAATCCTGCTTGGAAGAATGAGAAACATTTATCTCATACTGATGATTATCACCACCGTATGGTTGGGCGTGCTGGGCGGACTGGATGACTACATCAAGATTTTCAGACACAACAAGGAAGGACTGCAGGGCAAGTTTAAGATAGTGGGACAAGTGGGCCTGGGCCTCATCGTAGGACTGGTACTGTTCTTCAGTCCCGATGCTGTGATGCGCGAAAACATTGCAGTGGAGAAACAACAGACAAATGAGATTGTGGTAAAGCATAATCCTGAAGCAACGAAATCGCTGAAAACCACTATCCCGTTTGTCAAGAACCATAATCTTGACTATTCAGACATCATGTCGTTCTGTGGCAAATACAAGGAGGAGGCGGGCTGGCTGCTATTTGTAATCATGACCATACTGGTGGTTACGGCAGTGTCTAATGGTGCCAACCTTAACGATGGAATGGACGGAATGTGCGCAGGCGTGTCTGCCATCATTGGCGTGGCGCTTGGTATCTTTGCATACGTGTCCAGTCATATTGAGTTTGCTGCTTATCTGGATATTATGTATATCCCAGGCAGTCAGGAACTGGTAGTGTTTATATGTGCATTCATAGGAGCACTCATTGGTTTCCTTTGGTACAATACCTATCCGGCCCAGGTGTTTATGGGCGACACTGGTTCGCTGACTATCGGCGGTATTATTGCCGTGTGTGCTATAATAATACACAAAGAGCTTATGCTGCCTATACTGTGCGGCGTGTTCTTCATGGAGAGTCTGAGTGTTATGCTACAGGTATGGTACTTCAAGAGAGGAAAGCGCAAGGGAATAAGACAGCGCATATTTAAGCGCACACCAATACACGACACGTTCAGGACACAGGATTGCCAGTTGGATCCAGACTGCAAATACCTTATAAAATGGCCAAAGTCGGTGGTTCATGAGTCGAAGATAACGCTTCGTTTCTGGATTGTAACCATTATCCTTGCTGCACTTACAATAATAACATTAAAGATGAGGTAGGAAACATGAAGAGAATTGTGATACTTGGAGCCGGCGAGAGCGGAGCCGGCGCTGCCGTACTGGCAAAGAAAGAAGGTTTCGACGTGTTTGTATCAGACATGTCGAAGATAAGTGACAAATACAAGGAGATGCTCAACAGCCATGGCATTGCCTGGGAAGAGGGTAAGCACACCGAGGAACTTATCCTTAATGCCGACGAGATAATAAAGAGTCCTGGCATACCAGACAAGGCTCCTATGGTAAAAAAGGCCATAGAGAAAGGCATACATATAATAAGTGAGATAGAGTTTGCTGGAAGGTACAGTTCATCGAAGATGATTTGTATCACAGGAAGTAACGGTAAAACCACAACCACCTCTCTTATATATCACATATTCAAGAATGCTGGTTACGACGTAGGACTGGCTGGCAATATTGGCAATTCACTTGCTCTGCAGGTGGCAGAAGAGCCACATGAGTATTATGTTATTGAACTAAGCTCATTCCAACTTGACAATATGTACGAGTTTAAGGCCGACATCGCCATCTTGCTTAACATCACCCCAGACCACATGGACCGTTATGACTACTGCATGCAAAACTATGTGGACTCAAAGATGAGAATCATACAGAACCAGACAAAGGAAGATACTTTTATCTACTGGAACGACGACCCGATAATTAAAAAGGAACTTGAAAAATATGACATAAAAGCCTTTAAGTGTCCTTTCTCGGAAGTAAAGGAGCGCGGTTCAATAGGTTATCTGGAATCTGGCATGTACAAGATTGAGGTTCCTACTCCATTCAACATGGAGCAAGAGAGTCTAAGCCTGTCGGGCAAGCATAATATATACAACAGCCTGGCTGCCGGTATCGCAACCAACGTGGCCGGTATCAAGAACGAGGTGATACGCAAGAGCCTCAGCGACTTCCCTGGCGTTGAGCACAGACTGGAGAAGGTGGCAAAGGTGCGCGGCGTGCAATATATCAACGACTCTAAGGCCACCAACGTGGATGCTTGCTGGTATGCTCTTGAAAGCATAAACACGAAGGTGGTGCTGATAATAGGAGGCAAGGACAAAGGCAACGACTACGAGCAGATAAAGCCTTTAGTAAAAGAGAAATGCACTGCATTGGTATATCTTGGCGCCGACAACACAAAACTGCATGAGAATTTCGACTCACTGGGCATCACCATTCGCGACACCCACTCTATGAAGGAGTGTGTAGAAGCCTGCTACGAGTTGGCAAATCCAGGCGACACCGTATTGCTAAGTCCATGCTGCGCCAGCTTCGACCTGTTTAAGAACATGGAAGACCGTGGTGAGCAATTCAAGACATTAGTTAGGAACCTATAAATAAAACAAGCATAAATGAAGGTCAGTAATATATTCAAAGGCGACAAGGTACTGTGGATGGTATTCTTCTTTCTCTGCCTTATAAGCATCATTGAGGTGTTCTCGGCATCGAGCGGCCTCACTTATAAGAGTCAGGACTACGTAGGACCAATCATCTACCATACTGGCACCATTGTCTTCGGATTTATCGTAGCAATCGTAATAGTGCACATCCCATGGCGTTATTTCAAACTGATGACACCATTCCTGCTGCTATTCTCCATAGTAACGCTGCTATGGGTGCTGCTTGCTGGCACAAAGATTGGTGATGCGGGAAGATGGATTAACCTGTTTGGCTTTACATTCCAGCCATCAGAGATTGCCAAGGGCTCGCTGGTACTGGCTGTGGCACAGATTCTCAGTATAATGCAGGATGAAGATGGGGCCGACCCCAAGGCTATTAAATATATACTTGTATTGTCTATACCCATTATCTTCCTTATATTCCTTGAAAACTTCTCTACAGCGGCACTGCTGAGCATTGTGATATATCTCATGATGATACTGGGCAGGGTGCCAATGAAACAAATCGGAATACTCACTGGCATCGGATTAGGTGTTATGATTTTGGGATTGGCATTTATCTGGTTTGCAGGACACGACAAGGATGAGCTGGAGAGAATGGAGAAACAGCAGAAGATTGAGATGGTGGCGGGAGTAAAGAAGGAAAAGAGTTTTCTTGACAAGGTATTCCATAGAGCCGACACTTGGAAATCACGACTGATGAAGTTTGCTGACGACAAGGAGGTGGCACCAGAAGACTACGACCTCGACAAGGACGCACAGGTGGCTCATGCCAATATAGCCATAGCATCTAGCAACGTGCTTGGCAAGGGTCCTGGCAACTCAGAGCAGCGCGACTTCCTTGCGCAGGCCTTCTCCGACTTTATCTTTGCGATAATCATTGAGGAGATGGGATTTGTGGGTTCCGGACTTGTTGTGCTGCTTTACATCTTCCTGCTGTTCAGGGCAGCAAGAATAGCGAGCAGGTGTGAATACAACTTCCCTGCATTTCTGGTAATGGGACTGGGGTTGCTTCTTGTGATACAGGCCCTGTTCAACATGATGGTGGCCGTAGGACTTGCCCCTGTCACTGGTCAGCCACTGCCGCTGATAAGCAAGGGAGGAACGTCTACAATAATCAACTGTGCCTATATCGGCGCAATGCTTAGCATCAGCAGAATAAGCAAAAAGCCACAGACTGAAAATGCAGTTGAAACAGTTGCTGCCGCAACCGACAAAACAGACAATCCTGAATAGTGAAAAAATACACGAAAAATTAGTCTGTCCAAGAGAAAATTAGTAATTTTGCAATAACTATACAATTAAAATAACGAGAGCACAAAGGTATGGACGATAAACTGAGAATTATCATAAGCGGAGGTGGCACAGGAGGCCATATTTTCCCTGCCGTTTCCATTGCAAATGCCATTAAAGAGCTGTATCCAGAGGCAGAGATTCTTTTCGTTGGAGCACTTGGAAGAATGGAGATGCAAAGGGTTCCTGCTGCCGGTTACAAGATTATCGGATTGCCTATTTGCGGTTTTGACCGCAAGAACCTGCTCAACAACATAAAGGTTCTTTTCAAGATATGGAAGAGCCAGCGCATGGCTAAGAATATAATCAAGGATTTTAAGCCTATGGCTGCAGTGGGTGTTGGCGGATATGCCAGCGGTCCGTTGCTTAACCAGGCCGCAAAGATGGGTATACCATGCCTGATACAGGAGCAGAACTCATACGCTGGTGTAACAAACAAGCTTCTTGCAAAGAAGGCTGAGCGCATTTGCGTTGCCTATGACGGCATGGAGAAATTCTTCCCTGCCGAGAAGATAATAAAGACAGGCAACCCTGTCAGGCAGTCGCTATTAAGCAGCACTATAGAAAAGGACGAGGCTGTAAAGAGCTTTGGTCTTGACCCTGAGAAGAAGACAATACTGCTCGTAGGCGGAAGCCTGGGCGCAAGGACA
This sequence comes from Prevotella sp., assembly GCA_045614255.1. Classification (GTDB taxonomy): domain Bacteria; phylum Bacteroidota; class Bacteroidia; order Bacteroidales; family Bacteroidaceae; genus Prevotella. Next base: position 75,407 of record JAZLCN010000031.1, read on the forward strand.
ATCAACGACAGTGTGATGCAGCACCTTGACCTTGTTGAGAATAGCGACGTGCAGTTTATACTCCAGACAGGCAAGTACTACCATGCGCAGATAACAGACACACTGAAAGGCAGACAGCCAAAGAATCTGGTTGTAACTGATTTCATTAGCGACATGGCAGCAGCCTATAAAGCAGCCGACTTGGTTATCAGCCGCGCTGGAGCAAGCAGCATCTCAGAGTTCTGCCTCATAGGCAAGCCAGTGATATTAGTGCCAAGTCCTAACGTGGCAGAAGACCACCAGACAAAGAACGCTATGGCGCTGGTAGAGAAGCAGGCTGCCATATATGTGAAAGACGCAGATGCTCCAGCCACATTGCTGAAGCAGGCAATAGAATTAGTAAACGACGATAAAAAACTTCAGAACCTCAGCGCAAACATTCTGACTCTGGCATTGCCCGACTCTGCCACTATCATTGCCAAAGAGGTAATAAAGATAATGAGAAAATAATAATGGAATTAAAAGACATAAAAGCAGTATATTTTGTAGGAGCAGGCGGCATTGGCATGAGCGCCATTGCAAGATTCTTCATGAGCCGTGGCATTGTGGCTGCAGGCTATGACAAGACGCCTACTGCGCTTACTAAACAACTGGAACGTGAAGGCATGCTGATACACTATGAGGACAGCGTAGAACTGATACCACATGTTTGCCGCGACCCAAAATCATGCCTCGTAATATATACACCTGCAATACCTTCTACACACTCAGAGCTTAACTTCTTCTTTGAAGGAGGATTTGAGACGCAGAAGCGAGCACAGGTGCTTGGCACACTAACACGCTCACATAAAGGTCTGTGTGTAGCGGGTACACATGGAAAGACTTCTACATCCACAATGTGTGCTCACATAATGCACCAGAGCCATCTTAACTGTAATGCCTTCCTGGGCGGCATTTCAAAGAACTATGCCACCAACTGCATCATCAGCGACAGCGAGTTTGTGGTGATAGAGGCCGATGAGTACGACCGCTCTTTCCATCAGTTAAGTCCATGGATGAGCGTCATCACATCAACAGACCCAGACCATCTTGATATCTACGGCACAAAAGAGGCTTATATAGAGAGTTTCAGGAAATACACCTCACTCATCAGGCCTGGCGGCGCACTCATCATGCGCAAGGGTCTTGAGCTGGTGCCAGATATCCAGCAGGGCGTGAGATATTTTGAATATGGCATAGACAGTGGTGACTTCCATGCCAAAAACATACGCATTGGCAACGGCGAGATAACATTCGACCTTGTGTCGCCAATAGAAAATGTAGACAACATCAAACTTGGCCACCCTGTGCCCATCAACATTGAAAACGGAATTGCAGCCATGGCCATGGCACAGCTTAACGGATGCAATGCAGAGGAACTGAAATACGGCATGAGCACATATAAAGGCGTGGACCGCCGCTTCGACTTCAAGGTAAAGAAAGACAATATCGTATTCCTGAGCGACTACGCCCACCACCCTATCGAGGTTATGCAAAGCGCGAAAAGCCTTAAGCAGCTTTATCAGGACAAGAAAATAACAGTTATTTTCCAGCCTCATCTCTACAGCAGGACAAACGATTTCTACATGGAGTTTGCAGAGAGCCTCAGCCTGTTTGACGAGGTTATACTATGCGAGATTTATCCTGCACGAGAAGAACCTATTGAGGGTGTTACCTCTAAGCTCATCTACGACAATCTCCGCGAAGGCATTGACCGTGAGATGATAAAGAAAGATGATGTGCTGAAATATGTCAAGAGCCGCAACTTTGAGGTTCTCGTGGTTCTCGGAGCCGGCGACTTGGATGCTTATGTTCCACAAATAGCAAAAATACTCAAAGACAAATGACCATCAACTGGAAAAGCACATTGATTGTGGTATTGGATATTATTATCGGGGTATATCTGATACTTGCCGTCACCGCGTTCAACAAACACGATGACAGCAAATCTGTATGCACACAGGTTGAGGTTAACATAAACAAAGCTGAGATAAATGGATTTCTCGATGCCAACGAGGTGACAAACATCCTCAAGAGCAGCAACATCTATCCTTTGGCACAGACACTCAACACTATAAACATCAGAGATATTGAGGAGATTCTGAAAAAAAATCCGCTTATAAAGGATGTGGAGTGTTATAAAACCATCGCCAGCAAGGTGATAATAAACGTTGAGCAGCGCCTGCCCGTGTTAAGGGTGATGAACGATAAGGGTGAAGACTTCTATATCGACAGGGAGTGTAAGATAATGCCGCGCACAAAATACAGCACCAACCTTATTGTGGCTACTGGAAGAATTAGCAAAGACTTCGCTGTAAAGAAACTGGCACCGCTCACATCTAAGATTATCAGCGATGACTTCTGGCACAACCAGGTGGTGCAGATTAACGTGTTGCCCGACGAGAGCATAGAGATTGTGCCACGCGTAGGCGAGCATATCATCTGCCTTGGCCGGCCCACCGACATAGACAATAAGCTTCAGAGAGTAGAGAAATTCTATAAATACGGTCTGAGCAAGGCAGGATGGAACAAATACTCATATATCAACGTAGAGTTTGACAATCAGATTGTCTGCAAGAAAAGGATAATAAAAAAATAAAATAACAATATATATATGATGGCAGCAAAAGATTTTATAGTAGCAATAGAGTTCGGCTCGTCTAAGGTAACAGGTATCGCCGGACAGAAAAACCTTGACGGCAGCATCAAGGTATTGGCTGTGGTCAAGGAAGACTCATCATCATTCATACGCAAGGGTGTTGTCAACAATATCGACAAGACTGCAAATTGCTTGACCAATATCGTGAACAAGCTCAAAGCCCAGCTACAGACTGATATCACTCAGGTGTATGTTGGCGTGGGCGGTCAGTCTATACGAAGTGTAAAGAACACAATCACCAAAGACCTGCCATCAGACACTAAGGTTACTCAGGATGTGGTGGATGAGCTGATGGACACCAATTATAATAAGGTTTATCCAGACCAGGAAATTATCGATGTGGCAATTCATGAATATCAGGTTGACTCACAGCAGCAGCTCGACCCTGTTGGCATGCAGTGCACACATCTGGAGGGCAACTTCCTGAACATATTGCAGCGCACAAAATTCTATAAGAACCTTAACGACAGCTTCGAGTCGGCAGGCATCAGCATAGCAGAGATGTTCCTTGCCCCTATCGCACTTGCCGACAGTGTGCTCACAGAGGCAGAGAAGCGTTCTGGCTGCGCTTTGGTTGATATTGGCTCTGACACAACCACCATATCAGTATACAGCAAGAACATATTGCGCCATCTGGCTGTTATCCCTCTTGGCAGCAACAACATAACAAAAGACATTGCATCGCTGCAAATGGAAGAGAGCGACGCTGAGAAACTGAAACTGAAGTATGCCTGCGCATACACCGACAACTCAGACATCGACAGTTCTCTAATGCTGACCATCGATCACGACCGACAGATAGAGAGTCATAAGTTCATTGAGATAGTGGAGAGTCGCTTGGAGGAGATTATACAAAACGTAAGATACCAGATTCCTTCTGATTATTACGACAAGCTGCTTGGTGGTATAATACTTACTGGCGGCGGCTCAAACATGAAGGAAATAGAAAAAGCCTTTGCCACACACACTAACATCGAAAAGATTAGGATTGCAAAATTTGTTACACAAACCATCATATCAAGCGACGCCAGCATAAATGCTAAGAACGGAACAATGAACACCATCTTGGGATTGCTGGCTAAGGGCGAGCAAAACTGTGCAGGTTCTGCCGTAGATCCTAATGGAGAAGACTTGTTTGGCGGCACACAGCAGCAGCCTGCAAGCACCGACCGCCCTGCGCGCCCAACATCAGAGCGACAGACAGGTGTGGTGCTGACAGAAGCCGACAAAAAGGCTATTGAGGAGGCGCAGAGACTAAGAGAAGAGGCACAGAAACAGAAAGAGGAAGAAGAAGCACGCATAGCTGAAGAAGAAAAGAAGCGCATTGAGGAAGAACAAAGAAAACAAGAAGAAGAGGAAAGGCGCAAGAGGAAGGAAAACAGCATGTGGAACAAATTCAAGAAAAAGGTAATTGACATAGTTAGCGAGTCTGATTAAAGAAAAAAGCCTAAGCAAGAATCAATAAAAGTAAAATCAAAACAACAGCAAATATATGGCAGACAATAATATCAATATACCAGATATCCTGGATTTCGGTGAGCCTGAAAAAGAGCGCAGCATCATAAAAGTGATTGGCGTAGGAGGCGGTGGCGGCAATGCCGTTAACCACATGTACCGTGAAGGTATCCACGACGTATCGTTCGTGCTATGCAACACCGACAATCAGGCGCTCAACGACTCACCTGTGCCAGTACACTTGCAACTGGGCAAGGAAGGACTGGGTGCAGGCAACAAGCCTGAGAAGGCACGCATGGCAGCAGAAGAGAGTCTTGACGATATCAAGAACATGCTGAACGATGGCACACGCATGACATTCATCACAGCTGGCATGGGCGGCGGCACCGGAACTGGCGCGGCACCTGTCATTGCAAGGGTGTCAAAGGAAATGGGAATCCTTACCGTGGGCATCGTAACCATTCCTTTCCGTTTTGAGGGAGCAAAGAAGATTGACCAGGCTCTCGACGGTGTTGAGGAGATGTCAAAGCATGTTGACGCCCTTCTGGTAATCAACAACGAACGACTAAGGGAAATATATCCAGAGCTGTCGCTTATGGCGGCGTTTGGCAAGGCTGACGACACACTGAGCGTTGCAGCTCGCTCTATAGCAGAGATTATCACCGTGCATGGTGTGATAAACCTCGACTTCAATGATGTTAAGACTGTGCTGCAGGATGGTGGCGTGGCTATAATGTCAACGGGTTATGGTGAAGGTGAAGACCGCGTGAAGAAAGCTATCGACGATGCTCTCAACTCACCACTGCTCAACGATAACGACGTGTTCAACTCAAAGAAGATTCTGCTCTCTATAGCCTTCAACGAAGAGAAAGATGGCAAGGACAACTTCATGATGGAGGAGATGAACTATGTACATGACTTCATGGACAAGTTTGGCGACTTCGAGATAAAATGGGGTGTGGCTGTCGACCCAGAACTGGGCAAGAAGGTTAAGGTTACTATCCTTGCCACAGGCTTCGGCATAACAAATGTCGATGGCATGGAGGAGCGCATAAAGAAACACTCACAGGAGGAGGCCAACCGCCTGGCAGAAGAGCAGGAGAGAGCCGCAGAGCGCGAAGACCGCCGCGCACGCTACTATGGCGACCGCACAAACAACAAGCGCTACAAGCGCCGTCCGCATATCTACCTGTTCCGTTCTGAAGACCTTGACAACGACGATATCATCTCTGCTGTTGACTCTACACCTACATACAAAAGGACAAGGGAGATACTCGACAGCATAAAGAGCCAGACAATAACACAAGCTGCTGATACAACAAAAGAAGACACAACACCTGTACAGGGTGTAATAACATTCACATAATAATACAACAAGGACATGACACTTTTTGAACAAGTAAGCAAGGATATTGTAGCAGCAATGAAAGCAAAAGACAAAGTTGCCCTCGAGGCGCTGCGCAACATTAAGAAGGTATTCATAGAGGCAAAGACAGCGCCAGGAGCCAACGACGAGCTCGACGATGCTGTAGCAATGAAGATTCTGCAGAAACTAGCCAAGCAGGGACACGACGCTGCCGACCTTTATGTAAGTCAGAACCGCCAAGACCTTGCCGACGCTGAGCTGGCACAGGTAAAGGTAATAGAGAGTTATCTGCCACAGCCAATGACCACTGAAGAGATTGAGGCAGCCGTTAAGGATATAATAGCACAGACTGGCGCATCATCAATCAAGGAAATGGGCAAGGTTATGGGCATAGCAAGTAAGCAACTTGCTGGCAAAGCCGACGGCAAAGCTATATCTGAGGCAGTAAAGAGATTGCTGGCTTAAAAGCTAGAGAATCTAGAGAATCTAGAGGATCTAGAAAATCTAGAGCCCATAGAATAAATGGCGCCCCAAAAGGAGCGCCATTTATTTTTTCTATCTCAAAAAACAAGCTGCAAAAAAAATAGGCCGCAACATTGTTGCAGCCTATTATGCTTTATTGTAGAATTTAATTATCCTAAAGCATTGATGTGGAGACAAAGACTAGACTTGATGTTAGCTGCCTTGTTCTTGTGGATAACATTAGTCTTAGCCAGCTTGTCCAGCATCTTCTGAACTTTTGGATACAATACAACTGCCTCATCCTTGTTTGTGAGTGCGCGCAACTTGCGAACAGCGTTACGCATTGTCTTTGCGTAATACTTATTATGAAGCGTTCTCTTCTTCTCCTGACGGATACGCTTGATTGATGATTTGTGATTTGCCATCTTTAAATTTCTTCTTTTTTAATTTTGTAGTCCCTAGGAGAGTCGAACTCCTCTTTAGAGAATGAAAATCTCTCGTCCTAACCGATAGACGAAGGGACCATAGGTTCAATTGCGGGTGCAAAGTTATAGCATTTATTTAATACTGCAAAATTTTTTCATGGAAAAATGCGTGAATTTGATGTTTTTTATCAAAAATATGCTAACTTTGCCACTATGTTAATCAAAACTGTTGCTATTGTACTACATTCTTTTAAGTATAATGATAACAAGATTATCATCGACTTATTTACCTGCTCAAACGGCAGGATGTCGGTTGTGGCACCATTATCCAACTCGCCAAAAGCTAAAATAAAAAAGCAGTTGTTCCAACCACTAACCATAATCGAGGTATCTATTGATGTAAGACACAACGCAAGCATCCATAAGATTACCGACGCGAGAATAGCCCAACCGTTTACTTCAATACCTTTCAACCCCTACAAACTGTCTATATCTATTTTTATAGCCGATTTCCTTAATCAGGCGTTAATGCGCGAACAAGCCGACAAACCATTGTTTGCTTATATACAAAACAGCATAGAGTGGCTGGACAACTGCGATGAGGGCTTTGCCAATTTCCACTTAGTGTTCATGATGCGCCTCAGTATGTTCTTAGGATTCTATCCTAACACGGACAATTACCATTCAGGCTCGTGCTTTGACCTCAGAAGCGCTTGTTTCTCTGGTGTGGTACCAATGCACAACGACTACCTAAAACCCGCTGAGGCGTCGATTGTGGGCCTGATACTGCGCATGAGTTTTGCCAACATGCATCTGTTCCGCCTCTCACGCATTGAGCGCAACAGGCTCATTGACATTATCCTTCATTACTACCGCCTTCACCTACCCTCTTTCGGCGAAATGAAATCACTTGAGATATTAAGGGAATTATTCTAACTCAGTTAAACTTTCCTCTCTCCCCCTATTAGGACTATAGACGAATGCATGTCAAACAAATGTCCTCTACCTCCCTCTATCTCCTTCTATCTTCATCTATCTCCTTCTACCCCCTTCCTTTTGTCAAAAAATTTCAAAAATAATTCTGTAAAATTTTTGACAAAATTATTTTTCATTCTAGAGAGAAAATTTGACTTTTGAGACAGGAAAAATGCTCTTGAAAAGCAAAAATCACGACTTTATTTTTCAAAAACATAGGTTTTGAGCTCCGTTTTCTATGGTTTTGCGTTGCAAAACCTATCATCTTGAAAAGCAAAACCTATGCTTTTGGAGTGCAAAACGATAGGTTTTGGAAAACGAAAAGGGCAAAATTATTGCACACTTTTAGGCTTTGTGGTTATAAGATTTTGAGATTCAGGGTTTTAAGGTTGCACACGATTTTTGGCGTTTTTTCGGGCAAAATATTTTTTTATTCAGAATTCTCGAGTTTTGAGGGCGTTAATTTGGGATTTTGAAAATTTTTTGTCAAAAATTTTCGGAAAGTATTTGTTCGGAGGATTGATGTTTTTCTTGGGATTTTTTTGACAGAAATTAATATAATTATTTGTCGTTCATCGTTAATCCGATTTAAGGAGTTAAATGGAGTTAGAAGGAGATAGAGGAAGATAAAGGACATTAGTATGACATGCAGACCTTAATCGTTCAACGTTAATCGTTAATCGTTCTAAGGATATTGGGATTTAAAGGATTGACCGACCGCATAGGATATAATATTTTCTGTCACTCAAAAATTTTTCTTCGCAACCTCTCCCGTCCTCTCCTTGCCGTAAGGAGAGGCTCCACCTCTCTCCAACCCTCTCTCCTCAGGCGAGAGGCTTAACCGCTCCTGCTCGTCGCTCTTACACTAAGGTAGGCGGGGCATCAAAACCCTCGCCTGATTGTTTTATACAACTGGGGTCTCTACTTACTTTGAAGGAGGGAGCAGTTAGGGGTAGGTTCCAGTTCCCTCCCCCAAGGGGGAGGCCAGGAGGGGGCTTTCAGGGGGAGGTCA
>JAZLCN010000032.1:0-2481 GCA_045614255.1 Prevotella sp.
TCCCCAACCCCTCCCAAGGAGGGGCTCTAGGATTTTCTAGGATACTCTAGGAAATTCTAGGATACTCTAGGAAACTCTAGGATACTCTAGGATACTCTAGGATACTCTAGGGAATTCTAGGCTCTCTAGGATTTCTAGGCCCTCTAGGATTTCTAGGCATTCTTTCATTCTTTTAAAAAGATTAAAGATTATTTTCATGCAACTCGTCAACTCGTTGACTTGTTAACTATACAATTAGTTTATGCAAGATGGCTTAAATAAGGATAATAACCATACTCCCTTCCCTTCGGGAGGGGGTAGGTTTGAACTCTTTAAGACCTTTTTTAAGATTGGCATATTCACCATTGGTGGTGGATATGCCATGATTCCTTTGATACAGAAGGAAGTGGTGGAGCGCCACAAATGGCTTAGCGAAGAGGATATGCTCGATGTGATAGCCATTGCGCAGAGCTGTCCTGGTGTGTTTGCCATTAATGTAAGCACCTTTGTGGGCTATAAGCTCAGTAAGTTGCAAGGCGCAATATTCGCAACCCTCGGAGCCGCCCTGCCATCGTTTATCATCATTTTGCTGATAGCGATGTTCTTCCGTCATTTTCAAGACAACCCTGTTGTGGCAGCCATGTTTCGTGGCATCCGTCCTGCCGTGGTTGCTCTTATCGCCGTGCCTACTTTTAATATGGCTAAGAGCGCTAAGGTTACATGGACCAACTGCTGGATACCTGTGGCATGTGCTTTGGCAATATGGGCATTGGGCCTGTCGCCGATGATTATTATTTTTGTTGCGGCATTATGTGGTTATTTGTATGGCAAACTTCTTAAATCCACAGAGTCATGATATTCCTTGAACTATTCATAACGTTTTTCTTTATAGGCATATTCGGTTTTGGCGGTGGCTACGGCATGTTGTCGCTAATCCAAAACGAGGTGGTGGTGAAACACCAGTGGATGACAGCGTCAGAGTTTACTGATATCGTGGCAATTAGTCAGATGACCCCCGGGCCTATTGGCATCAACAGTGCCACCTATTGCGGATATACCGCCATTCAGAATGCAGGCATGGGCGATGGCTTGGCTATATTAGGAAGCGTTACCGCAACCTTCGCCCTAGTGCTGCCATCAATGATACTTATGATTCTCATCTGTCGTATGTTCCTTAAATACATGCATACCACAGAGGTTCAGTCGGTTTTCCGTTGCTTGCGTCCAGCGGTAGTAGGATTATTAGCCGCTGCCTGCTTGCTTTTGATGACAGAAGACAACTTCTCATCGCCAATGAAAGATTCGTGGCATTTCTGGATTAGTGTGTTCCTTTTCGTTGCTGCGTTCATAGGAGTGAAGTTTGTAAAGATTAATCCTATACGCATGATTGTCTATTCGGCTTTGGCAGGATTGCTTTTGCTTTATTGACAATATCAGTCGGCAATTTTCTTAGAAAATATCTGAAGATAGAGGAATACTTCTATCTTCTTTTTATGCATAAAATAAATATGCCACCACTCATCAGCGAGCAGTGGCATACAAGCCTATGTTTAACTAAAAATCCTTTTCGTTTTTTAAGGCTTTCTTAGTTTAGAGGTCCGCTGCTATTAAGAAATAGCAAGCTGGACATCACAAACTAATACTAATACTAACCTTTAAAAGAAAGTAAGGGAGTCTCACGACGGCCTTTGTTATCCACGCTTGAAAACTTTCTTTCTACCAATAACTAAAAACCTAAAACTATAAATATTACTACTAACCTAAAACAATCTATTAACCTTTTGATGATGCAAAGGTATTGAGAATTTGTAAATCAACAATGGATTAATCTGATAAATTGTAAATTTTATCACTGTTCTTGACATAAATCAACAGGCTGTGTGCGCAAACAGCTAACTCTGCCCAGTATCGCGCTTGTAATAGTCCATTAAGATTAACCCATTTCCGCGATTAGATTTTAATACTCTGTTTTATCTTCTTTCTCTGTCCACATCTTGAATGCCTTTATGGCTTCTTTCTGCATTAAAATCTCTGATGGCAGGCTTCGCATTTCTGGTTTCAGCTCAATCTCCTTATATATAAAGTCATCATCAAATCCAATTTTTGCGGCATCCTCCCTATTGTTGCCGTAGTATATTTTGTCTAAGTGTGCCCAGTATATAGCACCCAGACACATGGGGCATGGCTCGCACGATGTGTATATCTCGCAACCGCTTAGGTTGTGAGTGGCAAGAGCCTTGGTGGCTTTTCTAATGGCCGTAACCTCAGCATGGGCGGTAGGGTCGTGGTGTATGGTTACGCAGTTGCTGCCCTCGGCAATTATCTCACCGTTGCGCGCAATTACAGCTCCGAAAGGACCGCCCCCTTGTCTTACGCTTTCCTCTGCCAACTGGCATGCTCTCATCATCAATTCTTCTTTATTCATAAGCATATTTTGTTTGATGCATTACAAATATATTATAAATTATTGAGACAGAATAAAATCAAGTCGGAGGCCAAGCG
>JAZLCN010000033.1:0-13991 GCA_045614255.1 Prevotella sp.
GGAGGAGCAACTAGCATAACGGAATTGAATAACCTATATGATTCCATAAGCCGTTATTGTTCCTATTTAATTAGTTGTTTTACAAAATATATGCATGATAAAGAATATCTTCAGATATAAATCAATGTTTGTCAAAAAACATATATCTTTGCCTTTGATAGTCTCAGATGGTATAGTTTGTTTGGCTAAAAAGCTGTCTTTGAAATATAATTGACTGACAATCAAATGTGATACAACTCTTCAACGAGGATGAGTATTAATAAGTAAAATTTGAATAAAACTCTAAAATATCAGCGGGATAAACATGTTTGTCCCGCTGATGTGTTATATGGGGTATGCGGTGAAGATTGTATGTTTTCCTCAAACAGAATATAATTTTTTGCCGATGCATATGAATGTCAGATATGAATAATTATCGTTTGCTATAAAATAACTAAGGGAGGCATCGTGCCTCCCCTGGTTTCTGGTTGATTCATGGTTTAGTTGTCTATCTCAACCACTTTGAAGTTCTTGTTGAATGTCAGTTCTAAGTCATTTGACAGTTCAACATCGTAGTGGCGGTTGTCTTTTTCTATCTTTACGATACGCTTGCCAGCATACTTAGCGTTAACATGCTTTGTTATCTGAGCAGGTACAAGTGCCGATGGAACAGTGCTTTTCTTGCACTCAATGTTTGTCCACTGACCCTTTTTGTCAAACTCTATCTTATTGCCGTCTGTAAACACCACGTCATATTCCTTATCTAAAATTCCTGTTTCAAGTGTAACCATTGCAACAGTCTTTCCAGCGAAATGCTTGTTTACAACCTGCTGAGCCACCTGTGGAAGCTGATCAAGCTCTATTGGCTTGTCATTATTTGCAGATGCTGATATACTAAGAGCTACGAAGCTCAACATTGCTAACACCATTCTTTTTAGTCCTGATTTCATAAGCTTTTAATTAAATAGTTTATACTCGTTTTATTTTTCATTTGCAAATATACAACATTTGTAATTATTACAAAATTGTTTTTACATTTATTTTCTAAAACTGCCATTATTTATGAGATTTTAAATATTTTGTTACATTTTGCCCATTATTTTGTGTGTAAATTGCGCTTTAATTATGTTTTAATAGTCAATTCTTAAGTATGCCAAAATAATGTTTAGCATAAACTTTTTATATATTATTGTAATACATGAGCAATTTCCATGAGGTTGACAGTATTGTATTTCGAAGATTTTGCTTAAATTTGCACTATGGCAAAGGAACAATCGTCATTGCGTGAGCGCATAAGGACAGGGTTGCGTGAACCTAAGAGATATAAGGTGATTATTCACAACGACGACTTTACCACGATGGACTTCGTGGTGATGGTTTTGGTCACTGTGTTTTACAAGTCCACCGCCGAGGCCGAGCGCCTGATGCTCGATGTGCATCAAAAAGGGCAGGCTGTGGTAGGCATCTACAGTTATGACATAGCCTTGTCTAAGGCCGACAAGGCCACCCGCATGGCGCGTGATGAGGGATTCCCATTGCGACTCACTATTAAACCCGAATAAATAGATATGGATATATATTACAGTCCCCAGGTAAACTTGATGTTTTGCGATGCCAACTATCTGTGCGAGGCTTACAGACATGAGTTTTTCACACCTGTTCATTGTTTGCTGGCATTATTCAGGCAAGAGGCTTTTACCTCTGCCGTATATCAGTGTGCCAGTGAACCAGAAACCCTTCAGGCTGAGTTGCGCGATGATATGTCAGAGATAGAGGCGGTGCCATCAGGCATGGACTTCACCATTACGCCCTCTGTTGCCATGCGCAAGGTGCTGCAGTCGGCAGCCAATCAAGTGGCAGCGTCAAACGGCAGCTTTCTTACCATTCCCCACATTGTGAAGAGCATTATTGAGGAGCAAGAAGAACTCCACACAGCAAGCATCTTAGCCATGCACCTTCACGAAGGCGATGGAGTGGAGGAGTTTATGAGCGTTCTTATATCCAACTATGAGAAAGACACCACTACAATGGACCATGTGCAGAGGCAGGCTGAGATTTACGATAAAGCAAGGAAAGGCCACGATGACGATATGGATGATTTGCTGGATGATGACTTCGACCTTCCCGACGATATAGACAACAGCACCAGTCCCTTTGCCGTAAAAGACCCATGGCGCTCGCTCGTGACCAATGTGAGCGAAGCAGCGGCAAACTATAATCCCCTTGTAGGCCGCGATGCGGAGTTGGAGCGTACCATTCAGGTGCTTTGCCGCAAGGAGAAGAACAATGTGCTTCATATCGGAGAACCAGGAGTGGGCAAGACAGCGCTTGTATATGGACTTGCCATGCGAATAAACACAGGCAATGTGCCCGAGAAACTTCTCAATGCCACTATCTACCAGATAGACATGGGGTCGCTGGTGGCAGGCACGCAGTTCCGAGGCGACTTTGAGAAACGCCTCAAGCAGATTATGGACGGAATGGCATCAGAGGATAATGCCATTGCCTATATAGACGAGATACATAATATAGTAGGCGTAGGCAATACAGGTGAGGGCTCGCTCGACGCTTCCGACATCATCAAACCATATCTTGAGGAGGGTAGAGTGCGCTTCATCGGCTCCACCACCTACGAGGATTACAACCGCCGTTTGTCAAAGAGCAAGGCATTGGTGCGCCGCTTCCAGCAAATAGATATTACAGAACCCGGCATTGACGAGGCAATAAACATACTTAACCAGCTGAAACCTCGTTATGAGAAGTTTCATGGAGTGAAGTATGCCGACAAGGCTATAGAGTTTGCCGTAAAGGCAAGCGCAAAGCATATCAACGAGCGCTATCTGCCAGATAAGGCCATCGACCTGATAGACGAGGCTGGAGCATACCGTGTGATTCACCCGCTATCACAGAAACGCCAGACGGTAGATAAAGCGCTGATAGCAGAAATCCTGTCAAAGGTGTGCAAGGTAGATGCACTGGCAATGAAGGAGACCGACAATGCCACACTGGAAACTCTGGGCAAGCGTATCTTGTCACAGATATACGGACAAGACGAGGCGGTAAGACAAGTGGTAGAGGCAGTACAGATGTCAAAGGCAGGACTGACAGACGATAATAAACCGATGGCAAGCCTGCTCTTTGTCGGTCCAACGGGTGTGGGCAAGACAGAGGTGGCAAAGATATTGGCACAGGAGATGGGCGTCGAACTTGTGCGCTTCGACATGAGCGAGTATACCGAAAAGCATACCGTGGCAAAGCTCATTGGCTCGCCAGCAGGATATGTGGGCTATGAGGACGGCGGTTTGCTTACCGATGCCATACGCAAGACACCTAACTGTGTACTCCTGCTTGATGAGATAGAGAAAGCCCACGAAGACATATATAATATATTGTTGCAGGTGATGGACTACGCACGCCTTACCGACAACAAGGGCCGCAAGGCAGACTTCCGCAACGTGGTGCTCATCATGACCAGCAATGCCGGTGCACAGTATGCCTCACAGGCTAATATTGGCTTCGACAGACATGTGTCTGCCAGTGAGGCTATGATGAAACAGGTTAAGAAGACTTTCAAACCTGAGTTTATCAACCGTCTCTCGGACACTGTGATGTTCAACGACATGGACCGCCACATGGCTTCGCTCATCCTTGACAAGAAACTGCGCCTGCTGCAAGACAAACTCACAGCTCGCAAGGTTGAGCTGATACTGAGCAACGAGGCACGTGAGTATCTTTTAGAGAAAGGCTTTACCCGCGAGTATGGAGCAAGAGAGATAGACCGCGTGATAGCCAACGAACTGAAACCGCTGCTCATGCGCGAGATTCTGTTTGGCAAACTGAAGAAGGGTGGCAAGGTCTGTGTGGGGGCGGCCTCCCCTAATCCTTCCGAAGGAGGGGGACAACCTGAGGGATTAAGTGTTTTAAAAGTTGATAAATAGAAGATAATTCTTCTCATCAGCTTCGCGATTTTCATTATTCGCCTTCGCAGTCTTCATTCTTCATTCTTCACTCTTCATTCTTCACTCTTCATTCTTCATTCTTCACTCTTCATTCTTCATTCTTCACTCTTCATTCTTCACTCTTCATTCTTCATTTACCCCATGATTTTCCAATTAGACAAAAAAATAGCATTCCCAGACCCGCGCTTCGGCGAGCCCGACGGCCTCTTTGCCGTAGGCGGCGATTTGAGTATCGACCGTCTGCTGCTCGCCTATCAGCACGGCATATTTCCATGGTATTCATTCCGTGATGAGGAGATTATGTGGTGGTGCCCCATGCAGCGCTTTGTGATTTTCCCCGACGAGATACACATCTCCCATTCCATGCGCACACTGATAAACAAGCAGAAGTATCAAGTAACCATCAACGAGGATTTTGATGGCGTGATAGAAAACTGCAGTTCTCTGCGCATCAACGAAGAAGGAGCATGGCTGGGCGATGATATGAAGAAAGCATATAAGCGACTCCACGAGCAGGGCTTTGCTGCAAGCGTAGAGGTGTGGGAAGGCGAGCGTCTTGTAGGCGGACTCTATGGAGTTAATATCGGCAAGGCATTCTTTGGCGAGAGCATGTTCTCGCTCGTGCCCAGTGCCAGCAAGATTGCCCTCATCTATTTTGCCAAATTCTTCAAGAAGTGTGGCGGTCTGCTCATCGACTGCCAGCTTGAAACGCCCCACCTGAAATCCATGGGCGGCCGTTTCATCAGTTATGATGAGTATTTGAAGATCATTTCTACAAAATAATATTGTTTAAGGTAAAAAAAGAACTAAAAGTTAACCGTTTTACCAATAAAAGTGTATCTTTGCAAACAAAAGTCCCTTGAAAAAGTGGCAACTTCATCCGAAAAGTCCCTTGAAAAAGTAGAGACTTTATCCGAAAAGTCCCTTAAAAAAGTGACAACTTCATCCAAAAAGTCCCTTGAAAAAGTGGGAATAGTCATAAAATTAGATTGTCAAAAGTGCTATGCTTAATAGGAAGATAGAAGAAACACTACTTAGGTGGAAAAAAGAGGCAAGTCGTAAACCTCTTGTTGTTAAGGGCTGTCGCCAGTGCGGAAAGACCTACTCGGTTCTGGCGTTTGCAAGAAATAATTATCGTCATGTAGTTTACATTAACTTCGTGGAGAAGCCTAATTATGCTTTGGCATTTCAGGGTTCAATGAATGTTGATGAAATTGTGATGAATCTAAGTACTATTGTCAGCAATGCTGTTTTTGTAAAAAATCAGACGTGTATTATTCTTGATGAGATACAAGAATGCCCGGAGGCTCGTACAGCACTGAAATTTTTCAATATCGACGGCAGGTACGATGTTATAGCTACTGGTTCATTGCTCGGAGTAAAGGGATATGGACTTGTACGTGAAAAACCAACATCCGTGCCTGTGGGTTATGAAACGATAGTAACCATGTACCCCCTCGACTTTGAAGAATTCTTGTGGGCTAATGGCATTTCGCCTAATATAATAGACAAACTGCGCCAATGCCTGAATGCAGAAGAGCCTGTACCATTGGCTATTCACGAAAGAATGCGTCAACTATTGCTGCAATATACCATAGTCGGTGGTATGCCCGAAGTTGTAAATAACTTCGTTGTAAACCATAACCTTGCCACTGTTCGTACAATGCAAAGAACTATAGTCAGCGAATATGAGGATGACATGATTAAATATGCAATGCCTTCAGACAAGTCGAAGATACGCGAATGCTTCGAGTCAATACCCCGTCAGCTAAGTAAAGAGAACAAGAAATTCCAGTATTCCGTTATCCGCAACGGTGGCAAGGCATCTCAATATTTGGGTAGTCTGCAATGGATAGAAGATGCCGGCATTATTACACGATGCCGTAATCTTAGCATTCCTGAGTTGCCTCTTGAAGGCAATGCAATCAATGACACCTTTAAAGTATATATGGCAGATACAGGCTTGTTTGTCTCAATGCTTGAAGACGGTACGGCAGCCGACATTCTTCAAGGCAATCTCTTCGGGTATAAAGGGGCTATCTTTGAGAATCTTATCGCGGATGTGTTCACAAAAATGTCGCGCAAGCTATATTATTTCAGGAAAGACAGCGGAATGGAGGTCGATTTCGTTATGCGGTATAAAGGGAAATGCACACTTGTTGAGGTCAAATCGTCAAGTGGCAATGTTAAAAGCACCAAAACCATTCTAGCCCATCCAGAAAAGTATCATGTTGATAGTGCAATCAAACTGGGCGACTATAACATAGGTCGCAAGGAGCAACTGCTTACAGCCCCACTATACATGGCGTTCCTATTGACTGAGGTTTGAATATTTGCCTGTACCCAAATCGGCAGACGCCTTAATGTTCATTGCCTCATAAGTTTCATCAAAAAGGGAATGGCGATATCACTTCCGAAACGCTGTTTTTTTTATTGAAACGGAAGTGTTATCGCCATTTTTAACATTTGACAGCCTTTGTCTAAGTTAAGACAACTTGATGTCTTATCTTCTTTATTACCTCAAATCGTTTTTATGAATGCCAGCAAGCTTGCCCTTATCTATTTTGCCAAATTCTTCAAGAAGTGTGGCGGTCTGCTCATCGACTGCCAACTGGAAATGCCCCACCTGAAATCCATGGGCGGCCGTTTCATAAGTTATGATGAGTATTTGAAGATAATATCCGCAAATTAATATAAAAGTAAAAGAATAAAAAAACAGGCAACAGATTCTTCTATTGCCTGTTTTTTATTCTTGAATGTGTATGAGTTACTTAATAATCTTCTTTACTAATGAACCATTACGGATAATCAGTACACCTGTTGCAGGTATGTTATCTATCTGGAATTTCTTTGTATCAGAAACATAAACCTGTTTTCCAGAGAGGTCATATACACGAATAGTACCTTCCCCATTGTTGCTTGTATTATCGACTTCATCAATTGATGTGATAATATCATATATCCACTTTGAAGATTTCTCAGCTGTAAGAGTAGCTTGTGCACCTTCCTTAACAAGTATGTAACTGTTGCATACATCCTCTTTGCTTCTCACTGCTTGCCACTCTGTATCTTTATCATCAAGTGAGCCCAAATATACTCTATAAGTGCCATCTTTCAGATTACCCAAACTTGCAGATACTGAGAATTGTGAATATCCATATCCATAAGGAAAGTCTGATATCTTCTGCTCATACTTGCCCAACAATTCGGCTTTCTTTGTTATGGTGTCCATAACCATTATCCCAATATAACCATTGAAATTTTCTTCACAGAAGCTCGCCAGGCCTGTCGTTGAAAGTGTTATCTTATTCAACACCAATTTAGCGGTCAGTGAGTGCAGCAAGCCCCATGTTGAGGCAAATTTTTTTGAATATCTTGTATCATCAGGCTTACGAACAACAATCATATCCTGCATCTGGGTATAACCGTCAAGTTTAGCTATATCAAAATATCCATCACCAGAACCACTCCATCCCCAGTTTACATGTACCTTTCCAGATGCATTGTATCCGTCTAAGACAAAGGCGTGACCACCGTCATTACGTGAACCACCATATAATATTGGGCATTTGTCGTTTAGCTCTCTATATACCATATCCATCCATTCATCTACATGAATAACGTCGCGATAATACGTTCTTATATCCTGATGATAGTCGAAATATTTTTTTAGAGCTATACTTGCATCTTTTGTATAAGCGCCACTTCCATCTTTCGCATAAGACATATCAACAGCCACCCCACAGTGATACATCAAAGTTGAAACCGCCTTTGCCTGCTCTGTTGTATAAGTAGCGTTCTTATTGTAAACATCAAGCATATTAGCCCAATCGTATGTTGTATTGCCGAAATTCGCATATAATCTGGTGCGAGTGCCATTTTCGTCATAGAGATAATATGAATGTGAGCTTTTACCTTTTATTGGCCACTGGTGATAGTTCATCACCTGCGACATAGCTGTTGCAAGACAACCTGTAACATATCTTTTCTTTATATTATTTTCTTTATATTCAGGACAAAGATTGTTATATGGTGTGCCTTGATCCCACTTTGTTGTAATCATTGGCTCTATCGCTTCACTATATACAGGTGCGGGTCTTGAATCTGTCAATGCCTTACCATTAATCAGATAGGTAGCCAAAGACTCATTCATCGCTTTCATCCACCATTTCATTGCTGGTGGCAATTCGCCAGTAACTGGTTCATCTGTGTAGCCCAATACAGGTTCAAAACTATCATCATTGGCAATAAAGGCATATCTGCCATCTTTATAGCCAACAATGGTTAACTGCTCAGCTCTCTCTAAAATACATATTTCAGAATTAACAGAGGTTCTTCTTTGCTCTCCTTTACTATTCAGTACCTGCATTGCAGCATTTATGAGTTCCAGATCAGAGCGTTTCTCAGCAAATGACAAGGTCGTAATGCCTAATGTAAAAAAAACAGCAATAAATAGTCTTTTCATATAAGTTTGTTATTAGTTAAAAAGTGGGAGGACATTATTATCCTCCCACTTAATCTGAATGTTATGATATATTATTGCTTAGTAATTGTGATATTCTTTATCCAAGCAAACCAACCATAGTTAAAGTCATAGAGATACATCTGGGTATCCTGTGGGAACTGAATTGTTGTTGGGAACGCATCATTCTCGCCCAATGCCCATTCTGCAACAATTGGGTCTAGTGTAAGGTTGCCTTCTGGTGTAGCCCATACCCATGTCCATGAATATGCGCCAGCATAGCTAGCAACTTCATCACCACAAATGATTGCAAGAAGACCCTGCTTGGTAGCCTGATCAAACTGATATGCCATTCTCCACTGGATATCAAGACTTACACCAATATTAAGCATCTGAGGTGCACTAACTGTCAGTTCTTTGTTATATTTAGGATCTTCCTCATCGATAGCACCAGAAATAGTGATATTCTTTCTTAGTTCGGTACCATCATTCAGAATACCTGTTATAACCCACTTGCCATGGAACTTCTCATAGAAAGCAGCATCATTGTCACGAAGCACTACTGTTATCTCCTTTGTCTTAACCTCACCACCATCACAAGCTGCAATAGTCATAGTGAATGAACGGTCGTCATTGATTTCAGGATTATCAATAGCCTCTACCTGAACATTCAATGTTGTTGTCTGAGTAGTATCTGCAAGACTCATTGTCAGAGTCTTGTCAGTAATGCGATAGTGCTCACCCTCTACTGCGCCATTTACTTCTGCAGGAGTAGTTGTGATTGTAACGTTAACATTACCATTACGAAGACCCTCAATTGTGATTGGCACATTAAAGAAGCCTGCGCTTTCCTTAGTCTTCAGAAGCTCGCTCTGGAAACCAAGTGTGCACTGTGCTGTGTTAAAATCATCGTCATCAGAACATGAAGCAATGAAAGGAGCAGCAGCAAGCAGCAAAAATAATTTTAAATATTTCATATTAAATCCTTATCATTTAAATTAATAACCAGGGTTCTGAACAATCTGTGGATTAGCATCAACCTCATGTCTTGGAATTGGCCATACAAACTTATTATCGTTTGCATTCTTAACCAATGCGGTTGTTGTTGCGCCAGGGAGAAGGCAGAGGTCTGCCTGCTGTGGCTCACCACGCTTAACAGCAAGATTCCAACGCTTCAGGTCAAACAGACGATGACCTTCTGCTATGAGCTCACGCTGACGCTCGTTCTGTATCTCTGCCATAATACCCTCCTTAGTAGAGAATGCTTGACCAGGATACTGATGAATACGTTTTGCCTCTAAAGCGTTCAGATATTCAGAAGCCTTTGTAATATTACCTGCCTGTGCATAACCCTCAGCAGCGATAAGATACATCTCTGCAATGCGGAATACCTTTGGCTCGATAACGAAACGGGCAGCCTCCTGCTTGTTAAGCTCATTCCACAGACGTGTATGGTCTGGATATTTGTTGAATCCAAGAACTGTACCTGAAGCACCATTAACTGTTGTCAGTGTAAGCTCATTGAAATAAACATACTTACGATAGTCAACATCTGAGTATAGGTCTACAAGAGTCTTTGTAGGCAGATAGTCTGGCACGCTGCCCTCCTGATATGGCTGATAAACAGTACCTGTAGCAGCTGCCAACTCATCAGCTGAAGCGATAGCCAACTGAAGAATTGTCTCATTGCCACCATCATTATACCAGAGGTCAGCAAGCTCATCGATGTCAGTAGCAAGTGTATAAGTACCTGTCTCAATCAGTGATGCAGCATAAGCAGCAGCATTAGCATAATCGTCCATTGCCAATGCCACACGTGCTCTCAGAGCTGTGATAGCATCTGTTGACACATAGATGTTGCTTGGCATGCCTTCTGTTGTAATGTATAATGCTGCGCTATCCAAGTCATTCTTAACCTGTGTAAATGTCTCTTCGAGAGTCTTGCGTCCAGGATAAGTTGAAGAACTTGAAGATGGAGCATAGTCAAGACGATAAGAAACACCAGAGTTCTCAGCAGTTGCTGTGGTTGCATTATAGTCTGCACAGAAATACTGTGACAGCATAAAGATAGAGTAAGCACGAATAAAGAATGCCTCACCCTTTACGTTTGCTACCTCAGCCTTATCTGTTGGTGTAAACAACATTTCATTGCTCATGTCACACTTGTCATATCCACCGATAATGAAGTTTGCACGAGAAATAAGAGCCTGATAGTTACCATAAACAGAACTCATAGCACCTGAATTAGATGTGAAGTCCCAACGGTACATATCACCCATAGTGTTGCTATAACCAACTACAGCATGGAAACCATCACACTGAATCTCAGGAGAGTTGTAGAATGCATCTCCGCCAATAGAGCTGCGCAAGCCTGAGTAAAGACCGGTGCGCATGTTAGCGAAATCGGTTGGGGTTGTCAATGCCTCTGTATCCGGTATTGCGTCGTATGGAGTCTTATCCATATCGCAAGATACAACAGACAGAGCCAAAGCTGCTAAAAATAATATCTTTTTCATATATATCCTGTTTTTTATTATTAGAATGTAAACTGTGCGCCGATAGAATACTGGCGAGTATTTGGATAGTTACCAAGGTTCACAGAAGAGTCAACCTCTGGGTCATAACCGCTATACTTTGTGAATGTCAAGAGGTTGCGACCTACGAAGTATACCTTAGCGCCCTTAACAAAGCCTGTAGCATCCATCCACTTCTTTGGAAGTGAGTATGAGAGCTGCAAGAACTTCAGACGTACAAAAGATGCGTCTTCAATCAGACGATCGTCATCAATTTGATATTCAGCATTTGCACCTGCGATATCTGTTATATCACCTGGCTTCTGCCACATTCTAAACATTTCTGTTGTCTGGTTGTTGCTTGATGCAAATATTGGGTTCTCTGTAAACCAACGATAGTTGTTGAACATGTAACGGTCGAACATTCCTGAGAACTGAACATCGAGCTGCAGGCCCTTCCATGCTACTGTTGTAGACAAACCGCCTGACCATGGGGCGATAGATGTCTTACCAGTCATAACCATGTCTTCCTCAGAGAACTTCTTTGTCTCGTTGCCATGCTTGTCAAGCCATACGTTCTGACCATCAACTGGGTCAACGTGGCTCCAGCGTACACGGTAGAACTCACCGTATGGATGACCTACCTCAAGGCGGATTGTACCAACATTGTAGTGGTCAACACCCTCGAACAGCTTGGTAATCTCGTTCTTATTGTAGTTACCGTTCAACTTAACATTCCAGTACCAATCCTTGTTCTTGATAATGTCTGCGCCGATAGTGAAATCGAAACCAGTGTTCTTCATCTCTGCGATGTTACCCCAACCGCTGCTGAAACCAGTGGTGTAGCTGTATGGGATGCTCATAAGCATGTCTGAAGTTACCTTATTGTAATATTCAGCCTCGAAAGTAATCTTATCGAATACCTTACCGCTCAAACCAACGTTGAATGTCTTAACAGTTTCCCATGTGAGGTCTGGGTTGCTTGGGTTTGCAATAGCTGTACCACCCTGGCCAGCATACATTGGACCTGAACCTACAAGACCGAGAGCCATGTATGGGTCAATACCAGAGTTACCTGTAGAACCGTAGCTAACCTTTGCGCGCAAATCGTTCAGCCAGCCCTTTGTGCCATCCATGAAATTCTCATTAGAGATATTCCACATGAACGCAGCAGCACCGAATGTAGCCCACTGGTTGTTCTCACCGAAGAGTGAAGAACCGTCACGACGAATAGAAAGGTCAACGAAATACTTGTCAGCATAGCTATAGTTCAGCATACCAAACCATGAGTTGCGAACCTCCTCTGAGATTGAGTGAGTTGGCATCAATGGGGTTGCACCAGCGCTAAGAAGCTGCAGACGATTGTCTGTATGACCTTCTGTTTCTGCTCTGAAAGCCTCAGACTTGCTTGACATTGTCTCCTGACCGAGGAGTACAGTAGCTGAGTGCTTTCTCAAGAAATTAAACTTATACTCTGCTGTGTTTGTAACAGTCCAGCGATAGAAGCGAGAGAAGCTCTCACGACGAGAACCAGTAGGGAATACGCCTGGTTCCTCTGGCAGTGTGTTATTGCATATATAGCTTGAACGCAGGTCGTTGAAATCAAGACCAAGAGCACTGCGGATGTTCAATCCCTTGATTGGGTTGATGTTAATAAACGCATTCTCATTGATGCGCAAGCGGTTGTCCCAGCTTGGCTGAACCTCAGAGAGCCAGTATGGGTTGTAATATCCCATAAGGTCGAAATAGTTCAGACGGTCGCCGTAACCCTCGAATGTAGACTTGTCGTAATCAATAGTACCATTAGGATTGTAATAAAGGCCTTTTATTTCATTATAAGTCTGGATTGGCAGATACATACTTGCAGCAAATGCCTTGTTGTAAACAGAGTTTGTAGAACCACCGAAAGCAGTAGTCGTAGTCTTTGTGTAAGCAAGGTTGCTGTTAGCACCCACCTTCAACCATGGGTTGATGTTAGCCTCGATGTTAGCACGGAAAGACTCACGACGCATGTTAGAGTCGTCCATGATACCATCCTGATCGAAGTGACCGTAAGAAAGCAGGTATGATGTGTTCTGTGAACCACCGCGGATGCTCAGGTCAACCTGAGAAGTTGGTGCAGTGCCACCGAAGAATACGTCTTTCCAGTCTGTTCCGATGTTGTTGTTAACATAGAACTTCTTCATTGACTGGAATCCAGCATTGGTTTTGTTGGCTGGGTCAAGCATTTCCTGGAAATCAAGCCACTCGCTTGCGTTCATCAGTTCCATCTTGTCGCCACCACTTATCTCTGAAACACCATACTGAGCAGAGATAGTGATTGTTGGAGCCTCGCCATACTTACCTCTCTTAGAAGTAATCAGGATAACACCATTAGCCGCACGTGAACCATAGATAGCTGTAGCAGAAGCATCCTTCAACACTGTCATGCTCTCAACATCGTTTGGATTGAGTGAGAGGAATGTGTTTGCTGAAATCTCGCTACCGTCAAGGATATACAATGGCTGTGTAGAAGCATAGATAGATGTCACACCGCGGATGTACATGCTTGCTGTAGCAGATGGCTCACCACTTGATGTGAACACCTGTACACCTGATACCTGTCCCTGCATAGCATCACCAATGTTAGCAACAGGGCGATTCTGCAATTGCTCACCAGACAATGTTGTCACAGAACCTGCAATTGTTCCAGCCTTACGAGCTGAACCATAACCAGTAACCACAACTTCCTCAAGTGCCTTAGAGTCAGCCTTAAGGGTAATTCGCATATTGCTTTGTGCAGCTACTACAACTGACTCCATACCAACATAAGATACCTGAATCATCTTTTTGCCAGTAGGAAGATTCACAGTAAACTTACCGTTTACGTCTGTTACAGTTCCGATAGAGGTTCCCTCAATCCATACGGTTGCACCGATAACCGGCTGACCGTCTTCCTGAGAAACCACAGTACCCGTAACCTTAGTTTGTGCCATTGCCATTCCTAAGCTCAGGAAAAGGCAGGCCAAAAACATAGTTAGTCTTCTTTTCATAAATTTCTCTTGTTTATATTAAAAATTAGTTAATTGTTATTAAGTG
>JAZLCN010000034.1:0-34028 GCA_045614255.1 Prevotella sp.
GGCACGGATAAAGCGTGTGTTGTCAAAACCATACTCAAAGTGAACATCCTCGGGCAGGTCTTTCTTCATCATCTCCATGCGCTCATGCACAGCATCGGCGATATCGATATGATTGGCACCTGGCTGTGGCACAACCACCACGCCCACCATCGGCACACCATTCATCTTCATATAACTCTTGATGTCGCGTGGCGACAGTTCGGCACGGCCTATGTCGCTGAATCTCACCATGCGGCTGCCGTCTTCCTTTATCACGAGGTTGTTGAACTCCTCTGTGGTGTGCATCTGTCCCATGGTGCGGATGCTAAGCTCGGTGGTGTTGCCCTCAATGGTTCCTGAAGGCAGCTCCACATTCTCGCGGTCGAGAGCGCTCTTCACGTCCATAGGAGTAATGCCATAGCCAGACATCTTAACAGGGTCGAGCCAAAGGCGCATGCAGTAGCGCTTCTCTCCCCATATCATTACGCTCGACACGTCCTGAATGGTTTGCAGCTGCTCCTTCACCGTAAGGTCGGCAATCTCGCTCAACTCAAGCAGCGAGCGCTTGTCGCTCTGTATCGCCACCATGAGGATGGGGCGTGCGTCGGCATCGGCCTTCGACACTGTTGGCGGGTCGCAGTCGCGTGGCAGCCATCGCTGTGCTCTCGACACCTTGTCGCGCACGTCGTTGGCAGCCGTTTCAAGGTCTACCGATAGTTCAAACTCAACCGTGATACGGCTGTTGCCCTGCTGACTGACACTGGTAAGCGAGCGGATGCCCGGAATACCGTTGATGTTCTGCTCCAGCGGTTCTGTAATCTGATTCTCTATTACATCGGCATTGGCACCCGGATAGGAGCACGACACAGATATTATCGGGTTATCAACCGACGGATATTCTCTAACGCCCAATGTTACATAGCCGATAGCACCAAAGAGCAGTATTATCAGCGTGAGCACCGTGGCAAGCACCGGGCGACGTATTGAAAGTTCGGATATGTTCATGTTTTTTTAGTTGACAAGTTGACGAGTTGACAAGTTGACGAGTTATATGCATCAGGGACCATTGTCATCTATCTACTTCTATCTTCTTTTAACTTCCTCTATCTCCTTATCCCTCCCCTCGGGGAGGTCAGGAGGGGGCCTTCTACTCCACCGTTACCACCACCGCCTGTCCCTGGCGCAGCTGCATAGTACCGCTTACTATCACGGTGTCGCCGATGGTCAAACCACGGAGCACCTGCACCTGTGCATCGGTGCGCAAACCTTTTGTTATCTCCACTGCCTCCGCCTTGCCGTTCTTGCAAAGGAACACCTTGTCAATACCCATCTCAGACACGATGGCCTCGCTTGGCACTGCCAGCGTACGGTCGTACTTGCGTGTTGTAAGGTTTACATTAACATAACGGCCAGGCACCAGTTTGCCGTCGCTATTGGGATAAAGCGCTCGCACGGTATATGTACGGGTTTCTGAGTCTACGCGTGAGTCAGAGGCATACACCTTAGCACTGCGTGGTGTGAGGTCGCCCTCGGCGGTAAACGTGAGGTCGGTGCCTGGAGGCAGTGTTCCTGCATAACGCTCAGGCACACTGAACTCCACCTTCAGCGGTGTCATCTTGGTAAGTGTGGCAACGGCTGTGCTGGTGGTTGCATAAGCACCTGTACTAACCTGGCGCAAACCTATAACTCCTGAGAACGGAGCGCGCAGCTCTGTCTGTGCTATCTGCGCCTTCACACCATCTATCTCAGCCCTCAGTGCCGACAGGTTGGCTTCTGCTTCCTGAAAAGCCTCCTGGCTCACAGCCTCTTTCTCAAGCAGTGCCTTGGCACGATATAGGCGGTCTTGCATCAGCTTGAGCTGTGCTTCTTTCTTGCGTAGTTCGGCCTGAAGCGGAGCATCGTTGATTTTTGCCAACAGCTCTCCCTGATTGACAAACGCTCCTTCGCGGAAATAGATATTAGTAATCTTACCCGATGTTTCAAACGACAGGCTCACCTCCTCGTCAGGCACAAGACTGCCACTTACGAAGATTCCATCGGTAAGCTCCTGCTCGCCCATCACCACAGCACGCACGTTGAGAGTCTTCTGTTGTCTCCCCTTGCCTGCTGGTCCACCTGCTGATTTAAGTTCATCATTCTCGTGGGGCATAAACGTGTTGTAGCCAATGATTGAAAAGCCAACCACCAATGCTCCAACTATTCCCCATTTAGTGTATTTGTTCATATTACGTTTATTAAATTTGCTTTAGTACACCTAAATTTTTTTACATCCTTATCCCCATAGGGGATGCTGTCTCAATATATGACCCCAAAATAAAGATTTTGTATAATGTAAATCCATAAAATTTATTATCTTTAACATTTAAGGGGGGACGCCTATATGCCGTCCTTGTAGAAGGAATATACTCTTCATCAAACTGTACTCCCTCTTGCCACTTCGACAAAGCTCAGGACAGGAAAAGGGGGAGTTAGAGGGGGATGAAAATCCTTTAAATCCTAAAATCCTTAGAAAGAGATACTTGCGTGCCAAGCATACGTCTGCACTCCTAAGCGAAGCGTCACTCTTTCACTCCTACACTCCTAAAGTTGGATTAAAGATTTAGGTTTGTGGCCTAGCTCCCTCTCCAAGGAGAGGGCGGGGGGAGAGGCCCTAACTTCCTTCTAACTCCTTAAATAAATAAGTTAGGCTGCACCTCGGAATAAAAAATAAATAAATTTATTTTGTTCTCCTCTCAACTTTCACTAACTTTTAATAAGTTAGGATGCGTCTCAGGATAAAAAATAAATAAATTTATTTTGTTCTCCTCTCAACTTTCACTAACTTTGCAGCAGATTTTTAAGTACTTATAAATTTGAAGACATTTGAAGAACTTGGTGTTAGCGAAGAGATTCGCCGCGCCATTGAAGAGCTGGGCTTTGTACATCCCATGCCCGTACAGGAGGAGGTAATCCCTTATTTACTTGGTAATCAGAACGACGTTATTGCACTGGCACAGACAGGTACAGGCAAGACGGCGGCTTTTGGTATACCTGTGTTGCAACGCATCGACCCTACAAGCATGGAGACGCAGGCACTGGTGCTCAGTCCTACCCGTGAACTCTGCTTGCAGATTGCCGACGACTTGAAAGACTTCTCCAAGCACATGGAGGGTATTCACATCGTGGCGGTATATGGCGGAGCATCTATTGAGAACCAGATACGCCAGTTGCGCCATGGCGCGCAGATAATCGTTGCCACACCAGGACGACTCATCGACCTGATGAACCGTGGCAAGGCTAAGCTTGACAAGGTTTACAACGTGGTGCTTGATGAGGCCGACGAGATGCTCAACATGGGATTCTCTGAAAGCATCAATGCTATATTTGAGGGTGTGCCAACCGACCGTAACACACTGCTCTTCTCGGCTACCATGAGCAAGGAGATAGAGAAGATAGCACGCAACTACCTTATCAACCACAAGGAGATTGTGGTGGGAAGCCGCAATGAGGGCGCAGAGAACGTAAATCATATCTATTATATGGTGAACGCCAAGGACAAGTACTTGGCACTGAAGCGTGTGGTTGACCATAACCCACGCATCTTCGCCATCATCTTCTGCCGCACAAAACTGGAGACACAGGAGATTGCCGACAAACTCATCCGCGACGGCTACAACGCTGAGTCGCTCCACGGCGACCTCAGTCAGCAGCAGCGCGACCTCACCATGCAGAAGTTCCGCCAGCACCTCACACAGTTGCTCGTGGCTACCGACGTGGCTGCGCGCGGACTTGATGTTGACGACCTTACACACGTCATCAACTTCGGCATGCCCGACGATATTGAGTCGTACACCCACCGCAGCGGACGAACTGGCCGTGCTGGCAAGAAGGGTACTTCTATCGCCATCGTGCACACTCGCGAGAAGCACAAGATACGCGAGGTGGAGAAAACCATCGGCAAGCAGTTTGTGGCAGGCGTGATACCATCGCCACAGGAAATCTGCACCAAGCAGCTTTATAAGGTGATGGACGAGATTGTAAAGGTGGACATCGACGAGGAGCAGATAGCACCTTTCATGACTGAGATAAACCGCCACTTCGAGTATTTCGACAAGGAAGACGTGATAAAGAAAATCGTGGCTCGCGAGTTTGGCCGTTTCATCGCTTATTACGCCAATGCCCCAGAGCTGTCGCCGATAGAGAAGAAAGAGAATGGCAAGAAACAGGAGTCCAAAGGCAAGAAACAGGGTTCGAGCAAACCGCAGGAGGGTTACAGAAAACTGTTTATCAACCTTGGCAAGGCCGACGGCTTCTATCCAGGCGAGATAATGCAGTATCTTAACAAATATGTGAAAGGCCGCCAGGAGGTGGGACACATCGACCTGCTCAACAAGTTCTGCTACATAGAAGTGCCAGAGGAGGATGCAGGCAAGGTAATGAAGGCGCTCAACGGCACAACATATAAAGGCAGGGAGGTGCGCTGCAATGATGCTGAAGACACTCCAAAGGGCGAGGGCAGCAGAAAGCGTGGCGGTCAAGGCCGTCGCGACGATGATAGTCGTGGCGACAGACAGGCAAGTCGTGGCGACAAGCAAACAGGTCGTCGTGGCAAGCGCAGGGCAGAGGCCGACAACTTCCAGAACCCACAACACAAGTTCAAGAAGGAAGACTGGATGCAGTTCCTTAACCCCAAGGCCATGAAACTGAAGGGCGAAGAACCCGATTTCAGCGAAGAGGGATGGGCACGCCGCCGTCCGAAGAAGAAATAAATTAATATTGATAAGTAAGAAAGGCACCGTATCACTCACGATTGCGGTGCCTTTTTTATTTATTAATTGTTTAGGGTTTTAAATACTCTCTTAACTACCTTTCCTTCAAAAAAACTCTTTTTTGTTTCTTGTATTTTCATTACGTTATGGCGTGAAATAATAATCTGTAAGAAAATCACGCTATTTTTCTTTATTTTGAAGAAATATTTATATCTTTACCGCCAGAATAATGAATAGCAAGATACTGATAGTCATTATGCTGGCAGTTGTGCTTGTTGGCTGTCGGCAGCATGAGGAGCATACTATGCTACCAGATGATGTGTGTCTGAAGGCAGGCGACATTGTGCTGCGCTGTGGCAGTGGAATAACCAGCAGGGCTGTGCAATATGCTGATGGCGGAGGATGCTATTCGCATGTGGGTATGGTGGTCGACTCCTCTGGCGTGATGATGATAGTGCATGCTGTGCCCGACGAGCACGATGGCTCTAATGATGTGGACAGGGTAAAGATGGATGCGGCTGATGTGTTTTTCTCGTCGATGAGGACAAGCAATGGCAGGGTGATGAGATATGCCGACAGCATTGCGGCAAGGCATGCGGCGGCCGAGGCATACAGGATATACAGGAAAAGACTTCTGTTCGACCATGATTACAATATCAGTGACACTACGGCGATGTATTGCAGCGAACTGGTGGAATATGCCTACCAGCAGGCGGCAGGGGTTTCCATAACGTGTGGGGCGAGGCAGGATGTTTCTATGCCAGCGATAGACTTTGAACAGCTTATTTTGCCGTCCAACTTTGTAGAATCTAAGCTTTTAACAACAATAGCTACTTTTTAATTCACTTTATTATTAACTTAAAAACTTGTAATTATGAAAAAGACTATCTTAGGTTTCATTGCTATTATTGCAATGGTGTTGGTGACATGGAGTTGCGGCGCAGCTACAGATACTCCTACAAGTGTGGCAGAGGCGGCTTTCAAGTGCATCCAGGAAAAGGACTACAAAGGCTATGTTGATCTTATGTATTTTGATGAATCAAAAGGTCAGGATGTGGAAGAGACAAAGAAGCAGTATGAGGCTTTGCTGGCAGATAAGATGGACAAGCTGATTGAAAAGAGGAAGGGCATCGAATCATGGGAGGTAATCAGTGAGGAGATTGCTGAGGATGGTATGACAGCTAAGGTTACAACAAAGATTGTTTATGCCGACGGCACAACTAATGAGGATAAGACAAAGATGATTAAGACCGAGGACGGCAAGTGGCTGATTGACGCAAACAAGTAATTGCTATTAATAATTATAGAGAATGAAGAGGCGCCTCGGTGTCTCTTCGTTCTTTTTTGTTTTCTTTTTTGTCAAAAAATTTCAAAAATAAATCTGTAAAATTTTTGACAAAATTTTTTTTCAATCTAGAGAGAAATTTGGACTTTTTAGACAAAGAAAATGGTCTTGAAAAGCAAAAAACACGACTTTATTTTTCAAAAACATAGGTTTTGTGCTCCGTTTTCTATGGTTTTGCGTTGCAAAACCTATCATCTTGAAAAGCAAAACCTATGGTTTTGGTGAGTAAAACGATAGGTTTTGGAAAATCAAAAGGCCAAAATTTTTGCACACTTTTGGGTTTTTAGTTATAAGACTCTGAAGTTCAAGGTTTTAAGATTGCACACGATTTTCGGCGTTTTTTCGGGCAAAATATTTTTTTGTTCAGAATTCTCGAGTTTTGAGGGCGTTAATTTGGGATTTTGAAAAATTTTTGTCAAAATTTTTCGTAAAGTCTTTGGGCTGAGGATTGATGTTTTTCTGGGGATGTTTTGGACAGAAATTTGTCTAAGGATATTGGGGATTTAAGGGATTTTTTTGGACAGAAATTATTATAATTAATATAATTCGGTGTTCCGCCCTTTCCTGTGAGTGCGTTAAGAGAAAAAACAAATAGAGACGCCATGCATGACGCCTCTATTTTTACTAAGAAAATTATTCTAATTATAATAATTTCTGTCCGCTATTTCAGTTCAGGCGGATTTGTAATCCGACTGGTTTTAGCTGCGGATTTATAATCCGCTCGTTCATCGTTCTAAGGATTTTAGGATTTAAAGGATTTCCATCCCCCTCTAACTCCCCCTTTTCAAGAGGGAGTACAGTTTGATGAAGAGTTTCTTATCTTGTAATGAAGTACTATTTGCATTTCTGTTCCCGCCCCTTAGTAAGGGGAGGTTAGGAGGGGATCGTTAATCGTTCATCGTTCAACGCTCATCGTTCAATATATCACAAAGACAAAAAATAATCCTTTAAATCCCAATTATCCTTAGACAAAAAATCAAATAATATTCTCAGATACAAAGACACTAGCAGATGTTCAGATTTTTTTGAAAAATTAAAAGGGTGAGTGCGTTAAGAGGAAAAACAAATAGAGACGCCATGCATGACGCCTCTATTTTTACTAAGAAAATTATTCTAATTATAATAATTTCTGTCCGCTATTTCACCACCTTCTTGCCATCCTTGATATAAAGTCCCTTGGTTGGCTTCTTTACCTTGCGGCCTTGGAGGTCGAAGAAGTCGGAAGAAGATTGCTTGTTGGTTGTAATGTCTTCTATGCCATTAACTCTTCTACTCGACAATGGTTCAATACTAAGTTCCTTCCAACCTTCTGTAGATCTATAGAGTTCTACACTCTCATCTGGCACATACACAGGTACTACACAGATGTCAGACTCTAAAAATACATCCTTGGCAAATACATCCTTGCCAAGTTTTGGAGGAATTGGAGCAAGACAAATAAACTCGGCTCTTCCAATGCCATCAATACGAACCTCCACATATACATTGGCAAAAGCCCTGTCACCAATGCTGTCTATTGTCTCCGATAAGGTAAATCCAGAACAATACTGCCCGTTTTCCATGAAGTTGCCATATATCAGTCTCGTTCCCTTCTTTACCACATCGTCAACACCACCATTATAATGATAGGCTGTTATGCCGTCTGAAGAATACAAAATATTGTTATCTATTATAAATGAGGTGTTACCTGAAGATGGTCTGATGTTATTGGAGTAATATTGCCTAGGTGAATTATAAACATCTTTGCCGAGAGTTGGATATGTAGAACTTGCTAATTCATATTTAACATAACCATAATTAGTTATTACCAATAGTGCACTGTCAGCCAAATGTTTCAGTGTCTTCGGCAATACAATCTGAGGCCGAGTCTCGTTATTATTATTATAATAAATTTTTGCATAAAAGGTTTTTGAAGGGATTGTATCTAAGTCAACATCGCTCAAATCCAATTTTCTTATATCGGAAAGTATCTTACTTCTGAGATAGTCAAAATCTTCAGGTCTGGGCTTGCCAGATAAAGTAAGGTTGTGGATTGGTTCTTTTACATCCTTCAAACTCTCTTCTAATGAAGCTTTATCTAAATTGACTTCAATGGAACTCTGTCCGAACATGGCGCATGCGAATAAACAAACAATAGACAAAGTAGTAAATATTCTTTTCATAGGCATCAGGTTTTAATGAATTAAATATTAGATTGTTTTTATTTTGCAAATATACTTATTATTCTTTTATCGGCAAAATAAAGTGGCGGTAATTTGTTGCTAAAAGTTGCTGATGGTTTAAAGATTCAAGGTCTAGCTGCTCTCCAACAAAACCTTGTTCACCATTTGCAAATGACATCATCGACATCATAAGCATGATTGCTGTAATCATTGTTTTCATATTCATAAATATTAATAGTTTTATTACGTTGGCAAAATTATGATAAAGAATTAAAACAACAAAATAAATCGAGTACATAAAGTACGCGATTCTTAATAGGGGGTAAATAATACGCTGTAAAACAGCGTATTACATGTAATAGTACATGAAGTACACGATAACTGTTTATAAGTGTCTGAGATTATAATCTAAAGATTTTGTGCCTTCTTGATAGAATAACTTATGGTTGATGTTTGTGCGGATGTTAGAAACAACTTGCTTGCGAGCATCTGCTCGTTGGCACTGCCGTGTGCGTCGTAGTAATCGACAACGCGCAGCATGGTGCTGTCGGTGGTGAACGGCTCGAAGTTCTCGTTCTGTGCCTTTGCCTGCATCAGGGCTTCGTGCATTAGCTTGCTGTCCTCGCTAGTGCAGGCGAGGATGCAGAGGGTGATGAGTATGGCTATAACTGTTTTCATGATATTGCAAAGATATTGATAATTTTCAATATGTGATACATTGATAGCGAGAAATATAATAATTAAACCGCAGATTGCACAATTGTGTAATCTGCGGTTGTTATAGGGGTTATGGATTTCCTGCTATTACGGAAATCAATTCTTACTTTGCGTTAATCTCGTCCAACAGGCGGTCGGCATGGCCCCACTTGTCCATCATGTAGAGAACGAAGCGAATGTCAACACCGATGCAGCGTGCCAGCTGAGAGTCGAAGAGCAAACCGCTTGAGAGGCTGTCCCAGTTGCCATCGAAAGCCAAGCCGATGAGCTCGCCCTTGCCGTTGAACATTGGTGAACCGCTGTTGCCGCCAGTGATATCGTTGTTTGAGAGGAAGCAGAGCTGCAGTGTGCCTGTTTCTTTGTCGGCATACTTGCCGAAATCTTTCGCAGACATGAGCTCCTTCATGATAGGCTCTGCAAGATACTCCACATTCTTGTCTGCCATGTTCATCTTGTCCACAAGGCTGGATGCAGTGGTGTAGTAGCCAAACGACTTGCCGCCAATGGCAAACTCCTTTACCTGACCGTAGCTAAGGCGCATGGTAAAGTTGGCATCGCTATAGTTTGGCATATCCTGTTCCATGCGAAGCTTGGCAGCGCAGAGATAACGCTCCTGCTCTTTGATAGAATCGTTGATGGCGCGCAGAGGATCGATGAAATCGGTCATTATCTCTGTGATGTCGAGTCCCATCTGCACAGCAAGGTCTTTCTTGAATGCTTTCTTGTTAACGTAAATCTTCTTGCCGTTCTTCATCAGCAGCGACTTGTCGTAGAGGTGGTTAACGTATGCTGTGTAGTCGCCTCCAAACTTACTGTCGATGATCTTGTAGAAGTTAGGCAGGTATTTTGGGTCTACATGCTTGCGATAGTTGGCCAGAAGCGCGGCATACACCTCCTTGTCGAGGGCTGCGTCCCATTTGTCGCTGTTGTCTTCGAACATGATATACTGCTTCTTGCCCTTCCCTTTTACGGCAGAACCATTATGTGCCCTCATAGAACGGCTGGCGAGTTCGTTGGTGCGGATGAATGTCTCGGTGAAATACATCCTGGCCTTAATAATGTCGAAGCGTTTGTTGTAGAGACGTTCCATAATGTTGAAGTCGAGCTTGTCTTTCATAAAGCCTGTAGAGTCAACATACTGGGCAATCTTCTTCTCGAAGTCGGCCTTTGTCTGTACGAGTCCGATGCTGTCGATGCATTTATTCATGCCGAGAGAGTTTTTCCAGTAGTTAGAGCTCTGTGCGTATGCAGTCTCGTACTTGATGCGCACAGCGTCGCTGGCACGCATGTGCTTTATCATTACCGCTTGCTTTACACCGCGTACCTGTGCTCGTGGCGCGTTCTGTGCATCACGGCGCTCACGGATGCCATAAGAAGAGAGGTAGCGGTTGGTGGTGCCTGGATAACCGATGGTCATAGAGAAGTCGCCCTCCTTATATCCCTGCAGTGATACAGGTGCCCATGACTTAGGGCGATAAGGCACGTTGTCCTTTGAGTATGCGGCTGGTCCGTTGGTCTTTGGGTCGGCATAGATGCGGAACACAGAGAAATCGCATGTCTGTCGTGGCCACATCCAGTTGTCGGTCTCACCGCCATACTTGCCCATTGACTTTGGAACAGTGAACACAAGGCGAAGGTCGGTGAAGTCGCGGTAGGTGGTGGCGAAATACTTGTTGCCCTCATAGAATGGCTTGAGCTCGAGGCGAAGGGTAGAATCGTTTTTCTTTACCTCTTTTGACCATGCGTTTTCGATAGAATCGAGGAAATATGTCTGCTTGGTTGGTGTGAGATTGTGTATTCCCATGCCAACAATCTTGTCGGTTACATCCTTCTGTTCTACCATGAAACTAACAAACATATTCTCGTTTGGCAGTTCCTCCTCGTATGTCTTGGCATAAAAGCCATTGCGCATATAGTCGTGTTCTACCGTAGAGTGTTTGTTGATGGCACCAAAACCGCAGTGGTGGTTGGTAAACACAAGTCCGTTGGGCGATACAACAACGCCAGAACAGAAACCGCTGAAGTTTACACATGCGTTTTTTATAGCATTCTCGTCGCTATAAAGACTGCCGTAAGGCATTGAATAACCTTCTGCCTGCATCTGCTCAAATACTGCCTGTGGCAGGTTGTAGAGTGTCCACATGCCCTCATCGGCTTTTGCCTGACCGAAGGCGAGCAGTGAAAGTAATGCTAATGTAAGTTTTTTCATTATTTTTTTATTTTTTTTGGTGATTATCTTATTTTGGGGGATGGCTAGGATGCTCTAGGATATCCTAGGATACTCTAGGCCCTCTAGAGCTTCTAGGTCCTCCTATAATTTCCTAGAATCCCTGGGTTTTCCTAGCCCCCTCAATCCTTCTCCCCTCCTTGGGAGGGGCTGGGGGAGGTCCTAAAATACTTTCCTATCACTGGCAGCGATGAAGGTGGCAGGTCCTTATGCAGCACATACGACACGAAGAAAGCTATCACCGCCGTATTGAGCAGCAGGGAGTCGTATTTCTCCATGAAATGGTAGGAAATGGCTGCCAACACCAAATACCACGCAATGTCCTTAAGAGGATAATTGATGGGGTAATAACGCTGGCCAACAAAATATGACAGGAGCATCGCCGTGCCGTAGCCTGCCACGCCAGACCACGCACATGCCATGAAACCATACTGCGGAACAAACAGCACATTGCCCAAAACCAGCACTAGACAACCGGTGCCAGAGAACCATGCGCCCCAGATGGTGCGGTCGGTAAGTTTATACCAGAACGAGAGGTTGAAGTAAATACCCATCATTATCTCTGCTGCCATCACTATTGGCACTACTTGCAAACCGCTCCAGTAGTCGGGAGCAATGATATATTTCAGCAAATCAATATATCCCACTACAACAAGGAAGGCCAGCAGGGTGAAGATGATAAAATACTTCATCGCCTGTGCATACGTGTCACGATTGTCTTTATCCTTTGCCTTACCAAAGACAAATGGCTCATAGGCATAGCGGAATGCCTGCATTATCATGGCCATTATCATGGCTATCTTGCTGGCTGCGCCATAGATGCCCAACTGCTCGTGGGCGTTCTCACCTTTATATATATATGGGAAAAGTATCTTGTCGGCAGTCTGATTTAGTATGCCTGCTATTCCAAGGATAAGGATAGGCCAACTGTAACTGAGCATACGGCGGAACAAAGCCTTGTCGAAAACATACTTTATGCCTGTAAGCTCACGCCAGAAGCAGAATGTGATGCTTGCCGTACATGCCAGATTGATATAGAATGCATAACCCACCTCCGTTGGTTTACCGCTGAAATGGGGAATTACCACAAAGAATATGAGGTTGAGAGAGATGTTCAAGATGATGAACAGCAGTTTGAGTGCGGCAAACTTTATCGGTCTTTTATTCTGTCTGAGCCAAGAGAAAGGTATGCACTGAAAGGCATCAAGAGCCACTGTTATTGCCATTACCCATACGTATGAGGGGTGGTCGGCATAGCCTAAAGCCGATGAAATGGGCGAAATAAACAGCAATACCATCAGCACAAAGAGCGTAGATGAGCCTGCAATGGCCATAAGTATTGTGCTGTATACGCGCTTTGGGTCTTCGCCTTCTTTATTGGAGAAACGGAAGAAGGTGGTCTCCATGCCATAGGTGAGCAGAATAAGAAGCAATGCCACATAGGCATACATATTGGTTATCACTCCATAGCCGCCACTCTCTGCCGACAGCTTAGCGGTATATAGCGGCACAAGCAGATAGTTGAGAAACCTGCCCACAATACTGCTCAGTCCATAGATGGCTGTTTCCTTAGCCAAGGATTTTAAGTTTGCCATTATTTATCAGAAGAAAAGATAACAGATGAATATTGCAGCGATAATGCCGGCAAGGTCGGCAAGCAAGCCGCAAGTGACAGCATGACGGGTGTAGCGAATGCCTACACTGCCAAAATATACCGCAAGGATATAGAATGTGGTGTCGGTAGAGCCTTGGAAGATACAACTCAGACGACCGATGAACGAATCGGCTCCGTATGTTGTCATGGCATCAACCATCATTCCTCGCGCCCCACTGCCCGACAATGGTTTCATGAGGGCGGTAGGCAGCGCTCCAACAAAGTCGCTGTTGGCTCCACAGGTCTCAACGGTCCAGCGCACACCATCAACAATCATGTCCATAGCACCAGAGGCACGAAACACACCAATGCCCACGAGTATGGCAATAAGATAAGGAATAATGCGCACGGCGGTTTGGAAACCTTCTTTCGCTCCTTCTATGAAAGCATCATACACATTTACCTTTTTCCTCAGTCCCGCCACGATGAAACCGATGATTATTGTCATAAGCATGATGTTTGCCACCGATGTGCTGACAAGGTTCATGCGGTCTTTGTCCATCTGACTGAATCCCCATATTATCGCCGCCACGGCAAGACTCAGTCCGCCGAGCGTCAGAAGCATGGTCTTATTAATAAGATTGATTCTCTGGTAAAGACTTGTTACTACAATACCAGCCAATGTTGAGAAAAAGGTGGCAAGCAGGATTGGCACAAACACATCTGTTGGCTGTGCGGCTCCCATCTGTGCTCGATATACAAGTATGCTGATTGGTATGAGTGTCAGTCCGCTGGTGTTGAGCACCAGAAACATAATCATTGGGTTGGAGGCGGTGTCTTTCTTCGTGTTTAACTCTTGCAACTGCTCCATGGCCTTCAGTCCGAGTGGTGTGGCTGCATTGTCAAGTCCAAGCATATTGGCTGATATATTCATGAAGATACTGCCTGTAACAGGATGTCCCTTGGGGATATCAGGAAAGAGTTTGGTGAATATCGGACTGAGCAGACGGGCAAAAACATCGATGATTCCGCCTTTTTCGCCAATTTTCATTATGCCAAGCCACAATGAGAGCACACCAGTTAGTCCGAGAGAAATCTCGAAAGCCGTTTTAGAAGATGCAAACGTGGAGTCCATCATGGCAGGAAATACATCGTAGTCTCCCATGAACACAAGCTTTACCACCGCAATAACAAAGGCGATGATAAAGAATGCTACCCAAATGTAGTTAAGTACCATATATTTTTCTTTTGCAAAAGATAATGCAAAGTTACTTTAATTTAGCATAACAGCAAAATAAATGCAAAAAAAAAGAGTGCCCGCCTCACGCGGACACTCTCTGATGTTTAGAGTATTTGATGTGAATATTAATACCATTTCACGTTCTGATCCTTAACATAACTGCTGAAACGTGAATACTTAGTGTGGATAGATTCACGCTCTGTGCACCACTTGTAGAAGTTCTTTACGCAAATCTTAGCAGGAGCCTTGCCCAGTTCTGCTGTCAGCTCAACAAGGTTGCCGCCCTTCTTTACGTAAACAGGAATATTGTTTGGATTCCATCCATGGTTGCACTCTATTTCAAATTCGACATACTCCTTCTCCATTATGCCAGTGTTAACCATGTCGCTAACGCGAACACCGAATGCCTCGTGTACCTCAGTCTCACCGATGTAGAGTGGGAGAGTGCCACCAGCTGCGAGCAGGTTGATTCTTGCCTTTGTGTCGCTAAGGAATGTAACGTCGAACACCACGTCGTTGAAGTCGAAGTCGCCATCCTCTTCTGCGCTCAAGTCCTCAGCAATGATTCTGTGCTGACCCTTCAGGAATCCTGGGGTGATACAGATAATCCAGTCGTTATAGTAACCGTCAAGAGCGATATTGCCGCTCTCTGGGTTCCACTCATCGTGATAGTCAAGACCTACGAAATATCTGCCTTTGAGAGAAGCATCAATTCTTTCGCCTGGGATGATTACATAGTCACGATATATAGCATCGCCATCATGAGAGTTCTTATATCCAAAGTATTCTGTGCTGCCTTCAAGCATTACGCCGATGCGGTCTGCACGATACAACTTGCGGTCGTTAATATCTGCGTCGATATTATCGTCATAGTCATAATGAACTGATTCGCAGTTGTCCTGATTTCCAAAGTTAAGGTTATAGAGAGACTCGTCGCCTCCGCACAAGAACTGGTTCATCCATGTTGAGTTGGCTGTAGAACCAACATTCTGGTAGAAGAAGTTCTTGTAGTCAATGGCTACGCCCTCTGGGTTCTTATTCAGAGTAAACCATACAATAGTAGCGTTTATCTGTTCGCTTGTAAGTGCTTCAGGCACAAAATAGAAATCAGCCCACATGTTCTCATTATGGTCAGCCCATCCGCGTACTGGCTTATATTCGCCAAAGCCCCATGTGTGGTTAGCGGCAGGTTCACCAAATGTCTTTACGAAAGCTGCCTGATACTTAGCTGTGTCCTTAGATGCGTTTGGGTCGAACACATCCTCATCGTTGCTGCAGCTCACAGCAACAAATGCTAAAGCCAATGCGGCTAAGCCTTTCATCAAATACTTTTTGTTCATGATAAATCGAGATTTTAATTAATTTTATATTGGTTTTGGTTTAAAAGTCCTCACGGAGTTCAATAATAATGAGCAAAATTAAAAATATTTTTTAGATTCCTTAAACTGCTCTTGTTAAATTTTGCAAATTAGGTTATAATTTGTTGCTTTTATAACAATTATAACGTTTTATTTAATCCCAAATCGGTCATTAGACCGTAAATGGGATATAAAAATAAACAACCGTCGGAATTATCCAACGGCTGTTTTATGTTTAGTTTTGATTATCCTTATTTAACAATATAATCAGCATTAGGTGACTTATACCAGTCTGTATATTCTTGACTATTCTGGCTCCATTTGCTGAATAAAGGATATGCAATCTCAATGCCCACACGCTCTTTAGGCCATGCCCATGTGCTTGGCATGCAGATCATCTGTGGTGATGTTCCATTTGTTGGTGATGTGATGGTGATGGCATTGTTGCCTTGTATCATGATGCTGAAACCGCCCATGTTCTCAGACATAGTGAAGTCTGCAGGAACAGTTACGCTGAATGAATTACCAGGGTTTCCCTTGCTTGTAGTATTCATCATTTCGCTTGTGTTTGCACCATCCTTTATGAGCTGATGAATCTCGCCCTTGTTGTCGCTGTTATAGTAGATGTATGCAGGTATTGTTCCGCCGGCTGCAAGTGGTGTGATTGTTGCAGTTGTGCTGCCGCCAACATGACTAACACTGAACACTATGTCGTTGAAGTCGTAGTCATCGGTAGAACCGAGGTCCTCGCATGCTATAATCCATGCCTCGCCCTGCTCAGGCTCAACCGGTTCCGGACCAAATTCATCTGGTTTCTCGAAATTACCTGATACAAAGAAAAGAATATCGTTCAAGTCTTTGTCAGAAAAGTCTTCAAAACCGAGGAATGTAGCGCCGCCATAGTTGTATGTTGCTGCAAAAACTCCGTCTGTATTAAGTTCTGAGATAGAGTAGTAGATTCTGTTATTGCCAGCCCATCCGTTATCTTGTATTACAAAGAAAGCAATCTTTGTCCCTTTAGGGAATGTGTAAGACGCTTCTTGCTTGCCATCCTCACCAAAGTATGCAAGTTCAAACTTTGTTCCTTTTACAAGAGTCTTGTCTGTCATGCCAAAAACGTTGTATTGCTGACCATTGAAACTTGTCCAGTTGCCATAAATCTCTTTTGTTCCAACTTGCTGCCATCCAAGATAATTTCCGTTTTCATCGAATACGTTATCGTAAACGTCCTCAGTCCTGTACTCAGAGAACTGAACGTACGAATTGTTACCGTCGCATGGCTTGTCGATAAGAATGTATTTGTTTACAGTTGCAATGTCAGGCATGTCGCCTGTAAAATAGAAATATCCAAACTTATTATTACCAGATGTGTTGCGATAATTAAGGTCAAGTGTTATTCCTCCATCTTCTGCCATAGTATACACGGCATCATTATCAAGTTTGCCTGCCCATTTCTCAACATTATTCTCACCTTCAGCAAATAAACCGCCAACGATGTCTTTTACATCGCTAACCATCCATGCGTCGCCAGTGCTTGAGGCAACATTGTTAAGTTGTATGAATTCAGTTTTCTTATTCAGCCATTGCCAGTTCTCGTCTTGGTAAGGGTCGTGCTCTATAACAAAAATATCACCTTGTGTTGTTTTGCACTCACCTGTCGCCCTTGTTGCTGTCTTGCCTATAGTGATTGCTCTGTCAATAACATCATAATAACCGCTAATGATAGTGCCAAAGGCATTGTCAACCTTAACATAAACAAGTCCATTGGCATCTGTCATGTCAAATGAAATCTTGCCATTACCCTTAACCGCAGTTGATGCAAGAAGCACGCAACCCTCTTTCAAAGGGTTTTTAGAATAAATATTTACCTTACATTCATCGTTGGTTGTCTCAGACAGATTAATAGTTGCAACAACTCTTTCTGCCATGTTCCAATCTTGGTTTGGGTCGATGTTTCCAAACTTCTCATTCCAATTTTTAGAATATTCTTCAAAACTTGCATTGGGGTTATACAAATCTGTTTCTTTTGAACAAGAAGAAATGATTAAGCCTCCTGCTAATAATAAGAGGGCATTTTTAATTAGTTTTTTAAGCATAATAATTATTTAGTTGGTCTATAAAAATATTAATTATCTGTTTTATGGTAAATTTTTATATTGAAAAGAGTTTTTAAACGTCTTTTACGCATTAATGAGATTATAGTAAAAAAGTGCTAAATCATTGCATCGCAAATCATTAGCACTAGATTTCTTTGTGGGCCATCCAGGGCTTGAACCTGGGACCTCCAGATTATGAGTCTGTTGCTCTAACCAACTGAGCTAAAAGCCCGATAAAACCAAGTGTAGGTCTTATTTCGGATGCAAAGGTACATCGAATAATTTAAACTGCCAAATATTTTCAGCAAAAATTGTTTTATTAAATTCATAGAAATATCAATATGATACTTTGTGAGGCTTATGACTTTTGAATTTTATCTAAAAAGACCTAAATAAATTACTTATACTTGGTTGATAATTGCTTTTTGCGTAACTTTGCACACATTATTATATAATATATGAACAGCATTGGCGAATTTAATAAACAAGGTTTGAATACCTCTCAGGTAGAGGAGAGCAGAAGACTTCATGGAGAGAATCTGCTCACGCCACCAGCGCGCACACCGTTGTGGCGACTCTATATCGAAAAATATAACGACCCGATAATAAAAATTCTTCTTGTAGCGGCACTGATATCATTTGTGCTTGCTGTTATCGAACAGGAGTTTGTAGAGGTTATCGGTATTTTCTTTGCCATCTTCCTTGCCACAACCATTGGCTTTTATTTTGAGCGCGATGCGGCAAAGAAGTTTGATGTGCTTACCGCTTTGGGCGAAGAGCTCATGGTGAAGGTGGTTAGAGATGGAAAAGTGATAGAGGTGCCACGCCGCGACGTTGTGGTTGGCGATGTCGTGGTGCTCGAGGTTGGTGATGAGGCGCCAGCCGATGGTGTGCTTTTCGAGGCTACCGACCTGCAGATTGACGAGTCGGCACTAACAGGCGAGCCGCTGGCTGATAAAATGGTTTCATCAGACTCATCGAAAGAAAACAACTCTGACGGGCAGGGCGAGGCCGCCTATCCTGTCAATCTCGTATTGCGCTCCACCATGGTTATGAATGGCAATGGCAGAATGGTGGTAACGGC
The DNA here is from genome assembly GCA_045614255.1 of Prevotella sp. Lineage (GTDB taxonomy): Bacteria > Bacteroidota > Bacteroidia > Bacteroidales > Bacteroidaceae > Prevotella. Next base: position 18,551 of record JAZLCN010000034.1, read on the forward strand.
TGTTGGCGATGCCACAGAGATAGGCAAGGTGTCACGGAAGTCAACAGAGATAACTGCCGTAAAAACACCACTTAACATACAACTCGACCGTCTTGCATCTCTGATAAGCAAGATTGGTTCGGGAGTTGCCATTGCAGCATTCTGCGTTTTCTTAGGTCACGACATACTGACAAACGACTTGTGGCACACCAATAACTATGTAGGCATGGCACATGTGGTGCTAAACTATTTCATGATGGCGGTGACCCTTATCGTGATGGCAGTGCCCGAGGGATTGCCTATGGCAGTAACACTTGCTCTGGCGCTCAACATGAGAAGAATGCTCAAGAGCAACAACCTGGTGCGCAAGCTCCATGCCTGCGAAACCATGGGAGCAGTAACCGTTATCTGTACCGACAAGACTGGTACTCTCACTCAGAATAAGATGCAGGTGCAAGACTGGGCAGATGTTGACAACGGCAAGCATCAGCAGCCACAGCCACATATAGCCATTGCAATGAACACAACTGCCGAACTTGACGGAAACCAAGGCATAGGCAACCCCACAGAGACTGCCCTCCTGTTATGGATGAAGGCGAATGGCCATGACTACAAGGCTGTGCGCAACGAATATAATGTGATTGAGCGACTGTCATTCTCTACTGAGCGAAAGATGATGGCCACACTTGCCGATATCAATGGCGAGCAATGGCTTTTTGTCAAGGGTGCTCCAGAGATTGTTATGGCCCACTGTGATATTAGCGACAGCGAGAAACAGCGTGTGCAGGAACAACTGCTTGGCTATCAGCAAAAGGCCATGCGCACACTTGCCTTTGCTTGCAAGAAAAGCAACAGCATTGATATTGACGGTCTGACGCTCGATTGCGTGTTTGCCATTAGCGACCCATTACGCGATGAGGTGCCAGAGGCTATCCGCCAGTGTAATAATGCAGGCATCGGCGTAAAGATTGTTACAGGCGACACACAGGCAACTGCGGCAGAGATAGCCCGACAGATAGGAATAGAAACAAATGAGGAAGACGGTTCGATAATCACAGGTCAGGCTTTTGAGGCATTATCGGATAACGAGGCATTTAATCTGGTGAAGCGCCTAAAGGTGATGAACCGTGCCAGACCAACCGACAAGCAGCGCCTTGTAAACATGTTGCAGAAGCATGGTGAGGTGGTGGCTGTTACCGGCGATGGTACTAACGATGCCCCAGCATTGAACCATGCTCATATAGGATTGTCGCTTGGCTCAGGAACCAGTGTGGCTAAGAATGCCAGCGACATGACACTTATTGACGACTCTTTCAATAGCATAGTGCGTGCAGTGGAGTGGGGACGCTCGTTGTATAAGAACATTCAGCGTTTCATTTTCTTCCAGCTGGTGGTTAATGTTACTGCGCTGCTGTTAGTGCTCGTAGGCTCGTTCATAGGAACGGAACTGCCGCTCACCATTACTCAGATGCTGTGGGTTAATCTTATCATGGACACCTTCGCTGCCATGGCTCTTGCCTCGCTGCCAAGTGAGCCTGAGGTGATGACAGAGCGTCCTCGCTCGCAGAGAGCATTTATAATAACCAAGAAGATTGGTGTTATGATAGGCGTAGTGGGATTCCTCTTCTTTGCCATCATGACCTCGCTCCTTTATTATTACGAAAGAGTGGCAGGCATCACCCCAGAGGAACTTACTATATTCTTCACTGTGTTTGTGATGTTGCAATGGTGGAACCTGTTTAATGCAAAGGCCTTAGGCTCTTGCCGTTCTACTTTCCATGGCATCTTGCGCGACAAAGGCATGGTTATCGTGCTGTCTATCATACTTATAGGACAGATTGTGATAGTGGAATTTGGTGGAAAGATGTTCCGTACTGTTCATCTTGACTTTGAGACATGGCTCATTATATTCTTCGCTACATCGCCAGTGCTGCTCATTGGCGAGGGTGTAAGACTGGCAAGGAAACTGAAAACTATTGTCAGAAAGATAAAGTAAACGAATCTCCAATATTGCAATGAAGACAGTATTTCTCGACAACCATACAAGTCTTTCTAATCCTTGTGCAGCAACCATCGGTTTCTTCGATGGTGTTCACCGCGGTCACCAGTACCTAATACGCAAAATGGCCGATGAGGCTCGCCGAAGGGGTCTTGAGGCCATGGTCATAACCTTTGACCACCACCCGCGCCAGGTGCTCAATGCCGATTATCAGCCCATGCTGCTCAATACGCTCGACGAGAAACTGGCACTGCTTGAGAAGACTGGTATCGACAAGTGTGTGGTGCTCCCGTTTGATAATGGCATGGCAAGTATGCCAGCCAAAGCGTTTATGCAGGATGTCCTGAAGAACAAACTCAATGTGCGCCTGCTTATTATGGGTTATGACAATCGTTTCGGACATAACCGCAGTGAGTCGTTTGACGACTATGTGGAATATGGAAAGGAATTGCAGATTGAAGTGGTGCGCAACGATGCCTTTGGCATAGGCGAGATAAACGTAAGCTCGTCAATGACAAGAGCTTTGTTGCAGGAGGGCGAGGCAGAGATGGCCGCGCGCTGTTTGGGTTATTCATATATGATTAGCGGTGAGGTGGTGCATGGCAGTCATGTTGGCACAGGTATTGGTTTCCCTACGGCCAACATCAAGGTTGGCAATGCCTGCAAACTCATACCAGCCAACGGCGTTTATGCCGTAAAAGTATGGTTGCCCGATGTCAACGGTTCTGTGGCAGGAATGATGAACATTGGCACCTGTCCCACGTTCGACGGAGCAGAGAGGAAGATAGAGGTTCATATATTCAACCATCAGTCAGACCTCTATGGAAAGCAGATAGCAGTGAGTTTTATAAAGAAAATACGTCAGGAAAAGAAGTTCCGTAGTGTGAACGAACTGACAAAACAGTTGAACCATGATGCCGATGAGGCTCGTAATATACTTGGATTATGAAGAATGCGCTAATTTACTTATTTGTATTTGCCGCCTTGCAGATAGGTGCAACATCTGTGGTGCTGGCTCTATGGAAAATTATAAGTGGCTCTCAAGACGTTACTGCCCCCATGCTCATCGTGTCGATGACCGTGTTTAGTGTGGCTGTGCTGTTGGTTTTCCTGCTTACTAAATGGAGCGTTGTGTCAAAGCAATATATCCGCACTCGTCCTTGGGGTGTGCTCTTTTGGTGTGTGCTGGCATCTGTCGGAGCCATCATCCCTTCTATATGGCTGCAGGAGCAGTTGCCAGAGTTGCCTAATGTCATGGGCAGTCAGTTTGAGATGATACTGCGCAATCCCTTTGGATATCTTGTCGTTGGTCTTATGGCTCCGCTGGCAGAGGAGATTGTGTTTCGTGGCGCCATTCTCAGGTCGCTGCTTAAATGGACGTCGCGCCATTGGCTGGCCATAGCCCTGTCGGCATTATGCTTTGCCCTTGTCCATGCTAATCCTGCGCAGATGCCTCACGCCTTCCTGGTTGGTTTGCTGCTCGGATGGATGTACTACCGCACGGGCAGTATCATACCATGTGTTACATACCATTGGGTAAACAACTCCGTGGCATATATCATGTGTAATATGATGCCCGACCCAGATATACCGTTGATAGTGTTCTTCAATGGCAGTGAGCGTGCTGTGATTGTGGCTCTGCTCTCTTCGCTGTGCATTTTTATACCTTCTGTATTGCAGCTTAACTTGAGGATGAAGAAGGGTTGAAGGATTGACTTGATTATTTCAATTTTTCAATTATTCGCTTTCGCTCATCAGCTTCGCAGTCTTTAATTTTTCAATTCTCATTAAACCAAATGCCGCCCTCGAAACTCTTCGAAGACGGCATTTACAATGTTAGTATGTTATGAAAAAATTTGAGAGAATAGAAACTTCACAGTTTCTTTTGTTTTAATTGATTATTTTATAGAGAAAGCTTAGAAATTATCTTTTTATTCAATTACTTGAGAGGAACTCTCCATCAGCATCTTTTGTATCATCGAGTCAATCTCGTTTTTGGCAGGGGTAGCCAGCATTGAGTCTATCTTGTAAACCCCTCCAGAAGATGTAAGCAACTGTATTGTGTCGCTGTTGCTCTCAAACTCTGCCATTGCCTGTTGCTCTGCTGTGTTGCTGTTGTCGAGCGTTACGCTGATGGCGTTGCCAAATGTCAGGATTATTGCCACTACTGCCGCTGCCTTGCCTAATGGCATCAGGTGATGCTTCAGACTTATGTGCTTGGCCTTTACCACCTTTGGCTCGTCTATCATGGCAAGTATGCACTCGTCGAAGCTCTCGTCAAGCATATCCTCAGCTTTTGACTGCTGCTCATAGACAAACAGACTACGGTACTGCTGCATCTCTGCTGGTACATCCTTCTGACTGAAGAATGTGCGCAGTATGTTCTCCTCCTCAAGAGAAGTCTCGCACTGCCAGTAGCGCTCCAGTAATTGTTCGATGTACTTATAATCCATAATAACTGTCTGTCTCGGTGAATTTCTCTTTTATTGTCTGTCTGGCTCTGAAGATGTTTGTCTTCACTTGCTGCTCGTTGATTTCCATTATGTCGGCTATCTCCTTGTAGCTTTTGCCTTCTATGTCCCTCAGATGTATTGCCGTACGTTGTTTTTCTGGCAGACCATCTATGAGGTCTTTCACTATTTTCATCCTGTCTTTCTGCTCCAGCTGTTCCTCTGGAGTGAGAAGTGAGGAGTGAGGAGTGAGAAATGAGGAGTTAGGAGTTAGGGGTGAGGAGTTAGAGGTTGGCGACTGCAACGAACTGCATTTATCTATCGAAATGTTCTTTTTGCTCGCCTGTCTTGTCCTGTCAACCGCCATGTTTCGGCATATCGTTAGGCAGAACGCCTCTATCGATTCAATCTCGTCCCACTTATCGCGGAGGTTCCACACCTTTATCATAGTCTCCTGCACCACGTCTTCAGCCTCGGCACTGTCTTGCGTGATACGCAATGCCAGTCTGTAAAGCTCATTTTTCAGTGGCAACACATGGTTGCGGAAACTAACATTTTTCATTCTCTCTCTACACTAATGACGATTGACTTAGGAAAAAGTTACAGCCAAAGCAAAAATTTTTTGCAAAAATACAAAAAAATTCGCCTACCCAACTTAACATTGCCTACCTTTGTGCGTATATAAATTAAAATCGGTGTTAAGAAGATATATGAAGATAAAGGAAGATATGCCGCTTTTCAGCGGCGGAGATAGAGGACGATACTTTGTCAGCAGATATTCTACAACAAAACAATTGTCATCTATCTACCTCTAACTCCTTCTATCTCCTTCTACCTACAGAAGTTGAATATACATCAGAAATGACGGTTCATGAGTTTGAACATATAGCTCTGACTTTGCGCCCGCAGCTTATGGGTGTGGCGCGTGGTTTCTTTGCCGATGAGGCAAAGGCAGAGGACGTTGTGCAAGATGTTCTGTTGCGTCTGTGGCAGATGCGCGACAGAATTGATTGCCAAAAGGATGTTCGTGCACTTGCTGTTCGTATGACTAAGAACCGTTGTGTAAGCGTTTGGCGGCACGAAAGGGCGGGGCAGAATATATCGGTTGGCGAATTGTCTGCATCAGAGCGAAGCGTGACAGCAAACATACAAGAGTGCGACAGCAGGCGTATGCTGAATGATGCCATTGCCCGACTTAACAATTCTGAACGGCGCTTGCTGAAAATGCGACATGAACAGGAAATGGACATCGGGCAGATAACGGCAACCACAGGCATGGCAGCGAGAACAGTGAGCGTAATGCTCAGTCAGACAAGAAAGAAATTATTGGACATTCTAAAGAAAGGAGGATTCTATGAATAGCGAGATGAAACAGTTGTTGGACAAGTTTTTAGAGGGAACAACCACATTGGACGAAGAGAAACAGCTCGGACGTATGTTGGCAGAAAACGATGTGCCGGCAGAGCTGAAGGCTTTGGCAGAACTGCTAAAGGCAGAACCCTGTGATGCTTCGGATGCAGAGGAGTGGTTGTCAGAAGATTTGACTGATGAATTCAACCGCATTGTCAGTCGTCGCAAGCAGCATGCTGTTATCCGTCGCCTGATTGCTGCAGCATCGGTATTGCTGATAGTGGGTATCGGGGCATTATTGTGGTTTGGTTCAGAGGATAAGGCAAATGATGCAGTTGTTGCAGTATCAGATAGTAGGGGCGGATCAGCGTATCCGCCCGCAGCAGAAGTAATTGAGGAATCCACGGAATTGTTATCGGGCAGAAACGACGTTAAGCCCCAACATAAGGCAGAAATAGAAAACAAAACCAAGCCCGACACAATGCCATCGACAACTCTCTCGGAAGAACAACTCAAAACTATTCTTGCCGCTCATCAGGCAAAGTTGCGTGAGATTGACGATAGTGTGGATATGGCGCATATTAAAGACTATATTGAGAACGACGAACAACTTTACAAGATAGGGCAGAAGGCGCTTTGTCTTACTTGTGAAGATTAATACATTAATTATATATTAAGAACAACAATATGAAAACACGGAAGATAATCGTACTTTTGACATTAATGGCGGTCATGACCACCAAGATGTATGCAAATGATGCTTACGAAAGAATAGTGAAATCAAGAGACCAACTGGTAGAGTCGAAGCATGTGATGGTGAAGAAAAAACACCACACGCAGATGATAGGCTACGTCTTTAAATATGTGCTTAAATCCGATGAAATCGGCGATTCGTGCTTCCTGCCTGCCGACATAAAGCGTCTGGTTGCTTCTATGGACGAGGCAATGGCAAGCAGTACCGAGGCTTATTCGTATAATGCAGACAATAAAGACCAGAGTCCTGTGGCTATGTTTCAATGTGGGCGTCCTGACAACTTCTTTGAAAATCTGTCATTCACCTATTCCGTTAAAGACAACCAGAACTTCCGCTTTGTCACGCTACAGCCCTCTGCCGATGAGCATCACTCGTTTCTGCTTCTCTGGAAGCGTAGCGACTTTACAGATATGCACGGCAAGGCATTTGCCTCTATCGACGGCTATGTCATTGAACTGACTGGAAACGAGTGGAGGATAAATAAACTATCGGGCAACGCATACGCCTCTGACAGTAAGAATAATTACAAGGCGTATGACTATATTGAAAATAATGACACCACGAGTTTTGTAAAACTCCGTGAGAAGATGAAGTATGTGGCAAGCCAATATGCCAATTATGCACATCAAAGCAATATTGAGGAAATGACAGGTATGGCGTATCTTGCCCGTCAGTTGGCTACAAATTACGACAAAAAACTGACAGTGGCTCAAAACGAAAGCATAATGGAGGTAGTCAAGTCTATCGGTGCCAATGCAAACCATACTATAGCTACGTTGCTGAACAAGACGAGAGAAGAACTGGACAAGAAAACTGACAAGAATAGTAGTGGCGAGAAACTGGTATCGAGAATTTACAGACGATATTATAAGATGCATCTGAGAGAAACCGATTCGAAGGATTTATTAGAATACTTCAAGCCTGTTTCGGCCAAAACCATCGACTGGCGACTTGGCGGTACCACTCATCCCGACCATCGTTTCGTGCGCATAGCCCACATGTTCCACCGTAACTATAAGTTCAGATATGATGACGGCAAAATAACTTTCAGCAAGTCGTTGCCCGCAGGTTCGGCTGTTTGCGTAAGCGACGGCACTGCCAATGGCGAGTGGATATTGCTGGTCGATTCCGTGCCTGTCGATATAGATTTGGCAACGGGCGAGTTGCGCCGTGGTTCGGAACTCAACAAGCGCTTCATTGCCTATCAGAAGCGTATGGCGCAGTATGAGAATGAGGTGGCAAAGCATGTGAACTTCTTCTATAATGAAATTATAATGAACGAGGGCAGCTATGCCGCAATCACCGACAGCATTATTGCTTTCAATTATTCGATGATGATGAACAACCTTGGAAACGGCATTGCTGAATATATACTTTACGACAATTATCCCAGTTTCTCATTCAGTCAGTTGGATGCCGCTTTCAGAAGCAACAAAATAAACACAGCTTCGCCGCTTGTTCAGCCAGCCTATAATTATTATTTAGGTAAGAAAAAACGTCAGCCGGGCATGATGTACACGGATGTTGAACTGAAAGGCACCGAAGGCAAGACTCATAGGTTGAGCGATTATGTTGGCAAGAGCAAGTATGTGGTGATTCATTTCTGGAGCATCAACTCTTGGTTCAGTCGTCGTGCGATGAGTGCTAACAAGAACATTGCCAAAAACTATGATGCCGACAAGATAAAGGTGATAGGCATATCTCTGCAAGACAGTGAGAGCACTTGGCAGAATTATATTCAGAGTCGCCGTATGACATGGACGCAGTTGTATGCCGGTTCAATGGAAAGCGATGCCGCCCGTGCCTACGGAGTAACTGCCATGCCCGAAACAGTAATAATCGATAGCAAAGGCAGGATTGTGGTTGAAGGATTGCACGGAAAGGATCTGGAACTTAAGGTTGCAGAACTATTGGGAGAATAGTTTTAATTAACAAAATACAATTTATGAAACGACATTTTTTTACTTTGCTGCTATTGTTATTGTCATTTCCTGTGTTAGGACAGAATGTTACATTAGAGGGACATGTTGTTGACAACGAGAAAACCGACTTGATTTCAACTACTATCCGATGCTATGTAGATGACTCCGTGTTTGTTAAAGGAACAACAAGCAATAGCAAAGGTAATTTCAAACTTGAATTGCAACAGACTGACAAGGTTATTAAACTTGTTATAAGTTACATAGGCTATAAGGAACTGGTGATGAACATCCAACCGACAAAAGAATATACTGTCCGCTTGGGCGACGTCGTGATGAAGAAGGATGCAGTGCAGATACATGAAGTGACGGTACTGGGTGAGAACCAAGTGCGCACGGAAGATAAGCTGATGGTTTATCCCACAAAGGAAGAACTTCGACATGCCTACGACGGCTATAGCGCACTGGATGCCTTGATGGTGCCGGAATTAAATGTTAACACTATCGACAATACTATTAATTATATGAACCAGACGGTATTGCTCTGCATCAACGGTCGTGAGGCAACACAAGACGAGATACGCGACCTCAATGCCAAATATATTAAGAGGGTTGATATCTACCAGATGGGAAAACCAGAGTTTCCACAGGCGGCAACTGTAATAGATTATATAATGAAGGAACGCGACTATGCAGGAACTGCGGCTTTTAATGCAAACCAATATTTTACCCGATTAGAGGGTAACGGCAGGGTCAGCACACAATATTTTCAAGACAAATCAGAGTTCGCACTCTCATTGTCAGGTAAATACGAAAACGTTGAATACAAAAATAAAGGGCAAGCAGTCACTAATTATAATTTCCCTAATGAAACAGTAACAAGGACAGAACGTTTTATGCCTAATGATGACAATCGCCATGGTTTAAGCGGATATCTTAATTATATTTATCTTGGGAAATTGCAAGAGTTTTATGTCTCTTTACGCATGAACCAAAACCGTTCGGAAAATGATAATATGGGTAGTTTGCAGTATAACACAACTCCTTCTTTTGTTACCGAGCAGGGACACATACTTTCAAAAAGCCTTAATCCTGGTTTAAAGTTGCAATATACCCGAACACTACCTCGCGAGCAACGCTTACGTGCAGAATTATATGGAAGTTTTGGAAACAATGATTATGACAGGTGGTATGAACATCGCATAAATGAAGATGTAACTGACTCATACCGCAATAAGACTGATGAAGAAAGTTATTATGCAGAAGGAAAGATAAACTATACAAAAACATTCAAGAACAAATCTACACTGAACATAGACTTGAATCAAAATTTCACCCACACAGAAAATAAGAACCTTCGTGGCGAGAACATCTTTAATATTTCACTAGCCAAAAGCAACACTCACCTAAACGCAACATATAATTACCGTATTAAAAACCGCTTCAATATACAAGCAAGATTAGCGGGGCACTTGTCTCATGTGAAAACAGGGAATAATACGACAACGAATTTGTTCTTTACTCCTTCGTTCAGGTTTTCATACACATATAAGAAACATTCATATAATTTACGTGGTCAGGCAACCAGCATAGAAGCAAGCAATGCTAATCGTACTGGTGATGAATACAGAAACAATGAATATGAGATTACGCAAGGAAATCCTCAACTGAAAGACTATATGAAATATGATTTCATATTCTCACATACATGGAACATCACCAAGAGGTTTGTATGGATGACCTATGCTTCATTTTATCTGAATACAAATGCAATATACAAGATGTGTGAATACGACGAGAAGCGCAATTCATTACTTTGGAAAGTACAAAATAGCGGTACCAATTGGCAACAGCATTACGAAGCAGCAATCCAATACAACATTATTCCTAAGCGTTTATATGTACGAACAGGACTACTCTATAACTACGACAAGGTTAAGGTTTGGAAAACAATTTATCATCATAGTCTCTATGCTATGGGGCATATTGTATATCAACATAAAGGACTGAGGGCAAGAGTAGGCTTTCTTACACAACCTGAGCGTATAGATAACCAAACTGGTAGGATTTCTAATACTACTGTCAATATTGACATGAGTGTTTCTTATAGTATAGACAACTGGAATTTCAGACTTTTATACAACAACCCATATAGGCTGAAATATAGTGAGAAGATAGATTTAGGTCTATACCAACAAACATTGTCTGCTAGTGCACCATACAAATATGACAATGTTGGACTAATAACTGTCAGCTACCGCTTCAACTACGGTAAGAAGAAACATAAGTTTGACAATACGGAGGTTATTGACGTAAACCAAACGACTATATCAAAATAACCATACATAAACACAAAAATTTAGTTATTATAAAAGTGGCCACAACCCCGACTTGCATGTGAATGTGGGTCGGGTATTTATTAATAATATATCAGAAATGGATGGTTGTTTTCGCATGTAACGTGAAGCAAAATAATTATGAACTTTTTACTAAAAAGATGTCATAAAACATTTAATTTTGCGTATTCATAATGAAAGTACAAGAAAACGATGCGCATAGAAACGGATGAACGGCAACGAATATAAAAAGGAACTCAGCAGATTAAGACCACGGCTCGTAGGCATAGCAAGAAAGTATCTTGCAGATGCCGACGAGGCTGAGGATGCCGTGCAGGATGCCATGCTGCGCATCTGGCAGATGAAAGAACAGCTGAGGCTGCCCATAGACTCGTTTGCTTTCATACTCGTAAGAAACATCAGCGTCAGCATGCTGCGACACAAGCGAGACACGGTGCCTATTGAAAATCTGGCAGTTGAAATGCCAGATAACGAGGAACAGCGGCAACGCATGGAAGAACTGATGACATTGATGAACAGTCTGCCCGACAGGCAACAAATGATATTAAGGTTGCGCCACATGGAGGGAATGACTATCGGCGAGATGGCAGAACTGTTTGGCACTACAGAGAATGCCATGTCAAAGGCGCTAAGCAGGGCGCGACAAGCTATAAGAGACAGATATACAGACAAACATAAATAATGAAAGGAAGACTGATTATGGACAATTCTAGGAAGATAAGAAAACTTATACAACGATTCTTCGACGGCGAGACCACCCTTGCCGAAGAGCGTCTGCTGTACGATTTCTTTGCATCCGACAACGTCCCGGACGAGTTGGCTGAATACAAGGAGATGTTTGCCGGCTATGCCGCTATATGGCAGGCAGAAGAGGTAAAGGCTGAGGTATGCGGCATGGCTGATGGCAATGGCAGCAAAGCAGGCTATAAGACCTCTGTAATAAAAAGGCTGGCAATATCTATTCTTGCAGCAGCTGCCATAATGACTGGCTTTATATTCATAAACAGCAGGATTGATGAGCAGCGGTTTATGGAGAAATATGAAGGAAGCTACATGATTGTAAATGGTCAGCGCATTGACAATCTTTCGGAAATAAGAAACGAGATAGAGCAGCTGATGGCACAGGCTGATGAAATAGAACGGATGGCAGACCTCCAAGGCAATATGAAGGAGATAGAGGAAACAATCCTTAGCAGCATAGAGGACGAAGGCCAAAGGGTAATGCTGAAGAAACTAATGGAATAACATTTGCAATATATAAAACCACAGAACACATGAGGGCATTTATAATTATAATACTTTTCAACTTGCTTACAGTTGCCTCAGCAACAGGGCAGACCAAAATCGACCAGATGTTGGACAAGATGTCTATGTTGGGCGAAGTGACATACAGCTCTATCGTTAAGCGCAACAAGAATACTAAGAAAATAGAGAAAGTAGTAAGGGAAGCAAGGATTAAGGGTGTCAGGGCGTATAGCTTTATAAAGGAATTTGAAAGGCTTGCCGAACAGCATTCCGTAATGGAAACTGTCAAGGATGGGGTTAAAACCCGGCTAGTAGTTATCGATGAGGCTGACTGTAGTCGTATTTACACCATTGTTTATTTAGACAAGAAGAAAGAAATAGATATAACAATAATAATTAAATATAAGAAAAAATAATCAGAGTATGAAAACTTTAGTAACAATCATTATTCTTGCAGCATCGCTATTGAGCGCAAGTGCACAGGAGTCAACAACTTATAAGATAAGCGACTTCCACTCTATCAATATATCAACAGTGGCCAACGTTATAATAAGCCAAGGCGATTATAGCGTCAAGGCGAAGCACAAGCTTCACGAGGGAGAAGAACTGAAGGTGGAAAAAACGGATAACACCCTTGTGGTTAAAACAAGTAATCATAATAAAAAGTCGAAGAAAGATGGTGAAAGGCATCTTGACATATTCATAACAGTTCCCGACATTAACACCCTCACGCTCTCTGGTGTTTGCAACGCGACGGTGAAGAATATGAAAACTGGCGACCTAACCATAAAAAACTCCGGGGCTTGTAAAATGGAAATCGAAAATCTGGAATGCAGTAATATTAATCTCAAAACTCAAGGAGCTACCAAACTGAATGGAAGAATTAAATCGAAAGGCCATGCCGAACTATCTTTTCAAGGCGCTTCAAAGGTTAATTTGTATATTCAAGCAGAGGGCTGCAACATTGAGCAGAGCGGTGCGTGTGAGGCAGAGACGGAACTTCAAGCAAACACTTTGACTTTGAATTCGAGTGGGGCAGGAATACACAATATGAAATTCAAAGGCGGAGAATGCAGAATAAAAACCAGCGGAGCCGCAAAAATAAACATGGTAACAGAATGCGAATTTCTGGAATGTAAGCAAAGTGGTGCCAGCAAGATAAAAGTATCGGGAACTGCTGACAATACGCAGATAAAAGGTTCTGGCGCAAGCTTCGTTGACCTATCTAACCTAAATAAGTTTTAATTCCAAATTATCCTATTAAATCCAGTAAGTGGCGTTCTGACTATCAGTCAGAGCGCCACTTACTGTTAGTTCGGGCGGTACTGACTAATAGTCCGAAGTGCATTCGGACTGGTTAGGCGACAGTTGCTGTTGCGCCACTTGGCTATAAATGTGGTGCAGTTACAAAATGATTAAAGGGATTTTAGATGTTTAGTAACATTTATGAAACTTTTTGCCACGGCATCTTCACTTGGAATCGTTGAAAAAGCAATTGCTGGTAACTCTTTCAAATAGGTCTCTTTCAAGTTTGACCACAAAGTTGGGAATTTAGACAATAACGGTGATTGTTCAATTTTCATTGTATTCCATCCTTCAGGCTTGTTAAATGTCTTTCTGTCATGAGCCAACAATGTATTGAAATCCGTCCTAAATTGCTCCGATTGTAGATATTCGGCACACTCTTCGTCTTGTAATAGATAATGTAAGTCATAGAAGTGGCGTATCTTAGCTGCCACATCGTAGATATAATTATCCGACAATGAAAAACGGATAAGAGACACCAGTTTTTCTGTCAATGTTTGTCTTTTATCTAATACATTCAAAGTGAAAGACTGTAGCCCATATTCTTTGACCAATGCTTCATTGCCTGTCTGATTTAAAAACTGTGCGATAAAACAATCTATGCTTTTTGAGACGTATGGATAAGGATTGGCAAACGAATTTATCTCTACTAGCAACTGTCCGATATTGACCGTTTCTTTAATCGCTTTGCCAAGAACATTTGGATACGAATACATTGCTTTATAGTAACGAGAACCTTTACTTGTAACTCCAGGTACTACCACCTCCTCCAATCCCGACGTCATTTCTTTGGCTATCTTTTTAATCAACATCTTCAATTGGTTGCCCGTTAAAGTATCTGCATCAGATATGGCTATGTCAATGTCCTCCGAAAAGCGATTTCCTATTTTATGAGCCTTGGATAATGAAGTCCCACCCTTGAATATTGCCTTCTCTGCATTGGAGTTTTGCACCATTAGTTTAAGGGAACGAGTTATCCAATAGTCTTTCTCAATATATACAGGTCGTATGTCCAAGTATTCAGATGCTGCGAGAACGGCATCTGTAAACAGTTTTTTATCTTCGTGAAGGTTCATATATTCTCCAATTTTGTTTAGTTGGTAAAACAGATTCCGATATTGGTAATTTGTATTCAGTCACCCCATTTAAAGTTTTGCGTATAGACTCTAAAAGGCTATCATTGCAACCTATATCCTCCAAAATTGCACCACATAACGCACGAACATAGTTTGTATATTTTGCTACGCATTTAACAAGCATTTCCTTCTGCTCGTCACTCAAATCCCGAACAATCTCTTTTAGTCTGATACAAGCGTCATTGGGAGTTGTTGCAGGGATTTCACGAATAAATCTTATGGCATCCAATATTCGTAAGATTTCAATATTTTTTTTGGTTATCGGATTCTGTTGTAGGATAAAAGATATAGTATATTTCTCGCGTTTGACAGAACGGCGACTTTTGTTTGTACCGATTTGAATATAAGAAGATATTTGTGTAGTCAGCCCTAATGCATTATATGCAGAATACCCTGTTATATAGCCTATGAGTTTACCATCACGTTCAATATAATCTTTAGCAATCTGATAAGCAGAAGGTTTTAACTCTCCAAATTGAGTCTTTCGAGGTTTATAAAATCTTCCTTTTGCCAATTTAGAGATTTCACCAGACTTGACCATACGATTTAGTGCTTTTACAACAGCCGATTGATTCTGTGGTTCTATCTCCAAATCAGATGCTGTAAAAACGTAATCTTCTGAAAATCCAGTGATTCTTCTTTTTATTTCTTTTGTTATATTCATAAGTGTTTCATTATCACAGTGCAAAGATAACAAAATGTCCCGTTTCTTACGCAAAAAACGGGACAAAAATGCAAAAAAGTAAGAAACGGTATCACCAAGTCTCTTACCTCAAACAAAAAATTATTGAAAAACTATCAATATCACTGTTTTCTTTTTGTTCGCCTCTTGACGGTGGTTTAGACAATGCAAAATGCCTGATGAAAATGCATGATATACGCTTGGTTTATTTGCTTCGCATTCGAAAGTTACAAAAAAGCGCCCAAAAATGGCAAAAAAATGTAGGATTGAAATCCTCATACATTGCACTAAACAAGCTATAG
>JAZLCN010000035.1:0-69803 GCA_045614255.1 Prevotella sp.
ATCTTGGACATGTTAGGAATCATGACCAACAGGGCCTGTGACGCTGTAAATGTTGTTGTCAGCGCACCAGCCTGAAGAGAACCATGAACAGCACCTGCTGCACCGGCCTCAGACTGCATTTCCTGAACACTTACTGTCTGACCCCAAAGGTTCTTGCGACCACGGGCAGCCCACTCGTCAACATGCTCAGCCATTGGAGACGAAGGTGTGATAGGATAGATAGCAGCTACTTCAGAGAACATATAGCTCACGTGTGCAGCAGCTTCATTACCATCACAAGTAATAAATTTCTTTTCTTTTGCCATTTTGTTTTTATAATTTAAATTAATAAAACGATTACTTTATATCTTTATGATTAATAGCATAAACTTTATTAGTATAGGAAACCCAACAACCATAAAGGTATCTGATTATCCTTGCCCACCTCAGTATTATAACGTGCATAGATTGTATCAGGAGACATTCGCATTTTTTGTGGTAAAGCAGCATCGCACACCCTAAATTTGCGCTTGTCATCGACTATGTATATCCCTTCTCTGCCACCATTATTAACTTTATGGTCCTTCCACATTGAATTAACAAAGAAGGTTTCCATTGCAAGTTGATGGTCAACATTCACTGGGTCAATAGCATAGAGCAGATTTGAATTGTGCAGCATCAGCATTGAAGGTTTCTTTGGAAATTCCTGCCCAACAGGATAAATCATATTTATCAGGCGAGCATCAGCCAAATATTTGATGTAGTTCATCACCGTGGCACGGCTTGTTTCTATTTCTTTTGCCAACAGACTTATGTTAGGTGCCTTCTGACCATTTACCGTAAGCAGATAAAAAAGTTTCTTTATCTTTGTAAGATACTTTAGTTCTATTTGCTTAATCAGCAGTATATCAACTTCAGCCATCATACTCATTGTCTTCAGAAGATTCTCAGAATAGTTTCTGTTTTCCTTATAGAAAGGATAGAATCCATGATGTATGTAATCCTGAAAATGCTTCAGAGGCGATACCTTAG
Organism: Prevotella sp.; assembly: GCA_045614255.1. GTDB lineage: Bacteria > Bacteroidota > Bacteroidia > Bacteroidales > Bacteroidaceae > Prevotella. The sequence goes on from JAZLCN010000035.1 coordinate 1,012, forward strand.
GTAATATCTGTTTTATTATCCTCTCATGATTAGAAAGAATTTCTTCCAAACTATAAGGTTGGAAATTATTACCGGTCTGCATGTTCAGAAACTCCCTAAACGACAGTCCCCTTAAGTTATAACTCTTTACAATGCCATTAAGTTCAGGATTTTCTTCTTTCAGCCTCATAACACTCGACCCCGTGAAAACAATCCTTAGCCCAGAATAACTATCATAGCATTTGCGTAGTTCACGACTCCAGTCAGGTTGCTTAAAAACCTGATCAATCAAAAGAACCTTTCCGCCATTTTTATAAAACTCCTCTGCAAAGTCTGCTATTCCCCTTCCCTGAAAATAGAAATTGTTCATATTAACATACAAACATTGCCTATCCTGTATATCAAAATTCTCTTTGGCATACTGCAAAAGGAAAGTAGTCTTACCTACTCCACGAGTCCCTTTGATTCCTATCATACGGTCATTCCAGTCTATCTCATCCATAAGGATTCGACGGACTGGTGCATTCGTATGCTCCACCAAATAGGCATGTGTCCTAAAGAAAGATTCCATTTACTGCATATTAATCTGTAAACAATTGCAAAGATAATACTTTATTCGTAATTTGCAAAGTCTATATTACAAAATATCAAAAAAAAGTATTAATTTTGTAGGCGAAACAAAAAGAATAACTTTACAAAAGAACCAGCAGAGGAAATGACACTACATATATTTAATCCCGAACACGATTTGGCATTAGCTGCAGACATGCCGACTTTCACGCCCCCACATGCAGCACGCCAACTCAGACACGACTTGGGGTTCATTCCTGCATTGTGGGCTTCTGATGGTGATGTTGTTCTTGTAGACAATAAAGGATGGGCTGAAAAGGAATTGCCAAAGGTAAAAGCAATGCTTCGAAGAATCGGTGTTGATATAACAAATAATGTATCTTTTATTGAAGAAAGCGAGATACACAACCTCAATATTGATGACATAAGACCATGGGGATGGGACACAGCCATTGCGACCCGCCTTATAAAGAATGGCATTGACTGTCATTTGATACCATCAGCAGAGCAACTTTCTGACATACGGTGGCATTCGCACAGGCTTACAGCCACAAAGCTATTACCACAATTGCTCACTATACCCAACACTATCGGCCAGTCGTTCCTTTGCCAATCATTGAGCGAGATTGAAGAACATCTCGTCAAATTCGACAATATTGTTATAAAAGCACCTTGGAGCAGCAGCGGCAGGGGTCTTCGTTTCGGAATAGGCTCATTGACAGAGCATCAGTGTGGGTGGATTAAGAACATGATTAGTAAGCAGGGCGCATTAATTGTTGAGCCATATTATAATATGGTAAGAGATATTGGTATGGAGTTCATCCGCAACAATGACGGTTCTCTATCCTATCTCGGCCTATCATTGTTCACAACGCACAATGGTGCCTACACGGGCAATCTAATTGCCACGGAGAACGCCAAAATGGATATTATTGAACGCCACACAGACAGAGACACTATCTATCAGTTACGTGATGCCATCTGCCAGCTTCTGCCAAACCTGATACCATCATATTATGGTCCGATAGGTATTGACATGATGCAGCTATACGACGGGACAATACATCCATGTGTTGAGATAAACCTGAGGCGCACAATGGGGCATGTTGCTCTTAATATCTCGCCACTACAGCCTGATGACCTCATAAAGACCATGAGAATAGAACAGATAAATTCAAACTATAAATTAAAAATAAGACAAGTATGAAAAAACTACATTTAACTCTTATGTTAGCTGCTATGTCATTGACTATGCAGGCACAGTACCGTTCACAGGTATGGTGTCCCGACAATGGCGACGGCACTTACACCAATCCGATTATCAACGCCGACTATAGTGACCCAGACATCTGTGTTGGCGCATCAGGTGAGGATTTCTATATGACAGCCAGTTCGTTCCAGTGTGCTCCAGGCTTACCTGTATTACACTCTAAGGATTTGGTCAATTGGCAGATTATCGGCCATGCCCTACGTGAGCAGACGCCATACGAGGTATTCAACCAACCGGCTCATGGCATGGGCGTTTGGGCGCCAAGCATCCGATACCACAACGGCGAATACTATATCTATTGGGGCGATCCCGACTATGGTGTATATATGGTTAAGACAAAGAATCCAGCCGGTCGCTGGGACGACCCTGTTCTTGTAATCCCTGGCAAGGGCATGATCGACACATGTCCACTTTGGGATGAAGATGGACGTTGCTATTTGGCATATGCATACGCAGGAAGTCGCTCTGGCATAAAGAGTGTACTCAGTGTTCGCGAGCTCTCCCCAGACGGTACTAAACCTATAGGAGACCCTGTACTTGTCTTCGATGGCAACAATGTGCACCACACTGCTGAAGGTGCCAAGTTCTACAAGCACAACGGATATTACTGGATAATGTGCCCTGCAGGTGGTGTTGCTACAGGATGGCAGCTTGCTATGCGCTCAAAGAGTCCTTATGGTCCTTATGAGTGCAAGACTGTCTTAGCGCAGGGCAGCACAAATGTAAATGGTCCTCATCAGGGAGGATGGATTCAAACAAAACAGGGCGAAGACTGGTTTGTACATTTCCAGGACAAAGGAGCATACGGCCGAGTTGTACATCTACAACCAGTGACATGGACAAACGGATGGCCTGTGATGGGCATTGACAAGGATGGCGATATGTGCGGAGAACCTGTAACAACCTACTGGAAACCTAACGTAGGAAAGACCTATCCTATCCAGAATCCTGTTGAGAGTGACGAATTCAACACACCTCAACTTGGCAAACAATGGCAATGGCATGCCAACTATAGTCAATATTATGGCCAGCCAACTCCTTATGGTTTCTTCCGCATGTATACTCATAAGCTGAGCGAGAACTTCGTAAACCTGTGGGAGGCACCAAGTTTGCTGCTTCAGAAGACTCCAGCAGATGCTTTTACTGCTACAACAAAGATTAAGCTGGCAGCAAAAAGTGAGGGACAGTTTGGCGGTCTCATCATGATGGGCCGTGGATATTCTGCACTTGTAGTTAAGCGCGTAGGTGATGCTTTTCAACTTCAGCAACTCACATGCAATAAGGCTGATGGCAACAAGGCTGAAGAGGTCAAGGTGATTGCAGAGTTAAAACCAACTGAAATTGACAAGATTAACTACGAGCCAGCTATCTATGAGGAAATCTATTTCCGCCTGACAGTCAAAGATGGCGCAAAGATGACATTCGCATATAGCCTTGACGGCAAGAAATTCAAGAATGCAGGCAATGAGTTCCAAATGCGCGAGGGTAAATGGATTGGTGCCAAGTTCGGTTTTGTTGCGTGCCAGCCAGCTGCAAAAGGCTCTATGGGCTTCATGGATATAGACTGGATTAGAGTAACGAAATAATCTTATTACATTACTCTGTTTCTATAGTTTTACTATAAACAAATAATGGGAGTTGAAAATTCAACTCCCATTTTAATTTCATAATTCAAGTTATAAATATTTTGCAAAATGATTTTCTTCATTAATATATAATTTAAGAAAATATGATTAACTTTGCAGAAAGAAATTAATTATGCAACAGATACTGAAATATTTTCCTAATCTAACTGAAAAACAGAAGAAACAGTTTGACATGCTTTACGATCTATACAAAGATTGGAACGCAAAGATAAATGTTATTTCACGCAAAGATATAGAAAATGTATATGAGCACCATGTACTTCACTCTTTAGCTATTGCAAAAACTATCGGATTTCAACCAGGCACATCTATACTTGACTTTGGATGTGGTGGCGGTTTTCCTGGCATTCCTCTTGCTATACTATTCCCTGAATGCACATTCAAGTTAATAGATGGAACAGGAAAGAAAATACTCGTAGCACAAGAGATATCTAAGGCAATAGGTTTAAGCAACTGTTCACCAGTACATCTGCGTGGAGAAATGGAAAAAGGACAATATGACTTCATTGTCAGCCGTGCTGTTATGCAACTACCTGATTTGATGAAGATTGTAAGAAAGAATATCAGTAAAAAGCAACGAAATGCAAACATAAATGGCGTGATATGCCTAAAGGGCGGAGATATTACAGGAGAACTTCAACCATTTGAGAAATCAGCCGAGATTACTCCTATATCTACTTTTTTTGATGAAGAATGGTTTAAAGATAAATATGTAGTATATGTTCCTGTTTATTAATTCATTATAAAAGCATGTTAAATATAAAACGAATAGTTTGCAATCCGTTTCAGGAAAATTGCTACATATTAAGTGATGACACTAAGGAATCTGTAATTATAGATTGTGGAGCATATTTTGCTACAGAACGTGAGGAAATTGTATCGTATATCAGAAACAACGGACTTAAGGTAAAGCATCTGCTTGCAACTCATGCACATATAGACCACAACTTTGGCAACAACACTATATTTGAGTTCTTTGATTGCAAACCAGAAATTCATTATGACGACGCTGCATTAATGGAGTCACTTCCTATGCAGTACATCTTATTTTTCAATAGCAAATTAGATTACTCTCTTCCTTCAGTAGGCAGTTTTTTTGCAGATAATGATGTTATTAGTTTCGGAAAACACGAACTAAAGATAATCCATACACCTGGCCATTCTCCTGGTTCTGTAGTCTTTTATTGCGAAGAAGAAAAAATAGCATTCAGTGGTGACACGCTTTTCAAAATGAGCATAGGAAGGACCGATCTTGAAGGAGGTTCGTATGAAGATATCATAGATAGTATTAACAAATTAACCTTAACATTACCACACGACACGATAATATACCCAGGCCATGGTCCTGAAACCACAATAAGCTATGAAGCTATTCATAACCCATATATAAAATAAGTTATAATATTACCATTCTAAATTTGGTAATATAGATTTATTTTCATAACTTTGCAAAGTTATTTAAACCCTGACTATGTTTCGGACTTCAAGAAACAAGTTAATTATTTATACAAATTACATTTTATAAATATACTTCACGTATTAAAGTATGTATACAAAACAAGAGCTTGAAGCAATGGATATACCATTGTTGATGGATATCGCAAACCAATTAGGTGTAAAGGTTACGCCTAATGATGAACTCGAAGAAGTTATTTACGCCATATTAGACAAAGCTGCTGTAGACGCAGCTTCGACAGCTGCTCCAGCAAAGAAGAAAAGGACAAGGATAGTAAAGAAAGACACAAATAAAGTATATACTGTAAACGGTAAAGAAGGTGAAAACTTTGACGTAAAAGCAGGCAAAAAGAAAAAAGCCGCAAAACCTGCTCCACTATTCAATAACATAACATTTGAGAATGGTGAAGAAGAAAACGTTGAGTCTAATGTTGCAGATGAGGCAGACGTTGTTGATTCCCAGGAACCATTAAATACTATATCTGATAATGATACAGTTGAGACTGTTATTAATGAACCAGAAATCTCATCTGAGACAGAATCAGATACAATCACAGATGAGATTATTGACACTCAAATGCCAGAAGATGAAGTAATATCTGAAAATGATATTATACCAGAAGCAGAAGAGACTAACTATGATAACGACTCTGCACCAAACCTAGAAATGCTGGAAATGCTCCAGGAGAAGATGTCGCAGCACAACAAGTCAAACGCAAATCTAGAATTCACAGATCAGATATGGGAAGGTGACCCAGGTGATGGCACTGATTTTATTACAGTAGTTGATTTGCCTATTGAAGATTTTAATGCTATACCCAACTTAGACATCTTCGACAGACCAACAGCACCAAAACAAGACATTGATTATCACTATACCGATGTTGCTCCAATACCAAAAGCAGTATATGACTTTAATGATATAATCGAAGGCAATGGAGTGCTTGAGATATTGACAGACGGGTATGGTTTCTTAAGGTCAAGCGATTATAACTATCTTTCATCACCAGATGATATCTACATATCACCACAACAGATTAAGAAATATGGCTTAAAGACTGGCGACGTTATTGACTGTACGGTAAGACCACCACATGAGAACGAGAAGTATTTCTCACTAAGCAATATAAAATTCATAAATGGAAGAATACCGTCAGACGTAAGAGACCGTGTTGCATTTGAGCATCTTACCCCATTGTTCCCTGATGAGAAATTTAATTTATGCGGAGATAAGAGCACAACCAATCCAAGCGTAAGAATAGTTGATCTCTTCTCACCTATTGGCAAGGGACAGCGTGCACTTATTGTGGCACAGCCAAAAACTGGTAAAACTATATTAATGAAAGATATAGCTAATGCCATTGCAGCCAACCACCCAGATGCTTATATCATGATGCTTCTTATAGACGAGCGTCCAGAGGAGGTTACAGACATGGCACGCACTGTTAACGCAGAAGTCATTGCCTCTACCTTCGACGAACCAGCAGAAAGGCATGTGAAGATTGCAGGAATTGTATTGGAAAAAGCCAAAAGAATGGTTGAATGCGGTCATAACGTGGTTATATTCCTCGACTCTATAACACGACTTGCCAGAGCTTACAATACAGTTGCACCAGCATCAGGCAAAGTGCTTACTGGTGGTGTTGACTCAAATGCTCTGCAAAAACCCAAACGCTTCTTTGGAGCTGCAAGAAACATTGAAGGCGGCGGTTCACTAACAATCATAGCAACCGCACTTGTTGACACAGGAAGCAAGATGGACGAAGTGATTTTTGAAGAATTTAAGGGTACAGGAAACTCTGAGATTCAGCTTAACCGCTCTCTTGCCAACAAGCGAATATTCCCAGCTATCGACCTTGTGCAATCGTCAACACGCCGCGATGACCTTCTTCAGGATCCAAACACTATCAGCAAGATGTGGATATGTCGCAAGTTTATTGCTGAAATGAATCCTATTGAGGCAATGAATACAATTCGCGACACATTGGTTCAAACAAGAAACAATGAGGAATTCCTAATGGCAATGAATGGATAATCGCATGCATAAAATAATATTAGCATTAGGTTCAAACCATGAGGCCAGGGTTAATATAGAATTGGCATTAAATTTATTATCAAAAAGCATAAAAATAATTCAGTCGACTCCGTCTTACGACAACGAGTCGACTGAATTTCCTATATCAATATTCACAAATAAGATTCTCGTTTGCGAAACAGAACTATCTTATGAAATACTCAATAAAGAGTTAAAGCATATTGAGACTGAATGCGGCAGAAATAATTACGCAAAAACTACTGGAATCATACCATTAGACATTGATATTCTCTTGTATGATAACAATAGGTATCACATAAACGACTGGGATAAACCTTACATAAAATACCTGTTAAGCTTAATAAACCCGAACCCATAACTACTTAATAGTAATCATTGTTGCTCCATAGCCATACTCCTGAAAAGAAGCATCCTGATATGTGTATTTCTTAAAGCGATAGCGCAACTCATTTATCAATGCAGCACGTAACACTCCCTCACCCTTTCCATGAATAAAAACAATTTTCTTACCTTTGTTTTTGTCATGTTCCTGAAGAGTCTTACGGAACACATCCAATTGATGATTTAATATGTCTGTCGAAGACATTCCGGCAGTAGTATCTAAAAGTTCAGAGGCATGAAGGTCAACTACAAGTGGTGCATTAACATCTTGCTTAACTTGCTTTACCCTTGCAGGAGTCTGCTGGTCTTGGGCCACCTTACTAAGCATTTGCTGCTTTAGTTTATCTGCATCAATAACTAAAGTGCGTGCTGGCACATCATTCTCAACAATAGTATATATCAAAGCTGGTTCCTCGAAGAAATCGTTTTCATGGAAGGTATGCAGTTTATAGAACTTTACAGAGTCTATGCGCAACTGAACATCAATAACTGGTTTTAAAATAAAACTCTTGTCCTTCTTATAAGCAACTAATTGAATACACACACGCTCCATAGTATTGAGTTGTTCTCTACCAAACTCTTCTATGAACAATTTCATATTTGGTTCCACCTCTCCAGTTGAACGCAACTGCCAGCCAGCACTCTCAGCAGTTAGATAAGTGTATCTAAGATAATAATTGCTATCATTAACAATATATGCCTCAAATTGCGTATTTGTCATTTCGCGAGAATCAACGGGCACATAAGCAAGATATGCGCTCAGCACATCCCCTCCTCGTCTTTCCTGAGGTTGAGGTTTGAAGGTTATTGGCTTTTCTATTTCTACAATCGAAGATGTTGCATTAGTATTCTTATTTACAGCCTTTTTATCTACCATATTCGTTGTACTGTAGTCTTCGTCACCAATAACAACAACCTCATTGGTCAGCATTGGAACCTGAAAACCGTCTTCATCTTCTACAAGCACTATATTCTTGCCTTGAAAACCAGCAATGAATCCTCCACCTATCTCACTTAAAAATCTTACCTTATCACCTATTTTCATTATATATATTTATTTACAATTCATTAATTTGAAAAACAATTCATTAATAATAACTCATAACCATTACCTCATCTAAGGTATAATAAGCGAACTGTCTCCATAGCTTAAAAATCTGAAGTCATTATCTATTGCATAGTCATAAATGCTTCTCCAGTTACCTTTAACAAAAGCACTTACTAAAAGCAATAATGTGCTTTGCGGCTGATGAAAATTAGTTACAAGCATCTTAACTATCTTATAATCATAACCAGGTGCTATAATTATCTGTGTACTAGCACACAATACAGTCAAACCATGTGAATCCATCCAAGCAGCCAAAGCAATAAGTGAATCCAACGGTGCTATATCAGTCTGTAAATCATATGGTTCCCATTGATTTACATGAAGTTCATCTTCATGTATTCCAGGATTATTGATAACCTTAACTCCGAGGTAATAAAGGCTCTCTAAGGTACGAACACTTGTTGTTCCAACAGCTATAGCTTCGGCTTTATGCTCAATTAGTCTGTCAAGTGTAGAACGCTTTACCACAACTGATTCTGAATGCATGTCATGCCCAGATATCTCTTCACTTTTTACAGGTTTAAATGTTCCGGCACCAACATGAAGAGTAAGTTCATCTCTGATGATACCTGCATTATCAATGCTATTGAGCACCCTTTCAGTAAAGTGCAGTCCAGCAGTAGGAGCAGCAACACTACCTTTAATCTTTGAATACACGGTCTGATAAGTTGTCTTATCACTCTCCTCTGTATTCCTGTTAAGATATGGAGGTATAGGCAACTCACCCATAGCATCTATGATTTCAGCAAAACTTATTGTTTCATCATTCCATGAGAAGTTAATCCTATAACCAGTCTGATGTTGTTCGCCCTTGCTTACGCACACTGTCACCTCTTTATTTCCAAAGGAAACAATACGAGACAGTTCTCCTTCTTTCCACTTCTTTAGATTACCAACAAGACAATACCATGAACAGCATTTTCGAGCCTGAAACATCTGTTCATAATCAGCTGGCAATACAGGTTCTAAAAGAAATATCTCTATTTGAGCGCCAGTCTCTTTCCTAAAAAACATCCTTGCCTGTATAACCTTGGTGTTATTGAAAATCATCAATGCACCTTTAGGCAGATAAGTTGAAAGATTACAAAATTTATCTTGAGTTATGTTTCCTTGACGGTAAACGAGCAGTTTTGACATATCCCTATTTTCCAAAGGATATTTAGCAATTCTCTCATCAGGGAGATTATAGTTATAGTCTTTTATCTGGATTCTTTTAGTTTCCATAATAATATGAGTAATTTATGCAAAACATGCTTTAATTAAAGCAAACAAATACAAAAAGCCCAGCACACACACTACAATATCTATATCAGAGCGTGAATAGCCAGTTAGAGTATATTTCTCAGAGATAAAGTTATTTGACAATGTCATTTGCTTAGAGAAATATTTATAAATAAAATAAACAGAAGTGCCAACGCACCCACCCCATAACAATCCGCAAAGAATATCACCTGGGAAATGTACACCAAGATACATTCTTGTCCAACAATTCACAAGCGACCATAATATGAGCATAATACTTAAAGTACGGCTTTTCACTAATAACGAGAAAAACATTGCAATACTAAAAGTATTTGCCGCATGAGAAGAGAAAAAACCATAACGCCCACCGCGATATCCATCAACAACATCAATAAGATGTGCTATAATTGGATCACGAGTAGGACGGAATCGTGCGATGCCTGGCTTTACCAACTCATCATTCAATGTTCCTGCAAGCAACACACACAATCCTGCACCAGCTATAATAAAAATAATCTGGCGAATATCAGAATTATTTTTTATAACCAGATATAACAATGCCACATATAAAGGTATCCATGTAAGGCCATTTGTCAGTGTCATTGCCAAACTGTCAATAAACAATGAGTCGCTGCCATTAAACCACAGCAACAGTTGCCTGTCTAAATCAATTAAACTTTGAAAACTCATTTAAATCAGTTCTAACTTTTTTGTCTCAATCCATCCCTCCTTGCCATCAGCTATCCTTACCTCTTTCCAGTCATTCATACTGTCATCTGTTATATCAACACGAGTTCCTTCATGAAGCACAAATAAATCTGTGCCGTTTTCCGCTGGAGTGCTCTTAACATTAGCTGTCGACATAATAATTGCACCGTTATAACTTGCTACTTTATTCCCTTGCTGATAAGCAAATACATTAGCCACAACAAAGATAATCATAGACAAGCCGGCGCCGAAGAACCCGATTTTCCGTATTATCACAACATCAGTAAATACATAGAGCAAAATAAGGATAGCAGCCAAAGCAAACATTATTATTGCAAGAATAGCCCATCCATCAACCCCCATGATATTGACAAGAGACTTATACCATGTAACAAAAAACATCTCAGATTCAGGTATAATCTTATCGATTGTTTTATTTCTTGCCATCTGAAGATTAAACCTTATATCGCTGTCACCAGGTGATAAGAGTAATGCGCGCTCATAGTTCAATATGGCATGCGGCATATCGTCAATTCTATAATATGCGTTACCAAGATTATAATATAATTCAGGACTTACATTATCGCTGAGCAAACTTTCATAAATACTTATTGCAGTCTGATAATCTTCTTTAGCATAAGCACTATCAGCAACAACCTTGTCTTGTGCCACAGAAGCCATAGAGACCAAAAGCATGATAAGCAACAAGGCAAATCTGTTATTCTTTCTTGTCTTCATTGTATTCTCAATATCAATAATTGCAGCAGCTGCGGCATCATAAGTCTTATTCATATTTCCTTTTACATCGCCTGGCGCATAACGTGCAAACTCACACTCGTCAAGAGCAAATATAAATTTATTTATTGTCTCATCACCTACGCCATTGGCAGAGAGTTTTTCTTTTATATTATCCCTTGACAACTGTTCTACTGGCATATTAAGTTTATCACCAACATATCCCCAAAGAGCCTTAAGTATCTCATCATAAAGTTCATTTGGCTTGCCCATCTGTGCCATCTTAGCAGCAATCTTCAAGCGTTTGGTTGCAATCTTACGGGCCTTGCGGTCTCTAAGCATTACCGTATCAGAATTATTACTCATGCGCATACGCAACATAATAAACATAATGACAAAAAGTATTGCTACAGCCAATAGTGAAAGCCAATAGTTTAAAGAGCCAAAGAAAAATGATGTGCGTGACTTAATATTCGCATCACCAGTTTTTATGTATCTTATATCTTTATTAAGAAGCTTCAAGTCCTCTTTATTAGTATAGTCACTCACCCCTGTCACACCTGCGCCTTTTGCAACATTAAGTTCAAACGGCTGTGTTGTAAGAGTTTTATACTCGCCATCGTTTATATCAAAATACACAAATTCAACTGGCGGAATTTCATACTTACCCTGATGGCGAGGCACAGCAAGATACTCATAAGTTATAGTTCCCTCAACTCCATTAACAGTAAGTTTTGAATTATCAGAAACCTTTGCGTCATATACATCAAAATCCTTAGGGAAATTAACCAACGGTTCTTTGAGCAGTTTCATATTTCCCGTACCGCTAACATTCACAATAAGCTTTACAGGATCGTTGGCTTTCACTTCTGAGTTATCGATTTCAGCCGAAATATTAAACTTACCGACACCACCTGAGAAATTGGCAGGACGTTCTGGCAGAGGTTTTACATCTAAATTTATTGCTGGAGCTATAATTTTCTTTTTAGTTTCAACATATCCTGACATGCCATTGAAGAATGCCTCAAAAGGATCAATATACCTGTTTTGCTGCACCACAATACCATTAAACGTAATACTTGGTATCTCCATCTTTCCAGTTATCTGTGGGAACATCACATACTGGCTCCATGTAACTGTCTTATATGCTTTTCCGTTAATAGTCTCAATCTTAAAACTCTTCTGTTGTGGCAAAGGAATTTCCTGTGTATGGAAGCCCTTCAGGTCGGGCATCTTTCCGTCAAGTGAAGTAAGATTAACTAAAGTATAAACCTTATAGGTGAGCAATACCGGTTCCTGCTCATACACATTTTTCTTGCTTGCAGTAACCCTGATAAACAAGTCAGAGCCTTTTATATCTCTTACACTATTATCAACCTGTTGCTGACCTTGACCTTGATTAACTTGTGGCTTCTCCACAGGTTCTGTCACCGTGATTACCGTCTCACTTGACTTAACATCTTTACCATCTGCATTAATATAAGCTGGCGGAATTTTATAAACACCCTTCTTATTGGCAAAAAGTATATAAGTATAAGTAATTGATGCCGACTGAGTTACATTACCGTTAATCATCTGCACACTATGCTGAGACGACTTACTTGGTCCCATAAGCACATCAAATTCTTCAGGTATCTCCCCTACAGTAAATCCACTCACTTTCTGTGAATTAATAGTATATGACAGTCGGAACTGCTCACCCTCAGCCACATGCGATGGTGAATTTACAGTAAGTCTTTGTGCCAATGCTGGCATCATCAAGACAATCAGTATGAATAGTATTGCAATACGTTTCATATTCTTTTCTACCAGTTTTTATCTAATTTTCGTGAACGAGGCTGCTGCATAAGCTTCTGCATGCGCTCTTGTGTTTTCTTTTCTTTTTGCATTGCAGCCTTAAGCAACTGCTCAGCATTATCCTTGCTCATTTGGTTTTTATCTTGCTTTTGCTCGTCCTTTTCGTTTTGCTTTTGTTCTTCCTTCTGTTCTTGTTGTTTTTTCTCTTCCTTTTTCTCGTCCTCGCCATCCTTATTATTCTCACCTTGCTGTTGCTGATTCTGATTTTGGTTCTTCAGCTGGCGTCTGCACAATTCAAGATTATATCGTGTAGCATGGTCGTTAGGGTTTAATCTTAATGCGTTCTTATATGCCTCTATAGCCTCGCCAAACATCTTATGTCCTTGACAAACCACACCAATGTTATGATATGATTGAGCCTTACGGTAAGGATTGGTTTCTGACTTTACAGCCTGTTCAAACTGCACAATGGCAGCAGAGTCTTTACGCTGAGCAAACATTGAGTTGGCAAGATTATAAGAAGCCTGCGGATTATTTACATTCTTTTCCTGTGCCTTTCTGTATGACACCTCAGCTTCAGCGAAATTACCTTTCCTGTAATGCCTGTTGCCTTCTCTTACATAATCACGGTCGGTCTGAGCAAATGATACAGCAGAAGTAAATAAAAAGACAATAATCATACTGGCCTTACCAGCTTTCTTACCAAACAGACTAAATTTCCTGAAAATTGGGTTCTTGCGTTCAAGTATGCAAACCTCAATTATGAGTAAGATCAATACAATTATACAAACGGCCTGAAACTGGTCATCATACTCACTGTAAATTGTAGTCTCCATTTCCTTCTTAGCCAGTTTATCTAGTTCATTATTCAGTTGTTGCTGAGCGTTACTATTATTATCCACATGAATATAAACGCCACCACCAGCAGAGGCTATCTGTTTACACATCTCCTCATTAAGTGCCGACATTACCGTCTTGCCAGAATTGTCGGTCATAAAATCATTTGTTCCTGGAATAGGAATTGGCGCGCCTTTGGGCGAACCAACACCGAGAACATACACACGCATACCCTTTTCCTTTGCGTTTGTTGCAGCCTCTAATGCCCCACCCTCATGGTCCTCGCCATCAGTTATAAGAATAATAGCCTTACCCACGCCCTCATCATGAGTAAAACTATTTACAGCCATATTAATGGCAGCGGCAGCATCAGTACCTTGAGATGCCATCATCGACGGATCTATACTCTCAAGAAACATCTTTGCCGATACATAATCACTTGTTATAGGCAACTGTACAAATGCGTCACCAGCAAAAACAATCAGTCCAATCTTGTCGTCATTGAAATTATCCACAAGATTCTCAACCATCATCTTGCTTCTGTCCAATCTGCTTGGCACAACATCCTCAGCAAGCATAGAGTTACTTATATCCATTGCAATGATAGTCTCTATACCTGTGCGTTTCTCATTATTTATCTTTGTACCAAACTGTGGTCTTGCCAGCATTATTATCATAAGTGCAAGCGCAGTAAGCAACAAACAGAATTTTGCGGCAGGTCTCCACACCGATACGTCGGGCATCAATTCCTTAAGCAACTCTATATCTCCTGCCTTCTTCAGTTTTTTCCTGCTTCTGTACAAACCAAAAAGATATACCACACCCAAAATCGGTATGACAAGTAACAAATATAAATATATTGTATCTTCAAATCTGAACATAACTCTATGGTAACTTTTTGAATATTGTTATACTTAATAATATTTCAAGCAGAAGTATAATCACAGCAGCCAAAGCAAATGGCTGATAAGCCTCGTACCTCTTGCTGAACTTCTTTACATTAAGCTTAGACTTCTCCAGTTTGTCAATCTCTTTATAGATCTCCATCAGTTCCTCGTTGTTAGTAGCACGATAGAAATCTCCATCAGTAATATCCGCAATCTCACTTAGCGTCTTTGTATCAATCTCTACAGGTATATTCACATATTGCACCCCGCCAGCAACAGGCATTGGATAAGGTGCAACTTTATTAGTGCCAACACCAACAGTATAAACCCTAATTCCCAGACTCTTTGCAATCTCAGCAGAAGTCATTGGCGACAGGTCACCCATATTGTTTGAGCCATCAGTAAGCAGTATCACCACCTTGCTCTTTGCCTTTGAGTCTTTCAGTCTGCTTACAGCATTTGCCAGTCCCATACCTATAGCCGTACCATCCTGAATCAATCCCCTTGCGGCAAGATCAGTACGCACATTCTGCAAAAGATTAAGCAGCGAAGCATGGTCTGTTGTCATCGGACATTGCGTAAAAGCCTCACCTGCGAATATAGACAAGCCTATATTATCATCAGGACGACCAATAATAAACTCAGCAGCCACCTTTTTAGCCGCCTCCATACGGTTAGGCTTTAAGTCTTCTGCCAGCATACTTGTAGAAATATCCATAGCCAGCATGATATCAATACCCTCACGCGTCTGATTCTCCCAAGAGTTTCTTGTCTGTGGTCGTGCAAGTATTATCACCAGCAATACGAAAGCTATTATCCTGAATATAAACAATACAGGCATAAGTATAACTTTCCAGCTTCTTGGTGCAAACTTATATACACGTGTATCACTTATCTTTAGTGTCGGTTCTGTCATCCTCTTCCTCATCAGATACCATAAAATATACGGTATCAGGAGTAAAAGCAGAAACAGATATTCTTTATTTGGAAATTCCATATTTTGTGAATATATATTTTTTGTAAGTTTTTGAGTTTATAAGTTTTTGAGTTTATGAGTTTATAAGTTTGTGAGTTTTTGAATTTGTAAGTTTTTGTCAATATGGACTACCAACTCATCAACTCATCAACTAAAAAACAATTAGTTTAATTAATGTAATTCGTTGTGCAACTCATCAACTTAACAATCAACTCATCAACTCATCAACGCATCAACTTAAACATCAACTACCAACTCGTTGTTCGTTCAACGTTAAACGTTAATCGTTAATCGTTCATTATGTTCAACTCGTCTACTTGTCCACTCATCAACTTTTAAATAAAAAGTAACAACTCGTTGTTCGTTCAACGTTAAACGTTAATCGTTAATCGTTCATTATGTTCAACTCATCAACCCATACACCAGATAAACAACATAAACGATCAGCGCAAATGTTATAGCCGACAATGCGAATATCGATGTAGTGAGCACTCGTCTTGCCACCTGTTGCTTCTCCTCATTTTCAGAGAGTTGTGGTTTTACAATCTCCTCAGTAGGCATATTCTCAATCTTTGTTGAGTTTATGAAGTCAATAGCATTAACCAGATTCATGTCATTCTCATTAATCAATGCAGAGTGTTTTGCAAACTTCACAAGGTCTGCAGTCTCAAAAAGCGATTTCAGTTCATTCAGTCCTGTAGCATCATTGGCTTGAGTTAGGCGATGAATGATTTCACTGCTGGTCATCTCCATAGCACTGAAACCATAACGCTCTTCGATATATCGCCTAAGAGTCTCAGTAAGTTTAGTGTAATACTCCTTCTGGTTTTCAGATATAACCATCTTATCAGCCTTAATCTGCTCAATCTCGCGCATTGCTTTCTGATGAGGCAAAAGTTTTTTTATCACCTTTATCCTTATCACGATAGGTTTATTATCTTTCAGCCTAATATAAAGCAAATAGATTATTATAAATAGAACTGCCGCTATTACACTTAACCAAAATGGAGTGCTCCATTCCGCCCACAGGAAAGGATTATCCTGAACATCTTTTGGTCCATAAAACTTCTCAACATTAGTAGTGTCAACATCCAGTGTTATCACTTTGAGTGCAAGCGTATTACTCTCATATTGCTTTCCATCTACTTTAACCTGAAATGGAGGAATATAATATAATGTATCCTCAAAAGAGGTAATAGTATAAAGACGTGTAAAAACAGTCTTTTCATCCAAGTTCTCAGTTCCAATATCTTCTGTATTAATAACCTCCACACCAGGAGTAATCATCTCCAATGGCTTGAAGAAAGGCATCTCCACTTTCTTGTCTTGTGGGGTTGTTGTTTTGAGTTTTATCTGTACCTGTTCACCTATTAGCATCTGAACAGAACTAATCTCAGCCTCCACTGGCACTTGTGCCATTACAGGCCCTACGGAGATGCAAAGAAAAATCAGAAATGAAACAAATCTCATTATCTTGCTCATCATTATTTGTCATTTAATTTCGTTTACGGAACAGCAACATCAACTGCTTCACATAATCCTCATCAGTGGCAATGCTCACATTATCCACATTGCTCTTTGTAAAGACCTCATGAAGTGATGCCTGCCTGTTGTTCCAGTTACGCTGATGCAAATCTCTTAGTTTCTTGCTTCCAGTGTCGATATATTGCTCATATCCGCTTTCCGCATCCTTAACCTTAAGCAATCCAACGTCAGGCAGTCTTCTTTCCCACCAGTCGTAAACCTGAATAGCCACCACATCATGCTTTCTATTGCTGATGGTCAGCGGATGCAGGAAACTCTTACGGTCGTAAAAGTCACTCATCAGGAAAGCCGTACAGTGTCTTTTAGCCACACCAGATAAGAACTCAAGCGCCACACTTATATCCGTTTGATTACTTTGAGGAGTAAAGTCAAGCAGTTCTCTGATAATATAAAGTATATGCTTTCTGCCCTTCTTTGGTGGAATATACTTCTCTATCTTGTCAGAGAAAAAGATCACGCCTATCTTATCGTTGTTTTGTATCGCACTGAATGCCAAAGTAGCAGCAATCTCTGTCACCATATCACGCTTCTGCTGATTACGAGTGCCAAAGCAAAGCGAACCGCTCACATCAATAAGCAGCATCACAGTAAGCTCGCGCTCTTCTTCATAAACCTTTATATATGGTTTATGGAAACGAGCGGTAACATTCCAGTCAATGTCCCTTACATCATCACCAAACTGGTATTCCCTTACCTCACTGAATGCCATACCCCTGCCTTTAAATGCCGAATGATATTGTCCGGCAAAGATATTAGCACTCAATCCGCGCGCCTTTATTTCAATCTTGCGTACTTTCTTTAAAATCTCGCTTGTTTCCATTGTCTTTATTTAGACATTAGAAGGCAGCCTTTTTAAGGCACCTCAACCTTATTGATGATACGGCTAACAATCTCCTCACTTGTTATATTGCTTGCCTCTGCCTCGTAAGTCAGTCCTATACGGTGGCGCAACACATCATGAGCAACAGCACGAACATCCTCTGGCACAACATAACCGCGACGCTTGATAAATGCGTATGCTCTTGCTGCCTTAGCCAGGTTGATGCTGGCACGAGGACTACCGCCAAACGAAATCATATCCTTCAGCTCTTTCAGTCCATAACGTTCTGGATAACGTGTGGCAAACACAATGTCAGCAATATACTGCTCTATCTTCTCATCAATATAAACTTCTTGAACCACCTTTCGTGCATTGATAATCTCTTGTGCTGTAGTAACAGGCTTAACCTCAGGCACCTCACCTGTAATATTTGCACGAATAATCTTCTTCTCCTCCTCAATAGTTGGGTAGTCGATAACCACCTTCAGCATAAAACGGTCAACCTGTGCCTCTGGCAGAGGATAAGTACCCTCCTGCTCGATTGGGTTTTGTGTGGCCATCACCAGGAATGGGTTTGGCAATTCAAAAGTCTCACTACCTATTGTCACCTGTTTTTCCTGCATCGACTCCAGCAAAGCACTCTGCACCTTAGCCGGAGCACGGTTTATCTCATCAGCAAGCACAAAGTTTGCAAACACAGGACCCTTCTTAACCTGAAAGCGCTCATCCTTCTGTGAGTAAATCATTGTACCAACAACGTCAGCAGGCAGCAAGTCAGGAGTAAACTGTATTCTGCTATACTTTGAGTCTATGAGTTGTGAAAGTGTCTTTATAGCCAAAGTCTTTGCCAGTCCAGGCACACCCTCAAGCAATATATGTCCATCACTCAGCAATGATATCAGCAGTGAGTCAACCAGATGTTTCTGTCCAACAATCACCCTGTCCATGCCAGTTGTGATATTAGTAACAAATGAGCTTTGCTGCTCTATTCTCATATTCAATTCACGAATGTCAATAGCTTCTGCCATAATCTTATGTTTTTGTATTCTTTATTTATTGTTCAAATTAACTACAAAGTTACTCATTTCCTACATCATAAGCTCATAACCTATTTAAATAATTAGTAAAAATAACAGCTTACTAAGTATTTTTAAGAAACTTTTAGGGAATCTGTAACGTATTTTTACTATCTTCGCAGTAAAAATAATCAAAATCAATATGCTAATATCAATCAACAAGCATTACGCAATAACTATATTTATTATCTTTCTGTACTTCTCCATACCCACATTTGCAGAAAGCAATTACATCACAGTGACAGGGGGCGGAAAGATTTACTACGAGGAAAGAGGCAAGGGCGAACCGCTTATCTTCCTTCATGGCCATTCCCTCGATTGCACCATGTGGGACAAGCAGTTCAAATATTTCTCCAACTACTACCATGCCATCCGCCTGGACTTCCGCGGCTATGGCCTGTCCTCAAAACAAATAGAAGGTTTTCAGTTCTCCCATGCCGATGATGTCATCACGCTCATGGACTCCCTTGGCATTCATCGTGCCCATATCGTTGGCCTATCCATGGGCGGATTTGTTGCTGGCGACCTCCTTGCCATGTATCCCTCACGCCTTCTCAGTTGCACCCTTGCCAGCGGAAGCATCCGTAGCACACCAGGTCCAAGCACACCAATTGACGAGAAAGAATACAGCAAACGTCTTCAAGACATTACCACTTTAAAGGCTTCTGGCATAGAAGATATGAAGAGTAAATGGATAAACACATTAGTTAGCGGTCATCCTCACACCCGCAAACCACTCACACGGATGGTTAACAAGTGGGATGCCTGGCAATCACTCCACTGTGAGCAACGCCTTTATTACGCCACTGACGCATGGGAGATGCTTAAAATTCGAAAACCATCTATACCCGTACTGATACTTAGAGGTGAAGAGGAAAACAAGGGAACAAAAACCAAAGAGTCGCAATGGCTTTCAGACGTCACCCTCATCACCCTGCCCTCTTGTGGTCACATGATGAATCTCCAGAATCCTAAGTTGTTCAACAAAACCTTGCACAATTGGCTGATTAAAGATGAGGGATGAGGGATGAGGGATTAGAGATTAAGGATAAAGGATTAAGGATTAAAGATTAAAGTTTGCTTGTACTAGAAACTAATGTCCTTTAACTTCTCAGCAAAGCGATAACTACCTTTAACTCCCTTTAACTTCGTATTAAAGATTAGAGATGAGGGATGAGAGATGAGAGATTAAAGATTAAAGATTAAGGATTAGAGATTAAGGATTAAGGATTAAAGTTTGCTTGCCCCAAAGTCCTTCCCTTTAGGGGAGGATTTAGGAGAGGCTTCTAAAAATCTTCCACCTCTGATTATAAACCTTTTGTATAAGTTTCCATAAAACATCGCCAGGAAACGTTTTTATCATTGTCAGAAGCCTCCATGAATCAATTGCTCCTCTCATCAACAAATTAGAGCGCTTGTCCTTATACCTATCATCATGATGACCAAAATTACCAGCCATCATCACATCTTTATAAATAACTTTTCCCACCTTTTCATTTGGTTGCACTAAAAGGTATTTATCTTCAAGACCAAGAATTTGCTTTTCAATCCACATTACGCCAGTGGCAAACTTATACAAACCTAAATGTTTTAGCCAATATACCTCATTTTCATTGGCACTGGATTTTTTAAGCAAATAATAATAATCAATAAGTTGGCGTAATCCTATTCCCTCTACAAAAAAGTGACTTTTTATATGACACAGTTGAAATATCCTGTTAAAGTCATCAGTAGGTATAGAAATTGTCCCATTACCCATCAGTTCAATTTTATGTTCAAACTGTCTGTCTTTTATACTTTGAATATACTTATTAAGTCTTTTCTGATAAAACAAGTTGCTGAATGAAGTGGGAGCATAATGAATCTCCACAACAGTATCCTTAAAAACAGGAAATTCTATATGCTTATCTTGAGTGAATGACTTCGGGACAATCCTTCTAACATAATTGTATATATCCTCTCTCGTGCCATATAGCCATGCATCTATATCACCAGATGTGCGGCTCATCGGATTAGGATACATCATTGCGTTACCCTGTCCTTTGAGTATGCAGCATGGAAAACCTTCAGCCATTAACCTTTCAGTCAGTTTCACGCACTGTTTGCTCACTTTCTCATTCTTAAGTCTTATACTCTCTGATGCAGCAAACCATTTCATCATCAGCGTCTTGTCCTGTCCATCCCACTTCAAGTCAAGTTGTTGAATGGCATCAAAAACAACACCGATGACTGCCTGTTTCTTAGAAAACTCAAAAAGGCCATGCCAATCAATGTCCTTCACCGATTCAGGCACAGCCTTTTTGTTGTCAATAGCATATCGTAAAAATTCAAGATACTTTTCTTGCATTGAAATAGTTTGAGAAAAAACTTAAAACAACGTTCATCGTTCAACGTTAATCATTCATCGTTAATCGTTCAACGTTCATCATTCAACGTTAATCGTTCATCGTTAATCGTTCAACGTTCAACGTTCATCATTCAACGTTAATCGTTCATCGTTCAACGTTAATCGTTAATCGTTCATTAGGGAGATACAGAGGGTCTTTTATCTATCCAAAACCTCATAAACCGAGTTATTGCTCTTGAACTCCGGCACTATCTCCTTCATCTTCTTCACCGTTGCCATGTCATCATAGTTCTTTGATATAGCAATCAGTTCATCAATATCCTTGCTCACAGCCTCGTAATCATATTCACGAACACTGGCAATACGAATCTTCTCATGGAACGAAGGTTTGGTGTTCTCCTCTTCATTAAGCACCTCCTCGTAGAGTTTCTCACCAGCACGCAGTCCAGTAAACTCCACCTTAACATCCTTTGCACCACTCAATCTAATCATGCGCTCAGCTAAATCTGCAATGCGAACAGGCTTACCCATGTCAAACACGAATATCTCGCCGCCATTACCCTTTGTGCCAGCCTCTAAAACCAGTTTACAAGCCTCAGGTATCAACATAAAGAAACGAATTATGTTTGGATGAGTAACAGTAAGCGGACCGCCCTTCTTTAATTGCTCTTTAAACAAAGGAATCACCGAACCATTACTTCCCAACACATTTCCGAAACGGGTTGTTACGAATTGAGTTTTATTAGTTGACAAGTTAACGTGCGCAGCACACAACTCGTTAACTTTCTTATTCAAACTCTGCACATAAATCTCGCATATACGCTTCGAGCATCCCATCACGTTTGTTGGGTTTACAGCCTTATCCGTAGAAACCATGACGAACTTCTTAACGCCAAATTCCACAGCGAGGTCAGCAATCACCTTTGTGCCATAGATATTATTCTGCACGGCCTCACTTGGGTTGTCCTCCATCATTGGCACATGCTTGTATGCAGCAGCATGAAAAACATAATCTGGTTTAAACTCCGAAAAGATCTTTCTCATGTGTCCCTCGTTGCAAATTGAAGTCACCACGGTGTCAGCCTTTATCTCTGGCCAACGCTTCGCCATCATTATGCGTATGTCATGCTCTGGTGTCTCAGCTTGGTCTATCAGCATCATCGCAGCAGGCTTATATGGAGCCACCTGTCTCACCATCTCGCTACCAATGCTACCAGCAGAACCAGTAATTAATATCCTCTTACCAGTAAGCTGTTCGCCAATAGACTCCATGTCAACCTTTATCTCATCGCGAGGCAGCAAGTCTTCCACGCTCACCTCCTTCAGGTTGGCAGTTGTAAATTCATCCTTTCCGTTCCATTCAGCCGCATCCTGCTGCATAAGAATCTTCACACCAGCTGAAATCAGAATATCCTGCAGCTTCACATCATCACGAATCTCTTTGTTGCGCAATGGCGACACCAGAACCGCCTCTATCTTTAGATTCTTAATAACGTCAGTCAAAGCATCATTTACAGGGAACACCTTCTCGCCCATCAAAACATGATGCTTATAATGAGGCTCATGCGCTATAAATCCCTTGAGCACATACTTAGCAGGCTTCATGTTACGTATGTTCTTAGCAAGACCAACGCCACCATCTTTCACACCATATATCAGCACCCTCTTAGCACGCTCAGTGTTATAAGTCACGTCATAGAGCACCTTAACCAGGATCCTCACTCCCCACATCAGCAATGTAGCCATAAGGAACATTGAAAGCAGCATCCTGCCAGAGAAAAGAGTAAACACACCCTCAGGCAGAAAATCCTTAACGAATTGCAAGAGATAAGCCACCACCACCGACACCATGTTGGCATAAGCCACTTTCTGGAGGTCAACGAATGATGAATATCTCATTATGCCAGAGTATGTTCTGAATATCTTGAATCCCACCATGCTGATACCAATATATAGCAGCAAAGTATAAATCAGTTCAAACCTATGGTTTATCACCATCTGAGTTCTCCAGAACAACCAGTACACAAGTAATCCTGACATTCCGATTATTATGCTGTCAATAATCAAAATGCACCAATAAGGTAAAGAGTTTTTCGAGAAATACCAGTTTAAAATATTGTTTAACAACTTCATTTTCACACTTTGAGTTAGTTCATTAAAGTTATACACGAAATTAATCGCCTGATTTTTTCATGACAATCAATGTTTCCACATAATGTTGATTTTAAACATTTTGACCACAAAGATAACAATAATTATTTTAATATAGCAACTAATTAACTAAATTTCTGTAATTTTCAACCCTAATATTTACTTTTATTTAACAAATAGAGTTTCAATGCTCAATTAACTCGTAAATTTTTCAATTGCAAACTGATAACTTAATTTATCATTTGTAATGTTAGTTTACTCTACATTTTTTATACCATATTTTATTACACTCTAATGTCTCATCCTTACTTACCATGTATGTTCACTGTTAAAGTGAAAGATTAGGGGCGGATCTTAAAACAAAAACCAAACCACCGGCACCAGCAGGGCAGGTAGATAGTTGAGCGTTTTGCAATCTTTGAGGCCTAAGAGCGAGAGGCCGCTGGCGGTAATCATGAGTCCGCCCACGATGAGCAGCTCTGACATGAGAGCATCGCTTACCGCCTGACTCGACACCTTGGCCACAAGATAGAATAGTCCTTGCCAAAGGAAGAGTATGGGGGCGGCAAGGAGCATGCCAAGGCCGTAGGTAGAACCAAAGACAAACGACGTGACGAGGTCGAGCGTGGCATTAGTAAAAAGAAACGTGTTGTCGCCCTTGAGCGCACTAATAACAGGTCCCAGCATAGACAACGGACCTATGCAATAGACAAGTGTGGCGGTGGCAAGGGCGGAGGAGAGATTTTTATTAGTTGACGAGTTGACAAGTTGACAAGTAGACGAGTTATTTGATTCAGATGATGAGGTAACACACGAAGCACTCAACTCGTCAACTTGTCTACTCGTCAACTCGTCTACTCGTCTCTTAAACCTCCCATCAATATCCAAGGCCGTGCCCACTACTCCGCCGAGGGCTATCGCCACGATGAAGAGCACGGGGTATTGACTCTTGGGAAGATTGGTAACGGTGGCATTGAGGCCTATGGCCAGACAAGCCAAACCAAGGCCAGTATAGAGCACTTGCTTGTATTTCTCTTTGATGCCGCGGTTGAGAAGTGAACCCGAGAGAGTGCCTAATATAATAGTACACGTGTTGACAATTGTTCCTAACATATATGCAAAATTAGTGTTTTTTTAAATTCTTCTTTATTTTTTTCGAAAAAAATGCTAACAAAATTCCACCTTCTTCGTCATTAGTATAATATGGGCGGATATTTCGCCCTATGTACTAACTAATAAACGAATATTACTTTATTAAATAACAAGTTATGAAAAAGGAAAAGAGATACCATGGCGTAGTGGTGCCAATGGTAACACCTGTGACCAGCGAGGGCAAGATTGACGTTGCCGCAGTAGAAAGAATCATAGCCAACTTTGCTAAGCACGGCGTGTCGCCGCTGATTATGGGCACTACGGGCGAGGGCAACTCGGTGGCCACATGTCAGGGCGTAGAGATGATTAGTGCGGCCAAGCGCGCGGCAGAGGGCAAGGTGACCATCTACGTGGGATTGCCAGGCAATTGCGTCAGCGAGCAGCTGGCGGCGGCAGAGAAGTTTATCGAGGCGGGCGCCGATGTGATTGCGGCCACTCTGCCTTGCTACTACAAGCTACAGCCAGAGCAGATGTACAACTACTACAAGACCATGGCCGACGCGCTTACCGTGCCACTGATGCTCTACAACATAGACATCACCACACACATGAGCATCCCGATGGACATCATCGAGCGTCTGAGCCACCACCCAAACATCGTGGGTTTGAAGGACTCTGAGAACAACGTGCCACGCATTGAGGAGGCGCTGAAGCTCTTTGCCGACCGCGAGGACTTCTCTTACTTCTGCGGATGTGCTGCCAACTCGGCCAAGGCTTTGGCACTGGGCGGCGACGGCATTGTGCCAAGCGTGGGCAACTACGTGCCACAACTCTATCAGGCGCTCTACGAGGCTGGCCGCGATGGCGATACAGCCAAGGCAGAGGAATTGCAACAGCTGACTATTGAGATTGGCAAGGTGAACACCACTGGCTTGACACTGGGCGAGTCGCTCTGCGGATTGAAGGTGATAATGAGCATGGTGGGCTTGTGCGACTACTACATGCTGCCACCGCTCACCACTCTGAGCGACGACATCGTGGAGCGCATTAAGCAAGAGGCTAAGCCGATTGTGGAGAAGTATTGTTAAAAACATAAGTTGACGAGTTGACAAGTTAACAAGTTGACAAGTTGCTTGACTTGTTCTAATTAACCAAGTATCAACTTGTTTACTTGTCAACTTGTTTACTTGTCAACTAAATATAATATACATATGGAACTAAACACATCTTTACACTGGATTGACTACACAATAATCATCCTTTCTGTGCTCGCAGCCGTAGGCGTGGGCGTGTATTTCTCAAAGAAACAAGACTCAACACAGGCATACTTCGCCGCCAACGGAGCCGTGCCCACATGGGCCATCGGTATGTCGATGTTTGCCACCATCATCAGTAGCGTAACGTTCCTTGCCTACCCGGGAGCGGCCTATGGCGGCAACTGGATTCTATTGGTGCAGGGCTTGATGGTGCCTATAGTATTGGTATTCGTGATAGGCTATATCGTGCCTCTCTACCGCAAGATGATTCGCCTTAGCTGCTACGAGTATTTCGAGCGCCGTTTCGGTTCGCTGGCACGCTATTATAGTTCGGTGGCATTCATCCTTGAGCACTTTGCCAAATCGGGAACCATCATGTTCCTCATGGGTACAGCCGTGGCCATATTCACTGGATATAACGACCCTACAACCATCGCATGGATTATTCTCTTCGTGGGTATCGTGGTGATAGCGCTAACCTATCTGGGCGGCATGGAAGCCATCATCTGGATGGACGTGGCACAGGGATTCCTGCTCATCATAGGCGGATTGATGGCCATCGGCCTGCTGTTCTACCTTACCGACGGAGGACCATCTGAGATATTTGCCATTGCGGCTGAGCACAAGAAGATTGACGTAGGACCATACGACTGGGACTTCTGCCAGCGCACGTTCTGGGTATTGGTAATCAACGGTATATTCTACGCTATTCAGAAGTACGGCACTGACCAGACAATCGTTCAGCGCTACCTCACCGCCAAGAGCGACAAATCGGCTAAGAGGGCTTCGTATATGGGTATATTGATGAGCGTGCCAGCATGGGCATTGTTTATGTTTGTGGGCACTTGCCTCTTCGCCTACTATCAGGTAAATAGCGGCGCTCTGCCTGAGGGTATACGCAACGACGACGTGTTCCCATATTTCATAGCCACAGAGATGCCAGTGGGTCTTACTGGATTGGTGATAGCGGCTCTGATAGCTGGAGCGGTGTCAAGTCTCGACTCTGACATCAACTGTATCTCGGCTTGCGTGGTTGAGGATTATTACTCACGCATACGCCCTAAGGCAAGCGACAAGGAGAAGCTGTTTGCGGGTCGTGTATCGGTGCTCGTAGTAGGATTTGCATGTATCGGTGTGGCTCTGCTCTACGTGAGCTGGGGCGGCGACGGTGTGCTTGGCACCCTGTTTGGCCTCTACGCCATCCTCTCGGCTGGTATCGTGGGCATCTTCATGCTCGGTTTGTTCGACCGCCGCGCCAACTGGCAGGGTCTTTACATCGGTATCGCCTGCGCCATCATCTTTACTGCCTATGCCGTATTGACAACTACAAAGGCCGACGACGGAACCTTGTTCCTGGACCTTGGCGAATATAACTTCCCTCACCACACTCTGATGCTCGGCGTGTATAGCCACATCATCGTATTGGTGGTTGGCTTCATCGCAAGCCGTTGCTTCAAGACTCCGCTTGCCGACAAGAACCTCACCATCTACGGCTATTTGGAGGAGAGGAGGAAGAAGTGATTAACCTGTTGAGGTGTTGGGATGTTGTGATGATGAATGATTTCTTTATGACATCAAACCGTTCATCACAACAACATCTCAACAGAATAACATAAACAAATATGAACAACATAACCCTATTACAACCCAGCAAGATAGTGTTCGGCACAGGATGCACAAAGCAGTTCTGCGACGACTATATAGCATTGGGGCACAAGAGACTTTTCGTACTCACCGTGCCCGTTATACGCCCAATGATTTCAGAGATGATTGACACTCTCACGGAAAAGGGCGTGAGCATAGAGGTATATGAAAACATTATGCAGGAACCAAGCGTCAACGACTTCAAGCAAACGCTCAACGCGGCTCGCCAGTTTGGCGCCGATAGCGTGGTGGGCGTGGGCGGCGGAAGCGTGCTCGACGTGGCTAAGCTTGTGGCGGCTCTCGTGGAGAGCGAGCAACAGGTGGAAGACCTCTTTGGCATCGGTTTCGTGAAGCAACGCGGCAAATGGTTTGCTTGCATGCCAACAACGGCAGGCACGGGCAGCGAGGTGTCGCCAAACGCCATTCTGCTCGACGAGCGCGACAACATGAAGAAGGGCATCGTAAGTCCTCACCTCATGGCCGACGCGGCTTATATCGACCCCAAACTGACTTGGAGCGTGCCGGCAAAGATAACGGCGGAAACGGGCATGGATGCTCTTACCCATTGTCTTGAGGCTTACACCAATAAGTTTGCTCACCCCGTGGTAGATGTATATGCTCTTCAGGGCATTCGCCTGATAGCGGCCAACCTGCTTCGTGCAGTGAAAAACGGCAACGACATTGAGGCACGCGAGGCATTGGCTTTAGGTAGCATGTATGGCGGATTGTGTCTCGGACCAGTGAACACGGCGGCTGTGCACGCACTCTCCTACCCTCTGGGCAGCGAGTTCCACTTGTCTCACGGTCTTTCTAATGCCATTCTTCTGCCAGCGGTAATGCGCTTCAACATCTGCGCTAATCCAAAGAAATATGCCGAGGTGGCCTTGGCATGCGGCGTTGCACCAGGTGCCACCGATGAGGAAACGGCACTCAAGGGTGTGGAATTCATAGCTCAGCTGTCAAAGGATTGCGGCATTCCTACCACCATCACCGAACTGGGCATACCAGCCTCGGCCGTTGATGGCATGGCAAAAGCGGCCATGGGCGTTCAACGCCTGCTCAAGAACAATCCTCGCGAAGTAACTGAGAGCGATGCAAGAGAGATTTATTTTTCATTAGTTAACGAGTAAACAAGAAGTTCATTGAGTGAAACGAAACAACAAGTTGACGAGTTATGACACACTTATGTCAACAACTGACTAACAGAATCAAACAACTCGTCAACTCGTTTACTCGTCAACTTGTCAACTAAATAAATATGCAACCAATTTTAGCAATCACCATGGGCGACCCAGCAGGCATAGGACCTGAGATAGTGGTTAAGGCCCTTACAATAAAAGAGACTTACGAGAAGTGCCGCCCAATAGTTACGGGCGACGCCAAAGTAATGGAATGGGCAGCCAAGCAACTGGGCGCCGACGTGAAGATAAACGCCATTGCCAACGTGTGCGAGGCAAAGTTTGAATATGGCACCATAGATGTTTACGACCTCAAGTGCATCGACATGGATACATTCGAACCGGGCAAGGTGGCTCCACAATGTGGCAATGCGGCGTTCGTGTCTATCATCAAAGCCATCGAACTGGCTATGGCGGGCGAGGTAGACGGTACGGTTACGGCTCCGCTCAATAAGGAAGCACTCAACCTTGCCGGTCATCATTTCGACGGACACACCGAGATTTACGCCCACTTCACAGGCACAAAGAAATATGCCATGTTGCTGGCAGATGAGTTCTTGCGCGTAATCCACGTGTCTACTCACGTATCGTTGCGCGAGGCTTGCGACCGTGTAAAGAAGGCACGCATCATCGAGGTGACAGAACTGATTAGCGACGCATGCAATCAGTTTGGCATCAAAGAGCCACGCATCGGTATAGCAGGACTTAACCCACATGCCAGCGACGGCGGTTTGTTTGGTTGGGAAGAGGAAAAAGAGATTCTTCCAGCCGTTGAGGAACTAAGAGGCAGAGGATTCAACGTAGACGGTCCTGTGCCGCCCGACACCCTCTTTGCCAAGGCACGTTGCGGCAAGTACGACGGTTGCGTGGCCATGTATCACGACCAAGGACATATACCGTTTAAGGTGGTGGGCTTCAACTGGAACAAGGAAACGGGCAAGATGGATAGTGCGCAGGGCGTCAACATCACCCTCGGTTTACCTATCATCCGCGTATCCGTTGACCACGGCACCGCCTTCGACGTGGCTGGCAAGGGCATCGCAAGTCCTTCTGCCATGCTCCTCTCCATCGATTATGCTACGCGCATGGCGGAGAATAGACTTATAAAGTAAACGAGTTGACGAGTTGACAAGTTAACGAGTTGGATGCTCATAGTTCAACTAATCTATTTATTAACTCAACAACTCATTAACTAAAAATATATGTCTGTGTCCAAACAAACAACTCGTCAACTTGTCAACTGATACAAACAACTCGTCAACTTGTTTACTCGTCAACTTGTCAACTAAAAATTAATATGCTAATAATTGCCGACGACATCACCGGAGCTGCCGAGATTGCGGGCATCGCATGGCGCAAGGGATTGAAGGTTAGGTTGATGGTTTACCAACCTAATATGCCAACAACTCCCCTCTCATCATGGAGAGGGGCAGGGGGTGAGGCTCTTATCCTTGCCACCGACACCCGCTCAGGTACGGAGGAAGAGGCGGTGAAGACAATTGAAGAACTGGCAACTTGTTTATATTCAGGAGTGCAGGAGTGCAGGAGTGTAGGAGTGCAGACATTACCTTCAAGTACAAGCAACTCGTCAACTCGTCAACTTGTTAACTTGTCCACTGATGCAAGCAACTCGTCAACTTGTCAACTTGTCAACTCGTCAACTGATATCATCTTCAAAAAAACCGATTCCGTCCTCCGAGGACACGTAGCGGCAGAGTTAGAGGCGCTAATGCGTTTGACAGGCAAAAGCAATACTTTGCTCATACCGCAGAACCCATCTAAGGGAAGAATAGTTAAAGACGGCATCTATTATATCAACGGCACCCCACTCGACCAGACATCTTTCGCCTACGACCCCGAGTTTCCGGCAAAGACGGCGGAGGCGAAGAAACTTTTAAAAAGGAGTGCAGGAGTGCAGGAGTGTAGGAGTTCAGACAATAGCTGGACAAGCAATCCCTCATCTCCAAGCTCTCATCTCTCATCTATTTCCTCCCCCAAGGAGGAGGACGGGAGGGGGCTTCACTTCCCCGACGCCACCACCCTCGAAGAAATAAGAGAGCATGTAGCAAAGGCCGACCCCAACACCCTGTTTGCGGGAGGTGCGGATATGTTTGAGGCGGTGGTGGATTATTTATTAGGAGTGCAGGAGTTCAGGAGTGCTGGAGTTCAGACATTACCTTCAAGTACAAACAACTCGTCAACTCGTCAACTCGTCAACTCGTCAACTTGCGAAGCACTCAACTCGTCAACTGAAAAAATTCTCATCCTCTGCGGTAGCACCCAAAGCCGTTCTCTCATCGGCGAACACTTCTTTGCCGACAAGAACGCCATTGAGGTAACCATGCCCAAGGACGTGTTCCATGGAACCACTTCTATTCATGAAACAAACGCATGGATTGCCACACTCAAAGACCATTGGCAAAACCACGATGCCATGATTGTACGCATAGGGCATGAGGCCACTGGCGGCAAGGAATATGCCGTAAGACTTAGAAACCTCTTTGGCGAAATGGCATATCAAATCTTATCACCTGACCAAGGAGTGCAGGAGTGCAGGAGTGTAGGAGTGCAGACATTACCTTCAAGTACAAACAACTCGTCAACTTGTCAACTCGTCAACTCGTCAACTTGCGAAGCACTCAACTCGTCAACTTGTCAACTTGCGAAGCACTTAACTCGTCAACTCGTCAACTTGTCAACTTGCGAAGCACTCAACTCGTCAACTAATATAATCCTCGAAGGCGGCGCCACCGCCTACACCGTTCTTGAGCGCCTCGGCATCAGCTCTTTCGACGTAGAATACGAATACTCGCCCGGTGTCGTCTGCCTCTCCCATGGCAATATGCACATCATATTAAAACCCGGTAGTTACCCATGGGGCAATCTGTTTTAAGAAGATATTAACAATCCTGATAAAATAGAAACCAATATTTTTGCAATTAAAAGATTTTTTTTTTACTTTTGCATAAGTGTTTTTAAACAAAGCACAATAATTTTGATGGGCTTAACATATCCGAATTACCACCTCGAAATAAAGAGCCTATTACCCACAGAGCGTGTGTGCTATATGCGCAGGCGTTTCTGCGATGTGGGTGAGGTTGTGGTAAACCTAGGATATGCGTGGACAATGTCTGCGCATTTTCATTGACCAATATAAATATTTTATCATATAATATAACATAGTTATGATAACCACAAAGCGTTTTATAGGTTTAGTATTCATGCTGATATTATTTTCAACTATAACATTAGCACAAAAAGATGTTACAACATTTCTTGGACTTCCTGTTGATGGAAGCAAATCAGAAATGAAACAAAAACTTATCAACAAGGGATTTAAATACAATAACATTTACGAACGTTTTGAGGGAGAATTCAATGGGCATGATGTGAATATATATATTGCAACAAATAACAACAAGGTTTACCGCATTATGATTTGTGATGCAAACTATATAGAAGAATCAAGAATTAAAATACGATATAATATTCTTTGCTCCCAATTTGCAACTAATAAAAAATATATTTCATTCAATCTTAGTGATAAAACATACAACATTCCTGATGATGAAGATATTTCATATGAAATGTTAGTTATGAAAAAAAGATATGATGCAATATTTTATCAAGTTCCAAATCCGGAATTGTTAGATACACTTGCTATAAAGGAACGATTTAACAAAGCTTTATTAAAAGAATATACCCAAGAACAAATTGCGAATCCATCAGAACAGCAACAAAAAGCGATGGAACAAATAATTATGAAAGAGAAAAATAATATTGCTTATGATTTAATAGAGAAAAAAGTTGTATGGTTTACAATTAATGAATATAATGGTGAATATGGAATAACTATGTACTATGACAACGAATACAACAAAGCAAACGGAGAAGATTTATAATAATAATTTAATTTAAAATATTATGGAAGAACTTGTTATCAAATGTGGCAAAAACACAGATAGTTTTGAAAAATTAGAAAAACTATGCATAATTGAAGCAGAAAAGCTTATATCAAAATTGCAATTTAGCAATCAAGATACCATTGATGTGCCATGCTGGACATCCGATTTTCCTGAATTAATCGGAATTATAATTTTCAAGAAAGCAACGGATGGTAAAATTTCATTCGAATTAGACACAACAGAAACAACACTTTAAACACAAATGGGATGCAATCATCTGCATCCCATTTATTAATAATTATCCTACAAAATCCAACTGATTACGCTTAATAACAAGTGGATAGCGTTCAGGGTGTCGAAGACTATCTATTTCTAAGTCAACATCCAAATCTGGCCATTCGATGGCCTCTGAACCTGACATCTGTACATTCAGCACACTACGTATAGGAGCATCCTGCATCCATGGGATACGGTTGTAAGAGATGAAATAATCTTGCCCAAGTACAGAAAGCATTATGCCTTGAGCGTTAATCATCAATACGCTTACCGATGTGTTGCTGAAATTGTTCTTTGAATCTGTCTGCATATTTTTCAACTATTCGCTTTATTTTACCCAGTTCATGTTCCGGAATTCCACTGTTCTTTGCAAGTTCTATTTCTGGTTCAAGCCAATACTTTGCTTCATAGCCATGAAAAATAACGTGAATATGCATACGCTCTTCCTCGTTACTATATATTTTAAATACGAACTCATTCTCACGTCTAAAGACCGGACTCATAATTATCTAAATAAATTCTATTTACAAAGGTACAATTAAAAAACGGAATTGCAATTAAATTAACAATAAAAAGTATTTTTTATGTCCTAATGCAAAATAAATCAATCTGCATCCCATTTATGTTTACCGCTTAACAAGTAGATGTGAGGAAAGAGTATCGTAGAGTCATTATCCATGGCAATCCACTTGGCACCGGCAAAGTCTTTGTTCTGTCCCTCTTCCACTATCCACTCCCACACACCTCTGATGCCACTGGTTATCCTTACTCTCAGATAGCGCAAAGGGATATCTATGGCATCGGTATGCGGCGACATCTTTCGCACGTCGGCATGACCGCCTATTCGCGTCCATTGCATGCCGTCGGCAGAACCCTCAAGTTCGTAGGCATGACCTTGTGTCGGTCGGACAAAGGCTATCTTGCTTGTGCCTACATTGCGCACGCTGCCCAGGTCGAGCATCAGCCAGCAATCGGTGGTGTCGTTGTCGGCCGCCATCCAGCGTGAACCGTTCGACTCGTCAGCAGCAAATTCGGGCACGAAATATTCCGTTCTCTGGCAACGCTTGTCAAGCTTGTAAGGAACACATTGTGGTTCTGCCACCGACGAGGCCTTAACGCCCAGCGGCATTAGTCGGCGTGGAGCATCAGCTTGCGGGCGCAATGCCCCTACTCCATCGAGCGATACATCCACCTGCTTGATAGTGCCGTCGGCATTAAACTCGAGTTTGTTGACATACACCTGCCGGTTGGTACTGTTTCTGCTGAACTCGAGATACGCCAGATAGTAATCGTCGGTACCTTCGAGGCGGAACACACAACCGTGGCCGGGGCCGAAAACACCCTTCTCGACATTGGTGGTACACACGCGGTCTTGCTTTGGTGTGATGTAAGGACCGAACGGCGATACATGACTCATCTGATAGAAATACTCATATTTCTCAAGTGCCATATTGGTATAGAGAAAATAGTATATGCCGTTGCGCTTGAAGAATATCGGTCCTTCAGTATATGACTTCTTGCGGGTAGTTATCGTAACAAGCGTATCGATAGTTGCCATGTCTTCCTTCAGTCGCGACACGTTCCTAAGTCCCCAAATGGCGTATGGCGTGTTGTCGTCGTCGATGAATATCTCGGTATCAATGGCTATTACGCTATCTTTTTCCAATAGACGGTTCTCAAGAGTGAACGTATCGCCTTTGACCAGTCGGAAAGGTCCGTCAGGACATTCTGCCACGGCGGGATACATGTAGCCGTTCACCGTTGGATAGATGTACCACTTGCCGTTGCGCCAGACAGGTTTGCTTGGTGCCCAATACTTCTCGTTTTCCGCTTGCGGGAAATACGTTCCATTGAAACTCCAATTCTTAAAGTCTTTAGATTTCCACACCACTGGAGGGCCCGATGTCTCGAGTCCTCGTCCGTAGCCGTCAGTGGTTACATAACAATAGAATGTGCCGTCTATCTCCACAATGCTCGGGTCGCCAATCATATCAGGAATAAGAGGATTGCCAAAGGGATTATGCGGCAAAGCGCTCTTCTTGATGGGATTGTCTTGAGCAGCCGCAGACATACTAATGCCTAATGCAGCCAATAAAGTTATTAGTTTGTTTGTTTTCATAAATAGTGTATAAGTGTTTATAATTAGTTATGTCGTTACAAAGTTAGTGAAAAAAAGAATAGAAAACAATATAATTATTAAGAAGATACTGGAGATATGCACTTTCAATGG
This sequence comes from Prevotella sp., assembly GCA_045614255.1. Lineage (GTDB taxonomy): Bacteria > Bacteroidota > Bacteroidia > Bacteroidales > Bacteroidaceae > Prevotella. The sequence goes on from JAZLCN010000035.1 coordinate 36,179, forward strand.
CAAGATAAAGGACGATAGCTTTAATGTATTTAAATCTACTGATATCATACATCAAAGCTATTGTCCTATATTGTCTTCTATCTTTCTCCATAATCAACCTCCAACAGTTCTACACTCCCCACAATCCCCGAAGGCGTGAGTGGGTCGGTGGGCTTGGCTATCATAGGTATTGCCTCAGTCACACGCTGTTCTTGTGGCAAGGAAGAATCTAAAATCATTCTGTTCATCAACGTATTGGCTACTGATATGCGCAGGGTGTTCTTGCCATTGCGCAAAAAGCGGGTGATGTCGAGTTGCCACGGTGAGCACCAGATGATGCCGGCATCGATGCCGTTAACCTCTACATTCGCTATGTCGTGTAGTTGTGGTATTCTCAGCAGAGTGCGTGCCTTCAGTTTCTTTATCTTGAACTCCTTTTCATATATGGCGGTACCAGAGAAATATCTGATGGCGGTGTCGGTATGATTTGTCAAGTCGGTAAGTTGGGGGAAGTGCACATCGCCGACCCCACCCATACTCTTATCGAAACTGACGTTCCAATCATCTGTGAGTGTTTGAGCCAAGCGTTCAGAACCTCTGTTGTATGGTTGCATATCTGCTACCGAATTATTACTGAGCACCACGAAACCCGCCTCCTTTGGTTGCAGGTGTATGCGCCATGCACCATAGGTTGTCTGCGTAAGTCGCGTGCGTGTATTGTCAACGGGATTCCACCATTCGGCATTTTGATAGGGTGAACTTATAAAGAGAGCATCGTCAATCACCTCTTCACCATGATTATTGAGGAAATATAGTTCGGCATTATCCGTTGCACGATGGGCAAACCACAACTGATGGTTGTTCATGTCGCCATGTTGAAGGCGGATGGAAGGTTGAAGTCCGTGGTTTCTTATCCCTTCTGCCACCGACTCCAACGTTGTTTCCCTGATAATAGGCACACCGGCACGCTCAAACTCACGGATTAGAGCGAGAGCTGCTGGTGTGAGAATCGTGCGACGAGGAATAATCATAGCCCTATAAGACAAGCCATCGGGCAACACTATCTTGCCACCTTCGGCTCTCATCCTTGTGAAAAGGGCATCTGAGGTGAATGCATCAAAATAGAAACCTGACGGGATAACGGGCAAACGGTGAGTGAGTATCTTTACTGGTGCATTCTCACCCAGATAAACACAGAGGTCAACAACTGGTTTGCCTTGTCGCATCATCCACGAGCAACGTGCTTGATAATCCCAGAATGGTTTGCTATATGGCCAATAGGTATTGTTGCGATTCAGACAATAGTGGCGGCCGCCTCCTGTGTTATAAGGTATTTTATCATGTTGTGCCTGATAGGCGGAGGCACACACCACAAACTCGTTGATGCCATAGCAATAGGCATAGTCGGCAAGACTCTTGATATATGAAAGCGGTTGGGTGAACTTAACATCGGTAAATGCCTCGCCAGAAGCTATGGGTTTGCCATATAAGTGGGCGGCCGACGAGCATTCCTTGATGTCATAATTGCCATCGGGATGTATCGCCCAAAACTCGCCTTGCGGTTTCGTCACCCTGCCCTTTGCCTGAATAGGGTCGGAAACGATGCAGAGGGCATTACCCGTGGCTTGTGCGGTGAAGGGGATGCCAAGCGTATGACAGAGGCTATCGATGGTGCCATAATACTCGTAGGATATCAAGTCGGCTATAGTTCGGCGAACATCCTGAAGCACATGCTCGGAACGCTCTGCTGAATCAACCACATAACCCATCATCGCTGGCAGATAGGGCAAAAGACTATATCCGCGACGAGAGAGGAACTTATGCTCAAAACCAGGTGTCCAGTTTTGTGAACCTGCCTCATGACTATCCATTGCCAAACCGTCAATCTTCAAACCGTAGCGCATCAGGGTGTCGTTCATCACCTTAAAGTAATTACGCCATTGCACCTCTGCCGCCTTTGCCGACATCTTGTCACATTCAAGTCCGCCCATGCCTTCGGTGCCATGTTTGGTTTTCGCCCCTGTAGGCACATTGGCAAAGCGCATCAGCAACCATCTACCCTTAGGCACATTCCATTGCAAGCGTCCCTCCTTGTCCATTAGATGAGTGATGTTTAGCATCTTATCACTCTGAAGACATTCGTTGTAGGGATAATCAACCGAGGTTTGATGCTCTATATACTCAGAATAAAGGGCCGCCTTCTCCTCCCACTCACAGATGCCAGCAGCTGAATGCAACACAACATCGCCTATGCGCAAATTACGGTTTTCGCCTTCGGGATTCCAATCGCGCAAGAGCAAACGGAAATAACGGGCAGTAACAGCAGGGAAGGCTATGGTCTTCTGATTCCAACTGCCATGTGCATTATAGACATTCTTAAGTCGGCATACGGTGAAATAGTTAACGCCGTCATCAGAAGCCTGCAACTCGCCGATATCGGGCATCTCCCTATAACCTGTGCCAACGAATTTCTCTCCCGGAGGTCCTGGCACATTGGTAGCACTGGTGGTTGCTTTGCCTCGTTTGCCACACTTATAGGTTATACGTCGAGCAGTAAAGGGCTTATCAATATCAAACAACAAACATGCCCCGGTATCTGCGGAGATGGTGAGCAAGCGGTCTTTGCTTATCACCTTGCTCCTTTGCCAATTATTATCTCTCAATGGGAATGCCAGAAGTGCTACATCTGAATGATATTTGAATTTATTCTCTGGAAGATTTATTGCTCCATCAAACACTCTTCCCCCTTCAACAACGGTGTCGCCAGCCACAAGCATCTGCATGCCTAAATCTGGTGTTATCCACGGGCCGCCTGCAACATAACCGTCAGAGACGTGCGTCTCAAACGTAAGTCCTAAGCGTTTGGCCTCTTTTGCGGAAAAAACAAACATCTGCCACCATTCAGGCGAAAAAACCTTCAATGCCCCACTCGCCTGCTTGCCATGCACCTGATTATAGAACACCACGCCTCCCACACCCTGACGCTTGAACGCCTCAAGGTCGGCGGTGATACCCTCGCGTGTGGTTTCCGTCTGTCCATGAAACCACCACACCTTTGTCTTTGCCTTATCTTGCGGAGTGGCGAACCCTCTCCACAACTTGTCGGTTTCGCCTACAGCCATCATTTTGCCGACGGTCATAACAACAACCAACATTGTAATTACCCTTTTATATTTTAAAATATTTCTTGATTTCATTTTCATTCTGCATTGTTAGCAATACAAAGATAATGTAAATCGTGGGAAAAACATTCAAGTTACTTAAAATATTTGACTTGTATGAATACCACAAACCAATTACAAAAATCCAATTAATCACAAATCGGTAATTAGAACGCAGAAATAATATTAATAAATTGGGCTAAAACTTTTACTCATCTATTTCTTGCTTTATCAATTGCTTTTTATTACTTTTGCATAAGAAAGAATTGGAAGTCTATAAAAAACATGGAATGGCTAAAGATTAAAACATCAACAGAACTGGTACGAATAAGCACCGAAGAGATTGTTTACGTCAAAGCAGACGGAAACTATTCTGACCTTGTGCTCACAAACGGGCGCAGGCGTACTATGACATTCCAGTTGCATTTCTTTGACGAGACGTTCAAACAACTACGCAACAATACCTTTGTTCGTGTGGGGAGAAGTTTGATTGTTAACAAGCGCTATGTGTTTATCATCAATCTTACAGAACAAACATTGACGTTCACCGGACAGCATCTTAGGGATGATATAAAGCCACTAAGAGTATCACGCGATGCTCTGAAACAGTTGATGGAACTTTTAGCAGAGGAGAAAGGAGGTACAAATGAATAAAGATGAAAATATGATGAATGGCGGACAACAACCAGAGACTCCCATTATCATTATTGAACGCGATGAAGAGGAACCTGTTGCGAAGAAAGAGGAAAAGAAACCGACAAGAAAGCGCAAATGGATAAATATTGCATTATCAATTGCTGGTATAGTTGCCGCAATTATCATGGCTTTTGCTGCTTATAAGACATGGTCATATTATTATAAATTAGGTATATCTATATCTGTTTCTCCGCAAGAGAACATAGAGAAGCTTCAGCGCAAGGCAAGTAATGAGGCTTCTGAGGTGATAATGACAAGCGATAGCATTCTTGGAGTTGGCATGGACATCTATGCCATTCATGGTGTACAGGGTACAATAGAGTTTCAAGAACCCGACACCGCCGACGCATCTGTTTATCTCTATTGCCGCTCGGTTGACTTCACCGCAGAGGGCAGATACCTTAGCTCGTTAGTAGCCAATGGCAAGGAGCATCAGTCAAACGCCCATCGTTTAGGATATATGGCTATGGCCAACGGCAACAATGTTATCGGTTTCTCAAGGTTTGAAGATGTAATGGAATATACCATAGAGCATGGTGGAAGCTACTTCCGCCAGTTTGTATTGGTTAGCAATGGCGAGTTGCCCCCTCGCTTCTATCTGCATGGCAAGGTGGAACGTTGTGCCATAGGCAGGATTGGCGACCGACTCTACTACATTACCTCCCATCACAAGGAAACGATGTGGAGCTTTGCTGATGCTTTACGAGAATACGGGTTTATAGATGCCATATACATCACTGGTGGCTATGACTACTCATTTTATCGCGACCGAAATGGCAAGCGTCACGACATACACAACATTGCCGACTATCCACACAAGAAATGGCAAGGAATTACACCTTGGCTTGTGTTCAGAAAGAGGTAATTTTACACTAAGGAAGAAGCGAAAACTTCTTCCTTTTTTTATCGTTTTTTGTATTGTTTCTGATTTATTGGTTGGTGTGTCTTTATCAAAACAACGTACTCCCATAATAAAAAAATCTGAATTATGCAAATATTTACAAACCACTGAATATCAGGTGTTTTTGAAATTCAAAATATTTTACATACCTTTGCACAAGCTTTTCGAAGCTATCACAATCGTTTGAATTTCCAATTAATTTTTAATCTTAAAACTTTTGCAAAATGAGTAATTTAAAAACTTATTTCAATGATGTTGTGCGCATAGTAAAAAACATTCCAGCTTACGCAAAGGCAGTTCCGGTACTTGCCAAAGCCTTATACCAAAGGTTCACAGGTCAAGGAGTGTTTGAAGTAACATTCATTAAGGTTGGAAAGAAGTGGTATTGCGAGGTGCCTGGTTTCCCAAAGGAGTTGTTTGAGCACACCTTGATGGTGGGCGGTGCTGCCAAGTTTATCGATTACTACTCACGCGGAGAAGATAAGGTTGTTGCAGAATTTATGATTTGCAATGAGAAGCAGGCAAAGTATTTCTGTGGTGCAAGTCTTAAGAAAGAGAGTTCTACTCTAACTGGAGGTGCATTTTACCGAGTGGCAGGTCCGCTATGGAACGAGGAGTTGTGGCTATGCCCCGTAACGCTGTTCCTTCTTGGCAAATACCCAGAGCGAATTCTCCTCATGCGCATGAACAAGAACTGCCTTGGATGCCCCATTTACTTTGAGTAAACCTCAAGTTCATACAACAAAATATGGGGTTCATACAACGAGCCGCTTTTCCTTTGTATAGGAATAATAAGTATTATAACTTTGCATCAACGAAAACAAAAAATTACATTTTAAACATTAAAAACTTACAATTTTATGAAGAAGACTTTTATCACTTTGATGATTGCGCTCATGAGCGTATTTGTATCAACGCAAGCTTATGCGACAACAAGCAAAAACGTTAAAGATGACTACTCTGAAGTGCTTTCTTTAGTAAAGGACATTATCGTGAAACAGACAATTACCCTTACCGATGGCACACAAGTAGAAATATTCTACCAGAAGACCGGCAATCTCTGTAAAGTGTATAGTTCAGATAATCTGAAAAAATATTCTGCCAAAGACTTGAAGCGCATCAAGTCAACCTCGTTCGAAATCGTTAACCACACCGAAGGCAAATGCTATCTCACAGAAGATGCCAGCGGCATGATGAAGATTGCGAGGAACATATTTGACCAAATAAGGTAAATATAGAAAAATTACGCAGAGTTTCTTGTATGGTTAAATGCTTTTTACTACTTTTGCATTGTTCAAGGGAGCATTCCCAAGGACAGACATAATGCAAAAGGGCGTTTAACGCAATTATCTTCAACTGAAATCTGGAAAATTTAAGTCCCGAGGATAATGAGCAAGAAACGCCCACGCTTATTGGTATTTTATTCCCTCATGGGCTTATCATATCTTTTAGGCGTGGGTTTACTTTGCTTATTATTTGGGACGGGCAATTTCCAGAGCCTCAGTTGAGTAATAAGTTGAAGTTCCCACGCCCTTCTTAATTTTATTCTAAACGCTCCTGAATGGGGACTGGGGAGCTGAAAAACAAAGTTTTATAAAAACATGGATTTCATACTTTCATTCATCTATATTTCTGCAATAGTTTTTTTACTTGCACTAATCACGTTTATCATCTCTAAATTCAAGAACAAGCATCTCATTGCAAACGTATCGGAATGCGCCTTTTGGTGGTTATCAATTTCTGTTATTTTGCCTTTTAGAGCTAAGAAGTTAGGTCTTATAACAAAAAACATTTACGGATGGATATTAACATTGATATCACCAGCTGCAATAATCACTTATCTGTTAATTTACTCCATCGTGACATTTAACAGTCCACGGTCTTTCGATGAATTACCGTTCACATCCCGCGATGATATTGCTTCAATTACAGAGATTAGCGACTTTCCTGAATTTGAGTATATAAACAATTCTGTTGACGATTGGTATAGCATAATTTATACAAGAAACAAATTCAAAGACGAGGATAAAGTTGTCGAATTATTCAAAACCATTGAGGTAAAACTCAATGACAAGGACAATATCTATTGGTATAAAGATACTTTGTCATTCTCTGGAGACAAAGAGTTTTTTGGAGGCGACATTATTTACATCTTAAGACGAGGATGGGACTCGCAATATATTGAAGCACCTAAGGGTATTGGTCAAAACAATACAGATGTAGAAATCCGCATCGGAAATAAAGCATTCTTGATAAAATCAAAAAAATGTCACTCCTGGGATATAGACTTTTATTCTTGTCCGGATAGTTTAAGCAGTATTACAGGCATTACATTTCCTAAGTATAAAATTGTAAACCTAAACTATTATGGAGAATCCATTGACCCTTCATGGGACGCTGTATTAGAACTTGACAAGAAACCAAGTAAGACATTTATCCGTTCAATCAAGAATGCTGACAATTGGGAAAGACTTATTGACGGAAGGTATCATATCCAAATTTCAGACAGAGAAGGGAAAGGTGATTTATGGGAAGACATAACAATTGACCCTCAAAGCAAATTCGTCCACTTATCAGTTTCAACTCATTAAAATAATAAGAACATGAAATTTGACATATCTAAAATAAAAACATATTGCAAAAAGCATTATAAAATGCTTATCACACTTTCGTTATTTGCAACTTTAAACTGCTGTATGCATCAAGGTACAAAAGTTACAGAGATCAACCTTGAAAAAATTTTTGAAATAGACTTCCCTTCATTTAGAGCTGCGGGAGAGATGGGTATAGGAATTGATTTTAGTGAATGGCAGATGGAAGGAAAAATAGTTTTCGACGAAATGCCATCAGAAGAATTTTATACAGCATTAGAAAAATACAAGCAAAAGAATGGCGATTATGTACTAAGCACAATTACTCATGGCGAGTCCGATGAATCCAATTCAGCCGACGTAGAAATTCTTGGATTTAGGGGTCACATGAGCATTCGCATCAAAAAAGGAGAACAAATTGCCAGATATGTTTATGGATGGTATTAAAAATTCAACAAATATGAAATGGCTTAAATTAATAAAGAGCATCACACTAAATTTTTTGTATTGGTTTTTTATCCTAATACTGTTAATCATAAATGCTGTAATATGTTATTTAATAAACATTTTATGGCCAACCTTTTGGTCTGACTTACTACATGGTTTCAAGCATGTTTTCTAGTTTTCCTATTTAATACTATATTTCATACAACAAACCAAGTGGTTCATACAACGCGCCCCTTTTTCTTTGGGCAGGGGAAATAAACGTCTTACCTTTGTATCGTCAAAACAATAATTAAAAACAAAATCATGAAAAAGAAAATTATAATTTCTTCAATGGTCCTTCTTTCAATATTGATAGGATGTGGACTTTACTTCTATTTCACTTTTACGGAGAAAGTGGTCAATCTAGAAAAGCTTGATTACGCAACATTATTTAATGACAAGAATTCTGCACAACTAAAGTCAGCAAGGAAGTACGGAATTAAATCAACTCTGAAAAATAGGGAGGAAGCCAAGAACATAAAAAAAGAATTGAAGGAAATCAAAGATTGCGACTACTATGCTATTGACAAACTCACCCACTCCATACCGTATCTGACAAATGGAGCAGAAGAGATTCTCAATATGATTGGCAAGAATTTTCAAGACTCATTAGAAAGCAAAGGATTGGCAAAATATAAAATAATTGTAACTTCTGTATTAAGGACAAAAGATGACATTAAAAGATTAAGAGCATCTGGAAATCCTAATGCCACGCTCAATTCTGCTCATTGCTATGCCACTACATTCGACATAACATATATGCGATTTAGGAAACAAAGCCTATTTAAGAAATCAATAAAACCTAAAATCCTACAAAATGTATTAGGAGAAGTTCTGAGAGATTTGAGAAAACAGAAGAAATGTCATGTAAAATATGAATACAGACAAAAGTGTTTTCATATAACAGCAAGAAATTAGCCCCAATTTCATACAACAAACCGAGGGGTTCATACAGCGAACCCCTCTCCCTTTGGGATATCAAGAATCGCTATATACCTTTGTATCATCAAACCAATAATTAAAAATAAATTCATGAAAAAGAAAATCGCACTTGGAATTCTTGCTTTTATTGTAATAGGATTCCTTATTCCACAAAATCTGAAGATGCCAGTTGCTGGTGCTGGTTCACATAGTTACAATCACGAAACATTCTGGTATGGTGGTTGGGGTTCGTCGGTGGTACACAAAGGTGTAGACATCTTCGCAAGAAAAGGCACAAGCGTGCATTCTTCTACCTGGGGTATTGTTTTAGGTACGAAAGAACTCAAGAAGGGAGGCAAGTGCGTATTGGTACTGGGACCTAAATGGAGGGTGCACTACTATGCCCACCTCAACGAGATACGCACCTCACCTTTCTCTATCGTCACACAAAATAGCGAGATTGGTACTGTTGGCAATACGGGAAATGCAAAGAATACACCTGCACACCTACACTACTCTATCTCCACGATATGCCCTTATCCTTGGCGCATAGACGGTTCTACACAAGGATGGATGAAAATGTTTTACCTGAACCCCATTGATTACCTAAAGGAAACGAAATAGAAACATATATGAAAAGTATCATGAAAAAAGTCATTACCGCTATTCTAGTTCTTTTATTCTTGTTCTTCACATCCTGGTTTTACAAGACCATCATGCTGATGTTGATTGCCATTGTATGGAAGAAGAAAATCAAAACCATTCGTCCATGGGCATTCAAAGCCACACTTGGGGTATTGGCAATCGGACGAAATAATTGATTTTATAAATAGGAATCTAAAATGATAATAACATATTGATTATGAAAAAGTTTCTAATATTTACATGTAGCATATTTATTGCAATCTTTGTTGTAAAACTTTTCATTCCAAACAGTATACCTTCTGATATATCTGAGATATACAAATATTGCGTAAAGAATGGATATAGTACAGAATATTGTTTTTTGACAGACTTCTCAAAGCCTTCAGGTATTAAAAGATTTTACATCTATAGCTTTAAGGAAAATAAAATTATACACAAAAGCTTATGTGCGCAAGGTTTAGGGCCAAACCGAAATATATTTCAGTTTAAATCTAAGTTCAGTAATGAAATTGGAAGTAACTATTCTAGTTTGGGCAAATACAAAGTTGGGATATTGAGAAAAATGTCAAATCCTTTTTATAAAGAAGGCTACAATTTACACGGACTTGAATCATCTAATTCAAATGCCTTGGCAAGAGGAATACTAATACATAAAGGTAATGTTGAATTTGAAACATTTCCATTACCTTGCTTACCTGTAAGCAGTGGCTGTTTTGGTGTTTCAACTTCTATGATGAAACATATTGAGAATATTAAAAAGCAATCTAGTAAGCCAATCTTATTATATGCTTATAATTAAATAGGGATTTACATAAAATAATATGAAAAAGAAAATAGGATTAGCAGCACTTGTCGTAATATTGCTGCTATGTGTTTGGAACAACTTCTACAAACTTGACAAAGAGGAAGCTGCTGAATATGCCACAGAAAACGCTCTGTCGAAATCACATAGTTGCTGTGCATGGTTTGTGATGCGTGCCTTACAGCAAGGGGGATGTCCTATAGGCATATATCCTGCATGGGTATACAAGTATGTGTTACCACTACATCGATTTGACAAGATTGACAAGAGCAACTACGTGCCTCAAAAGGGAGACGTAGTGGTTATTGAAAATAGCAAAGAGCATTTTTGGGGACACATAGCAATATATAATGGAAGACAATGGGTGTCTGACTTCAAACAGAAAAGCATTAATCCATACAGAAAATCATATCCTTACGAAATATTCAGGTTTAACCCAAATCGGTCATTTAGATTTTAGTGCGTTTGTCTTGTTATTTTTGAGAAGATTTTTTATGTGTTCTAAAGGAGTATAGCGGGCTAAACGACTGAAGAGACATGAAATATATGCCAAAAAGAATAGACAAACGTGCAAAAAGTATTTCTTAATATCACAGTTACGGTCTAATGAACCGATTTGGGTTTAGTCATTAGTTGTCCAAACATGCACTCCACCTTAATGCTACAATACCATGACATTAAGGTGGTTTAATTTTTTAACTTTTAAATTGCTTTTCTTGCAACGTTGTAATCTTTTAAGTATTTTTGCAGAAAGAATTAAGAACTATGGCAAAACGCGAATACATACAAACCAACAAGCAATGGTTGGAAGACAAGGCAAAGGAGGAGGGAGTGAAAGCCCTGCCCAAAGGTATTTATTACAAGGTGATTAGCGAGGGAAACAACGACGGCAAACATCCTACGCCAAGGAGTATTATCACTGCCCACTACTCTGGTTGGACAATCAACGGAAAGAAGTTCGACTATAGTCGTGGCGGAGCGCCATTAGCAGTTCGCCTATGCGACCTTATAGAAGGTTGGATTATTGCTATGCAACAGATGTGCGTAGGCGACAAGTGGGAAATATATATCCCTTCAGAAATGGGATATGGCAAGTTCTCACAACCAGGAATACCAGGAGGTTCAACACTGATATTTGAGATTGAGTTGATAGGGATAGCGTAGCAATCAGTTGTTGAGTTGGTAAGTTAATGAGTTTGTGAGTTAATGATTTTGCGAGTAGGTGAATTGAAACAACATAAAAACTCATAAACTTAAAAACTCAAAAACTCAAAAACTTAAAAACTCAAAAACTCAAAAACTTAAAAACTCAAAAACTTAAAAACTCAAAAAAAACATGAAAAAACTAGCAATAGCCGGATGCGGCAAATTAGGAGGCATCGTTGTTGATGCAATGATTAAAGGACTACTGCCAGATTACGAATTGGTGGGAGTCTATTCACGAACAGAAGACAGAGCCATAATGCTTGCTGGCAAAGCCAATGAACAAGGCATGGATTGTCAAGTAGCGGATTCTTTTGAGGAGTTGCTTGCTCTCAAACCTGATTATCTGGTAGAGGCAGCATCACCTGCAGCCATGCGTCAATGGGCAAAACCAGCTTTGGAGAACGGAACGTCAATAGTAACCCTCTCTATCGGAGCCTTTGCCGACGATGCTTTCTATGCCGAGATTATGGAAACGGCAAAGCGCTGCGGCACTCACGTATATATTGTCTCTGGTGCCACTGGCGGTTTCGACATCCTTCAAACGGCAACGCTTATGGGTGGAGCAACGGCAAAGTTCTTCAATGAAAAAGGTCCTCAAGGACTTGTTAGCACATCTGTTTACGACGACTCATTGCTAACAGAGCAACGCACCGTGTTCACAGGTACCGCCAAAGAGGCAATCAAGATGTTCCCTACAAAGGTCAACGTAACCGTTGCCGCCTCTCGCGCCAGTGTAGGTCCAGAGAACATGCACGTCACCATTCAGTCAACACCTTATTTCAAGGGCGACACACAGCGTGTAGAGATTCGCAACCCACAGGTGCATGCCGTAATCGATGTTTATAGTGCCACTGCCGAAATCGCCGGTTGGTCGGTTGTAAACACCTTGCGCAACATCTCCTCTCCTATTGTGTTTGTGTAAAGAAAAATAGAAATATAGGTTTTTTGCAAAACGTCACTTTTGCTTTTAACACATTGAGTTACAATACATTAAGCGAAGTGACGTTTTATTTTTTGTCGTCATCATAATCACTGCTACAAAACAACTTGTTTTGGTCTCTTAAAAGTATCATTTTGCAATACAGAACGATAGGTTCTACAAAGCAATTCAACTTGTTTTGCTTTTGTGACGTTAGTGACGACACGAAAATGTTCGTCACCTAACCGAACAATCTGTATCTCAACACATTAACATCAAAAGTGACGTTTTCACTAAAAAACACAGAATTAAAAAGTCATTGTTTACATCTCTGTCGTTTATGAACAAAAAGTGGCCCACTTAGCAAGCATAACTGCACCACTTATGACGCGTAAATGGTGCAGTTATTTTTTACATATTTATTATAAAAAACAGGTTGGATTGTTTGTTAAATGAAAATTAGAATTCTGATACATATAATTTAGGAAAATCATTTTGTCTATATAAGACTTTCTCAATCTTTGATTTTTCAATATATATACCCCATATAGTATTTCCTGAACTTACTCCAGAAATATATTGTGGTTCTGTTATCATATATTTTCTGAGGTTTTCCCTAACAGATTGTGAATAATAACGATATATTCCATTCTCATAATAAACTTTTACATGTCCCAAGTTCTCAAAAACCTTTACCCAATCATTGATTGTGGCTTCATGCCATTTTAAATCTATTCCATTTATCGACTTCACACTTTCATTTAAAGAAGAAGATATTAAAACGCCATGAGCACCACCATACTTTGAGAGAAGGACACCTACGACAATTCGTCCTTCATCATTAGAATCAGAATAGCTGCCATCATCAAATAGAAAATCGCCAACTTTTATTGCCCTATTAGGCAATTGTCTTTTCACGATCGGTTCATCCAATTGTTTATTATCTGATTTATTGAGAATCAATATCGTACATTCATCGTTGTCGCTAATATCTTGTTGTTCGTTTACTACCCTTCTTCCTTCTGTTTCTTCGTCTTTATTTAACGCAACGACGTTTTCTACAGGCTTTTCAACAGACAAGATAGTCTCTTCTGAATCACATTTTGGTTCTTCAACAACATCTTCTTCCATTTTCATCTTGACTTCTTTCACTGATTGCGGACGGTCTTTGCGCTTTGGACTCATGAGCCAAAGAACTAAGTTTTGCATTTCTTCTGTAATATTGTTGCAGAAACGAAACGCATCTTTACCATCTTCTTCTATATCTAGATACTGAGGAGGTTTATTTGCTGTAAGCAGATTATACAATGTCGCACCAAGAGCATAAAGGTCTGTCCAAGGTCCAAACCTATCAAACATCTGACCGACCTGTTCGCTTGGAGCATAACCTGGAGTATGGCACATTGCCGTTGATGTTGTAAAGTTTCCATCTGCATGCAATTGTTTACTTGCGCCAAAGTCTATAAGATAAACATTGCCATCTATTCCTAGCATTATATTTCCGGGTTTCAAGTCAAGATGCCAAATCTCATTGTCATGAACTTCATCTAATGCTTCTAATATTTGCAAAAGTATTTTGCGAGCTTCGTGTTCTGACATTACTCCTTTGCGTTTTTGTCGCTCGGAAAGAGACTCACCATCTATATAATCCATTACATAGTATGCTGTTCCATTTTCCTCAAACAAATCATGCACCTTAACGATGTGCTTGTTTTTCATTTTACGCAAACGACGAGCCTCTTTCTTGAATTTCTCACGTTGTTCTTCAAACTGATGGATATTATCTGAATTACTTACACTTACCGCACTAGTAGTTTCATCACGTTCAGAAATTCCTTTCATGAAAAACTCCTTAATGGCTACCACTTCGTCAAACTCAGTATTGTAACCCTTATATGTATTGCCGAAGCCTCCTTGCCCCAACACTCGTTCTATTCTATATTTGCCACCTTGCAGGGTGGTGTTTGGTTGTAGGTGTTGCATGATTAAATATCTTCTTCTATTAAAGCATGGGTCAGTATTTTGGATGAAAGTAAATCCTTTTCAGATTTGTTCCAATTGGATAATTTATTAATTTCCTCAATAAGCCTTAAACGTTCTTCATCATCTTTAACAATCATATATCTGATATCATGTGCAGAAAAATCACATAGATATGTCTTTGTTTCGTAATTTAAATCCACTGGGTTAAAGTCTTCCTTCTTATCAACTGTAATTACTATTTTGTCTGCTGATAATAGAGATGGTACGTATCGCCATTCCCTTTCATTATAATAAAGGTAGTTATTATATTGTTTCCATTTGTTCTCTTTAAATCTATAATTTACAGCTTTATAACATTTTAAAAATGCAATGTACTTTCTTTTACCTTCTTTGTCATTTGAACTTCTTGAGATTTCTTTTAGTATGTTGATAAGATGTGAATTAGGAATCACATACATCACTGGAGATAATCCTTTATTTATACCCCATTCTTTTGTCATCCCTATTCCATAATCTCCATATGTCTTCATGTGATTGTTGATTGCAGATAAGGGGATATCACAGAAACAACATTGAGGTACAGCAAAATCCGTTTTTGATTTATCACGCCAACCAAATTCTATACAATATTTTGGCCAAAAACCTTGCGATTCCAAAATCTTGACAATAGTATCAAAACTTTTTGTAAATTGGAATAAAGTATTGGAACTTACAACCATAAAGTATAACTAATAATCATAATAATTAATAAAATAATAATCTAAAGCAATTTTGCTAATACAAGTTATTATGATAACAGCAATTAAATAAAGATATAACTTTTTATACTTTTTAAAAGAATAACCAAATTCAAGTTGATTCCATGAATTTGTATAGTTATAAGAATTGCTCAATAATATTATTTGGATTATTAATAAGAAATACATGCAAAATTCAATAAAATCGTAAGTCTCAATTAATAGGAAAGTGATAACACCGATTATTTCTGTAAAAATACCAATTTTTTCCCATATTAATAGTTGAATCATTCCTATAGGTATTAGTAAGTACAAACAATGCCAATAATCAAACCTCAGCCAACAAAGATTTAATATGATTATAGTTGTTATAATATAGATGAAACGAATACCTGAATGTTGTATTTTGTTGTTTATTGTGTTATATTTTCCCACCTCTTTATTAAAAATGAACAAACTGTAAATCGCAAATAAACAAGAACCACCCAAAAATATATAGTAAATTATTAAAGGCATAAAAATGGATAAATCCATATATATAATAGTAGCTAACAAACTTGAAACATAAACCCCTATAAAACTTAATGATAATTTTGAAAAACTGAATTCTAAATCTTCGCTTTGCTCATTCAAGTCAATAGTTTCCTCTGTTGAAGCAATTTCTTTGATAGAAGTATCAGCTTGTTTTGATTCATAAGAAATATTCTTTGCCATTTCTATAACAGTTTCTTCCGATGTTTCTGCTTTAGGTGTAGCAATAATAGTTTCTTCTTCAATATGACTAGTTTCTTTGTCTTGAGTATTATCACATAATGAAGATAACTTCTCTGTCAGTTCACCAATGCTTTGCGGTCTCTTCATTCTATTTGTCTGCATAAGCCAAAGTACAAGCTGTTTCATACTGTTGCTAACTGTTGATGGTAAAGGAAGTGCAAGATGCTTGTCTTCGGTCATGTCATCATCAATGTCTGTTGGCAGTGGAGGACGCTTGTTTGAAAGAAGGTTGTATATTGTTGCACCAAGAGCATATAGGTCTGTCCATGGACCGAACTTATCATAGTTCTGCTCCATCTGCTCACGAGGAGCATAGCCATTGGTATAACTTATGGCTGTGCTCGTTGTCGCGCCACCCTTTTGAACATTAAGTTGCTTAGACGCTCCAAAGTCTATAATCTTTATCTTTCCATCCTTACCTAACATAATGTTAGCCGGTTTCAAGTCAAGATGCCACATGCTAGCATCATGTACGGTTTTCAAAGCATCCAGTATTTGAGGGAATATAAGGTTAACCTCAGACTCTTTCATTGGACATCCTGTGCGTTTCAAACGGTCACTAAGGTTCTCGCCATCAACATAATCCATTACATAATACGAAGTACCATTCTCATCAAACATATCATGAACACGAATTATATGTTGATTATCGAATTGGCGCAATCGGCGAGCCTCTTTCTTGAATTTCTCACGTTGTTCCAAGAAACTATTAGTATTCTCTGAGTTACTAACACTTACTGTTATCTGATTGTCATCTCTCTGAGTAACACCTTTCATAAAGAACTCTTTAACAGCATAACACTCGTCAAACTCAATGTTGGTTGCAATATAAGTATTGCCAAAACCTCCTGATGAAAGATAACTATCAATTCTATATGTACCACGAAGAATCGTCCCTATGCGAAGCATTGAGGTACTATTTATTTCTTGCTGTGTCATTTTTCTGTTTTTGTTTTATGATATACTTTTCTGACAAGTCTTTACTTGAGACATTTTGGGGATTAGGTTTGATCGGTTGAACCGTTGGTACTTGTTGTTTTTCTATTTGTTTTTCCTTTTTATTGAAGAACAATGTCCAAATACCTACAATCAAAATTGCAAATGCAATAAAAACAACAAAAATCCATATCCATTTATGCTTTCTTTTGTTTTTAGAAGAAGGGTTGGAAACTATTACGACATCATCCTCTTCTACTTTTTCTTCTGATTTAGCCTTAGGTAGCATGTTAATTGCATTACAGCGTGCTATTGGTTCCTCATTTACTAATGACTCATCACCATTTTCACAAGTAACATCTTTAACATGTATAATCCATGCGGAATGATTATCTTGATTGGTTCGGGTTACCTGTATAAGTTTTTCTCTTATTTCTTTATCTGATATGCCTGATGAAAAAAGAGCAAGGAGTTCATCATTATTCATTTGTTCCAACATCCCATCAGAACACATATAGAAATAATCACCAGCTTTAATGTCGGTTATATTTATGATGTCAGGACGCATGCGATTGTCTGCACCTGGAGTCATTGCACGTGTTACAATGTTTTTCTGGGCAAAGTTCCTCATTTCATCATAAGTTATCTCACCTGCTTGATACAAATCGAACACAAGGGAATGGTCACGTGATTGATATAGAATACCTTCCTTCGGACGAATATGGTATATTCTACTATCGCCCATGTGAGCAGCTACAATACCTTTATTACCTAAATATAACAAAGTTAATGTTGTTCCCATCTTTCGCAGAGCATCGCTATCTTTCTCATCCATTTTTTGATAAGCGAAAGCTAAAGCATCTTCAACTTGTTCTTTCTCAAATAAATGTGTTACATTTGATGCATACCATTCTCCTAAAGATTGTGAAACTGTTTGACTGGCAACTTCTCCATGTTCGTGACCGCCCATACCATCACAAAGAACAAATAATTGACTTGCTTCAGTTGGGCTTTGCGGCCATACAGCATCTTCTTGATTACTTCTTTGTCCAAGTTCATGAATGAACAGCGGAGTATATATATTTATCTTCATTATCTTACATTAGTTTAAAGGTTACAGTCGTTCGTCCCATGGTTATACTATTATTATCTGTTAGACGTATCTCATCACCTGTATCTATTGCATGCCCATCTATAGTAGTGAGGTTTTTATTCTGGTAGTTACGAAGAACAACTTTCTTATTTCCATCTGGCATTGTAGTAACAATGATTTCACAATGTTGACGGCTCATATACCGGTCAGCGGTATCTATTTGAACCGTAGCAGTTGAAGTACAACCTTTTCTGCCTACAATATTTCGTCCCTCCTCAAGTTGATAGTAAATGCCTCCCAATAATAGCTTTGCTATTTTTTGCTGTTTAGCTGCAGGACGCACCAATTGTGTTGCTCCATTATCGCTACTTGCCAGTTGTGTTGCACCGTCATCAGCAATATGTTGTTTCGGCGGTGCATAATATGTTTCAGCATCCAAAGGTTCTTGTTGCTCTGGAAACTTTACATTTAATACACATTGACACGAAGGACAAGTGATTTGTTTTACAGTCTCGTTCTTTGAGTTCTTAACATCAAGTACAACTTTACAATTTGGACATGTTATTCTTTTAGTTTGCATTCGTTCTTACCATTTAATGATTGTCATTTCATTATTGAATTTTCCCCACATCACAGGATGCTGCTTGTCACCAGATGCGACTATAACACCTTGATGAACAAAATCAAAAATCTCACGAGCGGAAATTTTACGGTCTTTATTCTTATCTGCTCCACCACGCAAACCTCTTTCCAAGAAAATGGTAAAGAGACTGTTTTTATATCGAGTTTCTTGCGACAGTTCGTTTGTGCGTGAAGAAAGAAACAGCATAACATTCTGGGTATCATAGTGTGAAGACCGTTGATTATTGGTTCTCATCTTACCCGAATAACAGGCATCGACAATGATAATCTTTCTATTAGCTTTACAAACTTTCATTTCCTTATAAATGCTCTGGTAGGTTAATAATCCATCATAGCATACCAATGCACCCGGTGAACCATGACCACTGAAATAAAGAACTACAGCATCATCACTTTGCGCATTTGCAAAAACAGAACGGATTCTACCTACCAATGCGGCTTTAGTTGCTTGTTCATTTACTATCACACTTACAAATGCCTCATTTGTAGTCTTAAAGACTTTTGCAATAGTTTTTGCATCATTATCACTGATGCGAAGATCATTCTTTTCGCCAGGATAATCAGCAACGCCTACGCTTAATACATAAACCTTAGCATGCAAACCAACTGAGCAAACGAGAAATAAAGCTACCAATGCCACTATATGCTTCATCATGCCATGAAATTCATATCGTCAGTATTTGCATCATTCATGTAGTCTGGCATGTCAGGAGCCACCTCTGGATTATCTGCGTAATAGTAATCAGGAGCAGAACTATCCACCACTTCACCTACAGTTGCAACATTACCACTTGAACTAACAATAACATCAGGACTGCTAATATCACCAGAATCATCAATATCTATTATTGCCACATCTGCTTGTCCGTCATTATCTGTATCATAACCTACAGCCAAATGCCCTTCAACTTCTCCATAGCCAACGATATGGACATCACCTTCCTGTTCTAGACTTTCTGTTACATGACTATCTGCTACCTGCACATCAACAGAACTACTTTCCTGTTCTTCAACTGCATGTATGGCCAAATTCGGTTGAGCATCTGTTGGTGTCGGGACATCATTAACATTTATTTCTGGATTTACTTTTTGAGCAAATTCATTTCTTTGTTGAGATGTCATGGCATTCCATTCATCTGCTGAATAAGTATTATATATACCTCCATGCCAAATGAAGACACCACCAGGTCCTACTTCTGCACGGGCTGCCTCAAACGCTTCTCCAAAAGACATTTCATTATGCATCTTTGCTACAGGTAAAGAAGTGTCTGAACTATTATCTACTTGTTCCGCTTCTTCTACAGATTCTACAGGTGTTTCTTCTGTTGACTCGTTTTCTTGGATAGTTGCAGCCGTTGCTTGTCCTGCATACAACAACCCTGCACCCATCAGGATTCCTGAAACACCACCTAAGGTTACATGCTTCCATGTACTACTTTCTTTTTTACTTTCATTTTGTCCATTAACAACTGGACGATTCTCAATAATAGTTTCCTCGTTCATAGCTTATATGTTTTTAGTTATTGCAAATTTAGATTGATTTATAATCAATAAGGAATATTTGATTGTTTCTTGTACAAAACATAGGGTTTCTTGTACGAAATAGAATCACTTTTTGAATTTTGTTCTACAGTTTGGGCAAGACGGTTTTTGTGATAACAACTCGTAATCTTGAAATCCCATAAAGTTTCCACACTTAGGACAAACATACTTCCTCTGAAATTCTTTTTTTATTTCCTTTCTTTTATATGGGACTGTTGCTGCGTTATTATATGCTTTTACTGCAAAAACTATTGATATACCAATAGCCAAAGCATAAAGCAATAAATAAACAGGACCATGACCTAAAATTAAACTACAAGCAATAGCGAGCATTGTTATAACACCAGCAGCCGAACGTGCAGCATTAAATTTCCTTTCCGCTATATCCAGTTCCATACACTGTCTATCATAATCTTCCCAAACATTTTTCAAAGAACGTACATCGCACATTTCCTCCTCTTGCTCAATAATGGCAGTCCATGGGAAGAGATAACGACTACTACCAAGTTCTACTTTATCATTTTCTGATATAGCTTTACTTTCTATTGCAATACCATTAATATAAGTGACGTTGCGCTCATTAAGATTCTTGATTTGCCACTTACCATTACCAAGTGCCACCAAACTTATGTGTTGACGACTTACATCCATTGGTACACTACCTTGTTGACCATATAAAACGGACACGCCATTTTTAACTACACACAACTTTCTTGTATGTTGATCTCTACCTATAATTATCTCCATATATTAGATTTTAGTTTTTACAACAAGTTCTTTTACTTTCTTTAAAGCTTCTTTTGATACAGACATTTGATAAAGGAAGTTCTCACAATCTGAAAGCATCAAGTTTTGTTTTAGGATATCAATCTGATAGATATAATTCATATTGACAATAAAGCGTTTACCTACACGCATGAAACGATTTGCACTTTCTCCTAATTGAGTGGCTAAAGCCTCTTCTGCATGAGAAAGATTGATTGTCAAACAAACCTTTTGTCTATTAGCAGTAATAATATAAGTATAATTACCATCACCCTCAAAATAGACTATTTTCTGAATATCCAACCTTATTAGTTTATCTCGCGAATTGAAATAAACTCTTTTTTGCATCATTGCCTTTTCCCTTTTACAACCGGTCTCCCATAGTTTGTGATTTAAAGTTTTAGGTTCTAAACATACGCAATAAAAAACGTGGAGCCAGTCCTGTCACTCGTTCCACGCAGTAAAGGCTCTCGCATTGCCCAGATTGTCGAAACGAGCAACGTTGAAAGCCCCACGCTGATGATATATATAACATTCCCTTACCCAATAGACAGATAAGGTCTGTATATAAACATCCCATAGAGCGTTCCCGTTGCTTTGTTTTTGACAATCTGTTTGAACTTGCGAGATTCTTACTGCGTCAAAACCAAAGCGTACAGTTACGCCTTTTATATGTATATGTGCCCCACACCTCCCTGCATCACATAGACGCAATCAGCGTGGGTGCAATGCAAAAGTAAGAAATATTCTTGAAATAAAGAAGAAATGTTATAAAAAAACATTCGACGATTCTGTTGAAGCACGACTCTTAATATACAAAATCTCATTATATTTTCTTTTTCTTTGGTTTAATGAGTAAAATGAATTATTTTTGCATTTGAAATATTTTGTATTATGTCTGACAGATATCAAATTCCATTTATAAATGCATGCATACGCAAATTTGCAAAACGTGTAGGGCTTCCTGTTAGAAACATATTCCTATACCTTGACAGATTCAAAGGTTTGGAGTTTTTATTGGATTTCTACCCTACTCTGCATTTGCAATCTATAGATGATACTGTAGATGACCTTATTATTATGTGCAAAAAGAATGGAGGAACATTAGGATGATACTATTTCATGGAACAAATATTGATTTCGAGAATATAGATTTGAACAAATCAAATAGATTCAAAGATTTTGGTCAAGGCTTCTATCTTACAGACATTAAGCAACAAGCTATAGAACTTGCACAGAAAAGAGCTTTACGAGATGGAGGAACACCAATAGTACAAGAATACGAATTTGATGAAAGTTTACTGTCAGCTCAGTTATTAAGAATCAAACGCTTTGATTCACCTACTACAGAATGGGCTGAGTTTATATACAAGAATCGCAATAGACAGAAGCCCTTATTCACACATGATTATGACATTGTGATAGGTCCAATTGCCGATGATGGAGTTGCATACCTCTTGGATAGATATGAAGAAGGTTCCTTCACTATTGAAGAACTGGCAAAGAAACTGGAATACAAACATCTTAATAGTCAATATTTTTTTGGAACTGATTATTCAATAACATTCCTTAAACGCATCAAATAAAAATATGAGCCAACAGCAACAACAAGAATTTCTGATTGCCTATACCGTGGATCGTATGACGGAATATCTCATTGAAGACCACGACTTGCCTATAATAAAGGCATTGCAGTTCATATACAATTCTGATACATACCAGAAACTCATACAAACCGACAACGGACTTTATGAGCAAAGTCCTTCCTATGTTTACGAATTGTTAAACAAGGAATATCACACTGGTGTTGCATAGTACACTTTTATCAGTAAGCAGGATGGATATGCCAAACATTTCCTAAAAAAATATACATCATTTATTTGCAAGTTCATTTTTTATTATTACTTTTGTAAGCGCATTTGGTTCACTCGAAAGGGTGATTAAAAGGGAATGAGGTGCGAATCCTCAACTGTCCCGCAGCTGTAAATCGCTTTTAAAAGCAAACAAAAGTCACTGATATTTTTGGGAAGACGTTTGCTGGTTGGCGATAAGTCAGAAGACCTGCCTCTTGCTAATTATTCAGAATTCCCCTGGGGATGGGAGCTGAAGAAAAACTTATTTTTTTACTTTTTAGGAATGAAGCATTTGAGACTTATCGTCATCAATGCGTTTATTCATCTATGGTGGAGTATGCCTTTACATGTAAATGCGCAAAATGCAGATACTAAGAAGGTTATAACTGACAGCATCTACAACCTGAAAGAGGTAAGAGTGCAAGGCCGAAGACCATTGGCAACAGTTCAGACACTGCAAGGGGCAGACCTTAAAGCTTTGTCGACAACCACCGTAGCCGACGCATTGAAGTATTTTGCCGGTGTGCAGATAAAGGATTATGGCGGATTGGGAGGACTGAAAACAATTAATGTTCGGTCGCTCGGTGCGCAGCATGTGGGTGTGTATATCGACGGCATCCGCATCACCAACGCACAGAACGGCACCGTTGACCTTGGCAAATATTCATTGTCGTCAATGGAATCGGTGGCGTTGTATAATGGCAACAAACTAGACAATTGTCAGTCGGCAAGCGAATACGCATCGGGGGCAACGGTATATCTCCGCACGCGCCGCCCTGTGAGCGATTCCATTTCAGTACAGTTACGACGCAGTTCGTTCAGCACATATACTGTCAAGGCAAACGCCCAGTTTAAGAAGAAGGACTGGAGCGGATTCGTTGACGGCGAGTATTGCGATTCTAAGGGCGACTACCCTTTTAGGTATAAGTCAGAATATGAAGATACAATAGGTCGCCGAAACAACAGCGACATCTGCTACGGACGCATCGAAGCAGCACTCTTCAACGGTGGTTTTTCATCTCATCTTTATTATTACGAGTCAGAGCGCGGTTGTCCCGGTGGCATTGTCCGCCGCCTAAGCGACAAGTATGTGAACGTGGGACGCGAGTGGGATCGCGATTTCTTTATTCAGGCTTCTTATCAGAAAGAAATAAACAAACACCGCTTTAAGGTTAATGCGAAATACACCAACGAGTATCTTCGCTATTGCACCGACTATACCGAGAACCAAAACACCGCTCGATATGATAATCATTATAGGCAAGAAGACGGTTATGGTGCATTGTGCTATAGTTTTTCACCAATGCCATGGCTCACACTCTCAACAAGTTACGACATCCGTTACAGCAAGTTGTGGGCAGACTTAAAGATGTTTGAAAACATTTTCCGTCTCGACCAGAAACAGGTTGTTGCAACGCAGATAAACTACCAAGGCCTGCAATTTGCCGCCTCGTTGTTGCATCAGCATTACCATGACTTTACCAATACCCATGTAGGCGCTGCCGACCCTATTGACCGATGGACACCGGCAATATCTATTGCCTATTCATTGGGCGAACTGACACTAAGAGCTTGGTATAAAAAGATTTTCCGCGCGCCTACACTCAACGACCTTTATTACACACAAGTGGGCAACCGTAATCTCAAACCTGAATATACCAAGCAGTTGAACATCGGTTCGGAATATCACTATGCATCAAGACGCTGGAGGGCATCAATACAAGCAGATGTTTATCAGAACAAGATAGGAAACCGCATCGTGTGCCTGCCAATGAAAGGCACATACACATGGACGATGATGAACTACGGCTATACTTTCTGCCAGGGACTTAACGCCACGGCATCAGGACATTTCGCTAACAAGGGGTGGAAGTTCTCGCTACTAACCTCGGTCACTTGGCAGCGTGACCTTAACCGCACCGACCCTAACGATGAGGAAACTTACAACAAACCAATATGCTACTCACCAACTCTCTCCTACGGTATTTCTGCTATAGCAGCCTGGAAAGGTCTTTCGCTCTCAGTGTCCAACCTCCATGTCGGTGAGCGTATGTGGTCGTATGCCGACCCTGAGGACATACTAAAGCCATACGACAATATCGATGTGAAACTATCTTACGATACTACCATAGCGCGCAAATCAGGCAAACCTATATCCACAGGACTTTGTCTTGAGATTAACGACTTGCTCGACGAACAATATGAGCACATTCCGAGATACCCCATGCCGGGAAGGAACTACAAGCTTACTTTGGTTGTGGGGATGTGAGGAAGCCCCCTCCCGACCTCCCCGAGGGGAGGAATAGGAGTTCTGAAGATAGAGGTAGAAAGAAGAAAAAAACAATAGAAGATAAAGGACTTTTTATAACATTATGAAAAAGAAAATAAATTTGCTGATTGCACTATTCTATGCCTGCTGCATGGTATTCGCACAAGAGAAAATTATCCTGCTTAACGAAGGGATATGGCAGGCAGACAATGGAAAACTTACGTATTTTGAAGACGGAAAGATAGTAAGTAACCAGTGGTTTCGAGATGTCAACGGACAGAAACTTGGCGACACGCCCAACGACATTATACAAGTGAACGACAACCTGATTGCCATTGCCATCAATTGGAGCAACATAGTGCAGTTCATTACACCCGAAGGCAAGGCTATAGCAGCTACCGAGGATGTGCCAAATAACCGCAAACTTGCCACCGACGGACAATATGTATATGTAACGTCTTATGGCCATGAGTGCGGAACAGTAAACGGATATGTCTCGTTTACAAAAGGTTATGTTGCCAAGATAGACCTCAGCACATTCAAGGTTGTCGCCACCTGTGAAGTGGGTTACGAACCTGAAGGCATCGCATTGTATAAAGGTCATCTGTTCGTTGCCAACACCGGCGGTTACGCCTTTCAGGAGAACCACGATTACGAGACAACCGTGAGCATTATCGATGCCAACACCATGCAACTGCAAAGGAACGTTGACACACATCAGATAAACCTGTATGGCAAGATGTCTCAGTCGGGCCAATATCTCTGCATCAACTCCCCCGGCGACTATTACGATGTTCCTGCCGCAACAATCATCTTCGACTGCGAGAAGGCTTTGAGCGGAAGCGACAATTGCTTTGTTCGGCTAGACTATGCCTCAACATATAGTTGTACTACCCTCGATGGACAGTTCTTTGCCATAGGTTCGCGCTTTTCTTACTATACTAACCAGTATGAGTTCAACTATATCACCATCGACCCTAAAGAAGCAATAGAGTCTGACGGCACCATCGGCATAGACGAGTCGCTGCCTGGCACGATGCTTAGCGACATCAAGCGCATAGGCATGCCCTACGGCATTTATGTCAACCCCTACACTGGATATATGTACGCTACCGATGCAGGTTCGTTTGCTGCCGCAGGTTCACTTATCCAGTGGTCGCCAGAAGGCAAACTGTTGAGCAAGCACAAGGTATATATCAATCCTGCACATATCCTCGCCCTACCGCCAAACGGCGATTTTAGCGGAATAGAAGAGAGTGTGAATAACCAACAACCATCTGCCAACGCAATATACGACCTCTTCGGAAGAAAGGTTGAGACACTCCAAAAGGGAAAACTATATATCATGAACGGAAAGAAAATTATTCTATAAACATATTAATTAAACGTATGAAAAAGTTATTATTAAGTTTATCGGCTGCACTCCTATGCACAAATATTGCATTTGCAGCCAATGTGACCGTGAAGATGAACAGCACTTCACCGACGATGTGCCTTGTAAGCAAGGCGACAAACGACACTGTTGACGTGGGCACTCCCGACAACATGGTTTACTCTTTCGATGCGCCAGAAGGCGTTTATGTACTTACGGCATACGCCAAAGACAGCACTACCGTTAACGGAAGGATAGAACTGAACATGACCGAACAAGACTCTCTGGATTTTGTTGTACTCACTTGCACAACATACGCCACAAATAAGAACGAGGACAAGACGGCTTGGGAGTACGGTAAAGACTATACCATCAGCGCCGAGGTTGTAACCCGTGAGGGCGAGAAGATGGCAATTGAGATGGGCAACAGCACTACCGCTGGACGAAAGACCTTTCTTGCACTTAATGGCAACTCCTACTATGTGTCTCTGATACCAAGCGCCGAGCGCCAAGCCGAGGGTTACATGACAAACGACCGCAGCGGTACGCTGACTGGAGGCATAACCGTTTCGGGCGCAATCCCTATGGGTGGCGACTATGTAGTAACGATTCCCGCCGATGCCGAGTTTTTTATAGGTAAGAAGTTCAGCCACTTCACCGCTTTCACCAAGATGGAACCAACGAAGACAGAGACGGAGGGTGCCAACAAGAAGGTTTATTATCGCCTGGCAGACAACCAAGTGTATAACTTCCGCACATGGAAGCAGGGAGGATTGACACAGGGTGGCTACTTCACAATGGACATTGATGCAGGCGAAGGCGGGTATCTTAGTTTCTCAGATGCCGACTATGAGGCCTTCGGCGCTAAGACAATAAAACACGACGTTATGTGGAACGGCGGTTACGAAACGGGCAACATCTTCGTTAACATCAATGAGCGCGGTCATCTGATGATGAATGTGGGTGACACACACGAAGCTCTTGCCATGCGTTCATGGGAGATTACCGACAATTCTACAAACAACTATTTCATAGAACCTGATTTCCATTATACGGTAATCGACTTGGAAGGCAACCCAAGTACGGGCGTAATTGAGATCGACAATGCTAATACAACCACCAACCCATGGTCAACCATCAAGGCTGTGGGCAAGGGAACGGCTATTGTACTCGTGACATACGATGCCATAGGCCTTAACTACTACAAGTACAACACCTCAAGTGGCACGCTTAATAAGACAAACTATATGGGTGGCGAATACTGGAGTGCCATCTGGCCGGAAAACACGGCGGCATACGTCGTTACCGTTGGCGAAGGCAATTCGACCATGCAGCCAAACATGACTATCAACATACAATACAATGCCAACGCCCTGAAGACTGCAGGCAACAATGTGGATGCCGAACACGACGTATTCTATTATCTCGACACCGAAGAGGGCGCCAAATACACCTTTGCACCAACAGGGGTGGAGAAGATAGAAATTGCCTATCCCGTTATAGGCGAACAGATGGCAACTTACAAAGGCTTTGCTTCCGAGGGCGTAACAAAGAATGAAGACGGTACATACACCCTTCTTCTAAAGCGCGGCCGACAAATTGTCCGCATGACAGATGGCGCTGGCAACGCTATCTATCAAGTGCTCACGGCAAAAACATGCCACCGCGAGATTTACAACGTTACCCGCAGCGGAAGCAACGTGTACCAGCCAGGCGATCAGGTAAAGATTCAGTATAGCGACCTCCACCACCCTGCCAATAAGATGGCGGGCATCTATAATATGTCTGCATATATTACCTACAACGGCATACCAAACGGTTCATCGCTCATCCTAGGCGCCGGCCAGTATACCTTCGGTTCTGCTTCATCGGCACAAACCGTAACAATAGACATACCTATGACTTACGATGCTGAAAACAACCCAGAACTGATTATGGATGAGGGTGTCATTCAAGTCAACGGTTATGGCGACCCTATCGGTGCGCATAGAAGCATCAGTCGCAAGGTTGGTCGTTCACCAAATTTCACGGCCATTGCCCACAAGACATATTTCGGCAGTTTACCCGATGTTCGTATTCCCGTTACTCCTCTAAAGAACTTTATTATACGCATGCTTGGCAATGTTGACGACATAAACTACACAATAACATTCAGAGGCGACACCCTTCAGGCCAAGGAAGACGGTACCTACTCAGGAACTAACGGCACCTACACCATAAAGGCCACGAAGGCAGGTTATCGCTGTTGGCGAGGCACAATGACCATTGCCGATGATGCTGAGGGTGAGCAAACGTTCAAGGTAGAAATGATTGCTGTTGGCGAGAATGGTTGGGATGGCATCACCATGACCGAACCTCAAATCAGCGAAGACACCTATCAGATAGCAACAGGAGCCGAAATGGCATGGTTTGCAGCTAATGTAAACAGCGGCAACTATACAGCCAATGCCATGCTGACAGGAGATATAGATTTATGTGATTACGAATGGACACCTGTTGG
Organism: Prevotella sp.; assembly: GCA_045614255.1. Lineage (GTDB taxonomy): Bacteria > Bacteroidota > Bacteroidia > Bacteroidales > Bacteroidaceae > Prevotella. The sequence continues at coordinate 64,952 of JAZLCN010000035.1, forward strand.
CGGCACTAAGACAGCCAATGCCTACCAGGGAGTGTTCAACGGAAACGGTTTCTATGTAAGCGGTCTGTACATAAACAATGAAGAGAAGTATCAGGGTTTGTTCGGTTATATCAACAAGGCAACAATCTGCAATACCATCGTGGAGGGAGAAGTCTGTGCATCACAATTTGTTGCCGGCGTGGCAGCATATATGGGAGACAACAGCGTTATTGACCGTTGTGTTAACAAGGCCGAAATACGTGGCAATAAAACATATGTAGGAGGTATCACTGGTTCTGTAGCCACTTATACATCAACGCTAACAAACAGCTACAACACAGGTTCTATAAGCGGAACAACCAACTGTGGCGGTGTCGCTGGTTACAACAATGCCAATGCCGTAATCGAGAATGTGTTCAACCTTGGCGAGATTAGTGGTACGAAAGTGGCTTCATGTATTGGCGGAACAACGAAGAAAAACAATGCCAAAAATATGTTTGCCATCAAAGAGTATGACATCGTTGAGGGACAAACAACGGTAACGGAAGAGCAAATGGCATCAGGTGAGATTGCCTATCTGCTTGGCGAAGCATTCGGACAGGAGATTGGCAAGGATACCCACCCTGTTATTGGCGGTTTGAAGGTGCTCTACAACGAAACAGAAAACCGTTATTACAACGAGGAGAATGTTCCAAATGGCATCAACAGCATAAGCACACAGACTTCAGATATTTGGTACAATATGCATGGCATGCGCATCACTGCTCCTACAGAGAATGGCATATATATCAAGAATGGCAAGAAGGTGGTTGTAAGTTTTTAAGGTTTTAACCCAAGTGACTTAAAAAAACAGTTTGACATAGATAATATTATCGGGCACGGATTGTGAAATTCGTGCCCGATTACTTTATTAGCCAACGCTAAAAACCTTAAGGCTAAGCGACCTCAAAGCCTCAAAACCCCAAAGCCTTACGCCCCCAAATACTCCTCAACATTAGCCAAAACTTTCTGACTCAAACGCACGAAAGCCTGACTCGTGCGACCAGTAGATACATTTACGCAACGTACATGAGGATGAGCAAGCAACTGCTCTCCACCCAGTGCGCCAAGGGTGTCGCAATAACAGAGGTTGTCCTCCTCAAGCCACTTCAAGAACGGAACCTCATCCCATGCTGGTGATAGGCCAGTGTTAAACAGTATCTTGTGGTTGCCCAGACGGCGGAACTCCTCTTCATGCAGCAATACCGTGTTCTTATTCAAGCAACAGAACACCACATCGCTCCACTCCATCAAATCCTGCAATGGCATAAAACGATAACCTTTTTCTGTTGCCGCCTGCTTCTCGCTGCGTGCGAAATAGGCAATATCAGCTCCGAAGAACTTCATCGCATCGGCTATCATGCCGCCCGACTTGCCTAATCCAACAACACCTACCTTCAAACCTGTTATCTCGCGAGGCATCGTCTCCCACGACGGCTGACCAAAACCATGCAGACAGCGCACCAGTTCGCTGACAACATATTCCACCACTCCCTCGTCTCCATAGTCACGAATACCTGTCACCTTTATTCCGTGTGCCTCGGCATAACGTATATCCACATTGGCACTCTCAGGAGAATAGAGCGAACAGCACATGCCCACATATTTTATATTCGGACACTTAGCCATGGCATCTGCCGTAAGACGTGAGGTATAGCTTAGCAATACGCAATCGGCATCGCCAATACGGTTTGCTATAACATCATCATCGGTAGGAATATCACCGTACATCACTACCTCATCAGCCAATGTCTTGAGCTTCTCTTCATACTCAGGTATCAGACTTACTGGCTCTATGGCCACAATTTTATTGAATTTGTTCATGATATTTATCTTCTTTTGTTATATCTATACATAATGTACAATACAAAATTAAGCAAAAATTGTTATACCATTTACAAAAACAGAGCGAAGTTTTAGTTTTTTTTGATAGAATTAAGTGTAATTCTATATATAACAAGCCCTTTTTTTCATTTTCGCATCAGATAAATTCGCTCTGAATCAGAAAATTTCTCAATGGCATATCTTAGCATGGTGCGAGGCATAACATGCCTATGTTCATCAATAAAAGTGAACAGCTGGCGGGCATCGTCGCGCTTGCCCGACTCGCGCAGCATCCACCCAATGGCCTTGTGCATAAGGTCATGCTTATGGTTCATCAGCTTCAGTGCCAAGCGATAAGTATCGTCGCTATCCTTCTGTTTAATAAAAGCGAAAGTTGAGACGATAGCTATTCGATTGTCCCATAGGCAATTGCTCTCAGCCAACTGATAAAGTATGTCACGGGGTTTGTCCAAGAGATAACCACCAACAATGGTTGGAGCAGAGAGGTCGACGAGGTCCCAGTTGTTTATACGGTTAGTATGCGACATGTAGAAATCAAACAATGTCTTACGCTCATGCGCATCAGCCTTTTTCCATTGCTCCACCATAATGAGCAGGGCACAGAGGCGCGCTTCGTGCCATTCCGACAGCAATAAGGAGGATAGTTCATCCAAGGACGCATCTTTGTAACGCTTTGCAACAATTCTGGTTGAAGGGACAACTACACCTAAAAACTTGTCGCCCTCGCCATACTCACCTTTCCCCGTCTTGAAAAAACGTGGCAACACCTGTCGTTTCTCCTCTGTTGCAAGACTCGCCAACTCTTGTATGATAATTTCCGATTGATACATATTTTTATTAAAGTCAACGATGTATTAATAAGCAGGGCAAATAATTAATAATATAATACTTTATATAAAAACAACGAATTAAATGAATTGCACTAATCATCAGTAAAAATAATTAGTTAAATTCGCTTAATTCGTTGTTTAGAAAAGAACTAAAGAGCGGATTTATTCAGCTGTCTCGTCGTCTTTCTTTGTCTTACGGATAGCGCGCTTACGTGGTTTCTTCTCCTCAACACTTACAGACTTAACACCTGCCAATTCTGGGTCGATGAGGATACGTCCGCAATACTCGCAAACAATAATCTTCTTGTGCATCTTGATGTCGAGCTGACGCTGTGGCGGAATCTTGTTGAAGCAACCACCGCAGGCATCACGCTGAACGTAAACCATGCCAAGACCATTGCGTGCACTTGAACGGATGCGCTTGAACGAAGCGAGAAGACGTGGTTCAATCTTTGTTTCAAGTTCCTTTACCTTTGCCTTAAGAACCTCCTCTTCAGCACGTGTTTCTTCCATTATTTCATCGAGTTCGGCCTTCTTCACCTCAAGGTCGCCCTTGCGCTCATCAACAGCTTTCTTGGTATCCTCAAGGTTTTGTGTACGCTCGGCAACTCTTGCCTGTGCTTCCTTGATTTTCTTGTTGCAAAGCTCAATCTCCAATGTCTGGAACTCAATCTCCTTGCTCAGAGTGTCATACTCACGGTTGTTCTTTACCTCGTTCAACTGACCCTTGTAGCGGTCAACACTTGCCTGAGCCTCGATAATCTCGCCCTTCTTCAGTGCGATAGCTTTCTGATACTCATCAATCTCAGTCTGTATCTTCTCGATACGTGTTGTCAAACCCTCAACCTCGTCTTCAAGGTCTTTTACCTCAAGAGGCAGTTCACCTCTCAATGCCTTCTTCTCGTCTATTGCAGACAATGCCATCTGCAACTGGTAGAGAGCCTTCAATCTCTCTTCTACCGACAAATCTGTAGGATCTTTCTTTGCCATAAATTATAAATAGATTATAGGATTAGTGCTAGTCTCGGCAATCATCACCGGCAAACCAGGGCACTCGTCCTCGATTATTGATTTAAATATTTCACTTGTAAACTGTTCACTTTCATAGTGGCCGATGACACAAATCTGTATCTTCTGCTCCTGACCGAAATAAACGTGATAGTGCATCTCGCCCGTTATAAAGGCATCGGCACCTTGTGCTATAGCATCGCCAAGCAGAAAATCGCCTGAGCCGCCACAGATGGCAACCTTATTGACAGGACGCAGAAGCAGTTCATTGCACTGAGCACACTTCACTCCGAAACGCTCTTTAACCAACTGTATAAAAGCAGTTGCCGACATTGGCTCGGGCAATAAGCCAACTACTCCGCTACCAGCCTCTATATTGCCTGATTTCTCGGCGAAGAACTCCACATCATGCAATCCAAGATGTTCTGCTATCTTATAGTTCACGCCACCCTTGGCATTGTCCATATTGGTGTGCATAGACACTATGGCAATACGGTTGAGAATAGCTTTTATCACCGTGCGCTGCACATAGTCGCCGTCGGAGATTGTCTTCAATCCCTTAAAGAGCAGCGGATGGTGCGACACAATCAGGTTGCACCCCTTTTCAATGGCCTCGTCAACAATAGCCTCGTTGACGTCAAGACACAATAATGCCCCTGAAACTTCCGCCTCTGTCAATCCGATTTGCAAGCCGGCATTATCCCAGCCTTCCTGCAAGGGCAGAGGCGCGAATCGTTCAAGGGCGCTCAACACTTCCTTAATTTTCACGCTTCTTCAGCTTTATTGTTTAATAAAGAGAAGTCAAGGAACTATGAAGTTAACCTTATGCTTTGGCTACAAACCATTGTCCTTAATCTTCAATCTTTTATTTCAATGTGCAAAGTTAAGAATAAAAATTAAAATATTAAAGGAATAATGGATTAAAATATTTAAAAATCGATAAATCAAAGCATCTAGCATTACGCTATCTCAGCTTTCAGATAATCGTGAATATAATCAGGGATATGCTAGTAAAGACTAGTTTGGAGATTATAACACCCCTCATCAAATACACTAAAAAAATGACAGATGATAAATGACAAAAGACATTAAGGGCCTACCGCATGCAGAGAGGAGGAAGGGTGTAGATAAATAAGTATATATATAATATT